>JAHEYU010000013.1 GCA_023251435.1 Bacteroidota bacterium
ATTTAACTTCTTTCGTACAAACATGCCCGAAATTACAAATGGGACACCCATTTCCAAAATTCATCCCAATAAAATCAGGCCTTCCAGAGGCTCTTTTTGAAATGTGCGGAAAACAGGATACCTTTCGGAAACCCCTTCATCTTTTATACAGCATGTAAATGAACTTTCTTTATTTCTAAATTTGTCCGTTTACTTCAGGACACACTCGACAACAGCGGTTGCCAGCTTTTAGACATATCCCGATGAGCAATGGTATAAGTTTGCCAGAAAAAGACAACAGAATGAAAATAAATGACCAAAACTGACTGATGCAAAATACCAAATAGGTATGCAAACGGACAATCATATTATTTATAATGAAGTGAGCCTATAATGGTAATGAAAAATAAAAAGTTGATCCTTTACCTTTCGCCGATTCTACTCCTATTTCACCACCCATTAATTCAATCAGGTTCTTTGAAATGGCCAAACCCAAACCGTTTCCACCATATCGGCGGGTGTTTGCCGTCTCAACTTGCCTGAAGCGTTCAAAAATTAAGTGATGGTGTTCTTTGTCAATACCAATGCCTGTATCACTAACGTAAAATTTAATATTATCATTTTCTTTTCGGAGCCCTATGTTGATGAATCCCACCTCTGTAAATTTTAAAGCATTTGATACAAAATTCACCAGAACCTGTTTTACGCGGTTATTATCGTTATCAACATATACTTCTTCTGTTAAATTGTTTGGATCAATGCGCAAACAAATATTTTTCTCTACCGCTTTTTGTGAATATTCTTTTACCAAAGTTTTAAGTAGTTCATTGGCCAGGAATTGATTTTTTTTAATTCTAATCTGACCCGACTCTATTTTCGAGAAATCCATAATGTCGCTAATAATATTGAGTAAGTTATTGCCATTTTCCTGAATGATTTTGGAAAATTCAATGTGTTGTTCGAATCCCGGTAGGATCACGATGAAAATCGCAAAACGCTGTAATTAAGACAATTACGGCGTTTATTTTTCAATGGCGTCAAATTTGGTATTAATATCATTAAGGTGTTGATTTCATATTCTCCGGTTTTATTCAAAGGTATTCCTAATTTAAATCAGACAAGTACTGCATGTAGCAAAAAACTACGGCATAATGCCGCTTCGCAATCTATTCCCTTTCCTTTTGCTATTTGCTTAAAATTTTGAGGTCAAATTGGCTTTAACTTATATGATCCATTCAGAAAGCATGAATTGGTCAGGTTTATTGGTGTACTTTTGTTAGTTGTGGACTGCATATTTTAATGGAATCGATGCAGATTTAGTGTTTACACTATTCGCTATTTTTAACCTGTAGATAAGTCTGAAATTATTTTACTTTTATTCTTTGAAAATCTAATACGCTTTCGATGGACAAGAACTATCCGATAAACGAGCTATTCTTATTTGAAGAAATGAAGAGGGGAAAAGAATATGCATTCGATTTTATCTTTAATTATTACTATTCAGGTCTTTGTGTTTACGCTCAAAAGATGATCTCTTTGCCGGAAGAAGAAGCAAGAGATATTGTTCAGGATGTTTTCGTTAAACTGTGGAATGACCGTGAGAAATTAGATGTCAAATTTTCAATTCGGTCATATTTGTTTGTCTCTGTAAAAAACAAATGTTTTGACGTCCTGCGAAAGAAAAACAGAAGTATAAAAGTTCAGGAAATTACACCTCAGCAAGATATTTCTGATGAATCATTTGAAACCTATGTCTTATCTGAACTGGAGGCTCTTTTTAATAATAGCCTGAATAAATTACCGGAACGTTGCCGTGAGATCTTTGAGCTAAGTCGTTTACAAGGTCTAAAAAACCGTGAAATTGCATTAAAGTTGAATTTATCTGAAAAAACAGTAGAGAATCAGATAACAAAAGCACTCCATATTTTAAGAGAAGAATTGAAAGATTACTTACCATTGCTGGCTATTTTCGAGCTTTTTCACTTTCTTCGATAATTCTGATTACTTTTCTTCAATTATTTTCTGAAATTGTATGGGGGGTAATTCTATAAATTACGTCCTATGTAATGTAAATACACCTGTAAAGTGGGAAACGAAAAAATAATATATCATTTAATTATGCTGGATTACTCCGGCGAACTGGATAAGCAACAGCATGATGAGTTGCAAACCTGGCTTGATTTGTCTCTGGAGAATAAATCAGAGTACAATAGAGTAGTAAAATTATTGACTTATTATGACAGACTGGGTGCAATGAAAAGAATAAATGTTGACCGGGACCTTTTAATGGTCAAGAAAAAACTTAAACGTCCAACAAAGGGAAATACAATAATGCTGAATTTTCAGAGAGTTGCAGCTATACTGATAATACCTCTGCTGATCTATACAGCCTGGACTATTTCTGATGCATCAAAAAGCACAAAAGAAAATCTTGTCATGAAAAGTTCGGAAACTGCTTTTGGTGTCCGTTCGCAAATTCTGTTAGGCGATGGAACAAAAGTATGGTTGAATTCAGGAAGCAAATTGACATATCCTGATGAGTTCAATGGCGATTCCCGCGAGGTAAAGCTAACCGGTGAAGCTTATTTTCAGGTAGAATCAGACAAAGATCACCCATTCTATGTTGATTTAAATGGATACAAAGTAAAGGTTACCGGTACTCGCTTCAATATATCTAATTATCTGGAAGACAAAGAAATAACCACCTATCTGGAACAGGGAAAAGTTTCTTTACTGGCATATTCCAAAGCTAAACAGAATGAACTTACTCAACTAAAAGAAAAGGAAATTTTCATTTTAGACAAGGCAGAAAAGCAATACCGGATTCTTAATGCAGATGGGAAAAAATATTTGGCCTGGATTGATGGCTTACTGATATTTAAGCATGATAATACACACGATGTTGCTACGCGTCTTGGAAGGTGGTTTAATGCGGAGATCATTTTTGATGATGAATTATCTAAGAGTGGATATGTATTTACAGCAACATTTAAACAGGAATCACTTGAAGAAGCATTAACTCTTCTGTCTTACAGTTCTCCGATAACTTATAAAATAATTTCAGGTTCAAAACTAGACGATTCATCATTCAGTAAACGAAAAGTGATTATCTCTAAAAAATAAGATTATGCACTAAATCTAAAATTAACTGAACTTATAAAAAAAAGGGAAGCTGTCAACTTCCCTTCAGATTAGTCCTGTGTGGCAAGACCTTATTAAAGTACAAACTTAATATTTACAAAAATGTAAAAAAATAATCATTTCCAATGTGGGGAAGCGGACATTTATATCCCGCTTAAAAAAATAGAAAGATGAAAATTACTCTATTTGTTGTTTTACTATCTGCAATTCAGTTTTTTACGAATAATTTGTATTCGCAAAATACTCTATTTAGCTTAGCAAAAGAGAACACTACAATTGAGAATATTCTTGGAACAATTGAAGATCAGTCTGAATATTACTTTTTATACAACGGCAAACTAGTGGACGTTGCACAAAAAGTAAGTCTCAAAGTTGAAAATCAAAACCTTGAAAACACCTTGAATGCATTGTTCAGGAATACAAACATCAGTTACAAAATATTTGATCGTCAAGTAGTATTGTCTCCAGCTGAAGATGTAGTTAGTAATCAACAACAAAAATCCATTTCCGGTAAAGTCACCGACTCTTCAGAAGCTGGTTTATCAGGTGTTTCTGTGGTTGTAAAAGGTACAACAACCGGGGACATTACAGATATGGATGGGAATTATACATTGTCAAATATTCCTGAAAATGCAACATTGCAGTTTTCATTCGTAGGGATGAACAAGCAAGAGATAGCAGTGGGTAATAAAATAACAATTAACGTAATGCTTACAGACGAAATAATTGGAATTGAGGAAGTTGTAGCCGTTGGTTATGGAGTGCAAAAAAAAGCAACTGTAACCGGTTCTGTAGCTTCTCTTCAATCTGACAAACTAACTGCTGCGCCAATAGCGAATATTGGAGCTTCCCTGGCTGGACGATTGCCTGGGCTTATTTCTCAACAATCGAGCGGGTTACCGGGATACGACGCTGCAACATTGCGAATCCGTGGTTTTGGCACTGCAATTTATATTGTAGATGGAATTGAAGCAGATTTTAATTCGATTGACGCAAATCAGATTGAGGCAATTACAATATTAAAAGATGGTGCTGCAGCTATTTATGGTGCACGAGCCGGTAATGGAGTTGTTCTAATTACCACCAAGCGAGGTAAAGAAGGAAAACCGACTATTACGTTGAACACTTCTTATACTATGCAGGGTAATACAATTATGCCCAAAACTTCCAATTCAGGCCAATATGCTGAAATGAGCAGAGAAACATGGCTTAATCAGGGTAAACCTGAAGCTACCGCTCCATTTACCGCAGAACAGGTTCAAAAATACTACGATGGTAATGATCCTCAATATCCTAATACCAACTGGTACAAAGAATTGATTCGGGACGATGCACCTCTTAAACAGCACAATTTATCAATTGCAGGAGGAAGCGAAAGGATAAAATACTACGGCTTCATTGGATATACCGATCAGCAAACTATATGGAAAAATAATGGCGGAAATTATACGAGGTATAATCTCCAATCGAATATTGATACAAAAATTCTTGATAATCTGACTTTACAATTAGACATTGCAGCCTCTGATGAAACCCGAAGTTTTCCATATCGAATGCTGCAAAATACCAATTCTGTTAAAGCATTTGAAGATTTCTGGAATTGCAAACCAATTTATCCTGCTCACTTACCCGATCCATCTAAAAATTCTTATGCAGGAGGCTCTTCGACCGCGAATTTTAGTACCAATGGAGCAATAAGCGGGTTTAGTAATATTGAGGCGCAGAAGTTAAAGGGAAGTATTGCATTGAACTATACCTTTAAGGCAATAAAAGGCTTATCAGTAAAAGGCTTTTTTAATTATTTACAGGACTATTCTTTTAGCAAAACTATTGGCAAACCTCAAGTGACATATAATTATGATATTGCAAGTGATACCTATACAATAGCTTCCAGTTTGAATCCAAAGGCTACGCTTTCAGTAGGTGATCTTAGGGGGCGTACTTTGACAAGTCAATTCTCTTTTAATTATGATAATACAATAAAAAATGACCATCACCTTAATATTCTGGCTCTTTATGAAGCGATTGGTTACAGAACTGATCTCGTATATGGAGGCAGAAGCAACTTTTTAACCCCTGCTATTGAAGAATTATTTATGGGCGATGTTTCAACATCATCTATTGATGGGATGGCTACTGAAATGGGAAGAAAAAGTTACGTAGGAAGATTAAACTACTCTTTCAAAAATAAATATTTGTTGGAGTCCATATTAAGGGCCGATGCTTCCGCTAAATTCCCTTCCTATGCACGATGGGGGTATTTCCCAAGTATTTCATTAGGTTGGCGTGTTAGTGAAGAAAACTTTATGAAAAAAATCAGTTTTCTCGAAAGTCTGAAATTAAGAGCGAGCTATGGTGAATCGGGGCTGGACAATGTGGGTAATTTCGCGTATTTGTCAGGATATAGATTAGGTGCGCCCACTATATTTGGTGGCATTCAAGTTCAGGGAATGGCTTCTACCGGATTGGCAAATCCGGATTTAACATGGGAAAAAGTTGCAATCTCTAACGTTGGCATCGATTTTTCATTGTGGAGGAGAAAATTATATGGTGAGGGAGATGTTTTTTATCGTGAACGTACTGGTATTCCAAGTACTTTAATAACTTCTTTGCCTTCGACCTTTGGATCATATTTACCACCTGTAAATATAAATAGCCTAAACGACAGGGGGTTCGAATTCAAACTGGGAAGTTATGGCAAATTGGGAAGTTTTGATTATGATATTAGTGGAAACATTTCATGGTCACGATCCAAATGGGATCATTTTGAGGAACCTACCTACACGGACCCCGATCAGAAAAGTGTCTATGAAATGTCGGGCAGATGGACAGACCGAACTTTTGGTTATGTCTCGGAAGGATTATTTACCAGCCAGAATGAAATTGATGAATTGGAATTTGATTTAGATCAAAAAGAGAACAAAACTCTTCGTCCGGGAGACATAAGGTATAAAGATACTAACAATGATGGCAAATTGGATTGGAAAGACCAGGTTGAAATTGGTCGGGGTACATTTCCACATTGGATGTTAGGCTTTGATATCAACATAAAGTATAAAATGTTCGATCTGTCAGCCTTGTTTCAGGGTGCATTTGGCTATGATAAATATATTAACATCGGTAGAATGTCCAGTTTTTTAACAAACGCCGAAACATATAAGTTGAGATGGACTTCTGCAAATAACAATCCCGATGCATTGGTTCCACGTTTGGGCGGTGCAGCAAGTAATGGTTTGTTTTCGGATTACTTCTTTAAAAATGCTGGTTATTTAAGATTGAAGTCTATAAATATTGGGTTTAATATGCCTAAACATTGGTTGCAAAAAACCAAAATTAGTGGATTCAGATTTTATATCGCCGGAACTAATCTTTTAACTTTCGATAAATTAAGAGAATATCAGATAGATCCGGAATCCCCGTCAGGTGAGTTCGGTTATTATTATCCACAACAGAAAACCAAATCTCTTGGAATTAATATAACTTTTTAGGTTTCAAATTATAAACAACAACCTAATGAAAAAATATATAGGAATTCTAATCTGCCTTTTAGGACTGGCATCTTGTCAAAAGGAGGTTCTGAACAGTCAGCCTTTGGATATAATTTCAGATGCTGTTTTATGGAACGACCCTATTTTGGTAGATACCTATCTTTCTGATATATATGCGCAAATGACTGTTTTTGACCGTGAATGCAATACCCTGTATCGTATTACTAAAAATTGGACCGAGGATGATATTTATACTGGTTTGTTTGCCGCAAATTTGGTGAGCGACGATTGCAGAGATGGTTACCAGGGTTCCGCATATTCCCGCTATAAGTTTGGGTTAGACATAAATGGGGGGCTAATGGACTGGTGGGATAAGGGATATTCTCAAATAAGAAAATGTAATGAATTTATTACCAGAGTACCTTCCTCGTCAATAGATTTGGCTCTAATTAAAGGAAAAGTAGCAGAAGCCAGGTTTTTAAGAGCTTTTGCCTATTTCAGCCTTGTTAAACGATATGGCGGTGTACCTTTAATAACAAAGGCACAGGGAATATACGATCCGCAAGCTGAATTATATCCCCAAAGAGACAATGAAGAATCTGTGTATAATTTTATTCTTTCTGAAATTGATGCAATCGTAAATGATCTTCCGGAAACTGTTTCCAACGTTAATATTGGAAGACCAGGTAAATATGCCGCTTTAGCATTAAAATCAAGAACTGCTCTATATGCAGGAAGTATTGCTCAATTTGGCACCGTAAAATTAAATGGAGTGGTTGGAATTGATCAATCTAAAGCAAATAGTTTTTACCAGCAATCTTACAGCGCTTCGCAGCAAATTATAAATAGTGGCTTGTTTGCTCTTTACAATAAATATCCTGGCGACAAGGTGAAAAATTACAGACAACTATTTTTAGATAAATTCAATTCTGAAGTAATTTTCGCGAAAGATCATAACAGTATATTATTCAAAAATGGCGGATTGGGAACCGGCTTTGACTTCTTCAATGGCCCAAATCCAAATGGTTGGGGTGGTGGCTCAACTGAAAATCCTTATCTGGAAATGGTTGAACAATATGAGTACATTGATGGCAGTTCCGGAAAACTTGATGCAACTGTCATTCAAAATGGCTTGTGGACGATGGATGAATTGTGGGCAAATAAAGATCCTAGATTTTTCGCCACCATTTATACAAACCAAACACTTTGGAAGGGAAAACATCTTGACTATCACAATGGAATTCTGCTACCAGACGGAAACATAGAAACGGCTAAATCATTTAATGGCATTCTGCCTAAAGGAAATCAAAATATCACTAGTACATGTTTTGGAGTACTGAAGTATCTTGATGAAAATAATGATGGTAACTGGGGTAATTCACAACAATGTTTTCAGATTTTCAGATATGGCGAAATATTGTTGAATTATGCAGAAGCAGCTTTTGAACTTGGAAAAACCGGAGATGCTTTGAATGCGGTTAATCAAATAAGAGACAGAGCCGGTATTGCTCAAATGGGGAGCATTGATCGGGAGAAAATAAGGCATGAAAGACGAGTTGAACTGGCATTTGAAACCCATCGCTATTTTGATACGCGCAGGTGGAGAACGGCAGTTCACGATCTATCTGCAAATGGATCAGGATTGCGTTATATACTGGATTATCAAACCCTTAAATACAAATTGAAGATCGTTCCAAATTTTGAGGGAACCGTTAAAGTTCCGGTATTTTTTGAGAAGAATTACTATTTACCTATTACGTTGGCCAGGACAGGCGCTAATCCAAATCTATTGGAGAACCCCGGATACTAAATACGATTTTGTCTTCGGACAATAAGATGAATTGATTTTACTGATACACCGGAATATTTCTGGTTTAGAAATACAAATTCGAAATTTAACCTAACAAACATAATATGAAACTTCAATCGACTACTTATTTGTTCTTGTTATTCTTCTTTTTACTGCAAGTTACACCAATCGAATCTTATTGCAAATCAATCGAAAAGCAAATAGAAACATCTCAACCCGAGGTGTTAACACCTGCATCGAAACCTCAACCCAGGATCAATGGACCACTGGTTTATGGCTGCCGGCCCGGACATCCCTTTCTATATCGAATTCCTTGCCAGGGGGAACGTCCGATTCGTTTTTCAGCAAAAGGATTACCTTCAGAACTAAAACTCGATTCTTCAACCGGTATTATTTCCGGAACAGTTCCTGTAAAAGGAGAATTTGAGATCATTATTCAGGCAAAGAATTCAAAAGGGAAGGATAAACGGAGCTTTAAGATTATTGCTGGCGACAAAATTGCCCTCACGCCACCGATGGGATGGAATTCCTGGTATGCCCATTACGACAGAATAACTGATGAGATGACACGCGAAGCGGCTGATTTGATGATCAGTAGTGGAATGGCAGATGTTGGCTACACTTATGTGAACATTGACGACTGTTGGTCGAATGCTATAACGTACAAGAAGGATCCTAAACGGATAGGTCCACCAAGAGATGATCAGGGAAATATTTTGCCTAATTTTTATTTTCCTGACATGAACGGTTTGACCGATTATATCCATAGTAAGGGACTGAAAGCAGGGATTTACACTTCACCTAGCAATATCACCTGTACCGGTTTTACCGGAGCGTATGGACATGAGGAACAGGATACCCGGCAGTTTGCCGCCTGGGGCTTCGATTTTCTGAAATATGACTGGTGCTCGTATAGTAAAATGCCTGGTGTTGATGAAAGTCTTGAGTCTTTACAAAAGCCTTTTCGTCAAATTGGATCTGCTCTGAAATCAATTGACCGCGACATAGTTTATAATATCTGTCAGTCGTGGGATGCGGGCGAAGCCCCGAAATGGGGCGCTGAAGTTGGTGCTCATACCTGGCGTACTGGCCAGGATCTTGGTCTCGAACTTGACAAAATTTTCGAAGTTGCCATTAATAACAGTAAATACCGTGAGTATTCAAAACCGGGTGAGTGGAACGATCCTGATTACATTCAGATCGGGTGGATTGGTAACGCCCGCAAACTTGGCGCACCTGAGCTTACCTCGATGCCTGCTTCCAAGCAATATGCTTTCATGTCGATGTGGAGCCTGATGGCAGCTCCTATATTTTACAGTGGCGATTTGTCGAGACTTGATGAATTTACCCTTAATATACTTTGCAATCCTGAAGTTATTGAGGTGAATCAAGACCAGCTAGGCGAAAGTGGATTGGTAATTAAGAAATCTGAAGGTAGTTTCCTAATGGTGAAGAATCTGATTGACGGTTCGAAAGCTGTGGGTCTTTTCAATCCGGGCAAAAGTGCTGCGAATATGGAGGTAGATTGGAAAGAATTGCATATTTCAGGAAAATATTTGGTTCGTGATCTTTGGCGCCAAAAGGATTTGAGTAAATGCAGCGATAAATTCACGATAGAGGTTCCGGCCGAAGGAGTTGTAATGGTTAAAATTAGCAAACATTAAAATTGGAATATTATAAAAAAACCAAAGATGAATAAAAAAAATATTCTGAATTTAGCTAAATACCAGATCTTTATCTTTAGTCTGTTATTGTGTCTTCCGGGTTACAGCCAGATAAATAGCACCGTTTTTCATGAAGATTTTGAAAGTACTCCAAGTAGTATCAGTGCGCTTTGGTTACCAGCTGCAAATTACTCGGTTACTACAGGTTTTAGTGGAAATGGGTTGCTATTTAACAGCACTACTTCCAATACCAATCTTACATCGTCGGCTAACATTCCAATTGCGAACCTGTTAGGCGCAACAATTGTCGTATCAGCAAATATTAAGGGAGAAAATTTGACTGGAAGTGGACTTCCCGGAATGGTCATCCAGCTGGTAGCAAAGCCAAGCTCCGGCTCGTTAAGGTATTATAGAATACCTGTAGAAATAGGTTCATTTGACTGGAAGTTAGTAGGAAGAACTCTCAGTATAGATTCTGATATAATAAGCCTAAGTTTGAATATAGGGATTTATAATGCAACAGGGAAATTTTGGCTCGACAACATAGATATTCAGGCAATAAGCAAACCCATGCCGCCTGCCCGCGACCCATCCATTGTGATAAATAAAACCCACAGCGGAATGTACAGAGGGATGAATGTCAGGAGCAATAGCATAAAAAAAAGTGATCTGGATGAGTTAAGATATGATTGGAAAGCTAATTCGATACGTTGCCAGATTGGAGGGAGCCAATATACCGACGGTTTATTACGAACTGATTATGAATCCATACTACAAAAAGAAATGATTAAAATGGATACCTTGGTTAAATGGTGTAGTGCCAATGGACTTCACATGAATGTTGGTCTGGCAGGCTTAGCGCAGGGGTTATTCAGTAGTAAAGCTGCTCAAACCAGACTCATTGAAGCATGGAAACTGATTGCCGAAAGATATAAAAATTCACAAATAGTTTGGGCTTATGATCTTGCAAATGAACCAATTGCAAGTGAATACCCATATAGTTATCCCTTTCCTTTAGACAAAAACATCTTATTATGGCCTTCTTTGGCCGATACGCTTGTAAAATCTATCAGGAAAATTGATGCAGAAAAGGCCATCATTATTGAGAGTTTTAATTATAGTATAAAGATGGATGATGTAAATCCTATTGATCCTTCAATCCCGAATATCATTTACAGCTCACACATGTATGTGCCCCATCAATTTACACATCAACAATTTTCCTCGAAGACTCCATCTTACACCTATCCTGGTACGATTGATGGAAAATATTACGACAAAAGCGTTTTAAGAGATATACTTCAGCCACTTAAGGATTATCAGGAAAAATACCGTGTTCCCATATATATTGGGGAATTTAGCTGCATACGATGGGCTCCGGGCAAAAGTTCGTATAATTATATACGCGATTGTATTGAACTTTTTGAGGAATATAAATGGGATTATAGCTTTCATGCATTTCGCGATTGGGATGGTTGGAGCGTAGAACATTCAACCGGTTGGTACGACTCAGTTCTTCCTGCTGCTAAAACGGATAGAGAGCTACTTTTTCGTTCATATTTTAAGCAAAATGTTACCCAGTTAAATTATCTGGAAAGTAAGCCGCTTCCCTTGAAATGTTATCCTAATCCGGTGAATGACGTTTTGCATATTCAAATGGCTGATAATAATAGCCAACTTAAGCTGTACGATATAATTGGCAATAAACTGTTCGACCAGTCAATTTCTTCTGATTATAAGTTAGATATGAGTGGCTTTAAATCGGGTATTTACTTTCTGAAAGTTGAGAATTCGGTAGGAAGAAAGATCGAAAAAGTGATTAAGAAATAAAGATTTAGAACTAAATAAAAACCAACTAATACATTCATTATGAAGAATTTATTCACAATTTGTTTTCTAACTTTGGTATTTCCGGTTATTCTGGCAGCACAGCCAAAATCAGTTTCGCAACATGACAAAGTTTTTAGCAACCCCCTGAATTTAACCCATCTGGACGGCTATTTAGGTAGCCGGATCGATCTTTGCATCAGTGAGCGCATTAAAAAACAAGATGTTGACCACCTGATAGAACCTTTCCGCCACCGCACCGAAGAAAAATACTGGCAAACTGAATTTTGGGGAAAATGGATACTTTCGGCCATTGCAGCCTATGAGTACAATCACGACCCCGAACTTTTGACCATTATCCGTAATGCGGTTACAGGATTACTGGCCACTCAAACTCCGGATGGATATATAGGTAATTATTCGCCGGAAGCTCAGCTTAAGCAATGGGACATCTGGGGTCGAAAATATACGCTGCTTGGTTTATTGGCTTACTACAATATTTCAGAAGATAAAAAGGTACTGGAAGCTGCGAAAAGATCGGCCGATTATCTATTTACTCAGGTAGGACCTGGAAAGGTTGATATTGTGAAAACCGGGAATTACAGAGGAATGCCTAGCAGTTCTATTTTGGAACCAATGGTAATGCTGTATAATAAAACCGGCGAGAAACGATACCTCGATTTTGCAAAATACATTGTCGCTCAATGGGAATCGGGTGATGAACCTAAATTGATCAGTAAGGCATTGGCAGGTGTTGCTGTAGCCGAACGCTTTCCTGCTCCAAAATACTGGTTCTCAAGAGAAAATGGACAAAAGGCTTATGAGATGATGTCGTGTTACGAAGGATTGCTCGATCTGTACCGGATAACCGGTGAACCAAGCTATCTAAAATCAGCAGAAATGGCGGTTCAAAACATCATCGATACAGAGATTAATGTTGCCGGATCGGGAACTGCTTTTGAATGTTTTTACCACGGAGGCAAACGCCAGACTGAGCCGACTTACCATACCATGGAAACCTGTGTTACCTTCACCTGGATAAAGCTGTGCAGCAATCTGCTCCAACTCACCCATAATCCGATGTATGTCGACCAGATTGAAAAAACGGTTTATAATGCTTTGCTGGCTTCGATGAAATCTGATGGTTCGCAGATTGCAAAATACAGTCCGCTGGAAGGTAGACGAAGTGCTGGTGAAGAGCAATGCGGGATGCACATCAACTGCTGCAATGCCAATGGCCCACGGGCCTTTGCACTTTTGCCCAAAATTGCAGTGCAAGCATCACTCAGCGAAGTCTATGTCAATCTGTATTGTCAGTCTAAGGCAGTTGTGCCAATTAATCCAAAAAATAAAATTACTGTCGAGCAGAACACCAACTATCCTGTATCCGATGAAATTGAAATTATAATTCAGCCCGAAAAATCTGAAAACTTCACTTTAGCTCTTCGTATTCCGGAATGGAGCAATCAAACAACGATTTCGGTGAATGGTGCTCCTGTTGAGGGCATAAAATCAGGCACTTATCAAAAAATATCCAGAATATGGCAAAAAGGTGATAAGGTAATCCTTAAACTTGACCTTAGTGGTCGCCTGATCAACCTGAATGGTTATCAAGCTATTCTTAGAGGTCCTGTTTTACTTGCCCGTGATAGTCGTTTTTCTGAAGGTTTTGTAGATGAAACAGCTGTGATCCAGCATAAAAATAACCTGGTAGAACTTCATCCATCGTCAGTAAAACCTGAACATGTTTGGATGTCATTTACTGCCCCATTAGTCTTGGGAACTGACCTCGAAGGTGAATTTAAAAAGCCCCGGCAGGTTCATTTCTGTGATTTTGGTTCCGCCGGAAATACCTGGATGGAGGACTTGCGTTACCGCGTGTGGATTCCTAAAACACTGAATGTGATGAATACAGAATATAAGGCATACTGATATGAAACGAGCCATCCCGATTAATCGGGAAACAGAAGCATGATTATTGCTGGCGAGTTCTCCCGATTATACATCGGGACAAGCTATCTGACAATTAAAAAACAAATTATAAACAGATGAATAGGAATGTAATTTATCTTCTCACGATATTAAGAATCCTGGTTGGCTGGCATTTTTTGTACGAGGGGATTTCAAAAATTATTGCTGGCAACTGGAGCTCATCAGCATACCTTGCAGGGTCAAAGTGGATTTTTGCACCTGTTTTCCATTGGATGGCGGGCAATGCAGGAGTCATTCAAGTGGTTGATTTATTGAATATTTGGGGAATGACGCTTGTAGGTGTTGGTCTGATTTTAGGATTATTTTCCCGATGGGCCAGTGCCGGTGGCGCATTGATGCTGCTCTTTTATTTTATTGCTTATCCACCGGTTCCGGGTTATATGTTTGCTGTCCCCATGGATGGAAGTTATCTTTGGGTGAATAAAACCCTGATCGAATTTTTTGTTTTAGCAGTACTTGTATTTGTTTCTTCTGATGACTTATTTGGTATTGATCGTTTATTTTCGCGATGGAGGGAAGAAAAAGCCCGAAGGCCAATACCGGTTTTTTCTGACGAATCGAAAAAAGGACTTTTAAGACGGGATGCAATTAAAGACTTAATCTCTGTCCCTTTTATTGGCGCCTTCGCTTATGCACTTTACAAGAAAGACAAATGGGATAACTTTGAAGAAAAACTTCTCAAAGTTGAAGGCATTGATGCAAATTCCAGCGCTACTTTACTTAAATTCAACTATTCTACGCTTAACGACCTCAAAGGTCAAATTCCCAGGGGGATTATCAGATATACCGATAAAAACGGACAACCTGCCCAATGGGAGATTAGCCGACTGATTATGGGAGGAAATCTTATTGGTGGATTTACTCATGCACGCGACCTAATCTATATATCAAAGCTGGTAAAGACCTATCATACTGATGAAAAGGTAATGCAAACACTTGCATTGGGTGAAAAATGCGGGATGAATGCCATTATATCCAATCCGGCACATGGCAGGATATTTCAGAAATTCAAACATGAATTTAGAAGCAACATGAAATTCATATCGGATTGCGGAATCGGCAACGATTTTCAGAAAGGAATTGCCTTGTCACTTGCTTCCGATTTTGATGCACTTTACTGTCAGGGCGAAATTACTGATCGCTGGACGAATGAACAATACGATGACGGCAAAGGAAATACAGTTGCTCAACACATGGAATTGATACGCCAGGGACTGGAAGAGATACGTCGTCATGGAAAGCCTGCAGGTATTGGCGCCCACAAGATTGAAGCCATTAAGGTTTGTGTTGAACATGGATTAAAACCTGATTTTTGGGTCAAAACCTGTCATAATTACAACTACTGGTCGGCCAGGTCAACTGTTGATAAACCTGAAAATGCAGATTATTGGAAGGGAAAGCACCAACAGGGATTAGATTGGCATGATAACGTATTCGACTTTGATCCCAATGAGACTATCAGATTCATGGGCACACTTAAAGAACCCTGGATAGCATTTAAGGTTTTAGCAGCCGGCGCAATTCACCCAAAGGAAGGATTGAATTATGCATATACAAATGGAGCGGATATTGTATGTATGGGGATGTATGATTTTCAAATAGTCGAAGATGTCAATATAGCCTTAGACGCATTGGATCGTGCCAAAGTTCGCACTCGACCGTGGATAGCTTGAAAATATAAAGCCAGGAGTCATTTATTTGCCATTACTGGCTCTTTTCAATCTTTTTCACTTTCTCCAATCATTCCAATTACTTTTCTTTAGTTATTTCTCTTTGATTACATGGGGGGTAACTCTAAAAATTACGTCCTATAAAATGATAGTTCGTTTAAAGAGTGAAATAATATCCTATTCCATTGAAAAAGTTGACAGAAATTTTATTCAATACGTTTTTGCTGGCACCTTTTGGCATTTTAACACAAACTTTCAATATCTATTTTATTTGTTGTCCCAATGTCAAACTGAAGGATTTAAAGATAGTTCGATTATGAAATCTGCAGTAAACATATCATTAATACCAGAGATCAGCAACACCCCCCATATTCCATTTGGTAATTTTGAGGAAATATGTAAAATTATATCTGATTATGGATATGATGCAGTTGAACTTTTCCCAAGAAGCGGAAAGGACATTTCCGTTTCAGAAATTAAGGAAATAACGGAGGCCAATAATCTAAAAGTCTGTGCCTTTGGCACCGGTGCCGGAAAAGTATTATACGGCCTTACCCTAACAAGCCCCGACAAATCTGTAAGAAAGGGGGCAGT
The DNA here is from genome assembly GCA_023251435.1 of Bacteroidota bacterium. Lineage (GTDB taxonomy): Bacteria > Bacteroidota > Bacteroidia > Bacteroidales > Prolixibacteraceae > Aquipluma. The sequence goes on from JAHEYU010000013.1 coordinate 16,166, forward strand.
AAGTTACATTAGTGAAATTATTAAGGTCGCCTCCAATTTCAATTCGTTGGTAATTATTGGTTCCATGCAGGGTTCTGTTGACGGAACAATTGGCAGAGGTCAAACTACCGAATGGCTTACTGAATGTTTAAATGAATTGTCCAACATTGCATGTGAGTACAATGTTACCCTTGTTTTTGAACCCATTAACAGGTACGAAAGCAACTTCATCAATAGCCTGGGACAGGGTATTGAATTAATAAAAAATACCGGGAGCAATAACATTAAATTGCTTGCTGACTTATTCCACATGAATATAGAGGAACGTTCAGTGGAGCAATCCATTATCCAGACAGCCTCATATATTGGTCATATTCATTTTGCTGACAGTAATCGTCTTTACCCCGGTTTGGGGCATACCGATTTTAGCAAAGTTTTTAAAGCACTACACCAAATCCAATTTGAAGGCTATCTATCTGTTGAGGCGATGGTAACCAATGTCCACACAGATTTGCAGCATGCAATAGCGGTTTTTAATGCCTATGCAAAAAATAACATATTAACCAAATAAAAAATAACATTATGAAAATTTCAATTGGATGCGATGTTTCCGCATATTCTCAGGTTTGCGATAATCTGGTAATTTATTTAGAAAATGAAAAACATTGCAAAGTAGTTAAATGTGGGGCAATGGCAGGCAATGTTAAAGCAGATTATATAGACGCTGCTATTGAAGTTGCAGAAATGGTCGCGAGTAATGAAGTCGACTACGGTATATTGTTATGCAATACAGGAACAGGTGTATCCATTATTGCAAATAAAGTCCCCGGTGTACGTGCCGCTGTATGTGTTGATAGTTTTGCTGCAAAAATTTCAAAATTAGCCAACAATGCTAATGTACTTGCCTTAAGTATAAGGTATTGTGGCGAAAAATTGCTTATTGAAATAATCGACACCTGGCTGGAAACCCAGCCTTCAAATGAAGAAAGGAGAATTGTGTTTCATAAAAAAACAGAAGAGGTTGATACGAAATACAGGACCAAACTATAAATTTTAAAAGTATCATCTCAGCTATTTTAGAAACTAAAAGACAAACACAATTAATGGGTTATAACCGACTTATAAAAATGTTATGCGTAATAACATTGCTGCCAATTTTCTCATGCATAGGTACTTCTAAAAAAAAAGAATTGAAGCTTGCACACGCATTGCAAGTCAGTCACCCGGTACATCAAGCTATGGAGTATCTGGCTCTACGGGTGGGAGAACTATCTGAAGGAAAACTGATGATTAAGGTTTATCCGGCTGAGCAGTTGGGGTCGGAACAACAGTGCGTTGAGCTGTTGCAAATTGGTAGCCTGGCCATGACCAAAGTTTCGACTGCTGTATTGGAAGGTTTTATAAACGATTACAAAGTATTTGGGTTACCATACCTTTTCAAATCAAAAGAACATATTTTTAAAATTATGGATGGGGAGATTGGCAAAGAACTCCTATTAAGTACTGAAAGTAAATGGATTAGAGGTTTGTGTTATTACGATGCGGGTTCACGTAGTTTTTACACCAAATCGAAATCCATTAATTATCCTGATGATTTATCTGGTATGAAAATGAGGGTTCAGCCTAGCACTACGGCTGTAGAAATGACCAGGGCTTTAGGAGGATCAGCAACGCCAATTTCATACGGAGAATTATACACTGCTTTGCAAAGTGGTGTTGTTGACGGTGCCGAAAATAGCCCCACGAGCCTATATATTTCACGACATTATGAAGTATGTAAATTTTTCTCCCTTGACGAACACACTACCATCCCTGACATTCTTGTGATTAGTAAGCTTATTTGGGATAAACTGAGTTCGCAGGAAAAACTGTGGGTTCAGCAAGCTGCTGATGAGTCTGCTTTGTTACAAAGAGAACTTTGGGCCAAATCGGAAATAAAAGCAATTGAGAATTTGCAAAAAGCAGGTGTTCATATCTATTATCCTGAAAAAGAACCCTTCATACTAAAAGTACAATCCTTGTTGGAAAGTTATAAAAGCAACCCGGTAATCTATTCTTATATAAAAAGAATTCAAGCTTTTGAATAAATAGTAATAACATGACTATTCGAAATTATATTGACAAAGTACTGGAATGGGCACTAGTTTTTCTAATGAGTATCCTCGTAATAGATGTACTGTGGCAGGTCGCCAGCCGTTTTCTTTTAAACTCGCCCAGCAGTTTTACCGACGAACTGGCAGGCTTTCTGCTTATCTGGGTTGGCTTACTTGGTGCAGCTTATGTTGCCGGGAAACAAGAACACCTCGCAATTGATTTACTGAACCAGAGCAGCGGTCCAAATGGGAAATTAAAGCTTAATATGATCACTAGTATCATCATTGTCATTTTTGCTGTTTCGGTAATGATGATCGGAGGTTGCTGGCTTGTTTATACGCGGTTTTACCTGTCTGTTAAATCGGCAGCTATGGGCATACCACTGGGTATTGTTTACCTTGTGTTACCCATAAGTGGTTTGTTGATCGCTTATTTCGATATTGATAATATGTGCAAAATGGTTAAGGAAAACCGGAAAAAATAAGATAATGGAATATCTCGAAATGTTTGTACTCGTCTTTAGTTTTATTGTTTTGCTGGCTATTGGTGTGCCTATTGCATTCAGTATTGGTATCTCGGGTATTTTAACCATGCTGGTGAGTATCGACATGATTCCCGCTTTTACCACCTTTTCGTATAGAATGGCCACAGGGCTTAATAGCTTTGCTTTGCTGGCGATACCATTTTTTGTATTAGCCGGAAATATAATGAACAGCGGAGGGATCGCAATCCGCCTGATTGACTTTGCCAGAGTACTGGTAGGTGGAATTCCTGGAGGAGTGGCCATTGTTAATGTGCTGGCGAATATGCTTTTCGGTGCTATATCCGGTTCTGCAGCCGCATCAGCTTCAGCTATTGGCAGCATTATGACCCCCGAAATGAAGAAAGAAGGTTATCCTGAAAACTTCAGTGCAGCTGTGAACATCACTTCTGCAACTACCGGTTTATCTATTCCTCCTAGTAATATCCTAATTGTTTACTCGCTGGCAAGCGGAGGTGTTTCCATTACTGCCTTGTTTCTTGCTGGTTATCTGCCGGGTATACTTACGGGGATTGCAATTATGATTGCAGCGGTATTAATGCTTATCAATAAGAGCAAAGGCACCAAAACCGCATTCAAAGCTGCGGGTACGGTAGTATTGATTATCGTTGCCTTCACCTTGCTCTTTTATGGGTTTTCATTCGCCAGGGCAGAATTCTCACCTGTTGTAAACCGTATCTTATTAATTTTGGCTTTAACTGCTTTAGCCGTTCTTATCTTTTTCAGGACAAAAAATAACAAAGAAAAGGCATTGATGGGTACCAAAAAATTCCTGGATGCCGTTCCAAGCTTGCTGATGCTGATTATAGTCATTGGCGGGATTGTAGCCGGGTATTTTACTGCCACCGAAGCTTCGGCTATCGCTGTTTTGTACTCCCTGATCCTAGCATTTATTTACCGTATGGTTTCCTTCAGGCATTTGCCTATAATCATCCTGAGATCGGTTAAAACAACAGGAATTGTGTTGCTTCTGGTGGCTACTTGTTTGGGCCTGTCATGGATTATGGCTTATGAAAATATTCCTCAAAATGTAAGCGAATGGCTGTTATCTGTTTCCGATAATCCTATTATCATATTGCTCATCATTAATCTGATCCTGCTTTTTGTTGGCATGTTTATGGACATGACACCCGCTGTATTGATTTTTACGCCTATTTTTTTGCCAATTGTAACGGGTATGGGAGTCGATCCTATCCATTTCGGAATCATTATGGTGGTCAACCTGAGTATTGGACTTTGTACACCTCCAGTGGGTTCGGTGCTCTTTATCGGGTGTAGTGTAGCAGGCCTAAGTATCGATAAGGTTATCAAACCGCTTATACCCATGTTTCTTGCGATGTTAATTGTTTTGTTGCTGGTTACCTACTTACCACAAATCAGCTTATGGCTTCCGGCACAATTTGGCTTCCAATAGCTCTGTTTTTGTTTTGATTTTTATCTGTCAATCAGTAAACTGAAAATCTTAACAAAAAGAAGCAATATATTTTCGAAAATTGAATGGGGGGTAACTCTAAGATTTACGTCCTATATAGTGATAGTTCGTTCAAAGAATAAAAAAATATCCCATTCCATTGAAAAAATTAACAGAAATTTTATTTGTTGTGTTTTTGCTTGCACCTTTTGGCATTTTAGCACAAACTTTCAATATTAAAGACTTTGGTGCATTGGCCAATGGCAAAACAATAAATACACAAGCCATTCAATCCACCATCGATAAATGCTATACCCAAGGCGGGGGCGAAGTGATAGTGCCTGCTGGCGTATTTTATACCGGAACCATTTTCCTGAAATCGAACGTGTACCTGCATCTATTGCCGGGAGCCGTTTTGCAGGGAAGTTATAATCCTGCCGATTATCCCGAGCATAATATTCTTTCGCACCAAAAGTTCGGAACGATTACACATGACGGACAATTTGCAAAATTCGAAAAAGCTTTAGTCATTGCCGATAATGCACAAAATGTAGGGATTATCGGTGAGGGTACGGTGAAAGGAGCAGGAGATGGCGAAGCATTCCAAGTGGGAATGAATAAGGATAATAGACCAATGAATATCTATTTTATTGGTTGTAGCAATGTCAAACTGAAAGATATAAAAGTGCTCAACGCAGCTCAGATTACTATTTCTATTTCGAAATGCGAAAAAGTGTTTGTAGATGGTTTGTATGTCAATAGTCTGGTTAACTGGAATAACGATGGAATGGATGTGGACTCGCGCGAGGTGGTGATTTCAAATTGCATTATCGAAGCAGAAGACGATGCGCTTTGTTTCAAAAGCGAATACCTAAACAAGATGTGCGAGAATATTACGGTAACGAATTGTGTCGTTTCTTCAAGTTGCAACGGTATAAAGCTGGGGACGGGTTCACGTACTGGGTTTAGAAATATTACGGTGAATAATTGTATCATAAAACGCGGCCAGGAAGACAAATACTTACATTGGAAAATGACTCCCGAAATTGTGTTCAAGGAAACCACACCAAGCGTAAACACGGGTATCGTAATTTTGGGTGTTGATGGTGGAGTGGTGGAGAATATTAGTTTTTCCAACATTGTAATGACCGATGTGGTGAGCCCTATTTTTATCCGTGTGGGTAAACGTTTCCTGAATCCGGAAGGCAAGCCATCAGTAATGAAAAATATTAGTATTCAAAACGTAATAGCCCAGAGTAGAAGTATCATTCCATCAATTGTGGCAGGCTTGGAAGAAAGTCCTGCCAAAGACATTCGCCTTTCCAATATTCGTATCTCCATTCCTATTGTTGTGACTGCCGATTTTTTAAAAAGCTTCCCTGCAACAATTACTGAAGACATAAAAGGATATCCCGAAAACCGCATGACTTTTGGCAAATTATTACCTGCTTCCTCATTTTATGTGCGTCATGTAGAAGGCATTACAATGAATGACATTACCATAACTTATGGAAATGATGAAGCCCGCCCGGCATTTTATTACGATGATGTAAGAAATATACAGTTGAGGAATGTGATTGTTAATGATCATAAAATAGATACAAATACAACATTAGTGGAAAGTAAAAATAGTGATATGATAGGTTTTGGAAAATAAGGGATATGAATTGCAAATATCCTAATTGCGTTATAAATGAAGTGTTTACAATATAACTTCAGTCTATAAAATCTGAACCAATGAAACGAAGATTAATTTTCGTCGCCGTAATATTTTTTTCGCTTTTATCATTTGAAAAAAGTGATAAAAATTTAGTTTGCACTTCACCAGACGGAGCGATTAAATTACTCGTTGAAACAAAGAATCTGGCAGGTAAAGCCTGTTTTTCAATTGTCTTCAACCATGACACTATTGTCAAAGCAACGTCACTTGGTATAATTGTAGATGATGATCAATATAGTTTTGCAAGTGGTTTATCACTCCAAAATACAGAAAAAAAAGTTATTGATGAAGTATATGAAATGAAAACCGGGAAGCAATTAAAGCGAATAAACCATTGTAATGAACTGCTTTTAAGACTTAAGAATCCATCAGAAAATATGGTTAATTTGGTTTTTCGTGTTTATGATGACGGAGTAGCTTATCGTTACGAATTGAACAATAATCAAAAAATTGGCATAAAAAAAGAATACTCAGAATTTCACTTTAATGGTATTTCTAAAATTTGGGCCTCAAATTACAGCAAATTCGACGAACAACCGTTTCAAAAATGGAGATCTGTTCCTGAAATAGTAAATACAAATTTATCCTTTCCGGTTCTTGTAAATACCTCATCAAATTATTGGGTCTTGGTGTCAGAGGCAAATGTATCGAACTATCCGTTAAGTGTTGGCAAATTTGATGGAAACCACCTTTATTATACATTCCCTTCAGCGATAGAAGGAATAAATACTGTCGAACAAAACTATATTTCTCCTTGGAGGCTAATGATTTTGGGTAAGGACTTAAATACCATTGTTGAAAGTTGTTTAATCGACCACTTAGCTCCTCCCACCAAGATAAAAGATTTATCATGGGTTGTACCTGGCATTACCTCATTTCCCTGGTGGGGAGATAACCTGGCCAATTCAAATCCGGAGTCAATTAAAAAGTATATAGACTTGTCGGCAGCAATGAACTGGAGATATGTTGAATTTGACATAGCCCTCATTGGCTCACCTTCTTTATCGGTCGAAAAATGGAAATCAGTTAACTGGATCAAAGATGTTACTGATTACGGAAAGCAAAAAGGCGTTTACTGTTACGGTTGGGATGACTTCAAAAACCTGAATAGCCCAGACAAAAGAAAAGATATTTTCCAACGCTACAATGATTTGGGCATTGTGGGGATAAAAGTTGATTTTGTTGATAGCTACACCCAGCAAACACGCAGTGCTGTTGAAGAATTGATCCGTGACGCTGCGCAATACAGGCTGATGGTCAGTTTTCACGGTGCACCATCGCCAAGAGGATTTGCCCGTCAATATCCGAACGTAGTCACTTTTGAGGCTGTGCGTGGGGCAGAATATTACCTCACAGTCAATGGGGAAAAAGGGGTAACCCCACAACATAACTGTACTCTTCCCTTCACCCGTAATGTATTAGGCTCCATGGACTATACACCGGTTGCTTTCAGTTCAAAAATCAGGCAGACAACCATGGCCCACGAACTGGCATTGTCGGTTATTTTCGAATCGGGCTGGCAGGTGATGTGCGATGTGCCTGAATCATACCTGAATTCAGTGGCTAAACCATTTTTATCACAGCTGCAAACCGCGTGGGATGAAACAAAATTTCTGGATGGATATCCCGGTGAATATTGTTGCCTGGCAAGACGAAAAGGTAACACATGGTTCATTGCAGGCATAAATTCGGGAGATGCCAGAATTGTCTCTTTAAAATTGCCTATTTCAGGTTCATGTTCGGTACAGGTTTATAACGATTTGGACAACGGACTGAATAGCCTGGGATCAACCGAATATTCAATATCGGGAGAAAAACCATTTGAAATAACCATTCAGGAGAATGGAGGTTTTGCAATGATCGTCGAGATTTCAAAAACTCTGTAAGCATATTTTTGAATTTATATGATAAAAACATATTGATAGATGCTATTTCTTTTAATTACTTAATTTAAAACTAAACATTATGAAATTTAAACTTTTACTTCTTTTTCTGGTAGTGATGGGTTTTAGTGCATTGGTTTATGCACAGAAAAAACCTTACGACAATTTAATTATCTCGGAGGCAGTGATGTATCATCCTCATCAGAATTATGTTGAGTTTACAAACATGGGGACGGAAACCATCGACTTATCTAATTTTGAGTTCGGTCATATCTCTCCATGGGATTTGCCCTGGACTCCTGCTCCACTTCATTTTTTTAGGCTTCCCGGCAAGATGCTGGCTCCTGGTAAATCTTATCTGATTTCAAATGCTTTTGCGTTTTCGCCTAAAATGTGGCAAAAAACCCAAAATTCTAAACTTTATTCTGAAAGGGTTACCAAGATAGATTTATTAAAAATGGCTGATCAGTTGATATATTACCCTGAGTTTGGTATGACTGCCAAGGATAGTATCACACCGTATTACCTCACTACAAATGCATACAATGGTCGGGAATGCTGGTACCTTAGGCATCATTTTATCAACGATGCTGGAGTAAAAGACTCAGTCGTAGTTGATCAGGTTGGTGGCGTTTTTGACAGAGAAGGTGGTTTTAATAATGACTATGCGTATGATGTTGCCGGCGTTACAAAAGCAACCGGCAACTGTGTATTAATCCGCAAAACTTCTATTAAAAAAGGAAACATTAATTTTAATTCTGCCAGAGGACTTGACCTTGCTGACTCTGAATGGATTCCTGTTCCAAATCTTAGTACTTATCAGTGGCGCGACGCTTTCTGGACAGCTGGTAATCAGGCTGTAGGCGCAGTACTGAATGCCAATACCCTGGTTTCGAAAACCGGGAAAGTCGCAGTAGATATTGCAAACGGAACCATTACAATCCCTTGGGGTGTGCGCAGAAATGACTCCATTATGAGGCAATTTGTTTACAAACCAGGGTTGGCATGGCAGTATGACCTTGCCGCAAGAACTGAAGACTCTGCTTATATTTCAGCACGGACAGGAGATTTATTAACTCTGTATGTTTGCGGTGATGAAGCAACCATTAAAAAATTCTCCATAAAGGTTCAGGAACCAACATCTTCAGACAATATTGTAATTCCTAAAAACAGTTATAATTATACAAAAAAAGCTTATTACGGAACCTTAGCTCCTGCTGGAGGCTGGCGCATTAGCGACGGAGTAAAGGGTATGGATACCATTAGTTTTGTTGGATTCGCAACACGCGTTGACACTCTTTTCAGATATTTGGAAAAACCTCCCAAAGCAACCTGGAAAATTGTATATAAAGAAGGTATTGCAAAACCCGACCTTAAAACAGGCGATAAACTGCAGGTAACTTCTGAAAATGGAAAGGTTAAGGAGTATTACCTGAAACTTCTGAAATTAGTTACCAATGACGATAGTAACTTAAGTTCAATTACATGGCCCGATATACCTTCATTCTTTAAAGGCGATATTGCAAAATCATACGGATGGAAAGGGGATACAATTCCAATGTTTAGCAAAACTAAAACCGATTATGTAGTTAGAATCCCTTTGGAATATGATGGTATTCCAGCATTGGCTTATACAAAAAGTCATCTTAACTCTAATGTGGTCGTTAACCGAGCCAAATCATTGACGGGTTCACCCGAAGATCGCACTGTATCCTTTAGAGTAACGGCAGAAAATGATACTATAGTTACAACTTATACTGTTCGTTTCGAAAAGGAGAAAGATAATTCAAAGATTCAACCCTGGAAAGCTGAGCCATTTCTGTCACAAATCGTATATAAAGAATCTTATGCATTTCCATGGGTAGAAATTGTAAACCCTGGAACTGAAATGCTCGACCTTAGTCATTATATGATTATGTGTAGTACTGCCGGGCGGGTTACTGCTTTTGGTCATTTCAATGCAGTTGGAACCCCTTATGCTAATGGCCCATACCGTAAATATGTTCCTGGCAGGAAATGGCAAAATAAATATGACTGGGAAGTACAACCCCGAATACTTGAATTGGATTTAGCTGTAAATTCTATCGTTTACCCCGGTGAATGCTTTTCAATGACTCAGAACAGCGGAGGAGGACTTTTGCCCGGAAATATTGGCTCTTTAGAGCTTTTTGGAAGTGGGGTGAATGTAAATTTTGCTACAGGAAAAAACCCTTGGGGTTACACTATGATTAACGACAATGCACTCAATAACGGAGGGAATGCAAATTATTATTTATTCAAAATCCTGAACGATTCAGTGATAAATGGATTAAAACCAGCAACAAGTTACAATGATTTTCAATTGGTGGACGTATTTGGGTCTGAAGACGGAAAAGCCTGGGTTGTTGGCGGAACCGCCTCCGGCCAGAATCATGCATATACCAGAAAACCAAATGTTTACAAAGGAAATACTGAACCAAAAGGTTCATGGGGAACTAACGCTGACAACAGCGAATGGATAATGTGGAACCAGAAATATTGGCAGGGTCTGGGCATTGGTTACCCACGTTACTGGTACAACCTCGCTACGGGTATTGGATCTCACATAATGAATGAAGTAACCATTTACAGGTCAACCATTTCTTCAATAATCTACAAAGTTAGTGAAGGGTATTCCATGAACGAAAATATCAAGGGAATAACTACCGGTACAACATTAACCACATTCTATAATAATATTATAAAAGCAAATCAATTGCAGACGCTTAAAGTAATGTCAAACGGAATAGAATTGGCAGAAGCTGCAGCAATCAAAAATGGCGATGTTCTGACAGTTCTATCGGCTGATAGTAAAAATACTTCAAAATATATGCTTGAAGTAACAGCCGAAGGCTTGAGCTCTAATGCAGTACTGACTTCTGCTACTTTGACCATTGATGTAACAGGAACAACCGGAACTGTTAGCGGATTTAAACAAGGAACTTTTTTGTCAAAAATCGTTTCCGGAGTTGTTGTTCCACCGGGAGCCACCATGACAATGGTTGATGAGAATGATGACTATATGACCTTGTGGAAACTGAGGTATGATACGGCTTTTGTTAGAGTTATTGCAACAGACAAAGTTTATTTTGAAGTAATTGCTGAAAACGGTATAAAAAAGATTCTTTATCGGTTGCAGCCTACTTCAAATCCAGGTGATGCTTATATTACATCAGACATGTACAGTGTTGACCAATTTGCTTCCCTGATTCAATTTGTTCCTGTTGGCACTTCTGTATCAACATTAATTTCTAATGTTGCTCCTGCACCGGGTGCTAAAGTTGTTGTATTTGATAAAGCTGGTTATGAGCGTAAAGAAGGTCCTGTTTACAGAGATGATAAGTTGATTGTAACTTCTGCCGATGGTAAAACAACCAAAGCATACTATTTCTCAATGCTTAATTTCAATGTAAATACTTATCTGGCTTATGTAATTTCTGATGATTACCAGATTGATCAGATTTCGTTTACAATTAAAGGTCCTGAAACGCTTACAATAAACGAATTCTTCAACAGGTTATATCCGTCGTTTGGTGCTACTTTATCAGTCATTGATAAAAACGGAAATGTCAATACATCTGCTAAGTTTAATAAAGGTGATAAATTGTTGGTAACTGCCGCTGATGGATTAACAACTGCAACTTATAACATTTCTGTTATAACCAAAGCGATTGATGTGAATGCCGAATCAATTAAAATGTATCCTAATCCAACCACCGGACGAGTAATCGTTCAAGGCCTTGTAAAAGGAAACCGGGTACGTGTAATAAATGCAGCAGGTATCATTTTGCGCGATGTAATTATAGATAATTCAACCGATTACGTTTCTCTTGCCGCACAACCTTCCGGTATTTATGTATTTGTTATCTCTGATGGTGATAAATTAATCAATATTCAAAAGATTTTTAAACGATAACTGTTTAAGTAAAAATAAGGGTTCCGCAAGGGCCCTTATTTTTATTGTATTTGTGTCTGAGAATGTGGTCAAAATACCGAGTCATACTGAGCAATAACAACAGGTGGATGCGCAATAAAATCAACTATCTACAAAGGCTTATCAAACAATTTATAGATTTCATCAAGATAAATACAGGAGAACATCAGTTTAATTTTCAAACTGCTGATAGTAACTGCTTAGGGAATTATTTTCCGATTTTTAATGATATTAATGAGTTGAATAATCGGTTTGTCGAGCATAAAAATGTTGATTTCTTGAGTCGCAGGTAAGATCATAACTATGAGATACCCCAGCTAGAAAACGATGTTAAAAACTTAACTATTGTTATCGTTTTAGACAATATTGAATTACGAAAATTTTTAAACAAATCATTATCTGCGATTTACAATTGTCTAATAGCCACCAATGTACAAAACGGATATGACTTAATCATCAAAAACATTCCTGATATTGTGATTTCAGATGTTCTTATGACTAAAATAGACGGGTTCGAACTATGTGAAAGGATAAGGGAAAATAGCAAGATATGTCATATTCCAATCATTTTGCTTACTGAAGAAAATGCTAACGACCATATTGTCGTGGGATATGAAAAAGGAGCAGATGCATGTATCACCAAGCCATTAAAAATAGATATTCTGGAAGCTCAGATTTCACGGTTGATTAAAAACCGGGAATTAATAAGAGAGAAATACCTCACCCAGAATTTTATGGTTGAAATTTCTTCCACAAATTTGAAAAGGGATGATGAATTTATTGCCCGATTGAGACAATTACTTGAAGAAAATCTCTCTGATTTCGATTTTAATGTGCAAGAGCTTTCTTCCAGATTAAATATGAGTAATACAACATTGTATAGAAAAATAAAAATTATTACCGGGCTTTCTCCGGTTGAATTCATGCTAATTTTTAAGATGCAGAAGGCTTACGATTTACTATCAACATCAGAATCAATCAAATCAATTGGATATGGTCTGGGATTTAGACATCTGTCATATTTTAGCAGATGCTTCAAAAAACAGTTTGGAGTCACTCCGTTTGTTTTTAGACAAAAGGGTTTATGTACTTAAAAAAAAGCATAATCCTGAAAGCAAGCAATTTGCAGCACTATTGAGATCACTTGTGACCTAAAACTCCCGGATTTGACTGGTCGAAGTTTGATAAGTTTATTAAATCGGTCCGCGGCTTCGTCTTTCCGCATAATTTTGAACAAAGCCAAACCCTGAAAATAGATCGTGTCAGGTTGCTGATCGTTGTGAAAAATAGCTGGTAAAGGTTCATCCAGGCCGCTTGTAGTCTTTTCCGAATTTTCTGTAGCATTCCCCCACTCTTCCAGCTCGTCAAAAAAAGCATTCCCAACAAATAAAATTACCGATTTGATCAGTAATTTTCGGCCAGAGGTTAACATCCCGGCACTGCGGTCTTGTGAATTAAGACCGATAAGAAAATCAATGAGGTCATCATCGCTCGCTTCATGCTGTTAAATAGATCCAACTTTTGAAACTCTAAGAGGAATTTGACTTGCTATTTAATAATTGTAGACGAATCAAATGTGAATATACCCGATGGAGTCCGTGCATTTGCCATTAGTTCCAGCAGTTCTTTAACCACTTCAGGATGTTGAGCTGCAACATTGTTCGTTTCTCCCGGATCGGTATTTAAATCATATAATACCGTGGTTGTTTTATCTGCTTTAAGCACATCGTATCGAACCAATTTCCAGTTGTTTTTCCTGATTGCCTGACGACCTCCCAGTTCATGAAATTCCCAATACAAATAATCATGTTTTATTTGTTCTTTTTTCCCAATAAAGTTGGAAGAAAGGAAATGCCATCAATATTTTCGGGTGATTTCATGCCAGCCAATTCAGCAATAGTTGGCATTATATCCCAAAAGGCCGAAATATGGTCGGTTGTAGAACCAGCTTTAATTGAACCAGGCCAAATAGCAATCATCGGCACGTGGATTCCGCCTTCGTACAAATCGCGTTTATAACCTCTAAAAGGGCCATTGCTATCAAAATAATCAGGGTCGGCGCCACCTTCCTGATGCGGGCCGTTATCGGATGTATAAATAATCAATGTGTTATCGTAAATGCCCAATTCCTTTAATTTGGCCACTATTTCGCCCACCTGCATATCCAAATAATCAACCATGGCGGCAAAAGCGGCATGCGATTCGGGTTGCGATCCATAGCCGCCAACTTTATAATCCGGGCCGTCGTCAACACCTTTGTACTCTTTTTCAGGAAGAAATTTACCCCTGTATTTTGCGATGTATTCTTCAGGCGCAAACAATTCAGCATGCGGAATAATGGAAGGATAATACATAAAAAAAGGCTTGCTCTTGTTGTCTTCCAGAAATTTCAGCGCTTGTTTATGAATGACTTCAGGACCATATTCTTCTGTTTTTTTGCCTTCGTTTCCGGCTAATATAATGTTCTCCTGATTGTGCCACAAAGAGTAAGGATAATAATTATGCCCCATGCGCTGGCAATTGTACCCGAAAAATTCGTCGAATCCCTGCTTATTCGGATCGCCTGATGTTCCGATAAAACCCAGACCCCACTTGCCAAAAGCTCCGGTTGCATAACCTTTTTGTTTCAGAACCTCGGCAATGGTTACCGAGTTAGCGTCCATAGGAGTTTGACCTTCCTGAGTTTTAACTCCTTTATTGTCGCGAATAACTGTTCTCCCGGAGTGCTGCCCGGTCATAAGCACCGATCGTGAAGGCGCACAAACAGTACTTCCGGAGTAATGGTTGGTAAAACGGATGCCTTGTGCTGCCAACTTATCGATATTGGGCGTTTTAATCACTTTCTGGCCGTAGCAACCAAGGTCACCAATACCCAATCGGCAAGAATATAAATGATGTTGGGAGCGCGGTTCTTCTTTTCAGCTGCCGAAGATTGAAACGACATACTAACAGAGGCTAATATTCCGCACGCAATTTTGATTCCTGTAACTTTCATGATATTTTTTTGATCTGATTATTTTTAGTTTTTATTATTGATATCAAATCGCTTATTGAGATCGCAAAACTTTTCAGCACACAGCGTTATTTTTGCTTTTGAGGCATGCAATTGAATACCGACAAAACTAAAAGGAATAAAGGTCTAATCGGGATTGTTTTATTTCAATTAGAAAAAAAAAAGGCACAAGCCACTTTTTTTTTCAAAAAAGACTCATGCAAAAAAAGAAATACCTATCAGACCAATAAATGCAATATAAATTGGTTATAAACTTAAGGAGCTGTTTTAGAACTGCTCTTTTCCGAATGTACTTTCTGCTTTTTTACCGCTTTTGCTTTTCGAATTAAACGAATAGCTGATGCCTAATTCAACAATTCCACCATTTCTGTAATAATCGGTGGTCTGGTAAAAAATCTCATTGCCTTGCTTGTTGAAAGCCTGCGTATCCAATCCTTCCACATTCGAACCAAGTACATCGAGCACACGCAATGAGAAATCCCATCCCTTTAATTTGGCTGGAGTATAACTTAGTGCCGAATTGGCGAGGTAAAGTAAATCGTTCTGCCCCTGCGCGGTAATGGTAGCCGATTTCAGGCTAAAATCGGCTGTGAATTTCAGTTCTTTCGTGAAAATCAGGTTCATGTTGGCTTTCAGGCTCCAGTTGGTACTGCTGTTATCGACCTGGTAACCGAAAATATCACCTTTTACCCTATAGTTGTACAATGAACCTCCAATGAAAAACTTGGCAAATTTTCCAGCATCAATATTTGCATTCAGCTCGGCACCCAACGATTGTGAATTTCCGGCATTGGTAAAACTTCGGATCAGCACTTCCTCTTTGGTTACAGCAAAAACCCTGGCATTTTCGTTGGTAATGGTATTTACCCTGAAAACAGCGTTGTCAACACCACGGTAAAAGCCAATCAGGGTAAACGAATGTTTACTGATTTTCTGATCGACCGACAATTCAGCATTCAGCATATATTCTGGTTCCAGTTCCGGGTCGCCCACTTCGTAAACTTCGAGGTGGCGGCGATATAAAAATGGCGTCATGCTTTTTACAGGCGGACGGCTCACCCTGCGGCTGGTTGCAAAATTAAGCTTATGTTTATCGTTCAATTCCCACGAAAGGTGCAGTGTGTGAAACAAATCAAGCTTTTGGGAATGATAATTCGACTTTTTAGCTCCATCGAACAACGAAAAATAATTGGCTGACAAAATATCAATTTGCTGATCGGTGTATTCCATGCGGAGACCAGCAATGTATTTCAGCTTATTGATGTTTCCGGAGTAATCTGCATAACCGGCCCAGATAGCCCGGCTCATTGCAAGCTCGTTTTCAAGCTCTGAATAAGGCAAAAGCTTTCCGGTTTTTATATTAAGCGTGTCGTAATTAAAACCACCTTCAATCTGAAGATATTGCGGCTGGAAACCCAGTCCCAGTTTCGAACCATTTTCAAGCTGTGTGGAATAATCAACTGAAAGGCGGTAACCATCTAACGGCGTATCGTCGGTTTGACGGTACTGAAGTTCTTTGGCTCCAATCTGATCGGCTGCCGGATTAAACGTGTAATTTTCGTTGCTCAGTTCGCGGCTCAGGTTCGAATGTTCGTACAATCCGGAAATTTTCAATTCACTGGTTTTACTGAAATTGTGCACGAAATCGAGGTTCGCGGTGTGAAATTCACCCAACCTGTCGTCGGTATTCGGATTGTAGATCCAAACTTCCCTGCGATTGACGCCCGGAATACTCACTTTATTTTTGTCGGCATAGAAGTTATTATATATGTAAAATGCGGAACGGCCTTCAGTTCGGTTTCCGTAGAAATAAGCACCTGAAAAAGTTGATTTGGCTGAAAATTTATAGTCGAACCCGGCATTGGCCGACATCGATTCGTACCATTCTGGGCGTTCGCCAGCCGCAACCATGTGGCGATAAACATTGTCTTTAACGAGTATCCTTGCATCGCCGGTTCGATCGCCATTCACATTCCTGCGGTTGTAATTCAAGCCACCAAAAAGGCTGATTTTATCCTTGAAATACATCAGGTTGATTCCTCCGCCATAGCGGTTGTCGTTATTTTCAAATCCGCTGAACCGATCGGTGAGATTCCCCCACGGCGCTCCGCCAATTAATCCGTTTGTTGAAACAGAAAGACCTTCAGCGCCGGTTCGTTTGGTGGTTATGTTGATGATTCCGCCTTTTCCCTGTGCATCGTATTTGGCGGTTGGAATCGAAATAATCTCCACATTCTCTATTTGCGATCCTGAAATTTGTCCCAATAAGGTGGAAGGATCAATCTGGGTAGGTTTCCCATTCAGGTAAACCATAAAATCTGTCGTTCCACGAACCGAAACGCTTCCATCGGGATCGACCGAAACCGAAGGTAATTTGCTCAACAAGTCGGTTGCCGTTCCTCCTTTGGCCGTTTCAAAATCGGCTGCACGGTACGTTTGCCGATCGATTTTACTGGTCGCCGTTTTCGAATTGGCCTGTACCTGAACTTCTTCCAAATCAATGGAAGCAGGTTTTAAGCTGATGTTACCAATATTCATTTTAGGATTTTGCCTGCTCAAAACGATTTTGCTGATCGTGTCGGTTTTATAACCCATAAACGAAATCAGCAGTTTGTAATTACCTGGTTTTAAATTACCGATGGTAAACACACCTTCGCCGTTCGATATACTTCCGTTCTGAAAAGGTTCATTCTCCGAAATAACAGTAACTGCTGCAAAAGGAATTTTATCGTTCGTAACCTGATCGGAAACTGTTCCCTGAATACTGCCGTTTTGGGCCAAAAGAAAACTAAAACCGGTAAGAAAAATCAATGAGGTAAGAATCGCTCGCTTCATGCCTGAATGGTTAGAATATTTAAAAGTCATTTAGAACAAAACACTGTTGCAATCAACAATACCCCATCGGCCTATGTTCACGACTTCTACAATTTACCCGAAAGTATATCTTCACCATCCTTGTAAATCAGATAAAGATCAAAACATTGCATGTTGCGAAGCTCCATTGCCAGATCGTAATCAGGATTTGCCGTTGTCCAGATTTCTTAAAAAGAAATAGCCTTTGTCTAAAGGTTATACTTTTGACGGTACAAGTAAATATCTTCGATCGTTATAACTGTCATGTTATACTGTTCGGCAAAATCAATGATTTCGGGTAATTTCGCCATACTTCCATCAATGTTGGTTAATTCGCAAAGAATGGCCGAATCGCCCAAACCTGCAAGTCTGACAATGTCAATACTTCCTTCAGTATGTCCACTACGATCGAAAACCCCGTTTGCACATGCTTTTAATGGAAAAATATGTCCTGGATGTGCTAAATCATCAGCTTTTGCGGTATCCGAAATGGCAGTCCGAATGGTCTGAAGACGGTCGGCTGCCGAAACTCCGGTTGTTACACCTTCCTTTGCTTCAATCGAAATGGTAAATGCCGTCTGATTTTTGCTGGTATTGGCGGTAACCATTGGGTGTAATTCAAGTTCCGCACATTTCCCGGGAGTCAGGCATAAACAAACTATTCCGCTGCATTCACGAATCATTAAAGCCATATCGGCAACGGTCATTGTTTTTGCAGGATAAATCAGGTCACCTTCGTTTTCGCGATTTTCATCATCAACCAACAATATTCCTTTTCCTGAATTTAGATCATCAATCGCCCGATTGATACGCTCTTCGAAGTTTGAACCAAAAATTTGAATAGATTGCATTTTGCCCTTTTTATGTGTTTTTGAAATAGTAATACTTCAGGGCAATGCCAATATGAACAGGTAACACTACCTGTCATTTTTCTTCTATCATCCAGACTTTTACTGTCGGTTTTGGAATTGCACCAAATCAATCCGGTTAAGGAGTCGCAGACTATCACCGCCGGTAGGGAATCACGCCCTGCCCTGAAGAAAATTCGGTCGCAAAAATATAAAAAATCTTCATTTTAAATCAGAACAATAAAATCGTTCATTCAAAATGCAAGATATGCTGGAAAACACAGATACAATTAATTGGATATTGTATTTTGTATACAATTTAATCTATTTTTGAAATACGATTTCAATCATGTATGCAAATCAGAAGAAATGTTTGGGATGAATTTTGAATTTTAATTTCAAATACTGATTAAATCACCTTTCAAACAACAACGTAGAAATAAAATGCCATGGAAATACAACATCAAGATTTAAGCTACGAAATATACAAACGACTAAAAGCTATGATTTTAGCCAACGAGTTTGAGGCTGGGGCGAAACTAAAACAGGAACAAATCGCATCTATGTTTGGCGTTAGCCGGATGCCGCTGCACCGGGCTTTTCAAATGCTCGAAAACGAAATGTTGATCGAGAGTATTCCTCGCAGGGGGTATTTCGTAACTAAAATAAATGCAAATCAACTGATTGACGCATTCGAATGCCGCGAGGCGCTTGAAGGGGTTGCTGCCCGCCGGGCTGCACAGAACATTACCAAAGATCAGTTGGAATACCTGAAATCGCTTTTTGAAAAGTTTATCGGGGCACAAGAGATCAATGTACCTGAATACCTTGAATCTGATCAGGAATTTCATAATATGATCATGAAAATAAGCGGAAATCAAATTCTCAACCGGCTCGAACTTCTTGGGAACAATACAATAAGGACATTCCGTGGCGGCTTGTTGCGACCCCCAAGAGAAACCTTGCCCGAACATTTGGGCATACTGGCTGCCATTGAAAAAGGCGATGGAGAATTGGCCGAAAAACTGATCAGGGAACATACGCACAAATCGATGGAAACATTGAGAGAAAGAAATAAGAAATAGCAACTAAATGAAAAAAACAATCATTCCTATTCGCTTCGTACTAGTATTCAGCACTTTTCTTCTGACCGTTTTATTATATGTCGACCGTGCCTGCATATCGGCAGCAAAAGGCGATATCAGTTCCGACCTTGGATTCAGCATGACTGATTTTGGCTGGATCATGGCTGTATTTACACTCGGATATGCCCTTTTTCAGACCCCAGCCGGGAAATTAGCCGACACCAGAGGTGCTCGCGGAGTAATTGCAGGAATCGTAACCATCTGGTCGCTTTTAACCGCCATTACCGGTTTTGCATGGAGTTATACATCAATGCTTGTTATTCGCTTTCTCTTCGGAGCAGGCGAAGCTGGTGCCTTCCCTGCCCTGTCGAAAGTTGTTTACAATTGGTTTCCTATCAGCGAAAGAGGTATCATTCAGGGGATAAATTTTTCAGGATCGCGCATTGGCGCAGCTTTTGCCATGCCTTTGGTGGCGTGGATGCTCGCAGAAATTGGCTGGCGCCATACTTTTCTCGTATTCGGGGTCTTCGGAATCCTTTACGGCGTATTGTGGTTCCTGATTTTCAGGGAAAAGCCTGAACAAGGACGATTTATTGGCAGCAACGAAGTAGAATACATTACAAAGAACCGTCAGCAATCGGAACCCGGCGTAAAAAAAGCGCTTCCTTTCAGTACCATTCTGAAATCGGCAACCATGTGGAAAACAATGGTTCAATACATCTGCAGTAATTTTACGTTCTACTTTTCACTCACCTGGATGTATCCCTACATTCAGGAGCGGTTCCAACTTGGACTGGTCGAAGCCGGATTTTACACATCCATACCGCTTGTTGCCGGAGCAGTTGGTAACTGGCTGGCCGGTATTCTGGTCGATGCCATTTACCGGAATGGAAAATGGAAACTTTCGCGCCGTCTGCCAGCCATCATCGGTTTCGCTATTTCAGCCATCGGCATGATAATGGTAACACAAGTTTCCTCGCCGGTACTTTCGGTAGCATTTATGGCGCTGGCCGTATTTGGCGCCGACATGACCTTGAGCCCATCATGGGCATTCTGTATCGACATTGGAAAAGAAAATGCAGGAGCTGTTTCGGGAACCATGAACATGGCCGGAAACCTTGGAGCCTTTGTTACCATCATTGCATTCCCCTACCTCTTTAAATGGACAGGCCAATACGAACCCTTCTTTTACATCTGTGCAGCATTGAGCATTGTGGCCATACTAATGTGGTCGACCATGAATCCTGAAAAACCTATTGTCAACGAATCAAAAATCTAACACATAAAACTATATGAAGCCAACTATTTTAAACATCCTTCTCATTTCGTTCATTCTCTTTTCATGTTCGGGTAATCTGGAAGCAAAACCCTATAAAAAGGGGCAAACGATCGTCAGTATTCAAGGAGAAAAATTCCTGATAAACGGACAGCCAACCTACAAAGGCCGCATTTGGCAAGGTTATCCCGTTGAAGGACTGCTGATGAACTCGCGCATGGTGCAGGGCATTTTCGACGATTTAAATCCTGAAACCGTTGGTAAATGGAAATACCCGGATACCGAAAAATGGGATGCCGATCGCAATACCAGCGAATTTATTGCAGCAATGGATTTATGGTATGCAAAAGGATTGCTTGCATTCAATATAAACTTTCAGGGAGGAAGCCCCGAAGGTTATTCAAAAACCCAACCCTGGGAAAACAATGCTTTTGAGCCCGATGGAACTCTTCGCCCAGCCTATATGAAAAGGATGGAGCGCATTGTTGACAAAGCCAACCAATTGGGAATGGTGGTAAATCTGGGTATTTTTTATTTTGGGCAAGACCAACGGCTGAAAGATGAAAAAGCTGTAATTGCAGCAGTTGATAATACCGTAGCATGGATTCAGAAAAAGAAATATAAAAATATTATCCTCGAAGTGGCCAATGAAAGCAACAACAATGGCTATCAGCACAAGATTATTGGTCAGGACCGCATACACGAATTAATACTTAGAGTTAAGAAAAATGCCCCTGACTTACTGGTTTCAACCAGCTTTAATGGCAACTGTATTCCTCCTGATAAAGTTGTAGAGGTTTCTGATTATGTTTTAATTCACGGGAATGGGGTAAGCGACCCGAAACGAATTACACAAATGGTTCAGGAGGTAAAAGCCTTGCCATCGTATCGACCCATGCCAATCGTGTTTAACGAAGACGACCACTTCGATTTTGACAAGCCATCGAACAATTTTGTTGAAGCCGTGAAAGCTTATGCATCATGGGGATATTTCGATTTCAGGATGAAAGACGAAGGTATTGATGAGGGTTATCAGTCAGTTCCGGTAAACTGGGGAATCAGTTCTGAACGCAAAAAAGGTTTTTTTAATAAATTGGAAGAAATCACAGGAGGATTAAAATAATGAAGTTTGCATTAAACACACTCGTTTACGAGGTAGGAAACAAAGGCCCGGAAGAATCATTGCGCAGTGCCGCTAAATTCGGCTTTAAATACATCGAATACGCTGGTATTCGCAAAGGAAATCCATTGACGATGACAGCCGAACAAAAGAAAGAAGTGGTTCGCATAGCCAAAGGCGAAGGCCTTGTAAATACCCAAATGTTGCTTGTTGCAACCAAAAATACGGCAAGTTCAGATCGTAAGCTGTTCGATGAAACATTCGACTACATGAAAGCCTGCGCCGAATACCAGAAAGATTTGGGCGGCCGGCAATTGCTGGTTTGCTGGGGCGGTGGCTTGTACGAACTAGGCACTTCTCCTGAAAAATCGTGGGGCTTGATGTGCGAAAACGTTGGACGTTTTGCCGAATATTGCCAGAAAGAAAACATGCTGGTGGGTATCGAACTCGACCCGCACGTCTATTTTATCTGCAACAACACTTACAAACTGGCCAAAGCGATGGAAGACATCAATTTGCCCAATCTCTACCCTAATGTAGATGTGGGCCATCTGGTAATTACCCGCGAAGAACCCAACCAATTGGAAAAACTGAAAAGCAGATTGCTGCATGTTCACCTAAGCGAAACCGAATCCTTTGCCCACACCAACAGCATTTTGGGAACCGGAGCTGTCGATTTCAAAGCGTATGTCGATAAACTGATTGAACTGGGAATCGAAGAAAACTGCATTAAATACGGTGAACCTTGTGTGGCGGGTATCGAAATGGGCAGCGAAGCCAGCGGCGGTTTTGTTGAAGACCCGGATATGTGGGTGGAAGAAAGCCTGAAATACCTTGCGAAGATTATGCCTGATATTACCAGATAACAACAAAAAGAAAAATAACCACATAGGCACATAGGGCACAATAGTAATATTCTTCTATGTGAACTATGTGTCTATGTGGTTCAAAATAAAAAGAATATGAAAATATGTATCGACTGCGATGATGCTGCAGTTAACCTGAAAAAGGTGCTGTATGATCATTTGAAAAGTAAAGGAATTGATATTACCGATTTGGATTACAGCGCTTCAAAAAATGGAGCCATGTATCCTGAAATTGGCTTCAATCTGGCCAAACAGATTCAGGCCGGAAACTACGACCGGGGAATCAGCATTTGTGGAACCGGTTTGGGAATGGCCATGATTGCCAATAAAGTGGAAGGCGTTTATGCCGGTGTTTGCCACGATGTATTCTCGGCCGAGCGTCTGCGAAAAAGCAACGATGCCCAGGTAATCACTATGGGCGAGCGGGTTATCGGGCCTGAATTAGCTAAAACAATTATCGATGCCTGGCTGGTGTCTGAATTTGCCGGTGGTGGTTCAACAGCTAAAGTTGATCAAATGAGAGAATTGGAGAAGAAATCGTTTCACCCATAAAACAGAAATAACATGAAAAAAACATTGGTTACTGTATTAACCTTGTTGGTTGTTTTTACTTCAGTTTTTGCTCAAACACCACTATGGCAGGGAAAAGGCAGAATTGCTATCAGTTCGGATGGCAACGAACACGACTACGATGATTGGGCAGCAACACCATTATCACTGGCATTACTGGCTGCATCCGGGCTTCAAGACAACCTTGTTCTTTATACGTTCAGCGACCATGTCTGGGGCAGCAATCAGGACCATCCAACTTCTCCTTCGGGCTTAAACTCCTATGAACATATGCGCGAAAGTGCACTCGGTGGCCAAAAATGGTTTGGCTTCCAAAACTCAAAATTTATTTGTGCAGTAGATAATGCGATCGTGGCTTATAATGCACTTCGCGACGAAATCAACAAATCATCGGAAGAAAATCCATTGTTTATCGTAGCAGCAGGGCCAATGCAAGTGGTTGGTGAAGCAATTAGCCGCGCCCAAATGGAAAAACGGCAATTTGTAACTGTGATTTCTCACTCTGAATGGAATAACCGTCATTCCGACCAACACTCAAAACAAGAATGGGATGTTCATACAGGCTGGACTTTCCTGGAAATAAAGGACAACTTCTCAACCGCTGAAGGCGGTAATCTGAAATGTGTGCAAATTCTCGATCAAAACGGAGGTGCCGATTACCTTTCATTTAATACTGCCAAAGAAAAATTTGATTGGATAAAAAATTCTCCTGCACGAAGCAACTCCAATTATAAGCCGGGGGCTTGGGATTGGTTGTATTCACGAATCGAAACATGTACAAAAAATAAAGGGCAAAACTTCGATCCTTCCGATGCAGGAATGATTGTTTTTATGCTGACCGGAATCGAAAAAACCGACCCGGATATGGCACGCGAAATCATGGAAAATCCAAAACAAAAAAAATAACTGTCATGCAAAAATTCATCAATAATCCATCACGAGTGGTTGAAGAAATGCTTGAAGCATACGTAATTGCACATGCCGATTTAGTTTCGAATACCGAAAACGAACGGGTAATCAAATATAAAAATGCGCCAATCAAAGGCAAAGTGGGCATTGTAACTGGCGGTGGCTCTGGCCACAAACCGGCATTTATTGGTTATGTAGGCCGAAACATGGTTGATGCCGTTGCTTGTGGCGAATTGTTTTCGTCGCCACCGGCACAAATGTTTTACGACGCTGTAAAAGCGGCAGATGGAGGCAAGGGTATTGCCATTCTCTACGGAAATTATGCCGGCGATAACATGAATGTGGCCATGGCCATGGAGGAACTGGAAGACGAAGGCATTGAAGTAAAAAAAGTAGTAGCCAATGACGATGTTCCCTCTGCACCAAAAGGCGAAGAAGCCCGCCGCCGGGGAGTCGCTGGCGAGATTCTGATGTGGAAAGTAGGAGGCGCCAAAGCTGCCATGGGCGCATCGCTCGATGAAGTGATTGCAGCAGCTCAAAAAGCCATTAACAATACCCGGAGCATGGGTGTAGGCCTTGCTCCATGTACACTTCCTGAAGTTGGACATCCCAATTTTACCATTCCTGAAGGAAAAATGGAAATCGGTATCGGCCACCACGGAGAACCCGGTATCGAAGTCGTTAATTTAGAACCTGCAGCTAAAGTTGCTCAACGCATGTGCGATGTAATTATACCCGATCTGCCATTCGAAGCTGGCGACGAAGCAGTTGTGCTGATATCAGGATTGGGTTCAACACCTGTAATGGAATTGTACATTCTTTTCAACGATGTACAAAGAATCCTGAAGGAAAAAGGAATTAAAATCCATGTATCGTACATCGGGAATTATTTCACCTCGCTCGAAATGGCCGGTGCTACGCTAACTTTGATGAAGCTGGATGAAGAATTAAAAGCCTGCATCGACTACGAATGTGACTCGGTTGGTATGCGACAATTTCAAAGAGTATAACAAATGCAAACATTTACAAACAATGCAGGTTCGGCGATTGTCGATCAGCTGATCCTGACCATTCAGGAAAACAAACAATATTTGAGCGACATCGATGGGTTGATCGGAGATGGTGACCACGGCATCAATATGAACAAAGGCTTCACGATGTGCCGCGAAGAACTGGACAAAAACCCAGGAGATTTGGCTCATGGACTGAAAACACTTTCGAAGATTCTGATGATGAAAATCGGAGGATCGATGGGGCCACTTTACGGAAAATTCTTCAAAGCCATCGCCCTTTCACTGGAGGGAAAAGAAGAAATCGGAATCAACGAAATGGGCGAAGCATTGAAAGCGGCTGTTGATGCCATCGCATCCATTTCGCCGGCTAAAGTGGGTGATAAAACCCTGATCGACACGCTGATTCCAGCTTTGGCTGCTTATGAAAAAGCACAGACTGAAGGTAAATCGTTCACCGAAGCATTGGAAGCCATGAAAATTGCAGCGATTGAAGGCCGTGATTCAACCAAAGATATGGTTGCCAAATTGGGTCGCGCCAGTCGCTTGGGCGAACGTTCTCGCGGCGTTCTCGATGCCGGTGCTACCTCATGCTGCCTCATCCTCGAAACCATTGCCGACGAAGCGGGACAGCTCATAAAGTAGTCTAGAGTTTAAAGTATCAAGAATCGAGTATCCAGTATCTAAAAATCAAATATCACAAAATAATGAAACAAGGAGTAATTATTGGCTTCCTGGGTAAAACACAGGATCGCTTTTCAGAATACCAAAAACCCGCCACCACGCGTGAAAAACTGGAAATAGTTTCGAAAATCGATGGTTTCGATGGCGTTGAAATGGTGTTTCCCTACGAGAACACTACACCCGAAGAAACTGCCGCGTTGATGAAAGAGTTCAACCTGAACTTTGCAGCCATCAATGTGAATATTAAGAAAGAAGCCGAGTGGGTTCCGGGCGCACTTTCAAGACCAGACAAAGCCATTCGCGACCGCGCTGTGGCCATGATAAAAAAAGCGAAAGATTTCGCGAAAGCAGTTGGAGCACCTCACGTTACCTGTTGTCCGCTGTCAGATGGTTACGATGTGCTATTTCAAATCAATTATAAAACAGCATGGAATAGTATGGTGGAAACCATTGGCGAAGCTGCTGACTATCTGCCCGAAATTCCACTATTTATTGAGCCTAAATATTCTGAAACCCGCGTACATTGCCAGATAGACTCAACCGCAAAGGGTTTATTGCTGTTGAAAGATGTGCAATGCAAAAACACCGGAATCACGCTCGATATGGGTCACTCGCTGCAAAGTCAGGAAAACCCTGCACAGGCGCTTTCGCTGATTTATGAAAGTGGTTTCGATGCCTACATCCACACCAACGACAACGACACCAAGGCCGATTGGGATTTGATTGGTGCGAGCCGTCATTTTTTAGGCTATGTTGAACTGATGTTCTGGGCACAGCAATACAATTACGACAAGTATTTCACAACCGATGCTTCACCACGTATTTTCAATGTGGTCGAATTCTTTAACCGTCATTCCGAAATCACAGTTGGTGCTTACAATCTGGCAAGATCGCTGAATCAGGAACAGGTGCTCGAAATGATGAAAAACGAAGATTTTAACGGACTGATGAAGTTTGTAAACAAGAGCATTTACCGAATCTGATGCAAAAGCTTATTCAAAAACATACGCTGACCCTCGAGGCAACAAAAAGTCTGATTGCCTTTGCCATCCTCAAAGCCAAAGAGCTTGGGGTTGGCGGGGCTATTGCAGTTGTCGACGATGGAGGTCACCTTATATGCCTCGAACGCATTGATGGCACTATGGTTGCTGCGGCAAACATCGCAATAGGAAAAGCTGCGACAGCCATTGGGTTTAAACGTTCGGGTGCCGTTCTTGAACAAACAGTCGCTTCCCAACGACCCGCCATGCAAACACTAAACAGCGTAACTCCTGCACCTTTTGTGCCTTTAAAAGGCTCCTACCCCATCGAAATTAATGGTGAAATTATTGGAGCAATTGCAGTTGCCGGTGCTATGAACGGAGAAAACGATGAAGCCATTGCCCTTTTTGCCCTTGAAAAATTCCTAAACCAATAACACATAAATCATGAAGCTAAAATCATTTTTAGCGCTTGGACTTTTTTTGTTCAATGCGACAGCTTTACTTCAGGCCCAAACCGAAAAACCAATTGTTAACGACCAGCTAATTTTTGAAGAAAAAAATGGAGTAGTTGCCGTTGAAGCCGAGTTGTTTTACAAACAGTCGCTAACAGAAATCCGCCAGTGGTACATTACCAGTTCAGGGAAACTGCCATCGGTAACACCCAATCCCGACCCCGAATATATTGCCGGAGCAAGTGGCAACGCGTACATCGAGATTTTACCCGATACGCGTGTTACCCATTCAGATAAAATAACAGATGGCATCAACTTCTCCGGAACACCGGGAAAAATGGCAGTTGTTCACTACAAGTTAAAAATCAATCAACCAGGCAGGTATTACGTTTGGGTGAGGTGCTATTCTTCAGGATCAGAAGACAATGGATTACACGTTGGGTTCAACAATACCTGGCCCGAACATGGGCAGCGAATGCAATGGTGCGATGGCAAGAATGCCTGGACCTGGGCAAGCAAACAGCGCACCGAGAAAGAGCATTGCGGTGTGCCGAAAGAAATCTACCTCGATATCGACAAAGCCGGCGTTCACGATATTCAGTTCAGTATGCGCGAAGATGGTTTCGATATGGACAAATTCATTCTGACCAACAACATGGATTATATTCCTGAAGGTGAAGGTCCTGCAATGAAAATATCCGCAGGAAAATTGCCGGCCCCTTTCCCGAAAGTTGCAGCTGTTGCCCCAAAAGAATCACCGGCAGCGCCACAATCGAAGCTGACTTATTTCGAACAGCTTACCAAAACTGTAACCGGAAATCTGGCACTGAAAGCAGCCCAATTTCCGGTTGAAGGAACAAAATTCTATGTCGATAAAAATTGGTTAGCTATTAATCCGGAACAAAACAAAGAAGCTACAACAACCACAATATTTCCGTATGAATCAGCAAGCTACGATTTGGTATTTGCCGGAGTTGGCGAAAATGATGGTCAATCTACTTTTCAGGTATTAGTTGATGGTCAGGATGTGGGTAAATATTCAACTCCAATAAGTAAAAGCTCATTCGAAGAAGGTACGCAGTACAACGACCTGTGGGAAGGAATCAGTATTAAAAAAGGCGATAAAATAACTGTGATCTCAAAAGTTGGCAGTAAAGACGGGCAGGAATACAGTCGCGGTCGCTGGGCCGGAATTATTTTTGCGCAGGTAACCAAGGGTAAAGATGTGCTCGAAAAATCGAAAACACTTTCAACAAAGCAAAATGTAGGTTCGGCTGCTGTGGTTAACGGAGTGGTACAGGCTGCAACCGAAGGCAATGCTGAACAACCAGTGGTAGTAATCAAAGATGGTAAAGGTGAGGTTGCCATTTCAGGAGAATTAAAACAATGGCACAAAGTGACGCTGACGCTCGATGGCCCGTTTGCAACAGAAACCGACACACGTCCAAATCCTTTTACCGATTACCGGATGACTGTTACTTTTACACACGAATCGGGGTCGCCTTCATACCAGGTTCCTGCTTATTTTGCTGCCGATGGCAGCGCTGGCGAAACCAGTGCCAGCGAGGGTAATAAATGGCGTGCACATCTTTCGCCTGATAAAACCGGCAAATGGAACTACAAAGTTTCTTTCCTGAAAGGTGCAATGGTGGCAACCGCCGATATGCCCTGGATGAAAACACTGGCGCCGTACAACGGAATCGAAGGTTCATTCACTGTTACTGAAACCGACAAAGCAGGCCGCGATTTCAGGGCAAAAGGTCGTTTGGAGTATGTGGGTAAAAACCATTTGCAGTTCAAAGGTTCAGGCGAATATTTCTACAAAGCCGGTGCCGATGCTCCTGAAACCCTGTTGGCTTTCGAAGATTTCGACAACACTATTACCATGAAACCCAAAGTGCCTATAAAAAAATATACGGCGCACATTCAGGATTATAAGGAAGGAGACCCAAGCTGGAAAAACGGGAAAGGAAAAGCCTTGATTGGTGCAGTGAATTATCTGGCCGGAAAAGGCGCGAATGCTTTTTCATTCCTGACTTACAATGCCGGTGGCGATGGCGACAATGTTTGGCCTTTTGTAAGCCGCAACGAAAAATTCAATTACGACTGCTCTAAACTTGACCAATGGCAGATTGTTTTCGACCACGGACAAAGCAAAGGAATGTACCTGCATTTCAAGACACAGGAAACAGAGAATGATGACAATATTAAAGGCCATGATAAGGCAGAACTGATTCCGGAAGCACTTGATGGTGGTGACCTGGGGCCAGAACGTAGACTGTATTACCGCGAACTGATAGCTCGGTTTGGATATCTCCTGGCATTGAACTGGAATATTGGCGAAGAAAACACCCAATCGACAGAAGCCCATGTTGAAATTGCCAAATTCTTTCACAAGAACGATCCGTATCGCCACAACGTTGTTTTACACACGTATCCGAACGAACAGGACAAAAGATATACTCCACTGCTTGGTAACAAAAGCGAATTGACCGGACTTTCGCTTCAAAACGACTGGGCCGTTGTTTTTAAACAAACCCTGAAATGGGTTACCGAATCGAATAAAGCAGGTAAACCGTGGGTAGTTGCCAACGACGAGCAAGGTTCGGCTGCCAAAGGTGTACCTGCCGACCCGGGATACAAGGGTTTTGACGCGTCAACCGTAGGATACGATATTCATGATATTCGTAAACAAACTCTTTGGGCAAACATCATGGCTGGTGGAGCCGGGGTTGAATATTACTTCGGATACCAGTTGCCCGAAAACGATCTGGTTATGGAAGATTTCAGAAGCAGGGATATGTCGTGGGACTATTGCCGCAATGCAATCAATTTCCTCGCAGATTACAAAATCCCTTTTCAGGAGATGAAAAACCGTGATGCGCTGATTGGAAATACAGATCAGAACAAGGACAAGCACTGTCTGGCAAAAGACGGTGAAATCTATCTGGTAAATCTGGCTTACACAAAAACTACATCACTCGATCTGACAGGCATTTCAGGAGAATTTACCGTGGAATGGTTCAATCCGGTGCTGGGTGGAAAACTACTAAAAGGAAGTATAAAAACTGTGAAGGCCGGAAAAATGGTGGCATTGGGAAATGCTCCGTCAAAGGCCAATCAGGATTGGGTTGTTGTTGTCAGGAAGAAATAAATATCTTAAGAAATCAGGACCTTTCATCAGTATAAAAAATCAGGTTACTTGTTTTAAAAACAAGTAACCTGATTTTTTTAATGCTATTGAATTTACTGTACTACGATATTGTGGGTCGAAATATTATTGTCTGATTTTACCTGAACAACAATCAAACCTTTTAATTTCAGTGCTTTAACATCGAGTTGCAGAGAATCATTTGGCGCATGTGAATTATATAAAACCAATCCCACCGAATTAACTATATTAACCTCTTTGTGTTTCAATCCGTTTGGGAAAACAATATTCAAGGTTTCTGATACAGGATTTGGATATATTTCGATATCATTTAATCGTATCAAATTATTTGAAGTAACCATATTGGTAACCTTGATATTGGTGATGTAGTAAAATTCATCTCCAAAACTTGTTGCACATCTAACAATTATCTCAAGTTTTTTCCCTGTAACACCTGAAGCTGAAACTGTTTTCAGGCTAAAAGATCCGTTAAGTTGGGCAATTGGCTTTTCAACTCCACCATCGATCTTGTAAAATATTCTACAATAATCTGAATTATCGGCTCCAACCCCTTCTAAGTTAGCAGAAATCATTACACCACCCGGGGCACATGAAATATCTATAGGTCCAAACGTTTTATTGACAGTAGCTTTATTTACAGTAAAACCTGCATCAGTCCATGGAAATTCACAACCGGCGGTTTCGACAAAATAGGCAATTAATTGTTTATCGCTTTCAATTGTAAACTTGTAATAAATATCTGACGAAACCATTACATTGTTTTCCATCCAACGAACAAATCGATAACCTGCCTTTGGAATTGCCTTCACTATCACTTCATCGCCCGGATTGTAGAGTCCTGCACCACTGGTACTTCCTTTGGCATCATCGTTCGACGAAAGGCTTACGTTGAAGCTTTTATCTCCGCAAATAGGTGAGCCGGTGCCTCCAAGATCGGTATAATCCTTTAGCACAGCGGCATCAGCAAACTTCCAGTCTGGTTTAATTTGCATGTTTCTGAATGAATCTCCGTAGTAATCTTTTTCCATTGACCTGGTGTAAGCTATCCATTTGCAATATGCTTTGCTCATTTCTTCTCTGGCTTTAACAGTTTGTCCGGCTTTTAGAAAGGTTGCTCCTCTTACTTTATGAGCGTAATACAGACTTAGATAAGCCATCTGCCTGATATTATTAACTGCCATTTCCAAATCGACATTTCCATCACTACTCATGGTGCTAACAAGAGAAAGGGCTTTTTCAGCATCGGCCTGCATCTCGTCAGCAACTGTATATGACGACTTTTTACCATTGCAAGTGTTTGCTGCTGAATTCGGAATGTCGCAAAGGTCGGAACCATTGGCAACAGTTGTTGCTTTTGCATTTGGATGAGTGCTTAGATTAGCAAAATCATATACAGTTCTAAAACCAGTACATCTACCCGGGTCGCTGTTACAACCTTCAGGATACCAATCAAAATCGAGACTCCACTCTCTCATTATAAGTTCTGTAACCCTGGGTAATGGTCGCGATGAGAGCGTCCATGCCTGAAAAAGGTTATCGGCAGAAACCGAAGGGAATCTTTTTGCCAGCATATTTATAAATACGTCGTCGCTTACTTGTGGATTGTATGAAATGCGGCCCCAAAGCATTTCCATATACCATCTCCGCTCTACTTCCAGTTGGCCATTCAATGCCTGATTTTTATAGAAATAGGTACGACTTGGAGTATAGCCGTCTGAACCAATATACATTCCTGTTACCGCTTGCTTATTGGGGATGCCAGCCATGTAGTCGCGGACAAATTTGGGGTCGCCCCAGTTAATGTAGAAATAATCGTCGTTACGAATGGTTAACCATGTTTTTGCACCAAGGCTATTAATCGTGTTTATAGAACTTGTTGTCCAGGCAGGCTTTGGGGTTGAGTACATGTGAGCCTGTGCATATTTAACCGAATAATTTGATGTTACATTCGGAACCGTTTTTAGGGGTGCAAACTTTTCATTCCAGGTTTCGACCGATGTACCGATTCCCCTGTGAATCAGATTGAATTTCCGGGTTGGGTTTGCGGTAAGATAATCTTTTACCGCCTTACCGTAAACTTCCCATGTCCATTGTGTTTTCAGGTTGTTATCATTATTAAAGCCTTGCTCCGAACCCATCATTCCATCGCCTGCAGAAATTCCAAAGCCATCCAGTTCAGGGTAGGTGTTAATAAGTGCATACATGCTTTTATAACTGTAATCTTTTGTGGCTAAGTTGTTTCCGTTTGCAGTAAGCGTTGGATACTGGTCCTTCGCATAATCGAGATACACATTCCAGTTAAAGAAATAAAATTTCATACCACGACTGTGGGCGTACTGCATTACTTCGCGCCAAAAAGCAACTCTTTGGTCATGATTTAATGCCAAAATAGTTCCATTATAGAGTTCTATATTGGGCAAAGACGCTTTTGGATAATCGGTCAATTTTACAAGCGCCGGGAAAGGGTGATGAACCCACACCGACAATACGTTGTAGCGATAACGGGCTTGCTGGTCAATCAACTTTTTCCAGAACGTCATATCCCAAATATGTGGGATGGCTTTTTGTGTTGAAGTAGAAGACCATCCGCCCACATAAGTAGGAATACGTTTGTCGAGCGGCATGTTGAGTTTCATACCACGGTTTAGTAAAAATGGGGATTCCTGGCTATTGTAGATCCCGCTAAATCCGTTTGCAGAGATATTTTCGGCAATTTGCAAACCACCATACATTGCACCGTTTGCATCACCCCCAAGCACCCAAAATGAAGTCTGAGGCGTGGTTGTTGTGCGCAAAGCATAAGCTTGTTCCCCCAAACCAGAAGGAATTGTTCCACTTTGACTTTTAAGGATATCAGTCACATTGGTATTAGTTGCCAATGCAATAACGACCTTCCTTTTGGCATAAGAGGCATCAAGAGATGATAATGAAAGCATTTCTACCGTGAAGCTTTTTGCCTCAAGTGCAATTTTAACATCTTCGGCGGCAAATTTGCATTGCGCCGCATTCGAATCGAAAAACACCCCAACCGTTTCGGCAAATAGCATTGCTGGCATGACAAGTGCCATGATACACGTTGTGCAAATCCGCACTATTTCATTTTTAAGCATAATCACTACTTTTTACAAAAAAAACTTCAAAAAATGCATTGCTCCAAAATTATTCGAACAAATAGCTAAATCGGGATAGTAATATTTCATCTTGGGTATATTCATCGACCAAAACACAAATTTCTTTATTTAAAACCCAATTTTTTAAGTTCAATTTTCTTATACATCGACGAAATTCTATTTGCATCAAACTCCTTTGATTGCAACCGTTTAAAATACTTTTCGGCCTCAACCAGATTTCCGGCGTTGTAATAACTTTCACCAATATTGTAAATAAGTTCAGTTTTCGATATGTAAGATGAACCGGGGCCATTGGGTTGTTGAAATTGCATTAAACTCTTAAAGGCTTCTGCGGCCTCGGCACTTCGCCCTGCTCCGGTAAGTATCATCGCCAAAATATACTGAAACTGCTCTTCTTGTCCTTGTGAGATTTCTATCGAGCGTTTCACCAGCTCAACAGCATCGTTCATTTGTTGTGGATTAACAATTGAATTATCGATACGATAGTACTCTATAAGACCATTTAAATAGGCAAACAATGCTGAATTATCATTGGGGTTTAATTCATTCATCATGCGCAATTCATCTAGTTGCGATTCTCTTAATCCTGCATCGGGCAATCGTAAATCCTGAGATATTTTTGCCAGCATTGACAGAGCCTCCTGATTTTCAGGATTCATTGTTAGCCCTTTTCTTAAAGCCGTATAGGCAATAGCAAAATCGCCAATATGCGAACCACTTCGGTAACGGGCTATGTTCAGGTAGTTTTCGAATGTCAAGGTGCGCTGCTTCCCGTATTCCGAAAACCATAAATTTTTATCCTGAAAGGAAAATCGCTCATCCAGGCTATCTAAAACAGTAACCGATTGGTGCGTGAAAAGTGCAATTGGGGCTAAAAATTCCAGGGGCGATTTGTCGGCATTGTTCACTTCACTTTTTGTGTAAGCATAAGGATTGTTACGCGCCGAAATCACCTGGGTAGAGAGGAATGTGGGCACATCGAATATCTTAATCCGGGATAAATCCTGTGCTATTTTGGGCTGATTGATCTTTAGCTCCATCGCATCAAAATCTATTGACAGAGGATTTGAGGATGCTAGAATTATAATGTCAGCATCGGATGCTTTCCAGATAGAAACATGAGGGAAAACGCTGCTTATGGTACTCAAAACAAGTCTGAAAATATCGTTATTAACATCATAAGTATGAAACCATTGCGTTAGTACGCCGTTTGGGTTTAGCCGAGCTTTGCAAATATTAAAAAACTCTACGGAATACAAATTGCTTATTCCTGCAATCCAGGGGTTAGAAGGCTCGCTAATGATATAGTCGTATTTTTTCGAAGATGTTTTAAGTTGTGTGATGGCATCGTCGATGTAAATTTTCACACGGGGATCGGCCATGAAATTATTGTTTTCCCTAGCGAAAAAGTGGTTGCATTCTACCACCTCTGATGCAATTTCAACCACATCGAGTGATTTTACAGGATGGCGAAGCACAGAGCCACAGGTAATTCCACTTCCTAAGCCAATTACAAGTGCATCACCCGAATTTGGGACAAGCATCAAAGGAATCTGACCCAATAGTATTTGAGTATTCAAATCGGCAACAGAACTGGCATCGGCCTTGCCATTGATAACCAAAGTTTTTTGAATGGTATCGCCAAATTTCGATTCCCGAATGGCAACATTGGCATTTATCCCCTCTTTGTGCCAAAGTATTTTTTGACCTTCATTTTGCTGTTTTTTCAACTCGCTGTAAGATGGAACGCCTTGGGTATATAAGGTGCGAAACACTCCCGAAATTAAAAAGTTCTGATTCCAATTGGGAATAAACACCTTATATCCAACCGCAAATAGAACAAAAGTGATTGCAAAACCCATCTTTAACTGGCTTGATACTCTTGCTTTCATTAAAATTATTAACCCGAGCACTCCATTCAGAAGTACTCCGATTTCGAGTGTTGACTTAATTCCCAATAACGGGATTAAAACCAGACTGGTAATCAATGTACCTGCAACCGAACCAATGGTGTTGATTGAGAAAATTCCGCCAATCGATTTGCCTAAAACCTTCATATCGTTATTGGCTATGCGGCTTGCAACAGGAAGCGACATGCCCGAAAAAATGGTAGGCACAAGCATTATCAGGAAACAGAACAAAAATTCATACGTGAGAAAAGTTGAAAAATTCTCCGGACGGTTAGGGATTTGTGCCGATAATCTGGTTAGAAAATAGGGCAATCGCTCATAAAGCGGGAGCATCAGTATCATCGAAAAGGCAGTACCAAACTGACATAAGGCTAAAAATGCAACCAGATTTTTGATTTTTTTTATCATGAACGATACAATCAAGCTTCCTATGGCAATACCGCTGATAAAAGCGATTAACATTACTGTAAAAGAGTAGGTTGTAGAACCAAGAATATTAGAAAGTAACCGTATCCAGGCCAATTCGTAAAGCATCGCTATAAATCCCGATGCCAAAGCAGTATATATGGCAATACGTATGGCAGTTGTTGAATAGATTTGTGGATTTGTATCTTCTTTGTTCGCAGTTGAAGTTTTTTCAGGAATGATGTTCCTGAAAGATTTTGAAACAACTATCGCTGCCAACCCAATCACAATATTAACCAATGCAGCAATCCATACGGTACTTTCCACGCCATATTTGCGGATAAGAAAAAAGCCTGCGAGCCCGGTGCCAATAACAGCTCCAAAGCTATTGATATAGTATAGCACGGCTACATCCTTTCCCGAGTCATTGATGCGCCTGGTAAAAAACTTCGTCAGAATAGGTAGCGTTCCTCCCATTAAAAATGTAGGAAGAATTAGTGTGATAAAGCTAAGCAAAAACTTAAGGGTAAGTATTCCACCCTTATTTGCACCATCGCCAAACGAGGTTGCCGTGTGAATAAACAGATTTCCAACAATTTCGATTATAAAAGGATAGGCCAAACAATAAATTCCAATACCCACCTCGAGCAATCCATAAAGCTTTAATTGATTCGAAACCTTGTCGGAATATCCTCCCAAATAAAAAGCACCAAGCGCCAATCCGCCCATGTAGGTTGCCAGCACAATCATGTGCGACCAGGCCGTACTGCCTATAAATAAAGCCAGATATTTTGACCAGGCTACTTCGTAAATAAGTCCGCAAATCCCCGATAGAATAAAGAGAAATATTACTACAATTTTGATATTTACAGACTTCATAGATATTTCTGAAATGAGCTAATTGCTATTTTCTAAAACTAAACTTTTATTTACAATCAGGGATACCTACTCCACCCAGATCGGTGTAATCCTTCAATTGCCAGGCATCAGCATAATGCCAGTCGGGTTTAATTTCAACCGTTCTAAATCTATTGCCTTTATACATGGCATCCATTGAATTTACATATTTCATCCACCAACAGTAAGCTGAACCCATGGCCTCGCGTGCACTTTCTGTTTGGTTGGCTTTTTTAAAGGTAGCTGCACGTATTTTATACGCAAAATGAATTCCCAGATAAGATAATTGTTTGATATTATTTAATTTAACTTCCAATTTCGCATCACCCTGACTTTTTAGATCTTTGATTAAGGCAAGTGCTTTTAGGGCATCGGCTTCCATTTCGTCGGCTAGCTGATAAGTGGTTTTTGCAGTTCCACAAGTTCCGGAAGCAGATTTTGCAACACTGCACAGATTCGAAGACGATGCCCTGGCTACTTCTGTACCCATAAAATCATTAAGGAATCTAAAATTGGAGTTTCCATCGTTTGGATACAAAGAAGCTTCGGCATACCAATGGGCATCCAAACCCCAACTTCCTTGTGTTAGTTCCTGAACCTTAGGCAACTGACGTGAAGCCAGCGCCCATGCTTTAAATAGTATTTCGGAGGATACTTGTGGAAAGCGTAGCGCCATGTGTTTTTTGAAAACATCGTCGGAAATATTTTTATTATAAGCTGTACGCCCCCACAACATTTGTATATACCAGTTCCGCTGAATCTCAAGCTGCCCGTTCATGGTTGTATCTTTACACCAGTAGGTTCGGGTAGGGTGGTAAATGTCGGAACCGATATTGAAGCTATTGATTACCTGACGGTAAGGGATATTTTTCAAATACCCACGTACAAATTCGGGGTCGCCCATATCCATGTAAAAATAATCGTCGTTGCGTAAGGTTAACCAGGTTTTTTGACCGGCATCAGCAGCATCTTTCATATCAGTCTCATACCATTTGGGCGTAAGGGTCGAATACATGTGCGCATTGGCATATTTTACAGAGTACTCAAACTTCATATTGGGCAGCTTTGTAATTGGACCCCAATCTTCGTACAATTTCAGAATTCCTGCACCAAGTCCGCGATGAATCATGGTAAATTTTCTGTCAGGGTTAGCAAGAGCGTACTCGTATGCAGCTTGTCCATAAGCCTTCCATGTCCAGGGACCTCTTGAATCTTTCGGGAGTTTCATATTATCGCCTGCACTAATTCCAAAACCATCCAATTCGGGATAAGTTTCGAGTAGAGCTTTCATACTTTTACTCAGGTAATCAATTGTTGTAGGGTTGTCTTCTTTTTCGGTTATTACACCCGGATACATATCTTCGGCATATTCAGCACAAACATTCCAACAGAAAAAATAGAACGAAAAACCACGGTTGTGGGCGTAGGTCATTACCTGACGCCAAAAAGCAATTCTTTTTTCGAGCGTGAGTGTGGGGTCAGCATAACCAAAGAAGCCTTCAATACTTGGCAAACAGGCCTTTTCGTATTCGGGAACCTTAACCAGGGCCGGAAATGGATGATGCACCCACACCGACAAAACATTGTATCGGTTGCGGGCCTGCTGATCAAACCAGGCTTCCCAGAATTTCATATCCCAAACATTCTCAACGGCATACTGGGTTGAAGTATTACCCATATACCCCGAATAAGTAGGTACTCTTCTATCCATTGGCAAATTAAGTTTTACGCCGCGCTGCTTAAAGTCGGGCGACACCTGCTCGTTATAAGTACCTGACAAACCATCGAAAGTAATATTCTCTGCCAATTGCAATCCACCATACATTGCACCATTCACATCGCCACCAAACACCCAATATGAGCTTTGCTTTTGTGTCGTAGTTTGTAGTGTGTATGCTTGTTCTCCTAAGCCATCGATCACCTTTCCTCCTACTTCAGTAAACAATTTTATTATCTTTTTATCCGATTGAAGTGCGATGACGATTTTTTTGTTGGAATAGCCCGATTTAAGCTTCGACAATTCGTTCATTTCCACCTTAAATCCTTTCGATTCGAGAGCAGACTTTACATCGTTGGCAGCAAATTTTATTTGCGGTACCGAATTGTCAGAGAATATTCCTACGGTTTCTGCAAAAAGCAAGGCTGGTATTGTGAGAAGCATGATTACCAGTGTGCTTATTCGCTTAATATTTTTTTGAAACTTGGTTTTCATGAGTAGTTAGTTTGTTGGAAATGAATTGTAATGCAATTATAAAAACCGACGGATTAACCCGTCGGTTTATGTCTGTTTCGAATTTACTTACAGTTTGGAATACCAACACCGCCAAGGTCGGTATAATCTTTTAATACATCGGCATCGGCATACTTCCAGTCGGGAAGAATTTGCATATTTCTAAACGCAGTTCCATGATAATCTATTTCCATCGATCGGGTATACGACAGCCATTGACAATATGCTACCGCCATCTCGTCGCGTGCTTTATCTGTTTGTCCGGCTTTTAGAAATGTTGCTCCTCTCACCTTGTGGGCATAATACAAACTAAGGTATGCCATTTGTTTGATATTATTTATTGCCCCCTGCAAATCCTGACTTCCGCCACTCTTCATTTTATCAACAATTTTAAGAGCAGTTTGAGCATCCGCCTGCATTTCGTCGGCTACAGTATAGCTCGACTTTTTACCGTCGCAGGTGCCTGCTGCCGAGTTGCTGATATCGCAGAGATTGGAGCCTTTTGCTACGGTTGTTAACTTGGCATTTTTATGCGTACTCATGTTTGCAAAATCGAATACCGTTCTAAAACCGGTACATCTACCCGGGTCGCTATTGCAACCTTCGGGATACCAGTCGAAATCGAGGCTCCATTTATCCATAATAAGTTCTGTTGCACGAGGCAAAGGTCTCGAGGCTAGTGTCCATGCCTGAAACAGATCAGCTCCTGAAACTGTAGGGAATCTTTTTGTAAGCATATTTTTAAACACATCGTCGCTCACTTTCGGGTTATACGAAATTCGTCCCCATAGCATTTCCATATACCAACGTCGTTCAACCTCCAATTGTCCATTCAATGCCGGATTTTTATAAAAATAAGTCCGTGTTGGCGTATATCCATCCGAACCAATGTACATTCCTGTTACAACTTCTTTGTGAGGAATACCCGCCATAAAATCGCGTACAAATTGGTGGTCGCCCCAGTTAACGTAGAAATAGTCGTCGTTACGAACTGTTAACCAGGTTTTATCACCCTGGTCTTTAATCGCTTTAATCGAACTTGTTGTCCAACTTGGAGTTGGAGTTGAATACATGTGCGCCTGTGAGTATTTTACCGAATAGTTTGTAGATCCATTCGGAAGTTCTTTGAGAGGAGCATATTGCTTACTCCAAATTTCGGCCGATGAGCCAATGCCTCTGTGAATCAGGTTAAACTTTCGGTTTGGGTTGGCCTTTAGATAATCGTATACTGCTTTGCCCATCGCATCCCAGGTCCACTTGGTTTTTAGGTTGTTATCGTTATCAAATTCCTGATCTTTGCGCTGCATACCATCTCCGGCCGAAATTCCAAAACCAGCAAGGTCGGGATAGGTAGCGATAAGCGCCTGCATGCTCTTATACATGTAATCCAATGTTGTAGTATTTGTGCGAGCTTCGGTAATATTGGGATATTGGGTTCTGGTGTATTCGAGATGAATGTTCCAGTTGAAGAAATAGAATTTCATACCACGATCGCGCGCATAAGCCATCACTTCGCGCCAAAAAGCCACGCGCTGTTCATGATTCCATTCTTTTACATACCCATCAAATCCTTCAATATTTGGTAAACATGCTTTTGGATAATCCGGTAATTTTACCAGAGCCGGAAATGGATTGTGTACCCAAACCGACAACACATTGTAACGATAACGAGCTTGCTGGTCAATCAGTTTTTTCCAGAATGTGATATCCCATACATGTGGAATTGCCAATCCGGTTGAAGTTGACGACCATCCACCAACATACGTAGGAATTCGTTTGTCGAGCGGCATGTTGAGTTTCATTCCCCGGTTCAACATAAATGGTGTTTCCTGATTGTTGTAAGTACCGGAAAATCCATCGGCATCGATGTTTTCAGCAATTTGAAATGATCCATACATGGCACCATTTGCATCGCCACCCAACACCCAATAAGAGGCTTTTTTCTTATTGGTAGTGCGTAAGCTGTATGCCTGCTCACCCAAACCAGTTGGAATGGTTCCACCTTCGGCCGTAAGTAACTTTGCAACATCGGCATTTGATGCCAGAGCAATAACCACTTTTTTGTTCTTATAGCCCGGGTTCAACTTCGATAACGCATTCATTTCCACCCTAAACCCTTTAGATTCAAGTGCAGTTTTCACATCGGCGGCGGCGAATTTTATTTGCGCTATCGAATTGTCTGAAAATATGCCTACTGTTTCAGCAGAAACAACAGTTTGTAAAGCTAATGCCAATACAATACTGGTGAAGATGCGTGTGATTGTAATTTTTGATAAAAACATTTTGATTCGTATTAGAATTAATTAAACTTAGCACATCAATCCACAAATTTGATCCAATTTAAATTAAGTATTTGAGAGGCATTACTATATTTTTCTTCCTCTTCACCTCTGAATACCAGGAATATATGATTAACACCCGCAGGTGCATTCACCATGCATTCTTTGGTCACCCATTTTTGTAAGCCTTCAGTATTTTCAAACTCACAGTTGCCCAACAGGGTTCCTTTTTCGCTATCCAAACGGATCTCAATACTGCCAGGTTTTAGCGAGGATAATCTGGCCTGAAATGTCAATGAGTTATTTGCTTTCGGGCCAAAATCAATTTTATAGGAAGAATAACTCAAATTTTTAAGATTCGAAATACATCTGATTGGTCCATCGTCTTTCGAATTACTTGTTCTAAGTACGTTATAACATATAAGATCTTCAGCCTCAATCTGCCTGAATGCACTTACTGATGGTGCCGATGCAGTTGGTTTGGCTGCTAAAATTATTGGCTTAGCTTTAGGCGGTTCCACAATAGCACCGGTTGAAGTAACGGTTAACCAATCAAGATTTGCAATATTCCCAGCTACTCCCTTATACACAAGGTAAATGTTTGTAAGTCCCTGTTTGTTTTTAAGTTTTGTTGACACAGTTTGATAGGTCGACAGACTTCCTGTATTGGGAACTGCAATTTTACCCAGTACTTTTCCTGTAGGTTTATCGTGACGAATTTCGATGATACCACCATTATTAGCTGAAGAAACAAGAATGTTTATGGTTGCTTTTGCAGCAACATTAAGAACTCTTGGATAATAAAGTGATGCATTATTAGTCAGGTTACTAACAACAAATCCCGATGCAATCTCCTGTTTTCTTGTTCCATCCGATGCTGCAAAATACCATTCAGCCTCTATTTTTTTTGAACAATCGTACTGTCCTACCCCAATGAATGAATCACCAACATCGCCATCGGCAAAAATATCGCCATTGTCTTTATAATGCACATAAGTTAAATGTGTTTTGCGGAAAAATTTACCCACATCGCCCATTCCAAATGCACAATAGGTTTGATTGTTCCAATTAAAAATTGTTGGGTGATCAATCCAATTTTTATAAAATTTACCTCTGTATGTATATGGCCCATAAATGTTCGTGGCAGTTTTATAGCTGGTACCGTGTCCGTTCAGGTAATAAACCCCATTGCGTTTGTGCATAAAACCTCCATCTCCCTTCCAATCAACAGTGGTATGGATAAGTTCTTTGGGTTCCTCTGCCAACGATATCATATCATCATTTAGTCTGGCAATTTTATAAGGAAATCCGGCTGTTATAAGATACGGAGTTTTGTTCGCATCATCATCAATAAAAACCGTTGGATCATAGCTGACGCCTATTGACTTACCCAACGCGTCTTTATATGGGCCTCCGGGACCATCGGTACTTACCGCTATACCTGTATTCCAATTTCCTGATACATAAAAGTAATATTTGCCATTTCTTTCGGCGCCATCAACCGCCCAGGCATTATTGGTTGGACCGACCCACATATCTTTCGGAAATAAATTGAATTCCAATTCCCAATGCACCAAATCAGACGAAGACCAGATCCACCAATCATACATTCCATAAAAACTTTCAACAGGTTCTCTGTCGTGCGATGCAAAAAGATATGCTTTGTTATTGAAAATGTGAATGTGTGGATCGCAAACGCCCATCCCCTGAATAATGGGATTGTTAACGACTTTCTCTGCTGAAGAGCCTTTGGTATCTTTAGGTTTTGAATTCTTACTGAATAGGAAATGTGGATTTAAAACAAAAACCGTTGTTGCAATTACTGCACATACATAAATCTTTAATTTATTCATTTTTCACTTCTATTTTAAATTTACTTTTTAAAAAGTAGGTATCCCTACACCACCATTATCATGATATTCTTTTAATACAACATCGTCTTGAAAATGCCAGTCAGGCATTACAGGATTAGTACGCTGATTGGCTTGTCCCATATACATACTATCCATCAAATTTGTATAGTTCATCCACCAACTGTATGCTTTACCCAGTGCGGTTGTGGTGTTCGAAGCCTGGCCAGCCAATTTATAAGTAGCTCCACGAATTTTTTCAGCATAATACAACGACAGGTACGACAATGCTTTTATGTTGTTGATCGCCACTCCGAGTTCTGTATTTGGTTCGGCTTTCATGGTACTGATTGTTTTTAAAGCTTCCTTTGCATCAGCTTCAATTTCATCAGCAAGTTGATACGAACTCTTTTTACCTTCACAATTGCCCGCAGCACTATTTTTTATATTGCAGAG
Source organism: Bacteroidota bacterium (assembly GCA_023251435.1). Lineage (GTDB taxonomy): Bacteria > Bacteroidota > Bacteroidia > Bacteroidales > Prolixibacteraceae > Aquipluma. Next base: position 59,745 of record JAHEYU010000013.1, read on the forward strand.
CAAAGAACCTGGACCAATATCAGCTGCTGCAAATAAATCAACTGTTGCAAAACCCTTATAGGTAAGGCAAGCCTCCGGATACCATTTAAAATCCAAATCAAAATCTTCATGCATCAATTCTGTTGTTTTTTGTATTCCGCTCGACGCCTTGCTCCATGCGGCAAACAACTCATCAGATGAAGCAACCGGATATTTCAACTTAATATGATTTTTAAATAGCAAGTCGGGTGTTTGTGGGTTATAAGCTAACCTGCCCCAAATCATGTTCATATACCATTGTCGTTGAACCTCAAGTATTCCTTGCGAAACGCTATTTTTGCAGAAGAAAGTACGGGTTGGACAAAAACCATCAGAGCCAATATAGAATCCGGCAAAATGTTTTCCATATTCCATCATCCCATTCAGGTAGGTTCGTGCATAAGAAGGATCGCCCCAGGTATGGTAAAAAAAGTCGTCGTTACGAACTGTAAACCAGGTTTTCATGTCGTTCTCCACCAGTTGCTTCGATGTGTTGTATTTATCGAAGTGTTTGGGAACAGGGGTTGAATACATGTGCGCTTTTGAGTATTTGTACGACATCTCAAAAGTTACGTTTGGCAGCTCGAAAAGTCCGGCAAATGTTTTCTTTATATCCGCAAGGCTTGTCTGATGCCAGCGGTGAATAAACCGTAGCTTACGTTGGGGGTTTTTAACTGCATAATCGTACATAGCCTTTCCGTAAGCAGCCCATAAAAAATCCTGATTGCTTTTATTTTCGCCATTGGTAACGCCAAACCCATCGAGGTCGGGATATGTTTCGAGCAGCTTCAGCATACTTTTGTACATATAGGCCTTATTGGCATCCGACGTTTCAGCATTGGCAAGCCCATATTTCCCATGAGCGTTAGCGACCCAAACGTTCCAGTTGAAAAAAAGAAATTCGAAACCACGGGCATGTGCGAGTTTCATCACCTGTCTCCAGAAAGCGATCTTTTCTTCGATAGACATTTTCTTCGAATATCCATTAAATCCGGTTACATCCTGAATAGCCAAATCGGGATAATCGGGCAGTACAACCAACGATGTAAACGGGTGGTTGTTCCATACAGAAACCATGTTATACCGGTGGCGTGCCATTTCATCGAACCAAGTCTCCCAGAAAGTGATGTCCCAAACATGGGGTATTGCTTTCTGGTACGATGTTCCCTTGCTGTTACTTTCATAAGTCGGACTTTTTTCGTCAAACGGAAGATTGAGTTTAATCCCTCGCTTTAAAATCGCAGGAGACTCCTGACTATTGTAAGTTTCCTTATAACCATTAAATTTGATATTTTCGGCTATTTCTAATCCGCCATACATGGCACCATTTATGTCGCCACCCAAAACCCAATATGATTTTTGTGGCGAGTTGGTAGTCCGTATTCCGTAAGCCTGTTCGCCCAAATTGGTTGGAATGGTTCCACCTTGTAAGGTTAATAATTTTGCAACTTCAGCATCCGAAGCCAGCGCAATTATTATTTTCTTTTTCGTGTATTTCGCATTTAAAGCCGAAATCGAATTCATTTCAACCTTAAAACCTTTCGATTCGAGAGCGGTTTTTACATCACCGGCAGCAAACATTATTTGCGCCACATTCGAATCAAAAAATACACCCACAGTTTCGGCATAAATTACAATTGGTGAGGAAATCGCCAATGCAATGATAATTAAGAAGCGAACGATTGATATTCTTTTTAAGAACATGTTTTTCTAAGTTTATTGAATAATTACTTTGTGTGCTGATATTTTTTTCAATTCCTCCATTTTTATCGTTGACCGAAAAGAAATAGTTAGTTGCTTACGCCATCGCACGAAGGAATTCCAACTCCTCCGTTATCATGATATTCTTTCAACACATTAGCATCCTGATGGTGCCAATTGGGGAAATCATCAACTCGTTGCATGGTCATCCCATCGTACATTTGATCCATCAAATTTGAATATTTCATCCACCAGCAGTATGCCTTTGCCAGGGATATAGTTACCTCTGCAGGTTTACCTGCCTTTTTGTCGGTTGCAGCGCGAATTTTAAAGGCATAATAAATGGTAAGATACGACATGGCTTTAATGTTGTTGATCGTTACGCCAAACTCGGTGTTAGGATTAATGGTTGTTATATCAACAAGTTTTAAAGCTGCCAGAGCATCTGCCTCAATTTCGTCGGCAACCTGATAGGTGCTTATTTTTCCATTGCAGTTATTTTCTGCACTGTTTGCGAAGCCGCATAACGATGATCCTGGCGACACGTTACTCGAATTGAACTTATCAATAGTCACGAAACTGTTAGAACTTCTACCAGAATGGCAAGCTTCGGGCCACCAATGAAAGTCGAGATTTAAGTTTCCTGCTATCAATTCCGACATTTTAGGAATTCCACTTGAAGCTTTTTTCCAGGCATCGAACAGACTTGTCGAAGATATATCCTGATATTTTAAAGCCATGTAGTTTTTAAAAACATCGTCCGGGGTATTGGGATTGTACGAAAGTCTTCCCATTAGCATAAACATATACCATTGGCGTTTAACCTCCAGAATGCCTTGTGATACACTGTTTTTGCTGAAAAACGAACGTGTTGGGCTAAATCCGTCAGAGCCCATATAGAAACCTTTTAAATAGCTTGTTTTACCGGGCATGCCATTAATATAGGCACGAACAAAAGCTGGATCGCCCCAATTGTGATAATAAAAATCGTCGTTGCGAACGGTAAACCAAGTTTTTAAGTTATTGGAAGTAAGATCTGATTGGTCGTTGCCATCCCACCATGTTGGCGTCGGACATGCATACATGTGAGCCTGAGAGTATTTAAACGACATGCAAAAATCGACATTTGGGAGTGTGAAAAGCGGTTGAAATACTCCTTTTAAATCAGAAAGTTTTGTGAAATGAAAACGATGGATAAAACCAAGTTTACGGTTGGGATTAAGAAGCGCATAATCGTAAACTGCCTTTCCATAGGTTTCCCATAAAAACTTTTCGTTGGCAACAACGTCTCTGGTCATTTTCTCGCCTGCGGTAATCCCAAAACCATCTAAATCGGGATATGTTTCCAGCAATTTTTTCATGCTTTTGTACATGTATTTTAATGTTGCCGGATTATCAATTTTACTGGTGATGCCATATTTGTCGGTTGCGCCATAAGTAAACAGGTTCCAATTAAAGAAGTAAAATTCGAATCCCCGGGCATGTGCGTAAGCCATTACCTTTTTCCAGAAATCAATTTTCTGATCCATGGTCATGGTTTTCGTAAATCCATTAAATCCGGTTACGTTTTGTATTGCAACATCCGGGTATTCATCCATTTTAACAAGTGAAGTAAAGGGATGGCAAAGCCATAACGAAACCACATTGTAGCGGTTTCGCGCCATTTCGTCGAACCATTCGGTCCAATAACTCATATCCCAGATATTTGAAATTGCATTTTTATAGGAAATACCTTCGAAAGTTCCATTGTCGTGTTTGCCGTAGGTTGGATTATTCGCATCTAATGGATAGTTGAGTTTTATCCCCCTTTTCAAGATTGCCGGAGCTTCCTGATTATTGTAAGTCCCAGAAAAATCGTTGAACTTGATGTTTTCAGCAATTTGTAATCCACCATACATAGCTCCGTTGGCATCGCCACCAAGAACCCAGTAAGACTTTTGCGGTTTTGAAGTTGTATGCAAGCCGTATGCCTGTTCGCCTAATCCGGTTGGGATTTTTTCACCTTGAGACGATAGTAATTTTGCAGCAGTTTTATCAGATGCCAAAGCAATTACCACCTTTTTGTTCTTATACGACTTTTTGAGAGAGCCGATCGGAAGCATTTCGACTGTATAGTTTTTAGACTCCAACGCTGCTTTTACATCTGTAGCTGCAAATTTTATTTGAGCCACATTCGAATCAAAAAATACACCTACAGTTTCGGCTAAAACTATTGCTGGTAAAGCAAGAACCACAATACTTATTGTGCAAATACGCACCATCCATTTTTTTAGCATGTCTTTTTGAGTATTAATTTATAAATTCATAAAAAGATCCCAGTGATTTCCTATACTTTCAGAGGCAAAACTATCAGAATTAAACCTATCTAAGGGATTGATTTATTCCATTTTGGTCAACAGATCGGTACAAGTTGTTTAATCTGGATTCGAAATAAGAAAAACGGCTGTCACGGGTATCAACGACCAATCTATTGATAGTTTATTTTACAATTGAGCAGAAATTAATTCTATTCCCTTCTTTTTACCTAAGTTTCGTGAATATTTCCGGTCTTTTGCGTTGTTCCAGTGTTCGTGAACGCCTAGACTTTTAAGTGGTGTCCCATCGTTTTCCGGGTCGTATTTTGTACCTGATGGCGGATTATTTGCCATTGCACACTCTAAAAACTGATTGTCCTGATGACCGTTAAAACATGGGTTGCCAGTAATAAGGTTGGGCTCGCTGGCAATAAAATCGTAAACCACCGATTCGAGAGCAACCGGATCCTGCGACATAAGTAAACTCGAAAACCAGTCGTCGTTAAATGTAGACCACTTCGCTACCGGTAAAGTCTGATTGATGGAGGTGAAAAGCCCATCAGCAAGGTATAAAAACGATTTATTGTAGATTGTTTTATGCCCCATTAAAACAGGTGCTGAATGAGGATCATTCAATTTGTTTGGAGTTTCATAATCCCAAAGAGCAAAAGCATGCAATGGATGTGGTGCAAATACAGATTTTTGAATATGCCAAACCGCACCAAAATGGTTTTTAGCTACCGAAGTAATACCAAAAACACGATGTGGACGAGCGAGTGTATAATTAATCAAATAAGTAGCTTCGGAATATGACTTTGGCAAATACATTTTAAACAACGAATCGCCCGGCATATTAAACCAAACTTCAGCAGTTGTGTCTGGTTTAGCTGTACGATAACCGGGAAGTGGTCGTGCCTCACGCTCTTCAATGGTAATTTTTGCATATTCGGGCGAACCATTGTTTCGTATTTTGTCGTTTATCTGTTCTCCAATGTAACGCGATGGGTCGGTGAGAATAATATCATCGCCCGATACTCCTGCAACCTCTATCAATTGACGAACCAATGAATTGAGCATGTGCGGACTTGGATACCCCTGATTTTTCCATGGATCCGTGATATTATGAATGGCATTCATATTGAGTTTTACCACAATTTTCTCACCCTTTACATATCCTTTTTTCCCGCGCCCATTCATTTCATTGTTGTATTCGAAGAGCTTTTCCCATGACTCTTTATCGGTTTTTGCACCGGTAAGGTTTTGGAGTGTTTTCGAAATCATTTTATCGCATTCTAATTGCGATGTTGCCTTATCGTCCCACCACATTCCTGTTTTTTCGTCCCAGTTTGTTGCAGCAAAGTCCTGAGTCCAGGCGACTCTGCCGGGAAAAATTCCTTTAGCTTCGCCTTTGGGATTATTTGTACCATCTGGTGTTATTAAGTTCGACTTAAAACCTACTATGAAATTTTGAAAAGTTGGCTCTGCAATACCAATGCCAACCGTTGCTAACAAAGCAATGCCACCTATCCAGGCAAATGCCAGTTTTTTATTTATTTTATTTCGAATCTGATCGTAAACCACCATTGAGCTGATTGCGCCAAAAAGGTATAAAAGGAAACTTCCACCTATAGTGACCGCCGCTTTTTGGCAAGGGTATTCGGCACGGGTGGGCTTTGGAATTACACGCACCAAAAACCATATAATTGCAGCAATACCAATTAATGGAAATAAGATTTTACTGTACTTACCCGATTTTACACCAACTATCCGACCCGATTTTGGGCATCGTTTTAGAAACTTATTGCCCATATTTTCAAAAAATGGATTCATACTTCTTGTTTTTATTTAAAACTTAATTCACTGTAATCTGCTTTAAATCTGTTGACTTAGCATATTTAGCTGCATTTTTAGATATGATGCGAATGTTTTTAAAGTGAACCAACACATCTTTGTCTTTTACATCTCCACCTAACGAATGTATTTTTAAGGCGATGTAACCTTTCGAATATTTGTCATTTATCAGATTTGTTGATGGCACACCATTAAGCCAGACTTTGATGTTGTTTCCGATGGCTTCGATTCTAAAAGTGTTCCAGCCATTTGTTTTAAATGCCTGACGGGCCGGTTCATTTTTTGATAAATCGTACATCCATTTCCAGGTACCTCCAAAATCATCAAAAATTCCGCCAGTCCAATTCCGGGCAGTATTGTCAATTTTTATCTGGTATCCATAAAGTCGTACTTTTGAGGTGTCCGCTTTTGCATCAACGCAACGAACCAATACACCGGTACTCCAGCCGGGAGCATCCATCTTAAAATCAACTTCAAGAATAAAATCGGAATATTTCTTTTTTGTGGTTACGAATGTATGTTCCTTCGTATTTACTTTTCGACGAATGACAATTTCATCCTTCTCGACGAATGCATCGCCTTTATCGCCAACCATTTTCCATCCATTCAAGTTTTTTCCGTTAAACAGACTTTTCCAGGGAATATCATTTTGTGCAAATAATGATGGGGTTATAAAGAGCAGGAAAAAAACTAACAATAAGGAATTTAGAGTTATTTTGGATTTCATTTTTTATGATTTTTTTATGATGATTCGTTAAAAATTCATCTCCACTTCTGTTGAATTTACTCCCTTTGCTTTTATGCTTGTTCCCTTAGCCGAATCTAAAATATTTATTTGTTTGGGTTCTCCCGGCAAAAGGTTAAAATAGTTGTCGTCGAACACCGCACCTGTGGCATCTGTGATGGTTAGAGCAACTTCTTTCACAAATTTGTCAGACTTTAAAACAATGCCATTCACTGTTTTTTCGATCTGAATTGTAGCATCGGGTAAATTCAAAAACTTTTCAGTGTACAACAATTGTGAAACCGTTTGATTTCCAAATCTGCCGGTAAGGTATTCGTTGCGTTTTTGAATTTCTTCGAATTGAGTCAGGTCAAAAACCCTTTTTGCCTCACCGGCTTTTAATTCCACTTTTTGAGCCACACGCTTTGTCAACTTGCCACTGAAATTTCGAAGTTCAATAATCAACGAATCGTTAACCGTGGCCGAAGAATCGTTTACCAACCATGCACATATTTTCTCGGGAGTTTGTTCAAACGAAATCAAAATCGGTTCGCAGGCGCGTTTCAGAAAATAGTATGGTATTTTGGGTTCGAGATAATAATCGACAACGCTCATGTAAATCATTGGCCAGGTATCGTTGAACCGCCAGATTGCAGCTCCCCACGAACGGCGGTTGCCATCGGGCTGACCATCAACTACTCCACGGCGCGAACGCTCGTAACGCTCCTTGAGGTATTCGCCATGCGCGGATCCTGTAACCCTGCACAAATCATCGACATTCTGTATGTCGAGATAATCTTGTATGCGTCCCAATTTTTGCCATCCATTGCCTGTGGTATGGTATTCCCATCCCTCGGGCCAGCCAATTTTGCCAGGTTTATCGATCATATATTTAAAACCGGAAGGCCATAGCTCTTCCTCTGACATAAATTTTCGCATACTATTTACCGAATATGGACTAACCATGCAAACTTCGGTAGTAAAGAGCGGAACTGTTGCCAAAGGCATAAAACGAATGGTGGCATAATCGTGCCAATCGCCTTCCAGTGGAGAGTTTCCGTTAAACCATTCTTCGCCTCCCCAAGGTGAACTTGGATGAAAAATCCGGAAAGGATCGTGCTTTTTTACCAATTCCGGCATTATATCTTCAAATAATTCGCGCCCAAGCGGTGCCTTTTTGTTTTCGACACGTACTTTTTGACTTAAATAGTGCTCGTTGCCACCGCACCAAATAATAACAGAAGGATGATTGCGAAACCGTAAGATATTGTCGGTTATTTCGGTTCTGAAACTTTCTGCAAAACCTTTATAGTTCAAAGGAAACTGAATCCCAAAGCCGGTCATAAATTCCTGCCACACCAATATTCCACGACGGTCGCACTCATCGTAAAACCAATCGTCAGGCAGCGAACCTTCGCCCCAAACCCGCATAAAATTCATATTTCCGGCCTGGAAAATATCTAGAAGTTTCGATGCCCGCTGTTTATCCCAAACATGAGTCATCCCTTCGAGTGGAGCCCAGCAAGCTCCACGCATAAAAATCATTTGACCGTTTATTTTGAATCCGAAACGCGCCTCTCCGGTTTTTTCATCTTTTGTTATCAATTGAACCTCGCGTATGCCAACAGAAAAATCTTTTTTATCGATCTCTCCTTTTTTGTTGGTTAAACTAACAGTTAAATTATAGAGCAATGGCTTTCCGTGGGTGTAGGGTTGCCATAATTCAGGATTATCAAGGTTAATTGCAAATGAGTCGCACTTGTTTATAGTCTCTTTAGCAACAATTTTTCCTGAAGGAGAAACCAGCGAATAGCTAATTTTCGTGGTTCCTTCACCTTGAATATCAGGATTTATTAAAATTTGTGCCTTGGTATAGTTATGGCTTAATGATGTTCTCACATAAACGTTGCCTAAGTAATTCTCTGCAGGTATGTCGAGATACACATTTTTATAAATCCCCATTTTTTGAAAATTTGGACGCGCTCCGAGATACCCTGAAAAATCGCTTCCCGATTTCCGCAGATATTTAAAGGCTGCATTTTCACTTACACCTTCCTGCTTCACAATATCTTTGACGAATTTTGCGGGGGAATGAACAAAAACAGATAGCACATTGAGGCTTCCATCGTTTTTTAAATGGTTATTTACCTGAAAACGGAGTTTGTGGAACATATTTGCACACTCGCCAACTTTGTTTCCATTTAACCAGATATCGGCACGTGTGTCGATTCCATCGAAACACAGAAAAACATCGCCTTTGTTTTTGGGCGTGGCGAAATGAGTGGCGTAAATCCAGTCCTTTTCGAAAACCCAGGTGCATTTTGTTGGGTTAGTTCCAATGTGCGGGTCTGGAATCAATCCTTTTGCATATAGTATATCCTGAACTTGTTGAGGCATGGTTGCTTTGTACCAATCCTCGCCGGGATTTTGAAAATCGTCAGGTATAGATTTTTCGAAATCAACTGTGGTTTTTGCTTCGCTTATGATCCAATTCGCATTGAGATTGATGAACTTTCTCATCTGGCCATGAACAGAATTGTAACCCCAAAAAGTCAGGAATGCTATCAGGAAAAATACTCCCGTTGATTTCATAATTAGTTAGTTGGTTGGTTAGTTGTTTAGTCGACATTTGTTATTTTACCAATACCGGCTTTTTGCGTTTTATCAGCCGGATAGGAAAATTAGATGGGTCTACCAAATCAACTATGATATCACCGTTTGCACAATTTTGCACATCGCCCACAATTTTTGATCCGCCGTAAACCATTCGTTTGGCCAATTTTTCAGGATCGTTGGTTGTGAAGGCAATGTGGCACTCCTGATGATTCATTTTGGCAAAGGTCATATCTACCTCTTTTTTTCCAAAAAGTTCCAGCGACATGCTTCTTGCAGCATCGCCCACATAAGGGACACGATAATTGCGGTAGTTATTTTTGGTAGTATCTATATCTTTCGACCACGGGATATTCAAATCCATGAATTCGACCATCCACAGAGCTGTAATTTTCTGATCGGGGGTATTGTAGGCAAAATGTTCGAACCGGATGGTGCTTTTTACCGGTTTCGCAAAAAATGGGTTTACACGGTGAATGAGCTGGGAGGTAAATCCATTGGGATCACGCACATTCATCACATAGTCGCCTACAAGGTTTCGGTAAAGTGCACCTTCCTGAACGCCTTTGTTTGCAAGCATTTTATCGGCCACCGCTTCAATGGTTTTATGGCCTTCAAAAGCCATGTGAAAAGCATCAATATGAATATCAAAATAAGTATTCCTGATGTTCGGGATGGAACTTAGTTCGAGCATGAAATTATGGTCTTTGTCAGCCACATAAACCACCTCTTTATTTTTTGATGGCAAAATTTCGAGACCCACATTTTCGACATACCATTTGGCAGTTGCCTCTTTATCAGCAACATTAATCCGAAGGTGTTCGAACTTTACCGGTGATAATATTTCCTTTTTATTTTGGGCAAATACCAAAACCGGAATAAAAAACAATGCGAATAAAGATGATTTAATAAATGAATTCATATTTCACAAGTTTTAGAATTGGGTGTAGTTTTTTGTTGAATTAATTCTGCTTCCGGCTAGCTATTGTAACCAGAAGCAGAATATTGAAAGATGATTAGACGATGGCAACAGCATCAATCTCTACCAATGCATTTTTTGCCATTTTAGAGACTTCGACACAAGCTCTTGCAGGAGGATTGGCTGGAAAGTAAGTTGCATAAATTTTGTTCATTACATCAAAATCATTGAAATTCTGAAGGTAAACAGTGCATTTAACAACTTTTTCCATTGCACTACCGGCAGCTTCTATAATGGCTTTCAGATTATCGAGTACCTGTATGGTTTGTTCTTCAATCGAAGAAGGAACCTGACCCGATACCGGATTAATAGGCAATTGTCCGGAGGTGAATAAAAAACCACTGGCTACAATACCCTGGTTGTAAGGTCCGATTGCTGCCGGAGATTGCTCGGTTCTAATAATTGATTTATTCATTGTTATGGGTTTACAACGTTAACGGGTGATCCGATTATGAATGCAGCTAAATTATCGGCAGCAATATTCATCAGCCTTGAACGCGACTCTTTTGGCGCCCATGCAATGTGAGGGGTAATGATACAATTTTTAGCTTGTAACAATGGATTGCTCGCTGCAATTGGTTCTGCAGAAACTACGTCGACCGCAGCTCCTGCCACTTTCCCGCTGTTTAATGCATCGCAAAGGTCCTGCTCAACTACCAATGGTCCGCGCGATGTGTTGATGATCATCACGCCATCTTTCATCCTGGCAATCGTATCTTTATTAATGATGCCCATCGTGCTGTCCATTAGCGGACAATGAAGCGAAATAAAATCAGATTGAGCCAGCAATTCGTCGAGTGAAACATATTTGCAGGTATCGCTTTCCAATGCCGGATTTTGATAGCTGTCGTAAGCCAGAATGTTTAATCCGAAAGCTTGAGCCACTTTTGCGGTTGCCTGACCAATGCGTCCAAAGCCAATCAATCCCAAATTTTTACCTGCCAACTCAATCAATGGATAGTTCCAGAAACAGAAATCCACACAATTGGTCCAGTCGCCGTTTTTAACAGCTTCGGCATGAGCTCCAACATGGTGACATAATTCGAGCAGCAGCGCCATAGAAAACTGTGCAACCGCAGTAGTTCCATAGGTTGGAATATTGGTTACCTTAATTCCCAGCTCTTTTGCAGCAGCAGTATCTACCACATTGTATCCGGTGGCTAAAACACCAATGTATTTTACCGAGGGTACTTTTTCGAGTACCGCTTTTGGAAGCGGGGTTTTATTGGTAAAAATAACCTCCGCATCGCCAATGGTTTTGATTACATTTTCGGGAGCAAAACCGGTACGATCATGAACGGTAAGTTCGCCAAACTGTTTCACGCCATCCCAGTTCAAATCGCCTGGGTTTAAAGTATATCCGTCTAATACTACAATTTTCATATATAAATAATTAGCCCCCTAACCCCTGAAGGTGGAATAGAGAGAGATTAATATTTCTTAATAACTAAATCGCTTAAACCAAAGCCCATGCAAGGTTCAGAACCCGTTTGGCGTTAGCAATTACAATATCGGGGTCTTCGTCGCCAACCGGTTTTACTTCGAAACTTAAAAACCGGCGGTTATCCGGATTCAGATAACCAATTTCCAATAAAACCTTCAAATATTCCACGAGCTCTGGAACATCGTTCTCGCCACCTGGATAACCAAAACGTGGGTGCGCATCGCCATAAGCTGGATCCTGTTTATCTTTCATCATACAATTGCCCATGTGTGCATGTATAATATAATCTTTAACAGGGATAAGCGATTGACGCGCAGATTCGTGAAGTATTGGCAAGTGGCTTAAGTCAACCATAAGTCCAAAATTATCGAATTCGGCACAAATTTCCTGTGCATAGCGTTTGACCAGGTCGACGGGGCCAATAAGCGCACATTTGTCGATATCGTAATCGAAAACTTCTAATGCAACTTTCAGGTTTCCTTTCGATTTTGCATAGGCACAAAGCTCTTTGGTCGATTTAACCAACGCCTGGTAGGCTTCTTCCTTCTTATCTTCAGTGTATTTTCCGCTTAAAAAGCCAAATCCAACAGCTCCCATTTCGTAGGCTTCGTCGATGCCTTCTTTCAGATTGGTTAAAGTGATAAGGCGTTTTTCTTCGTCGATATCGTTGATGTTTTGCCCTGTGGTTAACGTGCGAGGCTGACCACCATAAGCAATTGTCAAATGCGAAGAGTCGAGCATTTTCTTTGCTCTTTTACGGGTTTCACCATCTTTAATCCAGGTGATCTCAATGGCATCAAAATAGTCGTCAACAGCTATTTTCCGGATTGTTTCTTCAATCGGACCTTCACCTTTAATGGTTGACGGGTAGGCCATAAAATGTATTAAGCCAATTTTTGCGTACTTGTGAATTGATTCAATCATCTTTCTCTAATTTAAAAGTTTTTTATTTTGTAAGTTTTTTTTAATCCATAATCTGACAACATTCTCTGCAGCATTTTCCAATAATTTCGCAGCTTGATCGATGGCTTCCTGAAGCGACATTGGTTTGTCGATTATCGAAAAAATCCCATCAAATCCCTTTTCATAAAGCGATTGATAGCCTTCACCCAAACTTCCGGCCAGAACTATTACCGGAATATTTTTAGTTTTTGCAATTTGAGCCACCCCAAACGGAGTTTTTCCAAATGCTGTCTGAAAGTCGATTTTCCCTTCGCCTGTAATCACCAAATCGGCGCCATCCATCTTCTCTGCCAATTGGGTAGTTCTGGTTACGATGGTAATTCCCCGTTCAAGTCTGGCGTTCAGAAAAATCAACACTCCAGCCCCCAATCCTCCGGCAGCGCCCGAACCCGGAACATCTTTTATGTCGAGCTTGAGCTGCTGCTTGACGATCTGTGCAAAATGATTAAGCCCATTATCCAGGGTAATTACATCTTTTTCGGATGCACCTTTTTGTGGACCGTAAACTGCCGATGCACCTTTTGCACCGCACAATGGATTATCGACATCGCAAGCCGCCAAAAAGGACGCATTTTTAATCCGCATATCAATTCCTGAAAGATCAATAGACCAGATGTTTGACAATTGATCACCACTCATGTCAAGCTCATTTCCATTCTCATCTAAAAACTTAACTCCCAGGGCTTGAGCCATTCCGCAACCACCATCATTGGTAGCGCTTCCACCCAACCCAATTATAAAATTTTTACAACCCCGGTTTAAGGCATCTTTTATTAATTCTCCGGTTCCGTATGTTGTCGTTAAAAGAGGATTCCTTTCTTCTGGATTTAATAATGGAAGACCTGAAGCTGCAGCCATTTCAATCACAGCAGTGACACCATCGCCCATAATTCCGTAAAACGAATTTATTTCGCGAAACAACGGGTCATGAACTTTAAGATCAACGATTTTCCCTCCGGAAGCGTCAATCAGGGATTGAACCGTTCCCTCTCCCCCATCGGCCATCGGCACAATGACGGTCTCAATGGTTTCATCAACATTCAAAATCCCTTTTTGTATCGATTTGGCGACTTCCAAAGCCGATAAACTGCCTTTGAACGAATCGGGTGCTATAACAATCTTCATTTTGCGACCTCTATTTCCAATTTTCTTTTATTTCGTTTTGCTATGTAAGCAGTTAAAACCGGGACAAGCAAGGCAGTTGTGATGACGGCAGCAGCAACCTGTGGAGTCGCTATTGCAGCAACCGAAGTTAACGAAGGATCGACCATTGCAACAGCCGCCGGTGTAGCTACAGCATTGCCTGCAGTACTGGAGTTTGCAGCACCCGCCACTCCGGTTCCTCCCGATATTTTATCGGTTAAAATGGTAAAAAAGCCACACACAACTACTGTTAACAAACCTAATAGTATTCCCGAAAAACCACCCAGGTAAATTGTTTCTAAATTGATACCACATCCCAGACCAAATGCAAAGAAGGGGATCATTACCATTCCCGCTTTCGATAGAAACGCACGCATATCAGGATCCAGATTACCTAATATAACACCAATAATTAAAGGTAAAATCACACCAACCAGGGTCATGAATGGAATCGATGCAAGTCCGGCAGATCCCAAGGCAATCATGGTTAAAAATGGACCATCTTTAATTGAAAGTATAGCAATTGCCCCAACCTCTTCCTTAGATCCGAACTCGGCTGTTAAGGCAGTATACAAACCACCATTAGTGCTCGACATGGCAGCAATAAATGCCAGAGCCGAAATACCCCAGAGGCCATTCTCACCAAAAAAATGGCTGACAAATAATCCAACCGCAACAGCTACTCCATATTTTGTAAGTGTTTGTATAACTCCTATTTTCAGTGCTTTTGGTGCGGCTTTTATATCCATTCCGGCTCCCATACATACTAAAAACACTCCAAGAATTGCCAGAGGATTGGTCGCGATCGCTGTAGTAAAACCTCCGATTTTCAAGAACTCGGGAAAGAATGTTTTCACGATTGCCCCTAGAATCAGCGGAATAACCATCATCCCTCCGGGTACTTTTTCAATTGTTGCTTTAATCTTCATATCTATTTTTTGGTTAAGAATTGATTTTCCTTACTTCATTGCAAGGTGGGTTTTTATATAATCTGGATCAATAGTTATCCCCAGTCCTGCGCCAGTCGGAACTTTTATAACGCCACCGACACTCGAAAAAGGCTCGGTTTTGCTCTCGATGGGGATAATTGTACCATTGGCATCTTTGGTTTGAAACATTTTAAACTCATGGTATTTATCAGCATTCGGACAAGCAGAGACCATTTGTAACATATACAAATAGCCCAAACCTCCTTCAGACATGTGTGGGGTAATTGTTTTTCCGGCAGCTTCGGCCATCCGTGCAACTTTCATGCTTCGTATCATTCCGCCGAAATAAAACAAGTCGGGCTGCAAAATTTCGAACGCGTTATTGGCAATCAGCCAGCGAAACGCATGCATTCCAAATTCTTCTTCGCCGCCAGCCATCTTAATGGTTAAGTTTTCGGCCACTCGTTTTTGCTCTTCGTACCAGTCCCATGGAGTTGGCTCCTCGTAAAAATAGTAGTTGTATTCTTCAAGCAATTTTCCCAAACGGATAGCGCCTTCCAATGAATACGACCCATTTCCATCAATCATCAGCACCATGTTGTCGCCAAACTTTTCGCGTGCCATTTTAACTAATTTCTCAGTTCTTCCGGGTGCATTGTCCCTATCCAATCCCAAATTATCGCCAGTTCCAGCCCTGATTTTAATGGCCTGTGCTTTCGTTTCCTCATAATCCTGGTTAACCAGCTCGAGCGATTCCTCGGGTTCCTTCTTTCGAAGTTCGCCAAGTCGGGTTCCCAGGTAAATGGCAACTTCAGGATGGTGGATTTCTCCGATTAACTGACCGATTGGCTTTGCCGCGATATTGCCCAGTAAATCGAGGATGGCAAATTCGATAGTCGCTATCTGAACACAAAGCGGAATGCCCTGCTTCTTTACTAAACCTTCAGAAGCTTTGTAGATCAGTTCATCCAAATCGCGGGCATCTTTGCCCAAAAATAAAGGTTGAATCAGATTCCGAAACATCGGATAACCTTCTTTCGAGATGAACGGGTGACCAAGCGAAATACCTTCTGCCCCATCTTTTGTGCGAACCCGGCAAATGAAATTGTTCCGATCCTGAAGCAATTCCACCGTATCAATAATCACCGGATTTGGGAACAACTCTCTCTTCAGTACTGGTTTTTTAAGAACCTCATCCAGAACAGAATAATCGGGATAGCTTCTTTTCTCCTGATTGGATTTACCGCATGATGTAATTGGCAAAACTGCGGCAGAGCCACCCAAAAGTCCGGCAGTTGCAATAAATTTCCTTCGGCTGGTTTCCATTGGTCAGTTTTTATTGGCTTAAATTCTGTTGGTATTAATTCCTGATTACATTCAAATGATCTAAAAGCACCCAACCTTCGGGCCAGATACTGATCGTGTTTTCGCCTTTTTTAAGGTCAACAGTAACACGTTCCCATACCCATGCACCGGTATTGCCGGTTTTCCAGAATTCGATTTCGCATACTTCGATTCCATTAATTGCAATAGGCGAATTATAAACCTGTTCGCGTTCAAGCGTGTATCTGAATTCGAGGATGTATTTTCCCGATTCAGGAGCATTATAAGTCCATTTTACATTGTGTCTCGAATCGCCCACCTTTGTATCAAGATAACCCTTGCCAGTAAATCCTTTTACTTCAGAATTAGAAAAAGATACCTGATATTTGGCATCTTCAGCTTCCAAAATTGTTCCTCCACTGGTAGCCTGCATCGATGGCAATTTTGCCTCACCTCCGTTGGCTAATACGTCAAACAAAGCCCAATCGAAGTTTTTGCGAAAATCTACATAGCCTACACGATTGGTCCATAGCGGATTATAATAGTTACCCGTTGCAATTGCAGCATAATGTCGCCAGTAACCGGCAGAGGCATTTAACTCTTCAATTACTTTGTTATACCAGTCTCTTTGCAATGTTTCCCTGAAAAGTGAAAGATAAGTGGCGCCCTTTATTTTATGCCCGTAATATTTGCCCAGCATAGCCATGGTCGTAATATCATCAATAGTTATCCGGAGTTCTTTACTCGTTACGGTTGTTTGCTTACTGGCCCAATTAATTGCCAAATCAGCGTGCTGAATGATCTTATCGGCAACCTGTAAAGGAGTTTCGCCTGTAGTTTTTGTTCCGGCGAGATATGCTTTTGTATAATCAGGAATTGAGATGTAACCTGTACCTTTATGTGGTGGAAGTGAAATAAACCTGTTTACATCGTGATAACCCGAAGGAGTCCGTGAGTAGGATGGTTGTGATTGGCCGGACTCGATGTACCATTGAAAATCGAGTGGTCCCCAATGAAACCCGGTAACCATGGGGTAAATCATGGATGCACTTTGCCATGCAGTAAACATTTCACTGGCATTCACCGACGGGAAGCGGGATTGAATGACATCGACAAAACGATCGTTTCCCATGTTGGGATTGTACCCCAGCCTACCCCAGCACATCCATTGATACCAATGTTTTACAATTTCAAGTTCAGGATTTCGTGAAACGTTTTTGGTCAGGAATTCTTTGCCCCATACATATTGATCCGATCCGTAATAAAATCCTTCGGATACGTCATAAGGTATGTTCTTAATGAAATCTCTTACAAAATCGGGCGCTCCCCATCTGAAATAGAAATTATCGTCGTTACGAAGCGTCCACAATGTTTTCAGGTTTTCGCCCTGAATGTCTTTTACAAACTCCTGATGAAACACCTGATTTACCGAACTGTAAACGTGTGCCTGGGCATATTTAAAACTGAAAACAAAGTTGATGTTTTTATTCTTCATCACATCTTTGAAAATAGCGGTGATTTCTTTTGCCTGCGTTTGGTGCTGACGGTGTATAAAGTCAATTTTCCTTTCGGGTTGTTCCTTTAAAGCATCCAAAACGCCCTGACCATAAGTTGCATAAGCCCACTCTTCCTTTTGATTATTCGAATAATCGTACATATTCTCACCTGTAGTAAGGCCAATTCCCGCCAAATCAGGATAGGTAAGCAGCATTTGTTTTACGCTTTTACGGAAATAATCGGTCGTTACCTGATTTTCGAGTTTGTCGGTAATGCCGTATTTGCCGTCAACACCATAAACAAAAACATTCCAGGTTACCACATAGAATTTCACATTGCGTTGTTTGCCGTAGGCCATCACTTTGCGCCAGAAGTCGATCTTCTCTTCAATCGTCATTTTTTTGAGTACTTCATAGCTCTTCATAATTTCGGGTGCATCGAATCCCCAGCCATTCAGTGAGTAGGTTTCTTTCCATTGACCGGTGCTTCTGCGAACATCATTTAAAGCGACATCAGGATATTCGGGAACTTTTACCATCGATGGAAAAGGGTGCATGTTCCACAACGAAATCAGGTTGTAACGGTTACGGGCCATGTTATCGATAAACTCTTTCCAGAATTCGAAATCCCACATTTCGTCCATGTTCTTTTGTGCGGCATCACTGGGTTCGGTATAGGTCGGGCTACGCATATCGAGCGGAATATTGAACTTGGTTCCACGAACTTTCATGTAGGCGTTCTGCAGTTGGTTCTGCACCGCATCTATTCCCTTAACTTTAATAATTTCAGCTACTTCAAGGCCTCCGTACATAGTTCCGGATTCATCATATCCCACAACATAGATCGTTTTTTGTGATTTATGTATAATGAAACCCTCTTCCTTTAATTCAGCAGTATTTTTTATACCTGCCTTTTTAATCAGGCCTGAAGCAACTTTCTCGTTTAAGCTGATTAGTACAATATTGGATTGACCAGCCTGCATCTTGCCAGGCTCGGAACTTGAATAACTGGCAGATTCAATTCCTTTGGCTTTCAATACATTCTCGATTTCAGTTACTGCAAATTGTACTTTGCCAGATTCTTTATTAAATCCCAAACCAACATTTTTTGCGTTGGCCGAAACGAAACAAACTGTTAATAATAAAAGGATTAGTGCTTTCATAGTTAGTTTTTTACTCTTTAAATGGTATAAAAAAGCCTCTTTTTTTAAATCGTCTTTCAAATATACAGATTACCTTGAATGTACCTGGTATTCAGAGGGAATATCAGGCACATTCAAGGTAATTTATAAATGTGGTTCTTTGTTTTACCTCGAACTACTTATCATCTTTAGGATCAATTGAGGTTAAAGCAGGCACATTGTTCGCATAGCCATCATATCCAAAATTCTGATTGATAACTCCCTTGCTGTTCGAACTTATTGCTGCCTGAGGAATTGGGAATAATACATGATATGGACTCATTTTAAATTCAACGCCGCTCACATTTATAACTCCTTTGTTGTAGAAGTCGTTTTTCTCCATGACACGGTCATAAAAAAAGTTCTTTGATCCAAAATCAGTCATTGAATAGGTTTTCCCATTGTATGATTTCCCGGTTTTTGCAAAAAGAAAAGAGATTCGGTTTAACTCCGTTTTGCGCATTTCTTCATAGAATAGTTCGCGGGCACGTTCATCAAGTACAGTTCCAATATCGATCTTGCCGGCATCGGTATAAGGTGCGCACAAAGCACGGGTTCTTACAGCATTAATATCGGCCATGGCTTTTGCCTGATCGCCTTTCCACCAATAGGCCTCTGCACGTAAAAGATAGGTTTCGGCCAACCGATAGATATACCAGTCATAATAACCTCCGTTTACTTGCGTAAACTCCGGATCCGGAGCGTAAACTTTGTAATGAGGCCATCCAAACCAGTTCATGATCGTGTCGGTAGTTAAAACATTACCTTTTGCATCTTTGAATTCCAGGTTTTTCCCATAATAGGCGCTTTTTCCTTTTAATGAAGGGTTATTATAAACCAGGTATTCGGGTTTCATCCAATTGTATTTTTTATGGCGTAAATCATTCTGATCATCCCATATTAGTCGTTGATGATAATTGGTACCTCTGGCATCTCCATATCCACGACCGAATGTTTCTGCTAATTGTATCTCCTGACCTATATTTGAACTAGTTGCAGGACCTTTCCCATCAGGAGTATAAATCATAAATGAACTGGAGTTGCTCCAAAAAGGAGAACATACCCGCATGGTATAAAGCCTGTTTCTTGATTCTAGTAATTCGGGTCTGGAAATTGCCAGATATAGGACTTCCTTGTTTGCTGCCAGAGCCCTGTTTTGGTACCAATGTAATCTTGCCACCACATCGTCACGAACCACACCTAAGTTTTTCAAAAAGGTTCCGGTTTCGGCAGGAATAGCTCCAAAACCCTGGCGCATTAAGCTATAAACTCCACCATCAATAACTGCTGAAGAAGAAGCTATCGCGTCATCAAACTTACCAAGCGCCAGATTGATTTGTGTTAATAAATGTCCGCAAGCTCCTTTAGTCACACGGCCTCTGTCAACATTATCGGAACACCACTTTGCAGCAAATTCCATGTCTTTCTTGAGTTTCTCAAGAATAACCTCACGTTTGGTGGAAGAGAAATCCAGTTTTGGTTCAGCAATCTCGCGGCCAATAAATGGCACATCACCAAATTGTTGTGTCAAACGATAATAACAGTATGAACGGTAAAAATAGGCTGTCCCAAGAACAGCGTTACGCTCATTCTCATCTTTAAATTTTGTTTGATCAATCCGGCTGATCACCACATTCACATCCTTAATAATTTTATAAAATTCATTCCAGAACCAGCCTATTCTATTATACCTGGCATCATTAAGATTTGAACTTGGTGTGATGGAAACATTCATATTTGTTGCAGGGCCCATCCGGTTATCCTGACCATAAATGCAAACTTCCGAAAATATCAGTTCTGTAAGCATAGGAGTTCCATCTCCATAAAACTGATCACGGATGGCTATATTACAATTACTTAAAACTGCATTCATTGCTCTTGCATCAACAAATGCACTTTCAGGTGTAAATATTGAATAAGGTTTTGGCGATAGGTATTCCTCGGAACAATTTACAAAGGTAAGGTTCAGAAAAACAGCTAAGATTATTGTATATATTAACTTTTTATTTGAAGTCTTCATATTCATGTTTTTATTGATTATAAATCCAGATTAACACCGAATGTGTAATACCTTGCAGTAGGAGCGTTGGATGTTTCTGCATCCCAATAGTTCCAGTCCGGTGAATAGTAGGCTGCATTTCTAACTGTGCAAATCAGCTTTAAATTACGTACAACCTTACCAAGCAATATTTTGGGAACATCATAAGATAAGGAAATGTTATCGAGCCTTACAAATGATTTTTTCATCCAGACATTGAAAACAGCGCCTCCTTCAGCGGAAAAAATCCTTGCATAATCATTTATTGGGTTCTCCGGAGTCCAATAGGGAGTGATATATGAATTAAGGCGATCAGGATAATTACCATCTCTGTTTTTTGCCGAATTAAAATCACCTTTATGACCCCATAAAGAATACATCGTAAACGAAAAATCAAAGTTTTTATAAATGTTAAAGTCATGTCGCATGTTCCAACGAAAACGTGGGCTTTTGTATCCCTGAAATTCGTTGTCCAAATCATTTATTTTGCCGCTGTTATCCTTATCCAGCAGTTTAAAATCGCCGGGAGATTGGCCATAACGGGCAGCTTCTGTTTCCTGCCCAACTTGCCAAACGCCTAAAATAAGCGGGTCCCAGATTTCGTCAATTGCATGTCCGATAAACCATTTATTTAATAAATCGTCACCTTCTCTTTCCCCAATTACCTTTCCTTCAGCATCTAAAACATCAACCATATCGCCATAAAGGTGAACTATTTTATTTCTGTTCAGGGAAAAATTGAAATTGGCGGTCCAGTAAAAGTTTTCCTGCTTAATAATTTTTGAATTCAGGCTTATCTCCACACCTTTATTCTCAACTTCACCCAAATTTGATGCTACCGTAGAAGGTGAATATCCAAGAATTGATGGAATAGCGCGGTCGATCAGCAGGTCTTTGGTAGTAGCTTTATAAAGATCTATTGAGCCGCCTAACAGACCATTTTTGATCGAGAAATCAAGTCCGATATTGACTGAAGAAGTTCTCTCCCACTTTAAATTAGGATTGGCCATATTCGATAAGAATAAAGTATTAATCTGGGCAACCGTCCCAGCCAATGATTGGTAGGCATATTTTCTCACACCCATATTCGATAAAGCTGCATACCGCCCCACTTCTCTGTTCCCATTCTCTCCCCATGAAAAACGAAGTTTACCATAACTTAGAAAGTCACTCTTCATGAAATTTTCTTCAGAGAAGATCCAACTTAAAGCAGCAGCAGGAAATGTACCCCGTGGATTTTGCAACCCAAATGCTGAATATCCATCCCTGCGTACCGAAACAGTAGCCATATATCTATCTTTATATGAATAGAATACCCTACCCATTAATGCATCTCCGGTACTATATTCATCGTTGCTTGAAATACTTGCAGAAGCACTGGTTCCAGCCTGCATGGCATGATAACCTAAAGCATCGGTTGGATCGAAGCCCTGAATTGACATTGTTTCGCCCCAGCTTTGGTATTTTTCTGCATTTATCAGGAAAGTGGCATCAATCTTATGTACTTCCTTAATCGTTTTATTCCACTTGAAAATATTATCCAATTGCCAGCTATATACTCCGTTACGCTCACGTGTAGCACGACCTCCAATCTTTGACCATTCGGCATGCATGGCTGATTGATGATTCAAGTACACATAATCCATGTATCGTGGCGAAAAATTGGCTTGATATGTTATGCCGAATGGGAGCTTAACATTGGCATAGAGTGTACTTATTAAATTTCTTTCAACTTGCCTGCGTGTTTGAAAAGTTTTATCATACACCGGATTAATTACAGTACTACCTGCATTATCCGTCGGGCTTTGGCGAAGTGTTACTCCATCATCCATATAAACTGCTCCGTAAGGCGGGCAACGCCAAATTAAATTAACGTTGGCGGGAATAGCGCTTTCATCACGGTCGGAAAATTGAGTATTTAAACCCACCGATAACCAATCGGTTACTTTGGCATCCAAATTTAACCGACTGCGAAATGTTTTAAACTGATCGCCCACAATAAATCCTTCGTTGTTGTTATAACCTACCGACCAGAAATAGGTTAGCTCATCTTTTTTTCCTGATAATGACAAGTTGTGATCCTGGCGTAAGCCATTCTGGAAGACCATTTTCCCCCAATCTGTTGGATTTCCTTCCTTGTAGTTTTTTACCTCCATACTTAATAAGCCGAGACGCGCAAGCCAAATATCCTCTGGATCTCCGGTTTTATTATCTTTCCACATATCCAATGTAACTCCTTCAGGAAGATTATTGGGATTATCGAAAATATAAAGCTTGTTTTTTGTGTTGGCGTTGTAATAGTTCAACGATCTTAACACATCCTGTCTCCAGCTGATAAATCCTTCCGGATCATATACATCAGGCATCATAGCCAAAGATGCAACTCCAATACTGGATGTGAAATTGATACTTGGTTTTCCGGCGGCACCTTTTTTCGTTGTTATTACGATTACTCCATTGGCAGCATGCGCCCCAAATACAGCAGAAGAGGAAGCATCTTTCAGAACATCGATTGACTCAATATCAAAAGGATTAATATCCGAAATACTTCCCGGGTATATAACTCCATCAACAACAATAAGAGGATTTGAAGATGCTTTTAAAGTGTTATCACCCCGTATTTCAAAAGTACCACCTCCCTTAGCCGAATTTGATAAACTAACCTCTAAACCTGCAATATTTCCACGCAGCATATCCTGAAGACTTTGAGGTTTTTCATTTTCAATCATATCAGATTTCACTGAAGCTACCGAACCTGTCAGATCCGATTTTTTCATTGTACCATAACCAATTGCAACCACTTCCTCAATTCCAATGGCATCTTCCTCCATCGTAATATTGATTGATGATTGATTCGCAACAATTATTTCCTGGTTTTTCATTCCAACAAATGAGAACTGCAAAGTCGCATTAGCGGGGATATTAGACAGGGAATATTCACCATTTGAGTCGGTAATGATTCCAATGGTTGTGCCTTTTACGACTACTGAAACACCCGGCAAGGTACCACCTGCCGGATCTGTCACTTTACCAGTAATGTTTTTTTGCTGAGCAGATTCAGCCAGTACGTTAGTCCTTTCGGAAAAGGTGTTTTTTGTAACCTTGGGATATTCGGTTGCTGAAACCTGCATAAGGCCACCAAAACAAAGAATAGTTGTTAGTTTAAAAATCAAAAGTGTTCTTTTCTGAATCCAATTTCCTGGCAATCTGGCGAGTCCATTTTTTTTCATACTTTTTCATTTTTAGTTAAGTTAATAGTACAATCGCAATTGAGATATTTCTTTTCTAATGCGATCCTGATCAAAATATCAAATTGCATGCCACCCAACTTAACACATTGATATACTTACACTTGATATTATTTCATATATTATTTTGTATAATTATTGCGCACTGCTGCTCGATAATTATACAACAACAAGTATTAGTTGAATTAAAAAGAAGTGAAGTGCTAACGAACCTGAACCCATTTTACGTTCGCGAACTCCGAAGGTAAGCTCCAACAAAACTTCAACTATTTGTCAGGCAGTTAAAAATGAAAAAAATCTGTTGAAGCAGCAGTAGCAATGCAATAAGTCAGCTAAGTTAATTTACTTTGCAAAGTTGCCCTTGTAATATTTAGTCGCTTGGCAGCTTTACTTTTATTCTGCCCTTCCTGTTCCAGTACTTTCTGAATTATTTTCTTGTTCATATCCTCCAATGTACCATGAAAAAAATCATCAGCCTCAATCGTTTCACTACTTATGTTCAACTCATTAAGAATATCATTAACCAATCCTAATGAAAGTTCTTCCCCATCAGAAAGAAGGACAATTTTCTGAATTACATTTTCGAGCTGTCGAACATTTCCCGGCCAGTCATATTTCTTAAACCCATCAATAATCTTATCACTTAATTTAATTACAGGCTTTTTGAACATGACGCAGTAATATTGTAAAAAATAATCAGCCAATAATATAACGTCATTTTCCCGCTCACAAAGTGCCGGAATACTAATTTTCAGGACATTTAAACGGTAAAACAAATCGACCCTAAACCGTTTTTTAGAAACTTCTTCATTTAAATTTTTATTTGAGGCTGCAATTATTCGAACGTTTACCGGAATATTCTTTTCGCCTCCAATGCGCATCACTTCTTTCTCCTGCAGCACTCTTAACATACGTGCCTGTGTCATTAAATCCATTTCACCAATTTCATCCAAAAAGAGCGTCCCATTATGAGCAAGCTCAAAAACTCCACGTTTTCCTCCCTTGCTTGCCCCGGTAAATGAGCCTTCATCGTAGCCAAACAATTTACTTTCAAGCAAATCACTTGGCAGGGTGGCACAATTAATAGCAATAAATGGCCCTGATTTTCTTTCACTTGCATTGTGAATGGATTGAGCAAACATTTCTTTACCAGTTCCACTTTCTCCACAGATTAATACAGTGATATCAACAGATGCATATTTTTGGGCAATTCTTAATGTGTTAGTTATCGCAGAACTATTTCCAATGATGTGATTAAACCTGGTTTTTGCAACCAGCATATTTTTAGCCAGCGATTTTCGGATTTTCTCTTCCAATTCCTGTATATTGGTTGTATCTAAAAACCAATACACATATCCTTTGCTTTCTCCATCCAGAATAATTTCTGTGACATTTGTAGAATAATAATTGCTTTCAATGTTTATTAAGTGTCCTGAAATAGTTGATTTAGGTAGTAGTACTCCAAAATGTTTAGTGATATCTGTAATTTTTTTAATTAGGGCATTTTGTCTGGGAACCTTAAAAATATTCTCAGCAATCGGATTAAATATTTTAATATTGAAATCAGAGTCTGTAATTACGATTCCTTCATTCAGATGCTCAATAATCGCATTTAACTGAAGATTTTTTTCACGCTCCCGAACAATCGCACTATGAATATTTAATGCTTCCTGAATTGCCAGTAGTATTGCTTCCCTCCCTGATGTTATCAGTTCACTTTCTATTCCTTTTTCAGCTGCTATCCGGGCAGCCACAGCATCTCCGATAATAATATTGGCACCCTTTTTTACGGCGATTTCAATTTTTTCTTTTATCTCATGATCAAATACAAAGGAAAAATAATCAATGCTAAGATTAAGTATTTCGCATAATGATTTGACTCCTGATATAACGTTTTCGGAACCTATTACAGCGATTTTATTTTTAGTGTGTTTTAATAATATCCTTAACAGATCAAAGGTACTTACTTCTACTTCAACCACGGGGATATTTACTGATTCAGCAATAAGTTTTGCCGTACCTCCCCTACTAATAATAACATCAACCCTCAAATTTTCATTTTCTCTGGCAAGTTCTACCCCCTTATATAGTTCTCCCTGAACAACGTTAACCGGAAAATTAAACTCGGAAACGATTTCGCATGCCTGCTGATACATTTCAAAATAGGGAGCGATAAATAGTATTTTTGGCATATTATTTTTTAATTTTTAAAAATCAAATTAGGTTGTATCCATAAGTATATTTTTATTTGAGGAACTCATACACTATTTGCTTTCTAACCTCATCAAAATCAGCTCCATCTCGAAATTTAAAGATAGCAGAGGTGCGGGCTTTCAATTTTATATCCAACACACTATTTCCAGCTGTGAAAGTTGGCTCTTTTTCGCCTGTTATAACCTCCATTTTATCGGTTGGAATATTTGACAATTTAATGCCGAGCTCTTCGCTGTTCCAGTTGAACAATGCCAGATAAACTCCCTGGACGTTGGTTCCCAGCATAATATTAAAGGCATCTTCATTGTTTTTGGCTTTGTCCCATAAATCTATCGGGATGAAGCGATTACATGTTTTTATCGAAAAGGCTTTTTTAACAAGCTCTTTACGTTCGGGTCGTAAAAGATTCAAGTCGTCGCTCGATAGTTTTATTCCGCCAAAAAGCGTTACGTAATCGGCCCACATAGCGGCTTCATTGAGCGTAACTTCGCCTCCGAACTTATTTTTTCCCTGTGCTCTGGTCGAATCTTCATCCTCTTTGTTGCGCACCACAATGTAGTCGGCATCGTTTTGCACAACCGTTTGGTTCAGATAAAAATTCCCTGCATTCTGAAGCACGTGCGATCTGTACGATTCGAAACGGGGGTCGATATCCGGACCGGTGCGAAGACCATCGATGTAGCCAAAGTTTGGGCCAAATACCGAAGAGCAGCCAAGGAAGAACGCTTCGCCAATACCTTCGCGCATGGCTTTAAAACCGGCACGCGAACGTTCCATACTGGTCATTGTAGTATCGAAGGCTACTATCTTTTTTACTGTTGTATCTTTTACTATACTAAAAATGTCCCTGTTCAAACCGAAACACAAAAAGTCAACTTTTATGTATTTGTAACCCCAGTCGGTCGTCATGGTTTTCAATACATTTCGCATATAATCGCAAACTTCCGGATTCGAATAGTCAAAAAATACTCTTAATTGTTCTCTTAATGGAGCATATATGGTTTTCCCATCCTGATCTTTTAAAAACCAATCGGGATGATCTTTAAATACATTGGAAGTTTTCACTGCCCTCATTCCATCCAGGTGCAATCCGGCAACAAATCCATTGTCGTTAATTATTTTTGCAACCCCTTTCATTCCGCCGGGAAGATTGCTCCGGGTTTCGAGATAATCGCCACGGTTCACCCACCAGCTTGCATCCAACTGAATAACATTGGCCTTATCGTACAATGCTTTTGTGTGCATCATATTCGATGTTACATCTTCAATTGTAAAATCGTGTCCGAAATAGTCCCATGTTCCGTAACCATTCCATTTCCCTATTTCTTTGGGTTGGATATTTTGGATTTTAGCTATTTGCCCGCCATATCCAAACATCAAATCCTGCCAATTGTCACCCTCTTCGATCACCAGTTTTTCAAACTGCAGGGTTTCGCCCGGTTTGATGGGTTTGTCTTCACCTTCAGCCGAAATTGTAATTCCATTTTCTTTCGAAAAAGCGATTGATGCCCGGAAAATCTCCCAGGTTAATATTCCAACTTTTAAAAAACTATTTTCCGCATTCTTAGCCATAAGAATGGACTCGGTAAAGAGTTGCTCATCGTTAAAGCTTCGTTGCTGAACAGGGGTTTTTGAGCTCATCTCGTAAGATCCGTAAAGAAACTTCGAATTTTCATTGAAGACTGGCGTATTTTTAAGCCGGATCAGGATGTCCTTAATCACTTCAGTTTTGTCGCCATTGTTGGTTATACTTATCGAGACAAGTTTGGTATTCTTGTCCCAGTTTTCGACAGTTACTTTTGTGCCAATCGCTTTACTGTTCGATTCTGTGTTAATACTTACTGATAATAGATTTTCCGGACTGTTACAGCCCATAAAGGAACAGATAATAAGCGTTGAAATAGTGATAATTACTAACTTCATGTCTTTTTTAGTTTACGGGTTTTATGCTCAATTTTTTGGGCTGATTTAAATAAGATTTTGATAATACAACTCGGAATTGTGATAGAACATGTACCATTGACCATTGAATTAAGCAATGGAATGATGGTTTGTTCCGCTGTTCATTTTAATAATTAGTATCCCTGCTAGTTTCGGGTTCTGAATATCATTTTTTCCACTTGAATCGAATTAGGTTCAGACTCCATTTGGCAGAAATATATTCCATCTGTCAACCGATTTCCGTTTTTATCGCTGCCATCCCAGGTTATTGTATATTTTCCGGAAGGCAGATGTTTATTTATCATGGTGCATACTTCTTGTCCGAGTATGTTTAATACTGAAATTTTTATGTGTGATGCCTTTTTCAGTTCAAAAGGGATAGTAGTTTCTGCGGAAAACGGATTTGGATAACTCTTCCCGAGTTTAGTTTGCTCTGAAAAGACCCCATAATCATTGATACTATTTATTATCTGTTTGAAAAGGGCTGTAATGTTTTTATTTTGGGTCATTAGTAACATAGTGGGGTTCTGATTTCCGGAAAGATCGCCGCTCCAGCCGTTGAATACATAACCCGAGTCAGGCTTAGCCGTAATGGTAACAACAGCGCCTGAATTATAGATGCCTCCTTCCGGATTCAATATTACGGAACCGTTGGCAGCACTTGCTGTCAGGGTGTAAGTAATCCGTTTATAGTTGGCTGTAACGTTTTTGATTGCATCCATGGTTATTTTCACTGGATTTACTGAACCTGAAAGGTCACCGCTCCAGTCACTGAACACATAACCGATATTGGGTTTAGCTGTTAATGTAACCTGGGTGCCCGCGTTATAACTTCCACCTGCCGGAAACAGTGAAACTGAACCATTGGTTGCACTTGTAGTTAGAGCATAAGTTATTGCCTTAAAGTTCGCAGTAACATTCTTGCTTTTATCCATTGTGATTGTTGCGGGATTTGTTGAACCAGTAAGGTCGCCACTCCAACCATTGAACATAAAACCAGCTTTGGGGTTAGCTGTTATGGTGACCACAGCGTTTGGTATATAGGCACCGCCCGCCGGATCCATCGAAACGGTGCCGTTGGTTGCTATAACTGATAGAGAAAAGGTTATAAGAGAAAAATTTGCAGTTACATTCATGTTTCTATCCATGATGTTTGTAACCGGGTTAGTTGCACCGGTTATGTCGCCGCTCCAGCCGTTGAACTTAAAGCCTGCACCAGGAGTAGCAGTTACAGTAACCGCAGTGCCTGCGTCGTAAGTGCCTCCTGCCGGATCGAGGGTTATAGTACCGTTGGCAGCGTTTGAGGTAAAGGTATATTTGGTAGCAGCACCGTCAGCAATTAACTCAACGTCATCGAACCATACATTATTAATTCCTTGTGCACCAAGGAAGAATCCAACCTTAAAATTTGAATTGGTTTCGGTTTGAACCCACGTAACACTATAGGAATTCATTGTTGTTGTAATCGCTACAACACTATCATGAATGCTGGTCCACGGATCATTGTTCAACTGAACTTTTGTGCTAATCGTCCGGTTGGCTTCTGCTTTTGCTTTAAATTTAAGGGTGTACCTAACCCCTCTTATTAAAGTAATTTTATACTGCATCAGACTGATATGCCAATGCTGACCATCATCATTCGATATATCAACAACAAATTCTCCTTCATCTACCGATGCATCAGCAGTTGAGGGTGATATGGAGTTAAAACCCCAGCCGGTAAGGTCACCGGTTGAAAAATCTCCATTTGTAAATAAATTGTTCTTACTCCCAATTGGCTTAAAGTTTACCCAAATATTTTTATTACCGCTCATGGTAAGCCTGGCTGGATTGGGAGAACCGGCAAGGTCGCCGCCCCAGGAGCTGAAAACATACCCAGAATCAGGAGTTGCAGTAATAATGATATTGCTGTTTTCAGGATAGGGCCCACTGGGAATACTTATCGAACCGTTTATTGCAGGATTGGTTGTTATTGAAAAGGTTTTACCCGGTGTAATGCTGTAGTAACGAATGTCATCTTTCTGCGGATCATCAAATAAAATACCATCAAGCTTATAACTGGCGGCATTCTCGCCTATTCCGATACGGGCAAGGGGCTGCGTCTGGCTTTCTTTGAAAAAGTTTTCCACCGCGAAAAAAATACCGGGAGAATTCGAATTGGGTTCGAGAATGGATATGCCAACCAGGTATTTTCCCTTTGCCAAACCGGAAGGAACTTGCACTGATGCATTAATTTGATGCTTAACAGCCGGGGTCTGATAGGTTCTACTTGTGTAATTGTAGTTATCTCCGGGAAGCCAGGTTGTTATGTCGATATTGGGGACAATTATTTTCTCTTTAATCTGGCGGGTTGCCTCATCAATCAGAACCAATGCTACCGGCCATTTATAATAAAAAGGTGCAGACGCTGTATTTGTTACCTTAAAACTGAAATCCAGATTACTTCCCGGTTCTGTCCGGGCCGAACAAGTAAATTCTGACAAAGCAAAACGATAACCAAAATTATTCTGCATTCTGGATGCATTGGCCTTAATGGAATCGATCTTCACAAGACTGGTATTTTCAGGATTAATATCCATATAACTATTTATCCAACCTAAACCAGTGCAATGCAGTTCCCTGATCACATCGATCATGTTATTCGTGTATTGTGATTTATTCAGTGTCAGTTCGGGTTCGGTACCATACACCGGATCGAAAACATCTGCCCCCCAATCATAAGCAACTTCACCTTCAACAATCTGTGTTTTATAACGTCCTGTTGCATTTGTGTTTTGAATATTTTTCCAGGAACCATTTCTTTGACCCGGATGTCCATACGAATCCCAGTAAACACCCCACTGATAACCTTCTACGTCCCAGTCTTTCTGATTTCGAACAATAAGTTTTTTGTTTTTAAATGCTTTTGAGTAGGCATCGCCAAGTCTTTTGGCCCAACCATCCTGGCCAACTCCAACAGGACTTTCCTGCTCGCCCCAGTAGCCAAGAATACCTGTTTGTACCCAGGCAACACGCTCATCGTTATCCCAAGCTTGTCCCAACTTTGCAATAAGTTTTACAATCCGATCCTTTACAATTGGATGCTCCCAAAGCTTTGGATCATCAGATTTCAAGCCCGTTAGTGTCAAGATGTCGGCTGGCCATGATTCGTTACCCGGCTTTGAATCCCAGTCGATGTAAACCCTTGGGATAATTCTGGCATTTGCAGCACCACAACCTTTCCACGAATTATTGCAATAGTCAATGATTTTCTGAACCCCGTCGGTTGCATTGTTTTCAATTTGTGACCAGGGAATATAATGGCGCCAGATGGTATTGTATTCAGGTACTTTCCATTTTCCAAATCCTGATTCAGCATTGAAAATTCCATCCCTGAATCCTTTGTATGGGTTATTCAACCCGTTGTCATATTTCGTAGGGTTAACTGTTATCGTTTGTGCTGATAAAGAAGAATCACAAAATAAAATGAAGCTAAAAAGCAGAAATAATGAAGTTCTTAAATTACGCATCGTATAGGTTATTTTGATTGATTTTAATTATCGTTTTTTGTATTTAATAAATACAACATCATCCGCGGGAATCTCAAAAATAAAAGATGGAATATCGTCAATGATTTTTTTGCCCCATATATCGTACAACGTATAATTCATTTCAGCATTTAGTCCCAATTCTTTCTTATCGAACTTAATAATATCCATGTAAGGATTACGATTAAAAACACCAATCCATCCTTCGTTTGCATTGGTTTTGTGTGGTGTTTTCCAAATATCAACCTTAGAGCTGTAATTCTTTACTCTGGTCACCAATTTCCCGGTTACCCCATTTTGATTACACTGTAACATACCGGGGTCGGTTATCAATTCGAAAACTGTATTTGGAGAAGTTGTTAAGGCTCCACCCATGAATAGCGGTGAGGCCGCCATGGCACGTTGCGTAATAAAACTCTTTTTTTGAGGATAACTGAAATAGTCCATCCGCTCGTATCCACGTCCGGCGGTAAGATTGTTTTTTGTAGCCGGATAATTTACTCTTATGTGTCCAAAAGGAATCATATCCATATCGAGCCAAAAACCTTTATCTGAATATGGTAACATTTTATCCCACCGATCGAACGAGATTTCTATATCTTCTTTCATATCCCAAACATCACGCGAAATCCTTATCATGTCGGCCCGCTGATAGGTTTTGAAATTTTCAGGATCAATATCATCACCCGGAGAAATACTTAACCTGATTAACTTTCCTGATTTTTCAATTGCATCGGCCACCCCATTGATTTCGCGGGGTTTGTGTACAATGTCGTCATATTTTATAAAATCAACTCCCCAACTGGCAAGAAGTTCCACCACACTGTTGTAATATTCCTGCGCACCGGGTTTATCCATGTTTACGCCATACATCAGTGAACTCCAGTTACATGTATCTTTTAAATTGGCGATATCGCGTGCAAAATATTTTGTGCCTTTAATCGGGAGATTCTTTTTTACCACTTCCCTTGGAATTCCGCGCATCATGTGCAATCCGAATTTAATCCCGTTTTTATGGGCTTTGTCAACTATTTCTTTAAATCCTTTTGGAAACAATACTTCAGAAGGTATTAAACGGCCGTATTCATCATAGCTAAGGTGACCTTTTTGCCCTTTTACAGGCCAGATTTCTCCGGGATTTAAATCGTAATGTTTGAACCAGCCTGCATCTAAAACAAAATACTCGTAACCCGAAGGTTTAAGTTTTTGGATAAAAGCTTCCAGATTTTCATTTGTAAACTTTTCATTGATATGTGTTCCATAACAATCGTAGCTGTTCCAACCCAGAAAAGGGGCAGTTGTTTTTCCTGAAGATTGTGCATCGGCTTTACCAATGGAAATCAAGGCAAAGAGCGCTAAAATTAACAGGCCCGATAACCATTTTTGTTGTTTGTTCATTTTATAGGTTTTGTTGGTTTTTATTATTCTTATACCAAATGCAATTCTAAATCATTCCAAAGCCATTCATGTATAATGCCGATGAATAGACCTGCCCGCAGCAGGCGGGAATGTTAAGGCCAATCGAGTAAGCGAAGATTGGACTATTGCATTTCTTCAATCGGTATTACTTCTGCAGCCTTATTTTTGTACAAATCAAAAAACACCAATTCATTTAGGCAATTGCTTCATTCAAAAGTATAAGAAGAATAAGGTTTTGAGGGTATTGGTATATTTCATTGATAGGCTTCAAATTGTTCTGAACGCTAAATAAATGTCCGTTCGGGTCTTTGTTTTGTTTTTCAGGCTACAAAAATTATCGCTGATGCTATTGTAATTCGCGTATCTCAATATCCTTGAACCAGATTTTGTTTTCGTTTTTCATGTGCAATTGAAGAGCAAAATGGCCTTTTAAACCGGCATTAACAGCTTTATGCCCCACATTATCAAGCAATCCTGCACCGTCGAAATCGGTAACCTGAAAGTTATTGACATAGGTTTTAATGTGGGTTCCTTTGCAAACAATGGTCATGTCGTTCCAACCAGAGTTTTCATCTTCCCAGTAGAATATTACCCGCGGATGTGTAGTGTTTTCTTTTGAGATTTTCCAATCGGTAAGCGAGGGATAAATCCAGCGTTTTTCGGTGCGGGTTTCATCGTAAATTAACCCATTTCGGAACGGACTATGCTGGTCGATATCAGCCTGCGGGCCATCGAGCCAGCCTTTTTCATTTTCGAGAACAACCGCTTCATCGTCGTACCTGCTGCGAAACTGAACACCCGCATTTCCTTTGTGCTCACGCGAAACCCTGAATTTAAGGCGCAACTCAAAATCGTCGAATTCCTTTTCGCTCATCAACCAAACATAGCCGTGCTCATTATCACCCATTGAATTACAATAGATTGCCCCATTTTCAACTGACCAGAAGTTTTTGCCCTGATCTTTTTTCTGCGCCTTTATTTGCCAGCCATTCAGTGTTTTGCCATCGAATAGTTTTGTGTAGCCATGGTTTGTGGTAAAAACATCGATTGTAGGCAGATTGCCTCCACCCTTATTCGGACTTCCGGCAGCCAAATAAATTGAGTTGTTGTACAAAACTGCGCCGCTGCCATGTCGCCCCGTGTGCATGGGCGCCAATTGGCTCCATTTTCCGGTGCCGAGGTCGAGGCATTGGGTTTCGTTGTATGCCTGACTTTGTACACCCTCCCCACCCATATAAATCAGGTTGTTGTCGATTTTTACGATTCCACCGGCAGCAGTTGGCACCGGCAACGGTTCTTTTAAAGTGAACCATTTGGCTTCTTTAAAATCGTAATAATCAATTTCAGAAATTGTAGCGCAAAAAAATGCGCCGAAATCATCAGGGTGATGCACGCTCGTATTTCGTCCGCCAATACAATACAATTTATCGTTGGCTACAATGGCAGGAAAATGGTCGCGGATATGCGGTGCATCGGTAAGTTCTACCCATTTCCCTGTTTTTAAATCGTAACTGTCAAACATGTTGGTTGTTCCGCTGGTATGTCCGAATTTTATTCCTCCGGCAATATAGATTTTATCATTATATACCACCGCGCCGGCGCCACCTCGGCGGCGTGCTATTGGTATTTCGGCTCCTTTTTCCCACTTGTCGGTTTCGGGATAATAAATCCAGATGTTTTCGAGGGGCAATTCTTTGGGGTAGCCGCCGGTCATTGCGCCAACAAGGTAGATGGCATTCCCATAAACCACCGCCTGAAAATGGTGGATTTCCATGGGCGATTTGCCTTTGGTTTCCCAACTGTTTGTCGCCGGGTCGAACACGTTAACCGGGTTCACACCTCTTCCGCCAATGAGATAAAACTTATCGTCATACTCAATAAATGCGTTTTCGTGACGACCAACCACATCTCCTTTGGCTTCGATAGGAAGCCAGCGATAATCTGAAACCGATACTGTTTGTCCATTCAGGCCAATGCAGGCAGAAAGGAGTAAAAGAGCGAAAAAAAGTTTTCTTATCATTTTATGTGATTTACTTTATCATTAATATTTTCGACATCTACCTCTTTGTTTTTGGGATACTGATAGGGCAACAAATGCCATATTTCCGAATAAGAAGTTTCTCCTTTTGGAGCAACCCATTCCCATGGCCCTATTGGTTCCAATTCAGCCACTAAATCATCTTTATACCATATCGACAGTGGAACGGCAGCCATTTCACCATATTCGTAAGATTTTTTGTAATCGTACGTTTTTACGAAAAGCATATCGTCTTTTGTGATGTAAGCCATCCAACCTTTATCGCTGTCGAAAACAAATTTAGATGCTTTCGTTGGTCCCAGTATCAATAAATAGTCATTTGATACTTTAATATTTCCATCTGATTCGGGCATGAAACGCATAACACTTCCGTCGCCATATTCGATATATCCTTTCGGAAAACGGTTTGGATTGCTTATTGGAACGATACATATACCGCCACCGGTTGCAAAGGTGCGACTCCAATAGCACAATTTATGTGGTTGAGTTCCCAGGTTTTTTATGGTTTGGGTTATTTTTAGCTTCGAGGTTTTAGTATCTAATTTGAAATCGCGAATAAGCTGGATTCCAGTATTTTTATCAATCTGACTGGTCATGCGAGCCATAAATTTTCCAGTAATCTCAGCACTCCATTGTCCTTGCCAAAACAGTTTTGTACCTGGGTTTAGTTTTTCAGGACCAATATCAAAACGTCCCGCGCAAGGTTGTATTCCGGGAGCAGTTTCAAGTTCATTGTTTGAAAACTTCAATCCATTTTGCTTCGGATCAATATACAATGCATTTTTCCCTTCAATTTCGTAAATCAGCACCCGACCGCCACAATTTGGTTCGAGTACAACCCGACAAACACCGTTCGAAATTTCGATGCAGTTTTCGTAACCATGTGTCGAAATAAGCCTACTTCCCGGGGTGGTGGCGTAAATCGTAGAAATTATTCCTAAAAATAAGGCGAAGATAATTGCATATCTTTTCATACTTCTAATTGTTATTGTTCCTTCATGATCTCTGTAACCAAAATTGCATCGGCCTCACCTCTCCATGGCGATTCGATATGTATATCGCCTTGCCAGTCGGAAATGATTTTTTTATCGCCTACGGCTAATGAATCTCTATTTAAACTGCGATACTCTCCGGTTAACGTATTAAACCAGGTATAGGTGCGATCTAACGCGTTTTTTTTAAGAAAATTGGGTTGAATCATATAGTTGTCTTTTGACACATAGAACAGGTATTTCCCATTATTATCCGAAAGGCAGTATACACTCCGGTTTTTATCCGGATCGGGTTTCAGCTTCGAAAAATCATGATTGGTGAAGAAATCCTGCATGTGTTTGTAATAAACAAACTTTGGCTTTATAAAACTGTCATCTTGTTCAAAAGGATTGTGAATAAGCACATTCCACGAACACCCCTGCCAGTAGAAG
Source organism: Bacteroidota bacterium (assembly GCA_023251435.1). Lineage (GTDB taxonomy): Bacteria > Bacteroidota > Bacteroidia > Bacteroidales > Prolixibacteraceae > Aquipluma. The sequence continues at coordinate 96,253 of JAHEYU010000013.1, forward strand.
CTTGAGTAACCCCCACCAAAAACGATGTGATAATTTCTTCTAAGGCAGACCTCCGGATCGGTGAAAGCGCCTGTCCATACTTGATATGGCGACTCTTCGTACCCGCCATGTTCAATATTGAATATCGGCTTATTTGCGTATTTATTTCGCGTCTCCAATGTTAGAGCGTATATAGTGCTCGACCAGCTTTGCATTGAAAAGAAATCTACTTTTTCGGGATGTCTCTTGCAAAATTCGTAATCGTGAACAGTAACCAAACGTTTGTAGCTATTCTGGTTTCGTAGTCTTTCGATCCTTTCCAAAATGTATTTATCATCGGCACGCCCATAGGCAAGCGCTTCTTTCGAAATATCAAAAACCAGATTTGGGAAAGCCTGATAACGTTTTACAACATAATCGAAATAGAGATTGTCGGCTTCGGTATTCATGCCGGGCCACTTTACCAGCTTATTCCAGACGTAAATCATGAGATGAGAAACAAGTCCTCTATCATTCATCAGACTGATGGTGCGGTCAAATTTTTTGAAAAAGTCGGGATTGAGTGCCGAATAGTCTGGGTTATCGTTATTGCCCAGAAATGGGAAAATGGTTTTTGAACCACCTAAGTCGTGTTCAGGGTAATCCTTTAACTTTTTGTCTTTGGGCCACGAAACATCGTAGGTATATAAATTCATTACAACATAATTGCATCCATTCGTTGAAATGAGATCAAGAAAATGCTTGGTTTTTGGAGCGTCTTTATCATTATGGTAGTCAAGCGCATACAACCAATCGCACTCGTAAGCTAAAAGAAAAAATGGCGTTCCATCTTCGTAACTGAAATATTGTGGATTTTTGGGATCAATAACTATACCGCCACGAGCCCCCTGGTTTGATTTATCTAAAACATTGAGAGTTCCTGTTTTATTGGCGAGATCCTTTATGGTCGAAGATGTTTTGTATGTCCATTTACCGGGCATCGACAACGACAGGCGAATGACCCATTCTCCATTTCCATTGTAAAACCCGGGAATATCCATCGCTACATTGCCCGGCCCTGTGAGAGTAACCGAGAATTGAACTTTAAAAGGATTCCCGACATTTTTTGTTTTGAATGGAATATCAACAACTTCCCATTTCAACACGTCAATTGGCATATTCTTGCTTTGAGTAATAGACCTAACAGAAGCGAATGTTGGAATGGTTAAAACCAACAGAATGATAATTGTATTTACGCTACGCATGATTTTTATTGTTTATTTATTCTTTTCAAATGTTCATCAAGCGCTTTTGCCAAACGAGCAGCAATTTCGGAATGTTGAGCAATTACATTTTCCGTTTCTCCAATGTCGTTTTTAAGATTATACAGCGTTGGACCATCTGTTTCTCTGGCAGTTCCTTTGAACTGAAAGAATTCTTTTTTATGGTATTTCCAGTCGCCCCAACGAACAGCTTCGCCATTTTGTACCATAAAGTAATATTCATGAGGCGATTTAGCATCCGGATTTCCTTTCAGCAAATCCAAAATATTTTTTCCATCGATCTCCATTTCAGGAAGTTTTGCACCTGTAATACTTGCCAATGTTGGTAAAATATCGATGGTTGCAGCCAATTCGGTACATGTTTTCCCGGCTGGTAAAGCCTTTGGCCATCTTACAATAAAAGGTACGCGCATTCCACCTTCGAAACTGGTGAATTTGCCTTCGAAAAGCGGAAGTGCACTTCCGGAGTTTTTCCCTTTTTCAAGCCAGGGGCCATTGTCGGAAGAGTAGATGACAATGGTTTTCTCATCAACTCCCAATTCTTTAAGCAGATCTAAAATTCTACCTGTATTGTAATCAATCTCCTCGACTACATCACCGTAAAGACCACGTTTACTTTTCCCAATAAATTCAGGAGAAGAAAAAAGTGGCGTATGAGTCATCGAATTGGCCAGATAGAGAAAGAAAGGTTTTTTCTCTTTTACACTTTTTTGAATGAATTTAATTCCCTCGTCGGCATATCGCTTTGTTACAGTTGTTTGATCGACAGGATATTCGATACACTCTAAATCCCGCAATAATGGAACATTCTCTTTAACAGACATTGGGCGGATATTATTGGGTTCGAGTCTGGCAAACAGGCTATTCAGGCTGTCAGAACTAAATCCGTTCCGCCATAAGCAGTTATCGGCATATTTTGTATGTCTCGAAGGAAACATATCGTTGCTGTATGGAATTCCATAATAGGTATCGAACCCCTGATTGACGGGTAAAAATTTTGGCATATCGCCCAAATGCCATTTGCCGACTGCTGCGGTATTGTAGCCCACACTCTTAAGTATTTCGGCAATAGTAACATGTTCTTGTTTTAAGCCAACGTTGGAACCAGCCCCAATTACACCCGGCACACCTACCCGTGGTGCATAACAACCGGTCATTAACGATGCCCTTGATGCAGAACAAACCGACGATGAAGAGTAGAAATTGGTAAACCTAATCCCCTCTTTTGCCAATTGATCGATTCGTGGAGTAAGAATATTGGGAGAGCCAAAACATCCTAAATCCTGATAACCCTGATCGTCGTTATAAATAATAATTACATTGGGTTTTTCGGCAGCATGAGCGGCAAAAAAAAATGACAAGGGAATAATGGCAGAACTAACAAGACTCTTTAGTTTATACATGATATTTATGTGATTGGTAGCGTCTTTCTTTATCAGTTACATTTCAAAAGTAGAAATTTGATGAAAATTGTGGTGTTAAAATTATCTCTTTTATTGGTCGTAAAAATGAAACATTATTGCATTTTAAACTTAAAGAATGCAACGCCCTCTGCCGGAAGTGTAAATGTGTGTTTATCTTTAATTGTGATGGTTTCGCCAGACCAAACATCTTTTAATTGAAAATCCTGGCGTACTGTTGTCAGGTTGTAGCTTTCTTCGAAGGCAATAAATCCTAAATCCAGTTTATTTAGGGTGACTTTCCGATCGGAAGTAGTACGGTTAAATATTCCGATCCAACCCTTTCGGGGATCATTTCTATCAGGTGTCAGCCAGACATCTACGTTCCCAG
>JAHEYU010000127.1 GCA_023251435.1 Bacteroidota bacterium
AAACCATGTCACCATTAACGATACCGAAACTGAAGGAGTGATGCCACCTGGTTTTGAATTTTATGCTTCTCCGCAACTTGTTGACAAATTTAAAATTCGCCAAACGTATGAAAACCCAAATAATTTCAAGATGCCATCGTTCCATCACCTCGACCTGAATTATTCGGTCAAAAAATACCGAAGCAGCGGACGAGGGCACGAATGGTCGTTTTCAGGATATAATATTTACAATCATTTAAATCCCTGGATGACCTACAAAAAAGATGGCGTTGCTAAACAACTTAGTATTTTCCCATTCATCCCATCGGTTTCATACAGGTACAAATGGTAAGAATCTATAATACAGACTGTTTTTAAGGTAGTTGCCTGTAAAAGCAGTATGTTGCAATTCAAGGGTTCGTAATCCATCTGGGTGAAGTGATTTTTGGCAATTACCAACCGCAGTGAAAGCGGGGAAGATTTAGAAGACCTATGCAAAAGCACATGAAGAATTTTTAGCATAGGGTTATTTCTATGTTGAAAATGGATATTTATGTTGCACTCAGCTTTGTAGTCAACAATAATTTAGTTAATGATGAGTTCTAATTATATACCTTAGAAAATCTAATTAATGAAGAATTGGAAAATAAAAATTAAGCTACAACTTATAGCATTTGCCCTTTTATCATTTTTTTCATGCAACTTCTATGAAACGGAAATGCCCATTGATCTGCCTGCGCCAAAACCAAAATTGGTGGTACATTCGACATTTACACCATTTACTCCACCCTCGGTTAAAAACTTTGCAGTGTTAGTTAGCCAAAATACAGAAGTGTTCGACACATTGAAAGTCGCTCCAATACCCGATGCAACTGTACGTTTGTTTGTGGATGGTCAACTCAAACTGTTTATGAAATATGATAAAATTTCTGGATACATGGCTGATTTTTTCCCAAAAGCAGGTATTGAATACAGCATTTCGGTTGAAAAAGAAGGTTTTGAAACAGTAACTACAAAAGGAACGATACCGTCCAAAGTCGCCATTAAAAATTGCGAATTAACACCGTTTGCCGGTCTGGATAATGACAACCATGCATTTTCGAGACTTTCTGTAACGTTTGCCGATCCTGCTGATCAAACCAATTATTACGAAATCATGGTTCTGGGTTACGGGCAGGAAAAAGATAAGTACAGGCTGACCACCAACGATAAGATCATTACTTCCGAGAGCTATTATCCTTCCCCTGTATTAATGGATGCAGACCTTCCGAAGCGGTTACTATTTAGCGACCGGTTGATCAACGGGAAAAGCCATACTGTGGAAATGACTTTCCATGCAAACCAAGCTCTGATTAGGGGAAAATTATACATGACACCCAACTATCTGTTTATTGCTTTCCGTTCGGTAAGCAAAGATTACTACTTGTATTACACTTCTTTGTTAAAGCATTCTTACAACAGAAGATCCGATATGTTATTCGGAATTGCCGAGCCGAGCCCGGTTTACACCAATATTCAAAATGGTTATGGATTGTTTGCAGGTTACGCCGAAGATAATCGTTCGTTTTGGATCGATTCATTAAAAGTTAGATAACCATGAAACAACTTATTATATTTCACATCATTTGCTTAATGGCATTTGCAGCAAACGCCCAAAACAAACGTATAATTAGTGGATTTGTGTTTGATGACCAAACACGTGAGCCGCTAATCGGAGCGCATATTTTTGAAAACCATAGCCGGATTACGGTTCTATCCAATGAATTTGGGTTTTTCAGTCTGTCGGTTCCTGAAACATCGGCAGGGATCTTTACTGTTTCCTTCATTGGTTATCAACCGGAGACAATTGCATTGAATCAAGTGGCAAAAGAACCAAAAACAATCTATCTCAAACCTGGTCTGGCTATTGACGAGGTGGAAGTTTCTGTCAGAAAAAGTGTTGATTTTGTGCAGAAAAAAGAAGTCGGGACTGTTAAACTCGACCCAAAACAAGTACGAAACATGCCCAACCTTTTCGGGGAAGTTGATCTGATCAAAGCCCTGCAACTGACTCCCGGAATACAATCGGGGGGTGAAAGAAAATCGAATTTATACGTTCGGGGAGGTAGTCCCGACCAAAACCTTATGCTGCTCGACGATGTGCCTTTGTATTATGTAGCGCACTTCGGCGGGTTTCTCTCTGTTTTCAACAACGATGCTATCAGTGATGTAACCATGATCAAGGGCGGATTCCCTGCCAGATATGGGACCCGACTCTCGTCGGTGCTCGACATCCGAATGAAGAACGGGAACATGCAAAAAATCAGCGGACAGGGAACCATCGGGCTTTTATCGTCGAAAATATCGTTGGAAGGTCCTGTTATTAAAGGAAAGTCGTCGTTTATTGTATCAGCAAGGAAAAATATCATCCCAATCCTTAAGATGGCAGATGCAGGCATTTCGTATAATTTCTATGATATAAATGCTAAACTGAATTATACTTTTTCAGAGAATGACAGGATATTCTTTAGCTTTTACAATGGAGACGATCATGTTGGAGTGAGAAACAAAGAGAAAACAGACAAGATCAAACTAGTCAATGATAAATCGACCCGCTGGGGAAATCTGCTGTTGGCTTTAAGGTGGAATCATCTTTTCTCCGGGAAATTGTTCAGCAATACAACCCTATCTTTTACCGATTACAAATACCGGAATCTCTATAGTTATCAGTATCAGAATGATTCATTGAAAAAAGAAACCAGAAGTAAAATAACCACCGGAATTAGGGATTTTAGCCTGAAGTCGGACTTTACATGGTACTATTCACCCAATTATGAAATGCGGTTTGGATTCGCTTCCATTGTTCACTCGTTTATTCCAAACAACGAGCATTATCATCAATCAATTACGGGGAAAGCTTCTGTCGATTCTACCTATCTTTCAAACATAAATGCCACCGAAGCCAGTATTTATTCCGAGAATAATTTCAACCTGAAATGGATGAGCGCGAATATTGGCGTGCGCGTTTCAGGCTATCTGCTGAAAGAGCAAGCCTATTATTCTCTGGAACCAAGGTTGGTGTTAAATTTTCCGATAACCGGCAATCTTGCACTGAAGTACTCGTTTTCGAAAATGAACCAGTATGTACACCTGCTTTCCTACTCGGGTATCGGAATGCCATCAGATTACTGGATGCCAACCACCAAAAATGTTTTACCTGAAACTTCCTACCAGAATTCCTTTGGAATTTACTATGGCTTTGGCGAGGGGAAATACGAGGCAAGCCTTGAATCATACTACAAAACCATGAACCATTTGATTGCTTTCCGTCCCGGAGAATCGCTGACGGGCAACCTGTCGGACTGGGAAAAGACGGTTGAAAGCAATGGAAAGGGGAAATCAATGGGACTGGAATTTTTTCTCCAGAAACTCACCGGCAAAACTACAGGTTGGGTAGGCGCTACATTTAGCCGGGCCGAACGCACCTTTAAAGAGCTCAACCAGGGCAAAAGTTTCCCGTTCAGCTCCGATCGCTTATTCGATGGCAGTCTGGTAGTAAACCATGAAATCCGCAAGAATATTGTAGTTTCTGCCACCTGGAATTACGGCACGGGATATCCCGTAACTGTTGCGACCGAACGATATGTTTTTAACGACAACGAGCATTACAACTCTGAGGTGTATGTATATGGTGAGATTAACGGCTACCGAATGCGCGATTTTCACCGACTCGATTTGGGAGTCAACTTTACGAAGCAAAAAAAATGGGGAGAACGCACCTGGACCATCAGTATATTTAATGTTTACAACCGCAAGAACCCGTATTTTCTTTATATGGAACGAGAGACAATTTTTAAAAGACAGGATCAAAATGGTGGTGGTGGAATAAAAGCCGTACCCGGAGACCTTCATCTCTACCAAAAAAGTCTGTTCCCTTTTTTCCCGTCATTCGCTTATAGTTTCAAATTTTAACCCAATAAACCATGAAAAAATTTATCCTGCTTTTTGTCCTTTTGAGTGTTCAAATAGTAAGCTACTCACAGTTGAATGTTGGCGCAAACGCAATCCTTCATTTTCCAACCGGCGATTACGACAATTTATCGAAGTTTGGTTACGGTGGGAACGCTTCGCTTGGTTACACTTTTGGACAAAGGGTTGAATTGTCAATTGTATATTCCAGATATGTTTATACCAAATGGGCTAAAAAGGAATTTAGTTTAAATTCAAAAACGGTGGAGGCAAAATACTACATCCTTACAGGAAAAACCCGTCCTTACTTTGGATGCGGGGTTGGAAGAGCTACCGAAACTTTCAGTTTATACCAATTCGGCACAATGACTTATAATTTCTGGCTTGTTGAACCAAAAATTGGCGCTTTATTCAATTCAGGAATGCTTAACAACCTTTTTGTTGACACATCAGTTTCATGGCTCCGGGCCGATTTGGAAGGACGGGGTCCCAACGCAATTAACATCTCTGTGGGGTTAAAGTATTTCGTTAATTTCAAGTAAAAATTACTTTCAGGATAAACAAAACTGTGAGTAAGATGTATAAAATCAGCTTCTTCCTTTTCATTCTATTGATTTCGTACCCATACAAAAGGTAAACACGATCATCCAAACCTTTAGTCATGCACAATTCAATGTTGGCAACAATGCAATCCTTCAATTTCTTCAGGGAGATTTCAAACAAGAAACTTCTCTGGTTTTTGGAGGCAGTGTTTCGGTTGGTTACACCTTTGACCAAAGGGTTGACCTTTCGCTTGTTTATACAACCTATATATACAACAGCATCTCTGAATTTGGATTGAATTCGAAAACGGCAGAAGCAAAGTTTTTCTTTTCCAACAATAATATGCGCCCTTATATTGGTTGCGGAGTTGGCTTATTTTCAAAAAGTATTACAACCAACTATCTCCCAGTATATACAGAAGATGTTTGGGGATATGAGCCAAAAGTTGGCGTTTTGCTCGATTCTAAAATCCTGAAAAATTTGTTTGTCGATGCATCAGTCTCCTATATGTATGCCAAAACCAAATTTAATGCCCCCAAAGCGATTAACGTGGCTGTAGGTTTGAAGTACTATTTTGAATTTGATAAACTTATGAATTAGTCATTGATAAAACAAAATAGAAAGTACAGCCTTCGCCGGGAATATTTTGGCTTTCGACGCCTACTTCACCGTCGAGTTTTTCGACAATTCGTTTCACGATCGAAAGTCCAAGCCCGTTTCCTTCAACCTTAAGCGTTCCGAGCCGGGTAAATTTGATGAACAGCAGCGACAAATCGTCTGGTTATGAAAAAAATAAATGTTCGATCAAAATTTTCAGCCCAATCGCGATTAAAATTAGTCCTCCCAAAATCTCGGCATACTTGTTAAAACTTGGGCCGGTCTTTTTCCCCAGCAGAATGCCAAGCATGGAGGCGATAAAAGTAACTGCCCCAATAATAAAAACAGCGATTAAAATTTTTTCCAAAAAGGCTGCAAAACTAAAGCCTACAGCCAGCGCATCAATACTTGTGGCAATCGAAAGCGTGAGAATGACTTTGATGTGTAATGGATTCTTTATCTCGCGTACTTCGGAACTGAGAAAACTTTCGATGACCATTTTCCCTCCTATAAGGCTGAGCAATCCAAAAGCGATCCAATGGTCGACAGGATCAATCAGCGATTTCATGCTATTGCCGATTAACCAGCCGATTAAAGGCATCGCTGCCTGAAAAAAAGCCAGAAAGATGGCAATTTTTGCTGCCTGAAAAAAACGTATTTTGGGGAGGTTTAGCCCGCTGCAAACCGATACAGCAAACGAATCGAACGATAAACCAATAGCGAGCAAAAAGACTGTTAAAATTTCCATCCATTCAGAATTGAGCGACAAAACTATAAAAAATGTGGATAAACGAAAATTGATATCACATTTCGCCCAATCGCAACATACGGATGGCTATGAATTAAAAAACACCACAGATTACTCAAATCTGGTTCGCTAAATTCAGTGCACTACTCCTCTTCCGAATTATCAGGAAAAGGTTCTACGCTGCATTCATATTCCTGATTTTCAAAATCAGTTTTGGTTAGCCATTTTTCTGAAGTAGTCATCGAATATTGTGAGTTTCCTTTGCTTTGCAAATTCCAAATAATTCCTTCTGCTTCAGGAAACGGAGCATTGCCATCAAGTGGGTCTTTGAACAAACGGATGATTAAATTACTGTCTGAAAGACCTGTTCCAAACGCTTTCAGAACCAATTCTTTGGTTATTTCTGTTTCGTCGTCCTGTTCTGCCTTCATTTCGAATTCTACGATGTTGGCTTTGCAATTGGGGAACTTGCCATTGAAGGCTTTGTAAAGCAATTGATTAACGCTAAACAACACCTTGTGAATGTAAATATCGGAGTAATTTTCTGAAACCTTTTCACGCAGCATTTCGTGCGAAAGATTGACAATCTGCCCCTCGTTCAATACTTCAGAAAGTTTATAATCAAGAACAATCGCAGCAGCATCAGTTGGCTCAAAGTCAGCAATCGCCATAAACAGATAATCCTTTAGTTCATTTTGATTTATTTTCCCCGCATCTTCGTAATCAAATCTTTTTAAAAGCTCAATAAAATCAGCATTGGTCCACGCGTCCTCAAGCTCTTCTATCGTTTTTACTGAATTTATTTTTACTGTGTATTTCATCTATATGTCAAATTATTTATTCTTAATAACAGCATTTCAGACGCTTTGTTGCATTTTTTCCGATTAAAGAGTGCAATGCAAACATTTGAAAAATATTGGATTTCAGTAATTTGCGAATTTGAAGCCATTTGACCGTTTCAGTCAATCGCCTTCAATATATATGCTGTCAGCTCATTACGCCGCATTATCAATTGTGGCAAAACCGATTGGTGGCAAACTTTCAAATTCAGACTTTGAAGTATTTCCTGATAAAAGATCAGCAGACTGAATGCCAGTTTTCCGGCAAAAGGCATCACAAAAAATGAGACAATAGAAATCACTGGAGAACCTGTCAGGGCAAAAATCAAACTCGCTCCGATCAGATAAAAAACCGGGAAAAGCACCAATCCGGCCACGAAATTGAAAGTACTCATAAACGCGGTGTCTTTTACTCTTTTTCGGAATATTCCCCGCGGAATGAAAAATGGAATCGCGTTGAAAACAAATCCCAAAACAAAAACAGGCAATGCAATTATGGCTGCCACTAATTGAGCGAAAAGCTCCGGCCACTTTGCTTTTCCGGCCTTTCTGATCTGGTCGTCGGTAAAGTGGTTTTCTTTTAATTCCTGAAAATAATTTTTTGCCTCTTCAATAATTCTTTCGAATTGTTCGGGCTGTGTATTTTCCAGAAGTTCAATTCGGGCAATCAATTCCTGTTCGGAGTAGAAGCGGTTGAGCGTTTCGTCCTTTGTGAAATGCTTTGTTTTTGAATATGCTTCACCTGCCAGTTGCCGGATATCTTCATATTCCTGATAAAAAGTATGGCTGTTAATTTGAATGGTGAGCGGGATAATTTTGTCGTGAATTTCGTCGCGCAGGCTAAGCATCGCTTTTTGAGGATTTTCAGTCCATGCGTTTTTATACCGATCTACATCAATGGGTTCTCCGTAATGCACAATCAGCGTGCGGCTAAATTGCCAGTAATGACTGTAATTGATACCTACCGGAACAATTTGCAGACCTAGTTCAAAATTGTTTTTTGCTTCCGCGTCGATCGCAATGCGCGGAATGGCTTTT
>JAHEYU010000014.1 GCA_023251435.1 Bacteroidota bacterium
CTTTCCGAACAGAGAAGTTAAGACCGCCAGCGCCGATGGTACTGCAATTATTGTGGGAGAGTAGGTCGTCGCCATTCTTTTGAAACTCCATTCCTTTATTGGGATGGAGTTTTTTTAGCTTAATAAATTGATATGATCACCTATTTATTCTTTCCCAAACATACAGCCAATGGATATACCAATAACCCTGTTTTTCATCTCTTGGGTAGATGAACCTGATGTATCTAAATTAGTTAAGCCATAACCATATTGAAGTCTCATAAGAATGTCATCCATTCTGATACCTGCACCCATGTTTAGACCAAAATCGTAAACTTTCATATCACCAGATTTCCCAAATTTGATTGGGGATGAAACATTATTTACTCCATATTTAATTTTCCCCGCAATTCCAAAACCAATATAAGGACCTAAATATATTTGAAATTTATTTGGACCAAAATCAGTATTATAAAGTGCATTAATAGGGATTTCCAAATAGATTGGAGTTATTGTTTCTGTATTCAAAAATGAACCATACTCAAGTTTAGTCCCTTTCCAACTGAGAAATAGTCCTGACTCCAAACATAAAATATCGGATTGTTTGGTAATGTCATATTCAAGAATTCCCCCAATATGAAAAGTTCTGTTTATTGCTTTGTCCACTCTACTTTGACCTCTTAAGTCTTCCATAATCATATCAGAAAGGTTATTTCCAGCACGTGCTCCAAAATGGAATTGAGCTTTTGCTTGAATTGAGAAAAATAAAATTGGCGTTAAGATTAATCTTATTATTATATTTTTCATTAGAATTATAAATGATTTCAAATTTTGAAATAACAATTATTTGTATTGGCACTTAGGCTGCCCGAATATTTTAATGAATATGAATTCAAGATTAAATTACATAACAAAAGTTAGTGAAAATTTTATAACCATGCAATACCTTATTCGTTATATGTATTTGAAGTATAGCTTGGTAAAATCCTTTGATTCTATTGTTATTTTTTAATTTCCACATGAATTAAGAGTGATTCTAATTTTGAATATTTGATATTTAATAGAATTGATTGGATTTTTTCTAATATGAGCAAAAAAATGTTATGTGTTATTTAATCTTACTTTTAGTCTTCAATTATATTGGATTTAGTAACTCATTTCATGTAAATACAAGCCTGGATTGAGTTTCAGGGAACTGACTTTACCTTATTCAGAATCTGTATAAATTACTATGGAATTGCTGATTTTCCAAACCTTTTGATTCTTCTTTCTGTTATCTTTCTGAAAAACTAAAATCATTGTTTAACTAAAAAGATAACCAAAATGAGTTTTACATTACCCGCATTACCTTATGCCACAGATGCTCTTGAACCTTTTATCAGTGCCAGTACACTTGAGTTTCATCATGGCAAACACCATCAGGCTTACGTTACTAACCTGAACAACCTGATTGCTGGAACTGAATTCGAAAATGCTGATATGGAAACCATCATCAAAAAAGCTGAAGGTGGAATTTTCAACAATGGAGCACAGGTTTTTAACCATACATTTTACTTCGAACAATTTTCGGCAACACCTGCAACTGAACCTTCAGGAGCATTAAAGGCTGCAATCGAAACAACATTCGGTTCACTCGAGACGTTTAAAGAGGCTTTCAACAAAGCTGCTGTTACTCAGTTCGGTTCCGGCTGGGCCTGGCTGGTTAAAGATGCTGATGGAAAACTAAGTATTGTACAGACCAGCAATGCCGGTTGTCCGATTCGCGATGGGTTGACTCCGCTTTTAGCCTGCGACGTTTGGGAACATGCCTATTACCTCGACAAACAGAATCTTCGTCCGGCTTACATTACCGATTTATGGAAAATTACCGACTGGAGAGTTGTTGAATCACGGTTTTAGTTAGTTTTGACTTTGTACTTTAAACTTTTAAACTTGAAAATATGAGCGTAGAAAAAGTATTGGCAGTAATGTCTGCTTCAGACAAACCATTAACCGCAGGCAAAATTGCTGAATTAGCAGGGTTGGATAAAAAAGTGGTTGAAAAAGCCATGAATGAATTGAAAAAACAGGATAAAATTGTTTCTCCTATCCGTTGTGCATGGGAAGTTAAAAAGTAGTCCTGAAAAAAAATCTGAATGAGCCGCTGGTTTACCAATCAGCGGCTTTTTTATTTTCATACAATTCCAGACAGGTATGTTCAGTGTTAGTAATGTGCTATTTGTAGTTTGCTTGTGCTTGTCTAAATAAATAACTTCGCAGGACCAACCTACTAAATCTTATTCGTATGGCATCACTTTCAAAACTTACACTATTCTTTACATTGATCTTTCCTTTGTGGTCATCCGCACAGTTTGTAACTGTTAGTGGAAACAAATTTCTGGTCGATGGTAAGGAGATTATCATGAATGGGGCTAATACTCCCTGGAACAAATGGAACGACTTTGGCGGAAATTACATTAGCTCCTGGTGGGATGCCGAATTCCAGAAGATAAAAGCAGCCGGAGGAAATTCCACCCGGATTTGGATTAGTTGCAACGGTGAGGTCGGATTGTTGATTTCAAGTGATGGAACCTTGACCGGAGCAACTGCCGCTTTCTGGTCGAATCTGGACGACATGTTCCGGCTGGCTCAGAAAAATAAAATCTACATAAAAGCTACCCTCATTTCGTTTGATCATTTCAAAAACAGCCATTCCAATTACCAGCGCTGGCGAAACATGGTTCTCAGCGACGAAAAAGTAACTTCATTTGTTGACAATTATGTCGCTCCATTTACGAACCGGTATAAAGACAATCCTTATTTATGGGCCATTGATGTTTGCAACGAGATTGAATGGGTCAATCAGGATGCAGCTATGGGAAATATTGCATGGAACCGGCTACAATACTTAGTTGCACGAGTTGCTTCGGCTGTGCACGATAACAGTAAAGTACTCGTTACGCTTGGAAGTGCTGCCATCAAATGGAACAGCGATAAATTTGAAGGTAATTTCTGGAGCGATGCTAAACTGAAAGCCCAGTACAACAAAGACAACGCGAAACTCGATTTTTATTCTCCTCATTTTTATGGATGGGTGGTAAAATGGTTCGGGAATTTCGCGCTGAATAAAACTCCGTCTGATTATGGAATTAACGACCGTCCCTGCGTGATTGGCGAAAATCCGGCCAAAGGTGTGTTTAACGATGGGGCGAGCCCGACGCTTGAAGTTACGGCTGCTCAAATGTTTTTGGGTGCTTACAACAAGGGTTGGAAGGGTCTGATGCCCTGGACTTCGAATGGGGTGGACTCAAATGGAAATCTAAAAGAATTTGAAAGTGGCTTGCAGGCTTTTAAAATTGCTCATCCCGAGTTGGTTGACCCAAGTTATACGACTGGAATGCTTCCTGACATCAAGCAAAATAATGGTGAGTCTATCTTCGAAAATATTTCCCTAAATCCTTCCAGATCAGGTAATTTTAATATTTTATTATCAGAATATCAGGACGTTATTCTTCAACTTATTGACAGTAAAGGTTCGCTGATTTTCAGAAAAAATGCGGGAGGTCGGGAAATAAACTTTTCTTCGAATACACTAACCAAAGGAACATATATTCTCTCAGCAACAAAAGCTGGTTACATTGAAAGCCGGAAATTAGTTCTGAACTAAAGGTTGAATTTTATGCTTTATTCGTTTACTTTAAATCCAGATTTTAAGTCAAACGAATACGGACAGTCTATGAAAAACCTTTTGATTTTGCTCGCCGGTATCTTTCTGGCTTCTTGCTCTTTGGTAAAAACCAAGTCGGGCGATGTTGCCATTCAGTATAAAAACATCGAAAAGCACATTGCTGAATTATCCTCCGACAAGTATCAGGGACGGATGCCCATGTCGTCAACCGAGCAAATTACAGTTGATTACATTGCCGGGCAAATGAAGGAAATTGGGCTGGAACCGGCCAATGAGGAAAGCTATTTTCAGGAAGTTCCATTGCTGGCCGTGTCATCCGTGATTTCGAATACGCTCGATTTTGAAACTCCGGAAGGCATTCTTAAACTAGACAAAATGGTTGATTATGTGACTTTTTCGCGAAAGATAGAGGCAGAACAGTCGCTCGACCAGTCGGAACTGGTGTTTGCCGGATTTGGCATTACTGCTCCTGAATTTGGTCGCGACGATTTTCAGGGAATGGAACTGACGGGCAAAACCATACTTGTATTTGTGAACGATCCTGGCTACGGAACGACTGACACCTATTTCAAGGGGAATACGATGACGTATTACGGGCGTTGGACCTATAAATTTGAAGAAGCTGCCCGTCGCGGGGCCAAGGGGTGCCTGATTATTCACGAAACCGGTCCGGCTGGTTATCCGTGGAAAGTGGTTGCCAATAATGGCGAAACAACCAAACTATACCTGAAGCCTGAAAACGGATACAACGATCGTTGTGCGTTTGAAGGCTGGATTTCGAAAACAGCAGCAGAAAAGTTGTTTGCTTCTTGCGGGATGACTTTTGACGAAGCAAAAAAGCAGGCCGTTCAAAAGGATTTTAAGCCATTTGTCTTGCAGGTAAAAGTTTCAGGCTGGATGAAAAGCAGTTTCGAAACCAATACTTCGCGCAATGTTTGCGGACTTATTCGGGGAAGCAAACAACCCGATGAAGTGGTGGTTTACACCGCACATTGGGATCATCTGGGTGTGGGCTCGGTAATTAACAACGACAGCATTTACAATGGTGCAACAGACAATGCCAGTGCCGTTTCGTGGATGCTCGAAATAGCCCGTGGCTTTAAAAACGGACCGGCACCCGAACGTTCTGTTTTGTTCCTTTCTATTACCGGAGAGGAGTCTGGCCTGTTGGGATCCAGCTATTATGCAGAACATCCCTACTTCCCAATGAATAAAACGGTAGCCTGTATCAATACTGATGTGCTTTTATTTTTAGGAAAGTATAAAGACGTGACGATTACTGGGTATGGTCAATCGGAACTGGATGAATGGGTTAAAGCTGAAGCCGAAAAGCGGGGAAGATATATCGCTCCTGATCCCAATCCTGATAACGGGATGTATTTCAGAAGTGACCAATTTCCGTTTGTAAAACTAGGCGTACCGGCTATTTTTGCCAAAGGATATATTGATGCCGAAAAACACGGCAAGGAAGAAACGCTCCGGATTTTGGACAACTACTGGAAAACCGTTTACCACACTCCTCACGATGAATATAAACCTGAACGCGATGATTTAGAAGGAGTTGTTCAGGATGCCAAATTGCTTTATCAGGTGGGACTCAACCTGGCCAACTCCACTCAATGGCCGGGTTGGAACGAAGGTTCGGAGTTTAAATCGATAAGAGAAAAGTCGCGGAAATAGTCATACTATTTTGTAACGCATTCCAGCGAAAAAGGACACTCCTTTACATCTATTTCTTTGATCAAATTAGGTAATTTGGAATTGATTATCAGTAATTTGGAATTTACTTTCAGTATTTCATATTTCTTCATTAATAACTCTTGGATGATATATGCTCGACCATTATAAAGAGAGAGACCACTTAATTCTTTCTCATTTTCTGGTGTTTTAGTGAGTATTGGGATTTCATCATCTTTTAATAAACTATTTCCAGAAATTAGATCAATTGCGAATAATTCTTTTTTGTCATTTTCAAGCAATAAGTCAAGCTGTGCATAAAAGGGCTTAAATGAATTGTACTCTGTACTATTAATATGGATCTTGTAACTTACAATAAGAAGTTTGTTTTCAGATAGATACTTGTCGAAAGCATGAACGCGTTCATCTAAAATTATCCTTCTTTCAGAGAAAATATAGAAGTAAATAAGATCTTCAAGGCTTTTCCCATCTTCACTACTTTGAGGATGAAAATTATATTTCTTATCTGAAATCAAATCCATTAGTTTTAAGCCATCCCAGAATTCAGGTTCATCGATTAATTTATTTCGTTGAATATTTATCAGATTAGGGGTTTCTTGGAAAAATTCAATTGGTAACCATTCTTCGTTGTACTTTCCTTTTGTAACATTAAACCACTGAACTTTAGCTTTGGTCTTTGAAATCAATTTCTCACAATGCCCATGTTCTTTATTTATCCACTCGTATTGATTTTCATTGTTAAATTCCTTGATGATAAAAGAGGAAGATACAAACCTATCATTCATTCGATTATTTGACCCTAGAATTTTTTTATATCGCTCAATTAATGTAGTTCGTAAGAACACCTTCTTCATAAGATTTGATTTCTCTGAACTAATGCTTGTTGATAGTTCACTCGGAAATTTTATAAGTACATCAGATTTAAACCAAGCTTCCTCAAATTTGCCAAGAATGGAGTCGTACCAAGAACATAGATATTTCTCTTCTAAATATTGTTTTTCAAGGACTTCAAGGGATGTGGTAGCAACTTCCTGTTTCTTTTGTATGCTTTTTACACATTCCTTTATTAGCATCAACGGATAATTATCACTGCTACAACTAATCGTAGTTCCAATATAGATAGGTTTGTCTCCGGTTTTATTTCCTTCTTTAAAATAAGGATGATTCTTTATGGCAACTAGTTGCCCAATTTTGAATGTGAATTTGAAGTCGCTCATGAGTTAAATAAATTTGACTAATTTAATAATAAATATTAGCTTAGCGATGTTTCCGAAACCAAAGATCAGAAGTTTGTCTTTGTAGTACCATTGTGTGCAGCTTAATCGCTGCTCCAACTATTATTCATAGGAATAATAGGATTGTTAGATACGAAATTTAATTGTATTCTTAAACGTTTAAGAACACATTTAAATTTATCGCTATCTAGGAGTTTAGATATGGCATTTGCTATTAAGCTGACGATAATGGATAGAATCATTGGATCATTCGTTATTAGTTGTATTATGAAACAGATTGTTGGTATCAATAAACTTTCCTGTAAAGTAACAAGTAGGTGGAATTCATGTAAATGGATTGCGGTACAGCTGAAAAGCGTAAAACAAACTTCGCTAACGAAACCACCGTTTGGTTTCGGAAACTTTTTATTCTCATGAAAAAAAAAGATTGGTTTAAGCCAAGAGGCTATTTACACGTTGACACAAAAATAAACTTTGATGAAAGACAAGATGTTGTTCTTAGAATCAGCAACCCAAAATATGTGGCTAATCATGCCTTTTTACCACTACTTTATAAAACGATAAGTGAACGTCGATATAAGAAGGTTGGTAAAACGATTGAAGGCAAACAAATCCGTTCTCACTCAGAAGACGGAAAATCGACGAGAAAAATAAGACCCATCCATTACGCTAGTCATCTAGATTCGCAAATCTATTCTTTTTACAATCACAAAATAATTAGTCCGAATTATGAAGGGCTTTTAAATCAGACACTTGGTCTATCAAATTGTGTATCCGCCTATAGAAGGATAGAGGCAGCAGATGGTTTAAGAAATAAATGTAACATCCATTTTGCTTTGGATGCAATAGAGGAAATTAAAAGGAGGCAGGAATGTACTGCTATAGCCTTGGATATTAAGAGTTTTTTCAGCACACTGGATCATACGATTTTATTGGAGAGGTGGAAGCAGGTTTTGGCAGTTGAATATTTACCTGATGACCATTTTAATCTATATAAATCTATCACAAAATTCCGTTATGTCAATCTTGATGATTTTAAAACAGTAAGAAATCGATTTGATGAACGAGAAATTGCCTCATTTCTAAAGAAAGGAGTTCAGGCATTTTTTGCATCAATGGAACAATTTAGGGAAAGAATTCAGGCAAAAGAGTTTATTATTCGAAAGAACCAATTCAAGAGAAAAGAAGGGATTAATAAGCATCCGATTGGGATACCACAAGGTTTGCCATTAAGTGCCTTATTAGCAAATTTATATTTATACCAATTTGATTTGGAAATATTTAATGAGTTGTGTGTCAAGAATGGTGTATTTTATAGAAGATACTCAGATGACATCGTTTTAATCTGTAATAATGAACAACGTGAATTTGTTGAAGGATTTGTAAAGGATCTAATTTGTGGAGACCAAGTTAAACTAAAACTATCAGAGCAAAAGACTGAAAGAATCGTTTTCAAAGAAATTGAACTAAATGGTCGTAAACGATTACAATCTTTTTCATTGAATCTAAACGGAGAAGAAAAATTTAATATCCCATTTTCCTATCTTGGATTTGAGTTTTACGGCTATCAAACATTGATTAAACCTAGCAAAATATCAAATTTTTATAGACGGATGAAAAGGGCTGTTCGCCGTCAGCATCTAAAGGCAGAAAATGCAATTAAAAGAAATCTGGATTCAAGAAAGGTAATATACAAACGAAGACTTTATCGACTTTTTACTTATAAGGGAACTAAGAAAAGAAAATTGCCTGAACGAACAAAATACATATTGACTAAGGATCATTTAGGATATTGGATTAGAAAACCCATACCAATTCAAAGAAAACATCGCGGAAATGCTATTCGTTATGCAAATACTGCTGCAGAATTAATGAATGCACCAGAAATTAATAAACAATACAGAAATCATTTTCGGATATTGCAAGAGACAATA
This sequence comes from Bacteroidota bacterium, assembly GCA_023251435.1. Taxonomy (GTDB): domain Bacteria; phylum Bacteroidota; class Bacteroidia; order Bacteroidales; family Prolixibacteraceae; genus Aquipluma. The sequence continues at coordinate 8,514 of JAHEYU010000014.1, forward strand.
AAACGATACAATTTTAATAATTGTAAAAAGGATTGATACTTTTATTTTAAAGGATAAAAATTCATGAAACTCCTCCATACCTCCGACTGGCACTTGGGTAAACGGCTCGAAGATTTTTCGAGAATCGAAGAACAATTGGCCGTTTTGCAGGAAATATGCGAAATTGCTGATCGCGAAAAGGTTGATGCTGTTTTGGTGGCTGGCGATTTATTTGATACGTTCAATCCACCCACTGAAGCGGTTGATTTGTTTTATAAAACGCTGAAACGCTTGTCCAACAATGGTCGCCGACCGGTAATTGCCATTGCAGGAAACCACGATTCACCCGACCGAATTGAGGCTCCCGACCCGTTGGCCCGCGAGTGCGGGATTATTTTTGCCGGTTATCCCAATTCGGTTGTTCCGCTGTTTGAGCTGGAATCGGGATTAAAAGTTCTGCAAAGTGAAGAAGGTTTTCTCGAATTGAAACTTCCTGGAATTAATACTCCTTTGCGTCTTTTGCTAACACCTTATGCCAACGAATTTCGCCTGAAAACCTACCTCGGCCAGGAAAACAGCCAAGAAGAATTGCGAACGGTTCTTCAGGAAAAATGGAAGGAACTGGCCGAAAAGTACTGCGACAACAAGGGTGTTAACCTTTTGGCAACTCACCTTTTTGTGGTAAAAAAAGGAGACGAATTGCCTGAAGAACCAGCTGACGAAAAGCCAATTTTGCATGTGGGCGGAGCTCAGGTTATTTATACCGAGAACATTCCAAATCAAATTCAATACACGGCGATTGGCCATTTGCACCGGATGCACAGGGTTGATTCGGCGCCTTGTCCGGTTTATTACAGCGGCAGTCCGTTGTCGTACAGTTTTGCCGAGGCCAACCAGAAAAAGTATGTGTTGTTGGTTGATGTTGAGCCGGGGAAAGTTGCAAATGTTCAGGAACTGGAACTTGCCAACGGTAAAAAGCTGTTACGCAAACGTGCCGAAGGTATTGACGAAGCGCTACTTTGGTTGGCCGAAAACCCCGATTGTTTAGTCGAACTGACTATGGTAACCGACACTTTCCTCACCGCCCAGGAGCGAAAACAGTTGAGTGCGGCGCACAATGGAATCGTTACGATTATTCCGGAAGTGAAGAACGTGTCTGAATTTTCAGGAGGAAACAAAAAAAGTATCGACCTGACCAAAACCATGGAAGAACTATTTACTGATTATTTCAGCCACGAAAAAGGGCAGAAACCCAATGGTGAAGTAATGAAACTGTTTACCGAGATTTTGGCAGAGGATGAAGAATAAAAAAATAAGATACAGATAGCACAGATTCTTAAAAAATTCCGGATTTATCGGTTAAATAATTTATTTGAGTTTGCAATAAAAAAGAAGTTCGAAGCTTTTCAGCCACAAAGTGGCTAAATATGAATAACCCCGTACGTAGTGGAGGGGAAAAATCGCACAATGCAAGAGAACCCTGAAAGGGTTCAATATTAGTTGGTTGAACCCTTTCAGGGCTCCCACTTCGTCGAGTTCTTTTCCCCCGGTTTAACCGGAGGTTATTCAAATTCAAACCCTTTGGGTTTAAAAGGCTATTTAGCCAGAGTGACATCAAAACATTAAGAATCAATAAGCAGATCATTTCGTGAGTTTTTAAATCTGTGTTCATCCGAGTACTCTGTGGTAAAAAAATATTCTGTGGTAAAACTAGAAATATGATACCAGTAAAACTGACCATACAAGGTTTGTATTCCTATCAGGAGAAGCAAACGATTGATTTCACCCGGTTGACTTCGGCCAATCTGTTTGGCATTTTTGGCGCGGTGGGTAGCGGAAAATCTAGTATTCTTGAGGCCATCACGTTCGCTATTTACGGCAAAACCGACCGGCTCAACCTTTCGGGTGACAATCGGAACTACAACATGATGAACCTGAAATCGAACGATTTGCTGATCGAGTTCGTCTTCGAGACAGGAAAAAATCAGACTGCTTATCAGGCGGTGGTGAAAGGTCGGCGAAACGGCAAAAAGTTCGAAGAAGTTAAAACGCTGGAACGATCGGCCTACCGGAATGAAGGCGGCAGCTGGATCCCGATTGAACCGGAGCAGCTCGAAAAAGCCATTGGCCTGAGCTACGATAATTTTAAACGGACCATTATCATTCCGCAGGGCCAATTTCAGGAATTTCTGCAATTGGGCAACAAAGACCGTACTCAAATGATGAAAGAACTTTTCAATCTGGAGAAGTTCGAATTGTACTACAAAGTGGTTTCGCTCGAAAGTAAAAATAATTCGCAGAAGGAAAATCTGGATGGACAATTGAAACAGCTTGGAGCCATTGAGCCGGAGCAAATCAAATTGTACGAAGAGCAGTTGACTCAACTTAGAACCGAAATCGGGCAATTGCAGAAAAACCTGACTGACCAGCAAAAGCAAGAGTTGGAATGGAAAAATTTGCAAGAGCTGGTTGTAAAACTGACGGACATTCAACAGAAATTAAATCGATTGAAGGATATGGAATCCGAGTTTGTCGCACTTGAAAAAACAATCCTGAATTACGAAAATTGCCTCATTCAGTTTAAAAGTCAGTTGGATGCACTCGTACAAAGCGACAAAAAGATTATCCAGAAAAGCGAATTGATTGAAAAGGAAGCGGTTAGTTTAAAAAGGGCTGAGGAGGAGATAGCGCATTCGGAAATGGAATTTGCCGCGCTCAAAGAAGCTTACGACCGGCGCGATTTATTGAAACAGCAAGCAGACGAACTGGTAAAAATGACTCGGTTAAATATTTTGCAAACAGCCGTTCTTACCGATCAGGAGCGAATTGCAAAAGGAGAACTTATTTTGGCAAAAACAATTGAATCGCTTGAAAAACTGAAAAAGGAAAAGGAAACGCTGGAAATTTTGCTGAAAACAGAAAAAACGAAACTTCCTGATTTGGTCCTGCTTTCGCAGGTAAAAATATGGTACAACGAAAATAAAATCCTGAATAAGCAACTTTCTGAAAATAAGGCAGAAGTTGAGAAATTTCAAAAGGAAATTCAGACGATTGCTAACTCGGTAAAAGCTCGTTTTGTTGAACCCATTTTTGCAGGTTTGTCTGCTGAAGCCGATTCCGCTGCCGGAGTTCAGTTTCTGAAAGAGAAGATCGAGCGGTTGAAACAGCAAATGGCAGCCATCGATCTGGAAATGGAGCATTACCGGGTTCAGTCGAAATTGGAAGAATATGCGGTGAATTTGCACGATGGCGAAGCTTGTCCGTTGTGCGGTTCGGTGCAACATCCGGCCGTTTTCAGTGCAGCCAGTGTGGCCGGAGCTTTGTCGACGGCACAGAAAGTAAAGGCCGGCCTGGAAAAAGAAATTTCATTAGCCAACGAATACATCAATCAGTTGAACGATTCGGGTAACCGATTGAAATTCAATTCGGATCAACTGGATGGATTGTTGGTGAAACAGAAGGAACTTGAAACAAAAACGGCCAATCATACCGCTCTTTTTAAGTGGGATGTTTACACGGATGAAGCTCTCGTTAATCAGGCTTTTGCGGCTGCTGAAATTCTCCAAAAAGCGATAGCTGAAAAGGAAAGGGAACTTGAAAAAGTTTCGACTGGTCTGGAAAAAGAAGCATCGAACAAAGAGAAATTTCAGGCTGAAATTGAAAAAATCAAAACTTCGCTGGTCGTTGCGCAAACCGAAATCAAAACGCTTTCTGAACAAATCAGACAAATAAATACTGCGGATTACCAGACAAAAACTGCCGCAGAAATCGAAACGGAAAGGCAATTGCTTTTGCACAAACATGCTGCTTTAGAAAAGCAGTACAGTGAACTGACGAATAAACTCACCGAACTCCGGAAAACGAAAGACACCGTTAGTGGCAGTTTGGAGGCCAACCGGAAAGAACTTTTTCAGGAAAAGGAAGCGAATTCTTCAATTCAAAATGAACTGACCGACCGCCTTAAAAAAAGTAGTTATGCGAACGTCGAAGAGATCAAACAAATTCTGAATCAGGAAATTAATCTTGAACTTCAGAAACAAAAGTTGACCGATTTCAGGCAGCAATTGATGTTGTTACAGAATCAGCTTGCCCAGACCCAAAACGAGATAAGGAACTGTGTTTATGACCCTGACGCTCATCAGAAATTGACGATAGAAATTGCATCAATCGGAGAAAGCCTGAACCAGAAAAATCAGGAATTGGGGAAAGTGGAGCAATTGCTGAAGAAGTTGAAAAGCGATCTGGAAAGTCAGGCACAGTTGCGTAAAGAGCTTGAAAATCTGGAATTGCGTGCCGAAAATATAAAAACTATGAAGTCGCTTTTCAAGGCCAGCGGTTTTGTGAACTACATTTCGTCGGTTTATATGCAAAACCTGTGCAATGCAGCCAACGACCGGTTTTTTCAGCTGACCCGCCAAAAGCTAAGCCTCGAAATTACCGAAGATAACAACTTCCTGATTCGCGATTACCTGAATGGCGGCAAGGTTCGCAGCGTGAAAACGCTTTCAGGCGGACAAACGTTTCAGGCAGCACTTTCGCTTGCATTGGCATTGGCCGACAATATCCAGAAAATTACCGATTCGAACCAAAATTTCTTTTTCCTCGACGAAGGATTTGGATCGTTGGATAAAGATTCGCTTGCGGTGGTTTTCGATACGCTCAAATCGTTGCGGAAAGAGAATCGCATTGTGGGTGTGATCTCGCATGTGGAGGAAATGCAGCAGGAAATTGATACGCATTTGCGCATTGAAAATCACGAAGAAACCGGTAGCCGTATATTGGCAAGCTGGGAATATGTGACTTAAAACTGCGAATTGGCACTAAACGATGCCCCGTTGCTTTTTTATCGTTTCCCAGGCTTCGTTCACTTTCTGAAATTTTTCGTGGGCCGCTCTCTGTATGTCCTCGCCCAGATAATGAACCTTATCTGGATGATATTTTACAGCCATTTTGCGGTAGGCTTTTTTGAGTTCATCGTCGGTCGCGGTGGCTTCAACTTCCAGAATTTTGTAGGCTGCATCGGTGTTTGCAACAAACATTGCTTCAATCGACTGGTAATCTTTCTCGCTGATACCCATCTGCTGGGCGATGTGTAATATTAATTTGTGCTCGGCTTCATGAACTTGTCCGTCGGCATCAGCAATTCCGAAGAGGAAATGCACCAATTGCAAACGTGACGGATGATCCATGTTTTTGCGGATCTGCTGGCATACTTCAGTTACCGGGATATTCTGATTCAACAAGTCACGCAGAATTTTGATGGCTTCGCCTGCAGCAGCATTACCAAACGACCGAACAAAAAACTGTTTGGTGTATTCGAGTTCCGATTTTAATATTCTACCATCGGCTTTCATTACTGCGGCAACCAGTACGAGCAGGCTCATTACATATCCGCCTTGCGTAGTGGTTTGTCTGGGCGGAGGAGTCCCGCCTAATTGTAATTGCTCACTTTTATCGAATAACGATCCGACTACAAAACCTACAATTCCACCAATAGGTCCAAATAAAGCCCATCCCAGACCACCACTTATCCATTTTCCAAACTTATCCATGTATCCTTAATTTTTTATCAATTTCTATAATTTGTGGGATGATTAGTTCATCCTCGTTGTTGCATATTACAAAATCGGCAAGTTTAATTTTTTCAGCATCACTCATCTGATTCTTTATTCGCTGCATAACCAGTTCATCCGATAAATGGTCGCGCTTTGTAACACGTTTTATCCGTTCTTCAACGTTGGTTACCACGGTAATCGTTTTGTCCATATTTTTATAAAATCCACTCTCGAATAAAATGGCAGCTTCGTGCAGAACATACGGTGCCTGTTTTGTTGCACACCAGTCGTCAAACGCTTTTCGCACCACCGGATGCACGATAGAGTTGAGTTTGGCCAGCAAAGATGAATCGTTAAAGACAATTCCGGCGAGGTATTTTCGGTCGATGGTACGATCGGGCAGGTAAACTTCTTTTCCAAAGGTACGAACCAGCTGATCATGAATTTCAGGATTGGTATTCATAAGCAGTTTGGCTGCGAGGTCGGCAATAAAAACGGGAATGCCCAATATGGAGAAAACCCGGCATGCAGTGCTTTTCCCGCTTCCAATGCCTCCGGTTATTCCAACTTTGATCATACGTTTAGTTTTCAATCAGATATTCAATTTCTTCAGGAGTAATTTTAATATCGTAAAGGTAAGCCGGAGTCGATACCTGTAAAATTTTTAATCGCTGTTTTCCATCCCTTATATCTGAAAAAGAAACAGTAAACTTAAAATCTTCAGGCTGAATGTTTTTAAATCGGCTTAATCCGACCTGAAAGGCAACTTTTACTTTCGCAGGAAAAAGCTTGATATTCAGATCGGAAGGAGAGTTGGTAAGTAATACCGGTACCGAAAGTTGCGCTTCGGTATATTCTTCAACCGGAATATCAATTGCCACTTCCAAAGGTTCAAAAAAAGTTTCTTTAATATTTTGCAACGATACCTCGGTCAGAATTGATTTGTCAACTGCATTGAATTTCTGTAAATCGGTTAACACAAAATGTAATGTGTCGAGCACCGATTGTGGTCCATTTACCTGAACAGAATCGGGTGTTGCAGTAATATCACCCGAAATTTGAAACTGCTTTTTTAGGTTTACCGCAACAATAGGTTTTACCTTTACCCGTTTTTGCCCCATTTGGTCGAATTTGAAGAAAAGTGTATCGGGAGACATGCTTAAAATTTCGAGTTCGTTCGATAGCTGGTAGGCAAGGTCGGCAAGAAATGGCCGGGTAGGGAAGGCAAAGCTGTTTCTCCGTCGCTCCATCATCCGGTTGTTGGTCAGGTTGTTCACGTTAAACTCCATTGGCATAAACAAAAAGCTTAACTGGTGCCGGATAATGGTGAACCCATGAGTTTTAATTTTCAGTTCGAACTTTTCGGGAAGTTGAGTTGACAGGGTTTTATTGTTTGGCAGGTTGGTGTATTTTACCGGTGCAACCATGTCGACAGTATAGGTTTTGCTCAACGCGTTCAGAAACCAAAATCCGGTGGCAATACCAACGCAAATAAGAAAAGCAACAACACGTTTGTCGTTTCTGAAATATACCTTTTTTAGGTACTTAACAAATTTATATACCCAGTTTGTCTTCACGGCATCAAATATAAAAAAAAGGGCAGACATAGTGCCGGCCCTTATTAATTCGTTTGCTTTGGTTCAATTATTTCTGAACCTGAACGTCGCTCATGTCTTTTACGATGGCAGCTTTGTCAATTCTTAATTTCACGTTGTCGTCAACCTGAAGAAGTACGGTATTGTCTTTGATTTCAAGGATTTTACCGTAGATGCCGCCTGTTGTTACAACTTTATCGCCTTTTGCAATGCTGTTGCGAAAAGCTGCCAGTTCTTTTTGTTTCTTCATCTGAGGTCTGATCATAAAGAAATAGAATACTACGATGATCAAAACCAAAGGAAGGAAAGTCATGATCGGATTTGGTTCGGCGCCTTGAGCCGGTGGAGCCATTAATAGATAGTTCATGTGTAAAATGTATTTAATTTAACTGTGTATCTCAATTAACTCGTTGGTTATATTTGCTTTTATAAATAGTTGTTTTTCGGGCTGATCGGCATTCGAAAATACTGTAATCGTTTGTAACTGCCTTCCAACTTCTCCCGCCGAATTGTAAATCACCTCAATTTGTCCTTCTTTTTCGGGTTCGATGGATTTATTGGGAATTACAACTTCAGTACATTTACAGCCCGATTCTACCTTTTCTATTACCAGTGTTTTAGTTCCTTCATTCCTGAAAACAAAAGTGAAAGATACTATTTCTCCGGCTTTTAGCGAACCAAAATTATGCATTTCTTCTGAAAAGACAAATTTCGCTATTCCGGTTTTATTCTCCGGATTAACCGGCGCTGCCTTTTTTGTTCCTGAATTACACGAGACGATCAGAATCAGCCAAAATGCCAATCCGGGGATTAACCTGAAATTTGGAACTTGAAACCTGGAACTCATCTTATTCGCTTTCTTCTTCTCCAATTAACCCGCGTCCTGCCTTTAATATTTTATTCGCTTTCTTCAGGTCTTTTAAGGCTTTATCCAGAATGCCGTTGATGAAATTACGACTTTTTTCGGTACTGTAGTATTTCGACAATTCGATGTATTCGTTCATCGTCACTTTGGTTGGGATCGACGGAAAATAAATGAATTCACTTAATGCCAACTCAAGAATCAGGTTGTCGATAAATGCAATTCGTTCGATATCCCAGTTTACCGTGTGCTGTTTGATCATTTCCACATTGTCGGCATGGTTTAGAACCACTTTGCGGTAGAGGTCTTTTGCAAACTGATGATCTTCTTCGTCTTTAAACATCGGAAGCAAGGCTTGCCGCTCATCGCTTGTTTCCCTGAATTTTTTGAATGTTTTCAGGATCATACTAACCACAAAATCGAGGTCGTCGTTCCAGTAAATACTCTGTTCTTCAAGCAGCGATTCAATATCTTCGTTGTCCAGAATCAGGTATTTAAAAATATCCTCCACCATCTTGCGGTCGTCGCCATACGATTGATTTGGTGCCTGCATGTATTCTTTGTAGAAGTCCTGATCGATTAGAGCCACATATATTTTGCGAATCAATTCTTCATTGTCGTTCCAGGTGAGCTTGGAATTGGCAATGTATTTGTTGAGCGAAATGTTGTTTTTGAGTTGACTGATCAGTTGGTTGTTTAAGAAACGGGTATTTGGGGCAAGGTCTTCGGAAGTCGGACGGTGCTTTTTCATACCCAGATCGATGCGTTCTTCTGCAAACTTTTGAATGTCAATTATAAGGGCCATCAGATAGTGATACAAATCGTATGTTTTCTGTAGGCTGAAAAAAAGTTCCTTTTCAGAGTTGTTGATTGATGTGTCGGGTGAAGAAAAGAACGCATACAATATCTGCAATACCTTGATTCGAATTATTCTTCTGCTAATCATTGTCTTAGAACCTGTTTAAATATGGGAGCGCAAAGTTAAAATTTTTTCTCATACCACTTCAGGGCAGGATCGTTTTATTGGATGTGAACATGTTTTTTAACCACATGGACACATTAATCGAATTCAAAAATATCCAATAACCAATATTCAATATCCAATAACCAAAGTTAACGACAGAAAGCTAATTGCAGTATTTCTAGTTTGAATATTGGATATTGTTCATTCAAGATTGGATATTTTCTTCCATTTACTCTTTTGAGGCTTTGTCTGTTGGACTCGAATTTGTCGGTTCTTCGGGTTCCTCTGGCAAGTTCCAGTATTCTTCTGCTGAATCTGCTTCTTCAGGTTCGTTTTCCCAGCTTGCCGATGGTCTCACCGGTCCCTGAAAACGATAATAAAATGCCAGCATTAATCCGCTGGCGGCGCCCCACAGATGGCTTTCCCACGAGATTTCGGGTTTAATCGGGAAAATTCCCCAGAACATACTTCCGTAGAGAAAAATTACAATAATACCGATCGTGAGCAGGTTGGCATCTTTGCGGAACACTCCGCTGAAAAAAAGGAAGGAAGCCAGCCCGTAAACAATCCCGCTGGCGCCAATATGATACGATTCGCGCCCTCCGAGCCAAACACATATTCCTGAAAGAATGTAAATCAGAAAAAGAATTCGGTAGGCAAGGTTGCGGTAAAAATACAACAGGGCAAATGTAAGTATCAGGAAAGGCACCGAGTTCGACAGCAGATGCTCGTGCCCGCTGTGTATAAAAGGCGAGAATAAAATGCCGGGCAATCCTTTAACGTGCAATGGCAGAATCCCAAATCTTGACAAATCAAGATTTAGGGTATTTTCAACCAGTTTTACCAGCCAGAGTAATCCAACAATTACCACCGGAATCAGGAGACTGTATTTGAAAATCTTCTTTTCAGTTTCCTTATCAAAAGGCTCGTGACCTCGGGGGTAATAGTCGAACAAAGGCATTTAAACCAGCGATTTAATCAGTGTAGTAAAATTGTAAATGTCCTCTTCTTCAGTGTCAAAAGATGTCATCCAGCGTACTTCCGACCGATGCTCGTCCCATATATAAAAAAAGTATTTTTCCTGAAGCAGGGGAATAATTTCAGGAGGAACAACGGCAAAAACGCCGTTGGCCTCAACTTCCTGTGTTAATTTTATCGCCGGTATTTTCATCACTTCCTGTTCGAGCAATTTTGCCATTTTGTTTGAATGGGTGGCATTTCGCTTCCAGAGGTCGTTGCTGAAATAGGCAAGGAACTGCGAGCTAACAAAGCGCATTTTCGAGAACAATTGCATACTTTGCTTGCGGATGTATTTCGAGTTTTTCGATAATTCAGGATTGAAAAACAGCACTGCTTCTCCCAGCATCATGCCGTTTTTGGTACCACCAAACGAGAGAACGTCGATTCCTGCATCAACAGTGAATTCGCGAAAAGACAAGCCCAGCGCAACGGCAGCATTTGCCAGCCGGGCACCATCCATGTGAACAAAAAGTCCATATTCGTGCGCCAAAGTGGTAATTGCTTTTATTTCATCAACAGAATAAACGGTGCCCAGCTCGGTAACCTGCGATATGGAGATGATTTTGGGCTGCGAATGATGCTCAAAATCAAAACCATGCAAATATTTGGAGATACCTTTCGGCGTAATTTTACCTTTAATTACCTCTACCGGAAGCAGTTTGCATCCTGTAAATTTTTCGGGAGCGCCGCATTCGTCCACCTGAATGTGGGCTGTTTCGGCACAAATAACCGAATTGAACGAGTGTGTCAGCGTTGACAGGCTCAGTACATTGGCGCCGGTTCCGTTGAAAACAAAATAGACATCTGTTTGCTCACCGAATTCCTGTTTGAACCGCTGAATGGCCATTTCAGTAATTGTATCGCCACCATAACCGACTACATGGCCCTCGTTGGCAGCATAAATGGCACTTAAAATTTCAGGATGTATTCCCGAATTATTGTCGCTTGCAAAACCTCGTTTCATCGTATAAAGTTGTAATTTTAAGTTGTAATTTTTTGCGGTATAAAAGAACTTAAAATTTAAACCTTCGCAAAATGAATACTGAACTGAAACTAAGCGAAAAGTTATTTTGTTTATCGGTAAATCCTAAAAGCGGAGGTATTTTAATGAATGCTTCGGCCGCTTTAGGGATTACACTGGCGGGTTCTGTGTTTGTAGAACTAATAAAAAATGAGTTGGTTTCGATTGAGAACGGACATGTTCATCTGGTCAATCCAACTCTTCAGAACGACGAAATTCATGAGTTTTTCCTGAAGCTAATCCGCCAAAGAGAGAAAGACCGGAAAATAAGGAACTGGATTGGCTGGTTTAATGGCCGGAGCCGGAAAATCAGAAAAATATTTATACGCGATTTAGTACGAAAACACATTCTTCGGATTGAAGAAAAGCGTTTCCTGTTTATCCCGTATAACAAAGTTTATCTGATGGACCGCGCATTGGTAGAATCTTTCAGTAAAGAGATCGGGAATACTTTGCTCGGAAAGGCTGAACCGTCAGACGATTCAATCATTCTGTCGATAATGGCTGCAAAAACCAATTTACTGCCACGTATTTTTCCTGAAAGAGCCCAACGAAAAATTGCAGCCCGCAACTTAAAAAAACTTCCGGAGACAACCATTTCAAAAGCCGTTCAGGAAGCAATTGAAATGATGCAGGCAGCTGTAATTGTAGCGGCAACCTGAAGAAAAGTGTTCAGTATCAGTGTTCAGAAAGTGGAGACGGGGAGATGAGAAGATGAGAATGTGAGAAGATTCAGTTGATGTTTGAATTTATCCTGCAGGTGACACTGAAAGTGTCTAATATGAATAACTGCGGGTAAGGAGGAACGACGCAACCCGTGGCTAAAACAACCACATAAAAACAAGGCACATCAAATAATCTGGTTTGAAACGTAAATGCTTTATGTGCCGAACGAATAATTTTGATATTTGAAAATTGTAAATAATATTTTGATTCTCATGGGAAAAGTAAGCATATTTTGGTTTCGGCGCGATTTGCGCACTGACGACAATCACGGATTATTTCAAGCTTTGAACTCGGGTTTTCCGGTGGTTCCTGTTTTTATTTTCGATCCGGCAATTCTTGCTCAATTCCCCAATCCGAAAGATGCCCGGCTAACTTTTATTCATCGGTGTCTGACCGATTTAAACCGCGAATTTGCAAAATACGGAAGCAGTTTGCAGGTTTATTTTTCGTCTCCTGAAGTGGTTTTCGGGCAGCTGGCAGCGAAATATCAGGTACAGGATGTTTTTGCAAATACCGATTACGAACCTGCGGCGATTGAACGCGATCAGAAGGTCGGGAAATTGCTTCAATCGCTTGAAATTGGCTTTCATACTTATAAAGATCAGCTTATTTTTCATCGTAACGAGGTGGTGAAAGCCGACGGAACGCCCTACACTGTTTTTACGCCGTACAGTAAAAAATGGAAAGAAAAACTTTCAGGCGAGGACATTCAGTTTTATGAAAGTGAGAAGCTTCTGTTTCAGATGAAACCGATGTCGCAGGGCTATTTTCCCGAATTGACAGAAATTGGCTACCAGCCGCAAACCGTAAAGTTTCCGGAAAAGAATTTTGATTATCTTTTGATTGAGAATTATGCCAAAATGCGCGACTTTCCGGCTGAAAACGGAACCAGTAGATTGGGAATTCACCTTCGGTTCGGAACTGTTTCGATTCGGAAACTCACACTTTTCGCTCAAATTCATTCTGAAATATTTTTGAATGAACTGATCTGGCGAAATTTTTATATGGATATTCTGTGGCATTTCCCACATGTGGTTGCCAGATCGTTTAAACAGGCATATGACTTTATTCCGTGGCGAAACAATGAAGACGAATTTAAGCGCTGGTGCGACGGACAAACCGGTTACCCGATTGTGGACGCAGGAATGTGCGAACTGAACCAAACTGGCTTTATGCACAATCGCATTCGAATGGTTGTTGCCAGTTTCCTGACCAAACATTTGCTGATTGACTGGCGATGGGGCGAAGCTTATTTTGCAGAGAAATTACTCGATTACGAATTGGCATCAAACAACGGTGGCTGGCAGTGGGCGAGTGGTTCGGGGTGTGATGCTGCGCCATATTTCCGTGTTTTTAGTCCCGACCTGCAAACCAAAAAGTTTGATCACGATTTAAAGTACATTCGCAAATGGGTACCCGAGTTTGAAACTTTCGCCTACCCAAAACCAATGGTTGATCATGCTTTTGCGCGGAACAGAGCGATTGAAACGTATAGGAAGGCGCTGAATTAGTTCAATAAAAAAGCGGTCATCTTCCGAAAACCGCTTTCAAATTTAATCCACCAGACCCGAGAGCTATTATTTAATCCAACTCAAAATTTTATCGTCATCAGGTTTTACTCTGGGAGCAACCATGTCAACCAGTTTGCCGTTTTCGTCGATCAGGTATTTCTGAAAATTCCACGATACATCAGAATCAAGCACCCCATTTTCGCTTTTGCTGGTAAGCCATTTGTATAAAGGATCAATGTCGTCGCCTTTCACCGAAATTTTCGACATCATCTGAAAAGTTACCCCGTAATTTTTTTCGCAGAATTCAGCAATTTCTTCGTTTGAACCAGGTTCCTGTTTCATGAAATTATTGGCAGGGAAACCAATAATCGTGAACTTTTCTCCACCGTAAGTTTCGAACAACGATTGTAATTGTTTGTACTGTGGAGTCAAACCGCATTTCGAAGCAGTATTTACTACCAACACTTTCTTGCCTTTCAGGCTCGAAAGATCAAAATCTTTTCCATCGATATCTTTTACCTTAAAATCGTAAAATGATTTTTGACTGAAGGCAAATGTTGAAATTACTAGCAGGCTAAGAATTATTGTTATTTTTTTCATGTTTTGTTTATTAATTTTAATTAGGAGTGAAACAATTCATATTCATAAAAGTTTTAAGAGGGTTTAAAAAGTAATACCTGAATGGTCGATTTTTTTTTGTTCCCGGTTTTGTTAATAAATTTCGTCCTTGCCATTAGGCCAGAATGATTATATTTGGGCGTTCAATGAAGAAAGTTTTATGGAGAATTTTATTGTTTCTGCACGAAAATACAGACCCGATACGTTTCAAACAGTTGTTGGTCAGGCATCGATTACATCGACATTAAAAAATGCGATAAAGAATAGTCAGCTTGCCCATGCTTATTTGTTTTGCGGCCCTCGCGGGGTTGGAAAAACTACCTGCGCGCGTATTTTTGCCAAAACTATCAATTGTCAGAACCTTTCTGCAGAAATTGAATCGTGCAACGAATGCGAATCGTGCAAAGCTTTCGACGGAAATCGTTCCTACAATATTCATGAATTGGATGCCGCTTCGAACAACTCTGTTGACGACATCCGTAATCTGACAGATCAGGTCAGGATTCCGCCGCAAATCGGGAAATACAGCGTTTATATCATTGACGAGGTTCACATGTTGTCTTCGAGTGCATTCAATGCATTCCTGAAAACATTGGAGGAACCGCCGCATCACGCTATTTTTATTCTGGCAACCACCGAAAAGCATAAAATTATCCCGACTATTCTGTCGCGTTGCCAGATTTTCGATTTTAACCGAATTAAAATCAGCGATATTGCAAGTCATTTGTTGCATGTTGCAAAAAGCGAAAGTGTTGTTGCCGAAAGCGAAGCGCTGAACGTGATTGCACAAAAAGCCGATGGCGCCATGCGCGATGCATTGTCGATATTCGATCAGATTGTAAGTTTCTCTGGAAGAAATATTTCATACAAAGACGTAATTTCTAACCTGAATGTACTAGATTACGATTACTATTTCCGTTTGATCGATCTGTTTCTGAAGAATGATGTTTCGGGCAGTTTGCTGCTTTTCAACGAAATTCTCGATCATGGTTTCGAAGGTCACCATTTTATTACCGGCTTAAGTTCGCATTTCAGAGATGTGATGGTTTGCAAAGATCCGGTTACCATTCAGTTACTCGAAGTGGGGGGCGAAATCAAAGAAAAATACAAAATTCAGGCTACCCGATGCGACAACGATTTCCTGATTGGTGCGTTGCAGATTGCAAACGAATGCGACCTTCAATACAAAGCAAGTCAGAATAAAAGGTTACTGGTTGAATTGGCGATCATTAAAATATCGCAGCTGACCTTAAAAAAAAAATAGCTGACGGGAACGACGAAGAGGCGATTCTCCCCATCTTTAATCTTGCCGGTCAGCCAACACAGCAGGCCGTTTCGGCCCCGAAACAAATTGCTGAAAATATTTCTGCTGATGTTCCACGGCTTGAACCGATTGAGAAACCTTCCACCACCAAAGTGATCCGGAGAGTGGGCAGTGCCTTCACTCCGTCAATCAAAGATGCACTTTCAGGAAATACTCAGGAAAAAAAAGTGCACGATGAAAGCCAGAAAACCATTTTCAGTCAATACCAGGAAAATGATTTTGAGCCGTTTACACCGGAACAGCTGGCAGTAAAATGGAACGAATTTCTGGATAAAAATGCCGATCGCCCCAGTTTGTGTGCAGCACTATCGAATGTTCCTGAAATTACCGATGGCAATAAATTATTGCTGAAAATTGGAAATTCGGTACAGGAAGAAGATGTGAGACAAATTAAGCCCGAATTGGTTTCATGGTTGCGAAAAGAACTCCGAAATGCCGGAATTGAAATCACCACCCTGCTCGGGAAAATTGAATCGGAGCGAATGATCTTCTCGGATTCGGAAAAATTGCAGATGATGCTGCAGAAAAATCCTGATTTATTTGAATTGAAACAAAAGTTTAATCTTGACTTTAGTAATTGATCATTGGTGATTTGTGAAGTATTTGGTAAATTTTTCGATTCATTTTTTGTTTGGAGTTACAACTCGGGTAAAATTTTGTATTTTTATTGAAAATTGAAAAACAAAAGGCTATGATAAAAAAAGAAGTATTAGATGCAATAAATGCACAGATAAATGCTGAAAGTTATTCGGCATATCTTTACCTTTCGATGGCGGCCTACTTTGAAGACATGGGTCTTTCAGGTTTTGCCAACTGGATGAAAGTTCAGTATCAGGAAGAAGCAGCACATGCGCTGAAATTTTTCAACTACCTGACCGAACGTAATGGAAAAGTAGTTTTGAAAGCGATCGATCAGGTACCGGTTGATTTTGGTGGAATTGTTGACGTATTTGAAAAGACACAGGTGCACGAAGCCCATGTTACCGAGCTTATTAATAATTTAATGAACGTTGCAATGGCAGCCAGCGATCATGCTTCGCAAAGTTTCCTGAAGTGGTTTATCGATGAGCAGGTTGAAGAAGAAGCCAATGTTCAAAAGATTCTGGACACACTTAAACTTATCGACGGACAGGGGAATGGTATTTTTATGATGGATCGTGAAATGGGCCAGCGAGTCTTTGTTGATCCGAATGCGGCAGTCTAAAATATTTTACAAATAGTAATTTGAAAAAGGCTGCCATTTATGGCAGCCTTTTTTATAAATATCTTTTTACGGTTTATTCAGCAGATTTAAGTAAGCTTAAACAAGCGAAGACACCGTATTATTTATAATTTAATACTAAAAGCTATGGAAAATATAATTGTTAATAGTTTGGATTATCAAAGGATTCAGAGGCAAATTAAAGAAGCAATGGTGCAAAAAACAATTGATGCCACTGAAGCAGAAAAGCTAATCAATGAATTGAATTCTGCCACTATTTTGACTCCTCATGAAATCCCGGGTGATGTGGTTACAATGAATTCTGTTATAAGGATTTCGTTTGCTGACAGCGCTAAACAATTGGAATTTAAGATAGTGTATCCGAACGAAGCGAATTTTAAGGAAAAAAAGGTTTCAATTTTTTCACCGGTTGCTACTGCCCTAATTGGTTTCAGAGTGGGCGACCTGATTGAATGGATGGTTCCCGGAGGTCTGACGAAAATCAGGATCGACGAAATCGTTTATCAACCTGAAGCTGCGGGAGATTTTTCGCTCTAAATAATATGGTTATCTTCAACTGCTTCTTCTGAACTTAAGCAGTTTATACTTTCTGTTATTCCAATATTGAAAATGTTATCATGATGACTGATATAGAAACAGCCTTTGCAGGTTTTTTCGAAATTTGCAAGACAAACATTCCGGAGAAAGATCATTCCAGAATTAAGGATACCTATTCTTTTGTTTGTGGGGTTTTTGAAGATAAGAGATGGGAGTCTGGCGAAATAATTGTTGTTCACTCCATCGAAGTGGCAAAAATTGTCGTTCAGGAGATAGGTCTGAGTACCGATTCGGTAATGGCAGCGTTGTTGCATAATGTTTACTACCAGAACGAGCATATTAAAGAAGTTGAAACCAGATTTGGAAAGGCTGTAACTTCAATTTTGGAAGGAATGGCCAAAATCAATTCGCTTGGAACCGATACCGTAGAGTTGCATTCCGAAAATTTCCGTAACCTGATGCTTGCAATGGCCGGCGATGTGCGGGTTATTCTTGTGAAAATTGCCGACCGACTTCAGGTAATGCGCCACCTAGATTCACAAAATGAAACTGTTCGTACAAAAATATCAGTCGAAACTTCTCATTTATATGCCCCACTGGCTCACAGACTTGGCCTGTACTACATTAATTCAGAGTTGTTGGATCTTTGCCTGAAATATCAAAATCCGAATGCATACAATTCAGTTGCCTTACGCCTGAAAGAAACCGACAGAGAACGTGCCAATTTTGTGGCCGAGTTTGTTAAACCTATCGAGAATAAACTGAATTCGAGAGGATTTTCCTTCGATATGAAGGCGCGCACCAAATCCATCAATTCAATCTGGCGGAAGATGCAAACCCAGAAAGTGGAATTCGATGAAGTAATGGATTTGTTTGCCATTCGCATTATCCTAAATACAGAACTTCAGAATGAAAAATCTGACTGCTGGCAAGTATATTCGATTGTAACCGAAGAATACCAGTCGAACCCAAAACGCATGCGCGATTGGATTACCATTCCGAAATCGAATGGTTACGAATCGCTTCATGCCACTGTTTTGGGGCCTAACGATAAATGGGTTGAAATTCAGATTCGTACCCGGCGTATGGACGAAATAGCAGAAAAAGGATTGGCTGCTCACTGGAAATACAAGGGAGGAACCGGCACTTCTGAGATGGAAAAATGGCTTGCCAACGTGCGCGAAATACTTGAGAATCCCGAATTGAATATGGTCGATTTTATCGACGATTTCAAGATGAATGTTTATGCCGACGAAATATTTGTTTTTACACCGAAGGGCGATTTACGCAAACTGTCGGCTGGAGCTACTTTGCTCGACTTTGCCTACGAAATCCATTCAGGAGTAGGCGACCGGTGCATTGGGGGAAAGGTAAATGGTAGAAATGTAACATTGCGCCATAAGTTGAAAAACGGCGATCAGATTTCGGTTGATACCGCGAACCACCAACGTCCTAAAATGGATTGGCTGGATTTTGTGGTGACTTCAAAAGCAAAAAACCGTATCAAAGCCAGTTTGAATGAGGAGGTAAAACGTGAAGCTGAAAATGGAAAGGAGATTGTGCTCCGGAAAGTGAAGAACTGGAAAATTGAATACAACGACGACAGCATCCGCAAACTTTTGAAGTATTATAAACTAAAGCTGGCGCAGGATTTGTACTACAACGTTTCGGTAGGGAAGATCGACACCCTGGAAATAAAAGAGTTGCTGGTTGAGAAAAAGGAAGATACAGCCAAGCAACTTGTTGGGGAAATACTACCAAAGGAGAAGGTTCAGGATTTGGAGTTTTCGGGAGGCGATGATTATCTGGTAATTGATAACAACATTAAAAACGTAATTTATAAGTTGGCTCCTTGCTGTAACCCGATTTTTGGCGATCAGATTTTTGGCTTTGTAACCATTGGTGAAGGTATCAAAATTCATCGGGCAACCTGTCCGAATGCTCCGCAAATGATTGAACGGTACCCGTATCGGATCATCAAGGCAAAATGGCAGGAAACAAAGAAAAAATCTTCGTTTCAGGCAACCATACGCATTGCCGGAACCGATGAGTTGGGTATTGTTGGTCAGATTTCACATGTCATTTCAAAAGACATCGGTGTGCAAATGCGTTCTATAAATATTGATACCAACAATGGTGTTTTCGATGGAACTTTGCGCGTTTTTGTAAATGGTCTCGATCATTTAGACTTCCTGATGAACAAGCTGAAAAGTATCAATGGTATCATTTCTGTTTCGAGGGCCGAATAGATCTGGGATTTCAAAAGATAAAAACAACATTATGAACGATTTATTGATTGAAGCAAAATTGTTGCTTGAAAAGAATGATCTGGCAGGTTCGTTGGAAAAAGTGAACCATTTTATTGTGAATGGTGCTAACCGCGATGGTTTTTTACTTCGGGGACGAATTCATTACAGAATGCAGAAATGGGGAGACGCAATGAACGATTATTATTCGGTTTTGGAGCTCGATCCCGATAATCAGGAAGCAAAATCAGGATTGGAAATGGCTAAAAGTATTCTGGGCTATTTTACTCCTGATATGTTTAATCCATAGATAATTGTTGTTTTTATTTGTTAAAAATAGTGAATAGTGTTAAGTAATTCTTAGGTTTTTTATTCTTAATTGTTAATTTTGGACTCCTCTAAAAAATAATGGAATAAATAATTATTGGAAAAACCTTTAAAAATTAGACTTGTATGAAACGATTTTTTTTAGCTATTGCATTTTGTTTTGGAATTGTGGTTGGTTTTGCACAGGAAGAAAAAAGTGCAATTGATCTTAAAAATGAGGGCAACGAAGCCTTAAGAGCAAAAGATTATCCAAAAGCATTGCAACTTTTTGAACAGGCTCTCGCAAAATGGGGAGAAGAACCCAAAGATACCGCGATGGTGTATAATATGGCTGTTAGTGCATTTCAGGCAAAAAGCTACGACAAAGCAATCAAATTATTTGATGAATCAATTGCCCTTAACTACAAAAAGGAAACTGCATTTTTATACAAGGCAAATACCTACAAAGCCTTGAAGAATGACGAAGAGTACGTAAAAACCCTTGAAGCTGCATTGGCCAGTTCTCCTGATGATAGCAAGGTAAAATCAATGCTTGCAGTTGTTTACGTTAAAGAAGCCAATGTGTTTTATTCGGCTGGTGCAACTATTTTGAAAACTGCCGCTGCTGATGTGGCTGCTGCCAAATACAAAACTACCGATGCACCATACAAAACCGCTACCGAAAATGCAAAGGAAGAGTTTAAGAAAGCTTTACCGGTAATTGAGAAAGCTTTGGGTTACGATCCGAATAATGCAACAGCAAAACAATTAAAAGCTGCCTGCGAGCAAGCAATTAAAGGATAATCTTTAATCGGATTTTAAAAACGAGGCTTCCTGCAAAGGTAGCCTCGTTTTGTTTTACACTAGTTCTGATTCCGTTGTTATCGCTAACTTTGAAGATAGGAAATCCTTTTGCTTATAAAGAAATGAAAGTATTTAAATAGCTCCATGTTTCTATTTGTATTACTTTTGTTGACAATAGAACGATTCACAAGATACGAATTTAAGGAGGAAGAGTGATGGAATATGTAATCAGGTATTTTTCGGAATTGTATTATTTAGTCGGAGAAATGGCTCCGTGGTTGTTGCTGGGGCTTGTGTTTGCCGGTTTGTTGAAGGTATATTTTCCGCAGAAGCATATCGATAAATATTTGGGCAAATCAGATTTCAAGTCGGCTGTCAATGGCTCATTACTTGGAGTTCCCATGCCACTTTGTTCCTGCGGGGTAATCCCTACGGGTGTTTCATTTTTCAAGAATGGGGCATCACGTGGCGCAACCAATTCGTTCCTGATCTCGACACCACAAACCGGGGTCGATTCCATATTTGCAACCTATTCCATGCTTGGCTGGCCCTTTGCGATTCTTCGCCCGATAGTCGCTTTTACAACCGGTATTTTTGGGGGAGTCTTAACCAATTTACTGATAAAAGAACCACCCAAAGTAGTTGCTCCGCCTGTTAATTCAAAGTTTGGCGGTTTCAAAATTGACGCGGCGAAATTGGGAAAAGCCACGGAAACCTGTGCCGACGACTCCTGCGGTTGTCACGAACCTCCGAAAAAAAACAGCCATCCACTTCTACTTGCAGCCAACTATGCTTTTGTTGAATTGCTTCAGGATATTGCCAAATGGTTGATTCTTGGATTTTTAGTTGCAGCACTAATTTCAGTTTTGTTGCCACCCGATTTTTTTAGCATGTTCAAGGGCTACGGGTTTCTCGAAATTCTGGTAGTTTTGGCCGCTTCAATTCCAATTTATGTTTGTGCAACCGGTTCCATCCCAATTGCCGCTGTTTTGCTCATGAAAGGCGTTTCGCCGGGTGCTGCGCTGGTTTTTATGATGGCTGGCCCTGCAACCAATGTGGCTACTATTACCGTAATTGCTAAAACCATGGGTAAAAAGTCCATGTTTATTTACCTTGCATCCATTACCGGAGGAGCTATTTTCTTTGGTTTGCTCACCAATTGGCTGATTCCTGCCGATTTTATCATGAGCCACATGAACCATTTAATGGCGCATGGCGAAGCACACGAAATGTTCCCCAAATGGGTCGGAATTGCTTCATCGGTAATTCTGGCTGTTTTAATGGTTTCAGGATACATTACTAACCGAATTCAAAAAAATAAGAAAATGACAGCTGAAAAGTTTCAAACAATCAAAGTTGAAGGTATGACTTGCTCGCATTGCGAAGCCAGCATAAACCGCAACCTTTCAAAATTGGATGGTATCGAAGAAGTGTTAGCAGATAAAAATACTTCGCAGGTAAACATCAAAGGATCAAAGATAAATCTGCCTGAAATTGAGCGAATTGTGGTAGATTTGGGCTATCAATATAAAGGAACCATCTGATGAATTGGATCGATTACACGTTGGCTGTCTTGATAAGTATGCCCATTTTGGCAACAGTTGTGCTGGGTGCATTTCTTGCAAAAAGCGGGAAAGATGCTATGGGAAAACCAACTATTCATCCGCTGTTGTTTTTTACTGGTAAATTTTTTCTTTTTGGAGTTTGGGCTTTGTTTGCTGTAATGGCCGTTTTTCCTGAATACCGCAATTCAGTGCCCTACTTAATTCAGGATTACACCCCGGATGTTCAAAAATTGCTGGCAGCCGTTTTTCTGATTCCCGCCAATCTGATCATTGTTCCGGCCTATCTTTCAATGGGTTTGATTACCAATATTGGATTGCCGACCGGGAAACACGCACTTCGTACAAGCGGCATTTATGCCATTAGCCGAAATCCGATGTATGCCAGTTTCTTTTTCATGAATACAGCTACATTTCTTTTCCTTCCAAGCCTTCTTTTATTGGTGGTTATGCTTTACGGAATGAACGTGCACCATTTTATTATTTTAGGAGAAGAAAAATTTCTTGAAAATGAATTTGGCGACGAATACCGAAAATACAAGGCCAGAGTGCCACGTTATTTCTGATACCAATGCAATTATAAATCATTCCAAAGCTATTTGGGTATAATGCCGATGAATAGAAATGTTAAGGTCAATTGAGTGAGCGAAGATTGGACTGTTACATTTCTTCAATCGGTATAGCTCAATTTTCCTTCCAGCCATGTTATAAAATCGAACGAGTTGAGCAACTGCCGCTCAAATGGGTTGTTCTTTAGGTCCAACAGTATTTCTTTCTGTTTCTGAAGTTTTTTGCTGTACCTTTTGGTATCGGTTTCTTTCATGATAATTGATACACTTTTCAGGATAATTTCTTCACTTTTCAGTGGTTTTCCCCGCTTTTTCAGGTCTCGTTCAAACGACCGGATTTCAGATGCGAGATAGTCATGATCATTCAGCTCGCAGTGAATCAGGATGTTCAAAAATCTGATTGGTTTCGTTTGCGGCAACTGGCTGAAAGGTTTTCCTGCGTTCAAGATTGGTCGGATGGCTTTCATCGCTTGTTTATAATTTCGGTTCCAGAAAAGAACCACACCGGTTTGCAAAGCAATTTCTGTCTTTGTGGCAAAAGTGAGGCTGGTTTCTTTTTCGGTTATTTTATCCTGAATTTCGTTTAAGTGATTCAGCGCTTCCGCAAAAAGCTTTTGGTCGGTCAGCATCCGGCTTTCAAAAATAAATATCAGCGGTTGAATGGTCGGCTGGGCTGTTGGAAACTCCGAGAGAAGATTCTTTAATTTATCAATGAAATAAGGCATTTCAGCATAATTGCCAAACCAGCGGAGGTTGTTCAAAATTCCGCGAATGTGGTTGATGTAGAAATAGGGCGGATTTCCCCAAAGTTTGCGGTTGTTCTCAAACAATTCATTCAGCTCGTAATAAACTTTCAGGCTTGACTTTGGATTGGTAGTCTTCATGAAATAGGCCGACTGAAACAGCAGATGAAGCTTTTGTGCCTCGAATGAGTTTTTCATTTGACCAGAAACGGCTTGTAATTCGTTAAAGGCCAAATCGTTCAGTTTTTCTTTTTCGGCTTCGTTTCGTATGGTTCCTTGTTTGATCTGGCGAATGCTGATTAGGTTGTACAAACCGGTGTGATTTTCGATGGCGCGTTGCTGACGCGAAACGGATTCGATTTTGGACTGAAGTTTAATCAGCTTGTTTTCGTCTATATCTTTAAATTCCAATTGATTGTAAAATTTTATTTCGAGTTTGGCCAATAAAAGGTATTGGCTAAAAAGTTCGTATTCCAGAGCAATCAGCTTATGTTTTTCTATCAGTTGAAACGCATCGTCAAATAGATTTCGTTTGAAAAGGAATTTTGCCTGTTGATAAGCTTTCAATGCTTGAAACTCAACTTCCTTCTCCATATCTTTTACCGATAATTTATCCAATAGTAAGTTGTACAGGTGATTGCACGTGATCTCGAAGCTGCCATTCGGTTTGTGCTTCTTAAATTTTGTTTTCACCGCATCCATCGAAAAGCCAGATTGGAGAATCAGATCAAAAAGGATTTGGTAGTCTTTTTTACCTTCATGCATCTTTGTATTAATCTGGAAATACCGTTTTTCGGCGGCATCCATCGAGTTGACTAAAATGAGCAGACTATCAAGTTTTGTCATAAGATGTTCTATAACAGACATTAATGAAATGAGAAATGGAAATATATAATTTAGACAAATTAATATGCAGTAAATAAATTACTTAAGTTTAAATTTTGCCCATATTTTGGTGTTTTAAATTATAACATTTGAGCAAATGTGGTGAAAATTTCAGTTCCTGATGTTCTAACTTTGGTCTTATTCAAAAAAACTAAGAATATGAATGGTAAAAAGATATTGATCGTCGGCAGTTCAAATACCGATATGGTCATCAAAACACACAATTTTCCGGCTCCCGGCGAAACTATTTTGGGTGGTCGTTTTCTGATGAATGCCGGTGGAAAAGGTGCCAATCAGGCAGTTGCTGCTGCTCGTTTGGGTGGCATGGTCACTTTTGTTGGAAAGATTGGAGATGATATTTTCGGTAAACAAGCCGTTCAGCAACTCGAAGACGAAGGGATCAATGTCGATTTTGTAGCTGTCGATCCTGAAAATCCGAGCGGTGTTGCTCTGATCACCGTAGATAAAAAGGGAGAAAACTCCATCGTTGTCGCACCTGGTTCAAACGGAACACTAAGTTCAGCCGATTTCGATAAAGCGCTTGCCGAGTTGGATGATTCTGAATTTGTGCTAATGCAACTTGAAATTCCGATTCCGACTGTTGAGCACATTGCCCGGATGGCTACGAAAAAGCAAAAGAAGGTGGTTTTAAATCCGGCTCCGGCTGCTGTTCTTACCGATGAATTGCTTCAGAATTTATACATCATTACGCCTAACGAAACGGAAGCCGAATTGCTGACCGGAATTAAAGTTACTGACGAACAATCGGCTTTAAAAGCAGCTCTTTTTTTGAATGGGAAAGGGGTTGATTTGGTGATTATTACGATGGGTTCTGCCGGTGCGTTTTTGTTGTCGAACGGAAAATCGGAAATCATCAGCGCTCCAAAGGTGGAGGCTGTTGATACCACAGCTGCCGGCGATACTTTCAACGGTGCATTGGTAGTAGCTTTGTCCGAAGGAAAAACAATTCAGGAATCGATCGCTTTTGCCAATAAGGCCGCAGCTATTTCAGTTACAAGGATTGGGGCTCAATCATCGGTGCCATTCCGTAAAGAAATATTAACCTAAACCACTAAATGCTATTACAATGAAAACTAACTTATTCCTGCTTCTAATACTCGCTGCTTTTGCGGTAACTACTTCGTGCAACAAAAAACAATCCTCAACGCCTGTCAAAACTAAGCTCACCACTGAAATACTGAAGGATAAAATCAAAGGTGGCTGGGCAGGTCAGGTGATTGGTTGTACTTTTGGTGGCCCAACTGAATTTCAATACAAAGGAACTATGATTCAGGATTATCAGCCGATTCCGTGGGACAATGATCGTTGTAAATGGTACTATGAAAACTCTCCCGGTTTGTATGATGATGTTTATATGGACCTGACTTTTGTAGATGTTTTCGAAAAAGAGGGACTTGATGCTCCGGCAAGCTCACATGCAAATGCCTTTGCCAATGCCGGATATATGCTTTGGCATGCGAATCAGGCCGCCAGATACAATATTCTGAATGGAATAACACCGCCGCAATCAGGTCACTGGCTGAATAATCCACATGCCGATGACATTGATTTCCAGATTGAAGCTGATTTTGCCGGATTAATGTCGCCTGGAATGGTCAACACTTCAACTGATATTTGCGATAAAGTTGGCCACATTATGAATTACGGCGATGGCTGGTATGGTGGCGTTTATGTAGCCGCCATGTACTCGCTGGCATTCGTTTCCAACGATGTAAATTACATTGTAACCGAAGCATTAAAATCGATTCCGCAGGAATCTGAATTTTACAAATGTATGAGTGATGTGATCGGCTGGAAAAAAGAGTTTCCTGATGACTGGAAAAGAAACTGGTTCGAGTGTGAAAGGAAATGGTCGTCGGATATTGGTTGCCCGGATGGCGTTTTTAACAGTTTTAATATTGATGCGAAAATCAATGCGGCCTACATTGTTATTGGCTTATTGTATGGCGAAGGTGATTTTGGCAAAACAATGGAAATCAGCACACGGTGCGGTCAGGATTCGGACTGCAACCCGGCAAGCGCTGGCGGCATTTTGGGTACAATGTTAGGTTACAGCGCCATTCCTGAATATTGGAGAGCGCCTGTTTATCCGGTTGAAGAAATGGACTTTAAATATACCACTATGTCGCTGAATGATGTTTATGAATTGGGTTATAAACATGCAATAGCGGTTTTGGAAAAGAATGGGGCAGTAATAAATGGCGATGCTATTGAAATTCCATTTCAGGAAATTGTACCTGCAAAACTGGAAGTTTGTTTTGAAGGTCATTTTCCGATTGCGCGTAATCATGTAGGTAAACAACTGAATATTAATAATCAGGAATTTGAACTCGGGTTCGAAGGAAATGGATTTATCTTGAATGGTCAGGCGCAGAAACAAAATGGTCAGGAATTGGTAGACGGTATCCTGGAATTTGAAATGTATATTGATGGACAAAAAGTGGAACAAATAAAAATGCCCACTTCTTTTACAACCCGTAGGCATGAAGTAGTCTGGAAATACGATCTGCCAGAAGGAAAGCATCAGGTAAGACTGAAGTTGCTGAACCCACAGGAAGGCTATCAGATACGTGTTGATAATTTGCTGGTTTACAGTTCGGTAAAGCCTGAAAATGCCTGGAAAACAAACTAACCTAAACTAATTGAACCAATGAAACGATCATTATTTATATTTCTTAATCTGTTGCTGATTTCAAGCTTCGTCTGGTCAACCCAGCCAGTTAAAATTATTTTCGATACCGACATGGGGCCCGATTATGACGATGTGGGAGCGATTACTATTCTTCATGCGTTGGCAGCCAAAGGCGAATGCGAAATACTTGCAACGATGGTTAGTGACGGGTATCCATATATTGCGCCAACCATCGAAGTTTTTAACCGTTATTTTCAGAAACCAACTATTCCGATTGGCGTTCCCGGGCCGGATGCACCAAAGTTTTCCTGTCCCAATCATTGGAACGATTCGCTGGTTGTAAAATATCTGCCAAAATTAAAGACCAATGCCGATTATCCTTCAGCCACAGAAGTTTACCGTAAGGTTTTGGCTGCACAGAAAGACCAAAGTGTGGTGATCGTTACTGTAGGATTTCTTTCGAATCTGGAAACACTCTTGAAATCAGAACCTGATCAATACAGCAAGCTTTCAGGAAAAGACCTGGTGGCCAAGAAGGTGAAAAAATGGGTAGCTATGGCTGGTGGATTTCCTGAAGGAAACGAATTTAATGTGAATCAACATCCGAAAGCTTCAGAATATGTATTCCAAAACTGGCCTACTCCGATTCTTTTCAGCGGATTCGAAATCGGATGGAAAATCATGACCGGAAACAAAGTCGCTACTCAAGGCACGAAAGGCAGTCCGGTTCAATGGGCTTACGAATATTGTTTGTCGAACTACGAAAACAAAAAATCGGAAAACCGCAATTCGTGGGATCATACGGCAGTTTTGTGCGCAGTCCGTAATCCTGAAAACTACTTTTATGTGATCGGAAACGGAACTTTTGTATGCAATGCCAATGGCTCAAACTCGTGGAATGCCGATAAAAACTCGAATCATTCCTTTCTTGTTCACAAATATCCGTATCAGAAAATCGCAGATATACTGGACGATTTGATGCTTTACGAACCAAAATGAAAAAGCAAATATCCAATATTCAATAATGAATAACCAATATCCATTCAAAAATCAAAACCATCAACCATGTATATCGTTAATTCCTATTTCCTCGCAGTTGTTCTTTGTTTTGTAACCATGTTGTGCTGGGGTTCGTGGGCCAATACCCAAAAATTGGCACAAAAATCATGGCGTTTTGAACTGTTTTATTGGGATTATGTGATCGGAATCCTGCTGATGTCGCTGCTTTTCTCGTTTACCTTGGGAAGCACAGGAGAACTTGGCCGTGGTTTTCTGGAAGATATTGGTCAGGCAGAAATGAGCAACATTGGCAATGCCTTGCTGGGTGGAATTATTTTTAACGCTGCCAATATTCTTATTGCAGCTGCCATTGCTATTGCAGGCATGTCGGTAGCTTTTCCGGTTGGAATTGGCATCGCGCTGGTGTTGGGAGTTTTAGTTAATTATATGGCTAATCCGCAGGGAAATGCAATGTGGCTATTTGCCGGAGTAATTGTGATTACATTGGCAATTTTGCTCGATGCCGTAGCTTATAAAAAGAAATCGGCACAATCGCAGAAAGTTCCGACTAAAGGAATTGTATTGTCGGTAGTTGGTGGTGTTATGATGGCTCTGTTCTATCGCTTTGTGGCCAGTTCGATGGTTACCAATTTCGAAACTCCCGAAGCAGGTTTATTGACTCCTTACACCGCAGTATTTATCTTTTCAGTCGGAATTTTGATCAGTAACTTCGTTTTCAATACCATCCTGATGAAAAAGCCTTTCGAAGGTACACCGGTAACCTATTCCCAATATTTTGCAGGAAGCCTGAAAGAACATTTTACCGGCATTCTTGGTGGAATGATCTGGTGTGTGGGTATGACCTTCAGTATAATTGCTGCCGGAAAAGCCGGGTTTGCCATTTCTTACGGATTGGGACAAGGCGCAACGCTGGTAGCAGCTTTGTGGGGAGTATTTATCTGGAAAGAATTTAAGGGGAGCAAAGGTACCACCGGATTGCTGGCAACCATGTTTATTCTGTTTTTTGTAGGTATCGGAATGCTAATTTATGCGGGTTTGTAATTTTTAAAATGCGATTATCAAATTTTTTGATTTTTGCTGAAAATCCATGGTTTAAATGCTATGGATTTTTTTGTTTTTTTCTGTTTCGATCATTCAGACGTATGGATTGATAGCTGAAACCCATTGTTCAGAAATCGGTGGTCTTTGCTTCTAGGTTTATTCTTTACATTGGTTTAAATTTGAATATTATAATCAATTTTATCATGAATTCAGCCAAATCATTTAAGGAATACTACGAAACTTCATTTTTTGATGGAAGGGATAAGGAACAGGCCCAAAAACTGGCTGACGAGTTTTTTGAAAGCTTTATTCATGATACCACTCTTAAGATCGAATTGTTGGAAGGCTATCTTTTAAAAGGAGATATTGATTTGTTTTACAGTACATTAACTGAATTGAAATTCCTCATTGAGTTTTCGGATAACCTAAATCGCTATTGGCATATAATACGAGGCTACTCTGGTGCATTGTCGAAACTGAAAGCAGAAATGACGGTTAAAGGAGCAAAAAAACTTCATGCTTATTACTTCAGTAAATATGGCGATCGCCGGTTTTTGCGTGATGAACATTGGTTCGAGAAGAAAAGATGGGAGTTTTTGGATGAAATGCAAAATATCTATTTTGAAGACGACCTACGTACTTTTTTTCAGAAATACGAACAAGTATTGTTGGAAAATATGAAAATCTATACCTCATTTATAATGATGTTCATTATAGATCTTGAAACATGGGAATTACCGCATATTTCAAGATCTCATGCCCTGAAATCCAATTGGTGAAACAGTTTTGGATTAACCCAAATTCATCTTTTTTTTCGCTATTTTCATAATTTTGAGAAACTGTATTCATAATGTTTTGACATTATGCGTATATTTGCAGGCACTTCATTTCATCTTCAGATGACTGAAATCAATTATTATTGAACTAAACGAACAATAATGCGCGATCTCAAAGAATTGAAAATACTTTTTGCTGAAGACAACCTGATCATTCAGCGGATTGCAGTTATTAACTTTGGTCAGTTGGGTATTCCTACTGATTTTGCTTCAAACGGAAAAGAGGCCGTTGAAATGTACCGGAATAAAAAGTATGATCTGATACTTATGGACATGCAGATGCCGGTAATGGATGGATTGGAAGCTACCCGCCAAATCAGGGCATTCGAGAAGGAAATAAATTCTGAAAATCGTGTTTACATTGTTGCTCTTACTGCCAATATTATTTCAGAAAAGAAGGACGAATGCCTGTTAGCCGGAATGGATGATTTTATGGAAAAACCATTTCAGGAACAGAAATTGCGTTCCTTGTTTTTAAAATCGTTTAGCTGATCTGGCAATACTTTTCGATCGACCAGATCTGGTTCCCTTCTTTTCTTTTAAATTGATTGATGCCCATTCAAAATAGGAATTGTTTATAACAGGTTGTTATCCAGCTTTGTGTGGTAATTTCTGGTCCAGACTATTTGTTAATGAATCTTATTATTTAGAACCTTATTAAATTTCGTATCGTGTTGTTTTACTGAACGATCGTTAATACTTTTACCCAAAACAAAATATGTAGAACCTATGAAACTATTATCTTTATCTGTAATTCTTTTTATATGCCTGTCGGTTGTGTCGAATGCACAGGAACCCACCTTATGGCGCGGAGCTAATTCTTCAGGTATTTATACAGTCGATAAACTTTTACCACAATGGCCGGCTGATGGGCCACAAATTATTTGGACGTTCGATAAGTTGGGACAGGGATTTTCATCACCAGCATTTGCCAACAACAAAATCTACATCAATGGAATGATTGAAGGTCAGGCAGTATTGTTTGTTCTCGACATGAATGGCAAAGAACTTCAGCAATTTAAATACGGAAAAGAGTTCGATACAAGTTATCCCGGAACACGTTCCACGCCAACAATTGTGGGCGATTTGGCCTATTTGTTCACTGGTCACGGAAAAATTACTTGCCTGAATTTGGCTTCAGGCAAAGCAGTTTGGGAAAAAGATTGTTTGGTAAATTTTGATGGTACAAATATTACCTGGGGCTACACCGAATCCTTACTTGTTGATGGCGATAAAGTTTTTGTTACTCCCGGAGGAAAGACCAACAACGTGATGGCATTGAACCGCATGACCGGCGAAACTATTTGGTCGTGTCCCGGCATGGGCGAATTGTCTGCATATTGTACTCCTCTTTTAATTAAACTTCCAAATCGTCAGTTGTTGGTTACTCACACATTTGGTAATGTTTTGGGCATCGATGCTACAACCGGAAAAATGCTTTGGAATTTTGGTCATCCCAATCAGTGGGCCGTTCATCCTAACACTCCGATTTATCATGATGGTGGATTGTTTGTTTTTAGCGGTTACGGACAGGGTGGCGAAAAACTTAAACTTAGCGCTGATGGAAGTTCAGTAACGAAGGAATGGGAAATTAAAAGTTTCGACAGTCGCCAGGGTGGGGCAGTTTTAATTGACGGTTTCATGTATGGATCGGGAGACAAAGATCGCAGCTGGCAATGTGTCGACTGGAAAACAGGTCAGCAAAAATATTCGTCAACAGAACTTGGAAAAGGGGTGACCATTGCCGCCAACAAAAAACTCATTGGTTATACCGAAAAAGGAGAGTTATTTATGGCTGATTCTACTCCCAACGCATTTACTGTAATCAGCAAAACAAAAGTGGCAATTGGATCGGAGCAGCACTGGGCTCACCCGGTAATAAATAAGGGAATTCTGTATGTCCGTCATGGTAATGTATTGATTGCCTATAAAATATCGGAATAGATAAATATGATGATTTCAAAAGAAGATAATCCCGCGCTGATTCTAATTGATATCCAAAAGGGTTTCGATGACATAAATTATTGGGGTGGTGAAAGGAATAATCCTGAAGCTGAACAGAATGCCGGCAAATTGCTGGCATTTTGGCGAAAAATGGGATTGCCGGTCTTTCACGCGAAACATTGCTCTTCAAATCCAAATTCGAGACTTGCAGAAGGTCAGCAGGGCAATGAATTTCAGGACGTTGTGGCGCCAATTGACGGGGAAGTCATCATCAAAAAAAATGTAAACAGTGCTTTTATCGGAACCGATCTGAAACAACAACTTGATGCAGCTCGCATTACAAAACTGGTTTTTGCCGGTTTAACAACCGATCAATGCGTTTCCACGTCAGTTCGAATGGCTGGTAACTTTGGCTACGATACTTATGTGGTTGATGATGCTACTGCTACTTTTTGCAAAACAGGTACAAATGGTCAGCTATTTTCATCCGAGATTATTCATGAAACTGCTCTGGCAAGCTTAAATAATGAATTTGCTACTGTTATTAAAACCGAAACTCTTTTAAAAGCATTAAATATTCAGGATTTGAATTAAAAAGGATTTTAAATAAACCAACTAAAATATATGAAACGAATACTCCTGTCGATTGCTTTCTTTTTGTTTGTTGTAATTGCTTTTGCTCAACCCATTCAGTGGAGAGGACTGCACCGCGACGGAAAATTTATGGATACTGGGTTATTGAAAAAATGGCCCGATGCCGGTCCCGAATTACTGATGAAAGTGGAAGGAATTGGTAAAGGTTATTCGTCGGTTGTTGCTACCGATAAGTTTATTTTTGCCACCGGAATGATCGATACCCTCGATTATCTTTCGTGCATTACTCCTGATGGTCAGACCAAATGGAAAGTAGCTTATGGCCGTTCATGGGCAAAATCATTTCCGGATACCCGCAGCACTCCAACCATTGAAGATGACCGGGTTTACATTATCAGCGGAACCGGCGAGCTGGTTTGTTTAAATATAAATGACGGAGCAATCCGCTGGAAAGTGAATGTGGACAAAGATTATAATTCTGAATGGCACATTTGGGGTGTTTCAGAATCGCCGCTGATTGTGGATGATAAAGTGATTTGTACTCCCGGCGGAGCCAAAACTTCGGTCGTCGCTTTCGATAAAATGACCGGAAAACCAGTCTGGCAAAGTGAAAGCGTGGGCGGGCCCCGTTCCTACGTTTCTCCAATAATTTATGAATACAAACAATTTAGATATGTTCTGGCAGTAACCGGAACTCATTTGGTTGCTTTGGAACCCGCTTCAGGAAAAGTGGTATGGTCGTTCAAGTACTGGGATGGTGCCAAATGGGACCAGCCAGGTTTGATCTGGGCGAATACTCCAACATTTAAAGGACGTGATATCTTCCTTTCGATGGGTTACGATTACCGTAATGTTATGGTTGAAATGAGTGAAGATGGAACTTCGGTAACCGAAAAATGGAGCAACATGACTTTGGATAACCACCATCATGGTTTGATTGAACTTGAAGGAAATATCTATGGCTCAAACTGGATCAGCAATAGTAAAGGCAAATGGCTTTGTTTGGATTGGAATTCCGGAGAAACAAAATACGAAACAGAATGGCTGACCAAGGGAGCATTAATTTATGCCGATGGACTTCTGTATATTCTGGAAGAAAAAGCAGGAACAGTGGCATTGGTGAAACCAAATACACAAAGTTTCGAGATAATAAGTTCATTTAAATTACAGGGTGGTTCCGGTCCATTCTGGGCACATCCTTTCATTGCCAATGGTAAATTGTATTTGCGTCACGGCGATGTTTTATTTGTTTACAACATTAAGGCATAATTTATTCCTGAAAAGATGACGAAAATTCTCACCTTTATTTTATTCACCTTTATTTTTTCCGGGAACTTGTTTGCACAGGACTTGGTGGAATGGCGTGGCCCAAACCGCACTGGAATTTATCCTGATCAGAATCTGCTGAAAAGCTGGCCTGAAATTGGGCCTTCGCTTTTATTAGAACTGAATGATATCGGGAATGGCTATTCGTCGCCCGTAGTTTATAAAAATTCGATATACGTAACCGGAAGAAAAGATACTCTGGATGTAATTTCGGCTTACACTATGGATGGGGCGAAAAAGTGGGAAACACCCTACGGACGTGCCTGGCCGCGTACTTATCCCGAAACACGCTGCACGCCAACCATCGAAAATAACCGCATTTATCTTATTAGCGGCATGGGCGAAGTGGTTTGTGTCGAAGCTGCTTCAGGAAAAATATTGTGGTCGGTTGATGCCAACAAAATCTACAATGGCGAACCTCACCGGTGGGGAGTTGCTGAATCGCCCGCAGTTTCAGATAAAGCTGTATTTTATGTTACCGGTGGTGAAGAAACCTCCGTGGTTGCGTTCGATAAAACCAATGGCAAACTACTTTGGAAATCGAAAAGCCTTGGCGGAGCCCGTGCTTATGCGTCTTCGTTACTTATTGAAAAAGCTGGCATGCAACTATTGCTTGCACAGACCGCCAACGATTTGATTGGAATAAACATCGAAAACGGTGAAATTCTTTGGACTTACAACCTCATCCAGTATCACATTAATCAACAGGGAAAAGGTGGAAATACCAATACTCCTCTATTCTATAACAATGAAATTTTCGTAACAAGCGGATACGATCATGCTGCGGTTTTGTTAGCTCTGGCTGATGACGGACGATCGGTTTCGTTAAAGTGGATCAATCATGATTTTGATAGTCACATGGGTGGCGCGGTCAAAATTGGCAACTATTTGTTTGGGTCGAACTGGAAGAACAACAGCAACGGCAATTGGGTCAGTGTCGATTGGAACACCGGAAAAACGATGTACGAAACCCTTTGGTTCAACAAAGGACCAATTATTTCGGCTGACGGAATGCTGTATTGCTACGAAGAGAAATCCGGAAATCTGGCATTGGTTAAGCCCAATCCGGAGAAATTCGAAATTATCAGTTCATTCAAAATCGAAAAAGGAACAGGTCCGCATTGGGCACATCCAGCCATTTTTGATGGAAAACTGTTTGTCCGTCACGGTGAAGTGTTGATGGTTTATGATCTGAAAAAGTAGCAAATAAAATTGATCGAAGCGATATCCTTTGCCGTTCACTTCAGTGAACGGATAGGATGAAAAATAAAAAAAGAAAAATCTTGGAAAAGAATATTAAATACATCCTGTGGTCGGTTATTGGTGTAATGCTGATCCTTTTTTTGTGGTGGCTTCTGAAAGACCCAACCAACCAGTTTGTTGAAAGCACTCCCGGAGAAGATAACAAAGGCACTGATTCAACGGTTGTGGATGTGGTGAATATTGGAGAGAAATTCGAGTCGTTCGGAACATCGACTTCCGGCTTAAAAGGAACCTGGACCCGTTTTCGCGGTGCCGATTTCGATAACATTGTGAAAAACTCACAGCCACTTAAAAACTCATGGTCGGGCGATCAACCTGAAATTTTGTGGTCGGTTGAATTGGGCGAAGGCCATGCCGGA
The DNA here is from genome assembly GCA_023251435.1 of Bacteroidota bacterium. Taxonomy (GTDB): domain Bacteria; phylum Bacteroidota; class Bacteroidia; order Bacteroidales; family Prolixibacteraceae; genus Aquipluma. Next base: position 43,599 of record JAHEYU010000014.1, read on the forward strand.
CCAGCCATTTACGAAGGAAAAGTTTACCTGATGGATTACGATGAGGTCAAACGCGAAGATGCCCTGCGGTGTTTTTCGCTCGAAGATGGCAAGGAGCTTTGGAGACGTTCCTATAAATTGAGTGTCAAACGAAATCATGGAATGTCGCGCACGGTGCCTGCCGTAACTCCTGAATATGTATTGACGATTGGACCACGTTGCCACGTGATGTGTGTCAAACGCGAAACCGGCGATTTGGTTTGGGGACTTGACATGGTTCAGCAATACCAGACCGAAGTGCCGCTTTGGTTTACAGGCCAATGCCCGATGATCGACGGAAATAAAGCGATTCTGGCTCCGGGTGGAACCTCAGTAATGGTTGCAGTGGATATGGCTACCGGAAAAGTATTGTGGGAAACGCCCAATCCGGGTGGAATTAAAATGTCGCATTCCTCCATTATGCCATGGACATTTAAAGGCAAAAAAATGTACGTCTATAGCGCGGTTGGAGCCGTTTTGGCTGTTTCAGCCGAAGGTGCCGACGAGGGCAAAATCCTATGGAAGTCAACAGCCTGGAATCATGCGGTGGTGGCTCCGGCTCCGGTTTGTTTTCCTGATGGAAAGGTATTTTTAACTGCCGGTTATGGTGCCGGAAGTATGATGATTCAGGTAACTCCTTCAGGAACAGAATATAAAGTAGATGTTTTAAAAGAATTCAGCCCGAAGGATGGAATGGCATGCGAGCAGCAGACTCCTGTTCTGTGGGATGGGCACATGTTTGCTATTCAACCCAAAGATGCCGGGCCGTTGCGCAACCAACTGGTTTGTGTTTCTCCGGACGATGTTACGAAAGTGATCTGGACTTCAGGAAAAGACGGGCGTTTTGGCCTGGGACCATACCTGATTGCTGATAATAAAATGTATGTGCTAAGCGATGATGGAACGCTGACGATGATTAAACCTGACAGTAAAAAGTACGTTCAAATGGCGCAGAAAAAACTGTTCGACGGGCACGATGCCTGGGGACCGATGGCCATTGCCGACGGGCGATTGCTGTTGCGTGATGCGAAAACAATGTATTGTGTAAACATTAGCCAATAAAACTATGAACCGGAAACTGGTAAATATCGTATTGATCGTTCTTGCTGTCGCAATTGTGGTTGTTATTGGGAAGGATTTTATCGGGAAGAAAGCTGGGAAAAATATTGAAAATCCCTACGAATACAATATTGATGAATTTCGACAGGTGGATTCGACCCAGATTTTATATACTGAAACGCTGAATTTTCCGGTGAAAGTTCACGATTGGGGCGGAATAACCGTGTCCGATTCAATGATTATTGTGGCTACGACCAATGAGTTAATCAAGTTTAATTATTCCGGAAAAGAGATTTTGCGCAAATCGTTGATTGACACCGCCACCTGCATTACCATTGACGATAACCGCCAGATTTGGATCGGGATGCGCCATTATGTGGTGATGTACGACCTGAACGGAACGCTGGTGAAACGCTGGAATTCGTTTGGCGACCGGTCTGTAATTACCTCGCTGGCCGTTTCCGGAGAAAACGTGTATGTGGCCGATGCCGGAAACCGCATCGTTCATCAGTGCAATACCAACGGACAAATTCTTCGGAAAATAGGAGAGAAGAATGAGCAAAAGGGGATTTCCGGATTTGCTATTCCAAGCCCATATTTTGACGTAGCGATTGACGATGGCGGGTTTTTATGGGCGGCAAATACCGGAAAGCATACATTCGAGAATTACAATCCTGACGGTTCGCTGCGCACATCGTGGGGAATAACCAGTTTTAAAGTTGAAGGTTTCAGCGGTTGCTGCAATCCGGCGCATATTTCGATTTTGGATGATAATTCATTTATCACCAGCGAAAAGGGCATGCCGCGAATCAAGATATACGATCAGCACGGACAATTCACCGGTGTGGTCGCACCACCGGCGGCATTCGATGGTTCATTGGCACCCGATATTGCAGTGGACAAACAGCACCGGGTAATTGCCCTCGACTTTGAACGCCAGCAGGTACGTATTTTTGAAAAGAAGCAAGAATAGAGGAAAAGGGAAATCGGAAACTTGTAACGTAATTGAATCTTATAGCCCCATCGGGGCGAAATATTGGTAGCCCGAGGTGAAGCCCCCGGGAATTAAGAAGAAACGAAAACCCGTCCGCGTGACAATGTTGAAAATGGCGATTCCATATTTCGGACGCCTGCCTGCCGCAGGCAGGGAACAACGTAAAACCTTGAAAAGAAAGATGAAAAATGGAAAATAATACAAACAACCGCCGTGAATTTTTTAGAAAAGCAGCACAGCTCACTTTTCTGTCGGCCATGATTGGCGGAACAGCATATCTGCTGGCCGAAAACCGGGTTCAGTTGGAAGGTTGCGGCGATAATCAGTTTTGCAAAAGCTGTCAGAAAATAACGACTTGTTCGTTAGATCAGGCAAAAAACTACAAGAAAAATGAGCGATAATAAAGAACCCAAAAGCATTGAGCGCCGTCGGTTTATCCGTAGCGGAATGCAAATGGCACTGGCTGTTTCGCTTGGCGGGGTGGCTGGTATTTCGTTCCTGAAGGCGACTCCCAAAGATCTGGTTTGGCAGATCGATCCTTTCAAATGCGTGCAATGCGGGCGCTGTGCCACCGAATGTGTCGTGACGCCTTCTGCGGTAAAATGTGTGCATGCCTATGCTTTATGTGGCTATTGTGATTTGTGTGGCGGATACCTGAAACCTGACGCGAATGCCCGTAGCACTGCTGCCGAGAACCAACTTTGCCCAACTGCCGCCATTAAACGTAAATTTATTGAAGAGCCCTATTACGAATACGAAATCATTGAAGATCTGTGCATCGGTTGTGCCAAGTGTGTGGCCGGTTGTACTGCTTTCGGAAACGGATCGTTCCATTTGCAGATTCGACACAACCTGTGCAAAAACTGCAACGATTGCGCCATCGCACGTGTTTGTCCGGCAGAAGCTTTTGTGCGTGTTCCGGCTGATACGCCTTACCTAATTAAAGGTGATTTTACGAAAGGCGGCAAAGGGAAAAAAGCATAGAATAGTGGGCAGTCGCGGTCACAGTTTTCAGAAAATATGAGATTGTAATTTGTGACCTAAATGGCAAAAAAGGGAAACTTCGAGGTTGCAAATTGAAGCCTCAAATAGTGGAGGATAGACAAGACATTTTGAGACACTGAAAGTGTCAAATATGAATAACCGCAGGTGAAGCGAAGCAGAACCCGAGGATAAGATGAAGAGAACATTACCGTCCGAGCAGGAATGATCAACAGAGAAATATTCTGATTTCGGACGGAGTGTGAAAATCAAATAGAAGAGATAGGTTATCACGATTTGTTATAAGCTTTAAGAAAAAAATATAGGAATTGAATTATTAGGGCGAATTTGTAAAATGCTAAGAACCGAATAAATGCAACTCGAAAAAATTCAAACGAAGATCTATGAAATCCGTGGGCAAAAGGTCATGCTGGATTTTGATCTTTCCGAACTTTATGAGACTGAAACCAAATATCTCAAAAGGGCGGTAAAAGCGAATATTAAAAGGTTTCCGCCTGATTTTATGTTTCAACTTAATAATCCTGAATGGGAAACTTTGAGGTGCAATTTTAGCACCTCAAACAACAGAGGTGGAATTAGGTATATGCCTTATGCTTTTACAGAACAGGGAGTAGCTATGCTAAGTGGTGTCCTAAATTCAGAAAAAGCAATTGAAGTCAATATTTCAATTATGCGAGCCTTTGTTTTTATGCGGCAATTTGCCTTGACTCATAAAGACTTGACAGAAAAATTACAGGAGCTTGAAAATAAATATGACCAACAATTTAAAGATGTGTACGATGCCATAAATTTCCTGCTCCATAAGGACAATCAGGAAAGCGAGCAAAAACAGCGCAAACGAATAGGTTATAAAAACGATGAGACTAATTAAACGATACTTTTTACTGATTTCGATACTGCTTTTTACCGCAGTTCAATCAATTGCAGCCGATCCGCAACAGCGATTCCCGAAACCGGAATTTGATACGGGCTACGTTCAGCCTGATACCAAAGCGCCATCAGCCCGAATGATTTTTCTGGAATATTTCGATGTACTGGTATTGTTGGTGGTACTTTCGCTGGTTACCTGGTTTGTGTTGAAAAAGCGCTCCCGAAAAGGCGTTTTCTGGACATCAGTATTTTCTTTGTTGTACTTTGGTTTTTACCGCGAAGGTTGCATTTGTTCCATTGGAGCTATTCAGAATGTGGTTTTGGGAATTGTTGATCCCATGTATGCAATACCGCTAACTGCTTTGCTTTTCTTCTTGTTGCCATTAATTTTTGCACTTTTCTTTGGACGTGTTTTTTGTGGAGGAGCTTGCCCCTTGGGAGCAATTCAGGATATTGTGGTTTTAAGACCCATCGAATTACCCAAATGGATTCAGAAAGTGTTGGGTTTGATTCCGTATTTGTACCTCGGATTAGCTGTTTTATACGTGGCCACCAAATCCGAATTTATCATCTGCCGTTACGATCCGTTTGTCGGGTTATTCCGGTTCGAAGCACCGTTTAATATGCTGATTCTAGGGATTTTATTTCTGGCGGTTGGTGTTTTTGTTGCCCGACCATATTGTCGTTTCTTTTGTCCCTACGGAGTTTTACTGGGCTGGATGTCGAAATTTTCATCCAAGCACATGACCATTACGCCTTCGGCATGTATTCAGTGTAAATTGTGTGCAAATTCGTGTCCTTTTGGTGCCATCGACGAGCCCGTAGTTGAAACCGGAAAACGCCGCAGCAACGTGAATCGCCTGATGACTTATTTTGTGCTTCTTCCATTATGGGTCGGAATTGGCGGTTTTGCCGGATCGATGATGCATGTGCCGTTGTCCAGATTTAATCAGACTGTTTATTTGGCAGAGCAAATTGTGGAGCATCCTGAAGTAAAGAATGACGCTAAAAATATTGATGTCCGTACCTTTTTGGGTTCCGGAAAATCGACCGAACAATTGGTAGTTGAAGCGGATGCAATTCGCAACCAATTCTATTGGGGCGGTTGGATGCTGGGCGGTTTCATGGGATTGGTCATTGGTACCAGCCTGATCGGTTTATCGAAATTCAGGAAACGTGAAGACTGGGAACCCAACAAAACCAATTGCTTAAGCTGTGCACGCTGCATGGATTATTGCCCAGTGAAGAAAGAATAAAAGAGTTTAAAGTTTCAGGTTTCAAGTTCCAAGTTGACGTTTCTCGGAGATTTGAGAAATGTATGAAAGTTGAAATCAGGTAAACCGCGTAGCGGTGAAAAGTATTGTAGCCCGGGATGGGGAGAAACGGAATACCAGGGAATAAAGACAACCAGAAAGACCGTCCGCGGAAAAGCATTGATTCAAATAAATTTGATTTTCCGGACGGAATTGCGTTAATGATGATTGAAAATGGCTTGAATATAAAATCTAATATCTGAATAATAAACTATAATGAACATCTCAAAAAACGATAAAATTAAACTGGCACAACGCATTGCATGGATTGCTGCAGGCTTTGCCATAATTATGGCTGTGTTGCTGATTGCCAATTTTGTGCAGACCAGTCTGAACGACCCGATTGACAATAAAACAATTCCGGCGCTGGTCAAACGGCTAAGTCAAAGTCCTGGAGATGAGACCCTCAAAGCCGAAATTCGCGCCTTCGACCTGATGGCCCGGAAAGCCTATTTTACCAGCCAGTGGCAACTGCGCACCGGAACTTACCTCATGTTTCTCGGGGTCATTATCTCCATACTGGCTATTCGCTTTGTATTGTCAGCCAAATCGAAACTGAACGAAATCGACAGCGTTGAAAAAGTAAATGAATTGGACAAGGCGGTTGCTCAAAAATGGGTTATTTATGTTGGTTCGGGTTTGATTGTATTGGCGCTGGCCTCCGGATTTTTGTCTTCCAATTCGTTGAAAAAATACATGGTGGACGAAAATATAGTTGTTCAGGAAGAACAGCCTGCTGAAATAACTACTCCTGCCCAGGCTCAACAGGTTTCAGCTCCGGCCGATTCTGCCGCTTCTTCCGTAAATATTGCTGTTACAGAAAATCCGGTTGTTACTGATGTTCCTGCAGCCAATGCCGAAACTGCTACAGTTCCTGCAACTGCGCCAGCAGGTATCCCAACATTGACACAGTTAAAAGCCAATTACCCATTTTTCCGTGGCGCTGAAGGAATTGGAGTTGCATCACAAAAGAATACACCAACCGACTGGAACGGTGCTGGTGGAAAAAATGTAGTCTGGAAAGTAAAAGTGCCAAAGTCGGGTTACAGTTCGCCGATCATTTGGGGAAATCAGTTGTTTGTTACTGGCGCCGATGCACAGGCCCGTATGGTTTATTGCTACGATAAAAACTCTGGAAAATTGATTTGGGAAGCGTCGGCTGACAATATTCAGGGCTCGCCGGCCAAAATGCCAAAAGTAACCGAAGATACCGGCTTGGCAGCTCCAACCATGGCAACTGATGGTCGCGCGGTGTTTGCCATTTTCGGAACAGGAGATGTTATTGGTCTCGACATGAGCGGAAAACGTTTGTGGGCGCGCAACTTGGGCGTTCCCGATAATCACTACGGACATGGTTCGTCGCTGATCATTTATAAAGACAAATTGCTGATTCAATACGATACCAACCGTTCAGGAAAATTAATGGCTTTGGATACACAAACCGGAACAACCGCCTGGGAAACCGCCCGCAGTTCAAAAATATCATGGTCTTCGCCTATTTTGGTCAATACAGGAAGTCGCACCGAAGTGATCCTGACCACCAACCCGAATGTGAATGGTTACGATCCTCAAACAGGGAAAGAACTTTGGAACATTGCCTGTCTTTCCGGAGAAGTTGGCCCATCAGCCGGATATGCCGACGGGATGGTGTTTGCTGCCAATGAATACGCGAAACTGGTCGGGATAAAAATAGGTGCAACTCCTGAAATTGTTTGGGAAGCCGATGAATATTTGCCTGAAGTTTCGAGCCCGCTGGCCGTAAACGGCTTGTTGTACATTGCCACCACTTACGGCGTTTTTGCCTGTCTGGATGCCAAAACCGGAGAGAAACACTGGGAACAGGAATATGGCGATGCTTTTTATTCGTCGCCAATTTATGCCGATGGGAAGGTTTACATCACCGATATGTCGGGCAAAACACACATTGTAAAAGCAACGAAAGAATACCAAAAGATAGGAACTCCTGAACTCGGAGAAAAATCGGTTTGTTCACCTGTATTTGCAGATGGAAAAGTGTATTTGAGAGGGATGAATAATTTGTATTGTTTGGGGGCGAAATAGAGAATTAAGATTAACGATTACAGATTAACGATTTAGGAAGGAACATCGCAAATCCTTGATCGTTAATCGTTGATCGCAAATCAAAATAAATTTGAAAATTATAACGTGAACAACGAAACGAACATGCAACAAACGGTTGACGATATTATCGCTGAAAAAGGGGTGGAGGGAAAATCAGTCATTCCGATTTTGCAGGCGATTCAAAATACCTACAATTACCTTCCGGAGGAAGCGCTGAAATACGTTTGCGAAAAAACGGAGATTACTCCCGAACAGATCGTCGGGGTGGCTTCATTTTATTCGCAGTTCAGGATGCAACCCGTTGGTGAGCACATTATTAAAGTGTGCGTCGGAACGGCTTGTCACGTCAAAGGTGCGGGTCAGGTTTATGATGCTTTCCGTCGTCATTTTAACCTTACCGGACACGAAGAAACCGATGCTTCACGAAAATATACCATCGAAAAAGTATCGTGCCTCGGGTGCTGTACCTTGGCGCCGGTGGTTCAGATTGACGAAATAACTTATGGGCACGTTGCTTCCGATAAAGTTGGTAATGTGCTGGCTGATTTCGAGAAACATGCTGGAATTTCAGGAGCCAAAAAAGGCTTGTTCCGCAATGTGGACGGGCAGGAAATTCAGGGTGAAATCCGCATTGGACTGGGTTCGTGCTGTGTGGCTTCAGGAAGTGAAGATGTGAAAAAGGCGGTTGAAGAAACGATTGCCGATACAGGGATCAAAATCAGCCTGAAGAATGTGGGCTGTGTGGGAATGTGCCATCAGGTTCCGTTGGTTGAGGTGTTTCCGAAGAATGAAAAATCAACGCTGTACGCCAAGGTGAAGCCCGAAGATATTGCCGGTATAATTGCCAATCATTTTAAACCTCAAAGCACGTTTGGAATGCTGAAAAGCAGCGTTTACAAGTTCTTCGAGAGTGTACAGACCGACACCGTTTGGGACGGCGTGAAACAATATTCGATAGATGCCCGCGAGAAGCAGGTAACCGATTTTCTGGATCGCCAGATTCCGATTGCGACGCAATACCGAGGAATTATCAATCCACTCGATATTGAGGAATACAAAGCGCACGAGGGTTTTGCCGCAATGAAAACCTGTTTGTTTGATTTGAGTTCGAAGGAGATAATCGAAACCATCAGAGACAGCGGACTGCGGGGGCGGGGAGGGGCCGGTTTTCCAACAGGGACGAAATGGGATCTGGTTTCTCACAATCATTCGGATGTGAAATACCTGATTGTGAATGGCGACGAAGGCGATCCGGGCGCTTTTATGGACAGGATGCTGCTCGAATCGTATCCATATCGCGTGATTGAAGGTGCTGTTATTGCGGCCAAAGCCGTTGGCGCCACACAGGGATTTCTCTACATTCGGGCCGAATATCCGCTGGCTGTGAAGCGCATCCGGCAGGCACTCATTTATTGCCGCGAAAAGAATTACCTCGGCGAAAACATCATGGGAAGTGGATTTTCATTCGACATGACTATTTATGAAGGAGCAGGCGCTTTTGTGTGCGGCGAAGAGTCGGCCATGATGGCTTCCATCGAAGGTGAACGCGGTTTTCCTCGTATCCGTCCACCATTTCCTGCGGTAAGCGGCTTGTGGAAACAACCCACGCTGATCAACAATACCGAGACTTTTGCACAGGTTTCGTACATCATTCGCGAAGGATCGGGCAAATTTGCCGGTATTGGTCGCGGAACCAGTAAAGGAACCAAGGTTTTTGCTTTGGCCGGGAAGGTCAACCGTGGCGGACTGATCGAAGTGCCGATGGGAATTACTGTTCGTCAGATCGTGGAAGAAATAGGCGGAGGCGTTCAGAATGGCAAAAAATTTAAAGCGGTACAGATTGGCGGCCCTTCCGGAGGTTGTGTTCCCGCTGAATTGTATGATACTCCGATTGATTACGAATCCTTGCTGCAAGTTGGGGCGATGATGGGTTCGGGCGGTTTGGTCGTTTTGGACGAAGACGATTGTATGGTGGACATTGCCCGCTATTTTCTTTCATTTACCCAGAATGAATCCTGCGGAAAATGTACTTTCTGCCGTATAGGAACCAAACGAATGCTCGACATACTTACAAAAATTACCACCGGAAAAGGTACTTTGAAAGATCTGGACGAATTGGAATACCTGGCAAGCTGGACGAAAAAGGGAAGTTTGTGCGGGCTAGGAAAATCGGCTCCAAACCCAATTTTGTCAACTTTACGATATTTCAGGGAAGAATATATTGCACACATCAATGGCAAATGTCCGTCGGGTAAATGTCAAAGCCTGATTAAATACCAGATCAACGATTTGTGCATCGGCTGTACCAAATGTGCGCAGAAATGCCCGACCGAAGCTATTCTGTTCAAGCCGCACGAAAAGCACGAAGTCATCACCGACCTCTGTATCAAATGCGATGCCTGCAAGCAGGTTTGCCCGGTTGATGCGGTGGAGATCGTGTAGAGTTGCGAGTTACGAGATGCGGGTTACGGGTTGCGGGTTGTCGGTCGCTGAAGTGAGTTACGGGATTCGAGTTGCGAGTTTCGGGTTGACGGTTGCGAAGATTGGAGTTTAAATTTGCTAACAAATATGTAATGAGGAAATTGCTGAAGTTTTTGAGGAGAATTGAGAAAACTGATTTTTACTCGTAACTTGAAACTCACAACTCGTAACAAATAAAAATAACACGTAACAATTTTAAAATATGAACAGCTACAAAGAACTTGACATCTACAAATTGGCATACAGATTGGCAATAGAAGTTCATAAAATGACAATGACATTGCCAAAATTTGAGCTCTATGAACAAGGAAGTCAGGTTCGAAGATCATCAAAAAGCATTAAAGATAATATAGCTGAAGGCTTTGGCAGAAGAAGGTATAAAGATGAATTTGTTCGGTTTCTGGTTTTTGCGCATTCTTCATGTGATGAAGCAATTTCACAATTGACGATGATCAATGAAATCTATTTTGAAAATAAAGAATTAAACAGTTTACTTGAGGATTATGAAGTTTTGGGTGCTAAAATCAATAAATTTATCCAATACGTTGAAGAAAATTGGAAATCAACTCGCTAATAAGCTGTAACCCGCAACCCGTAACAATTTTGAATATAATATGATGGAAATAAATGAGATGCTTGTAGATAGCCTTAACCCGCAACTTGTAACCCGCAACTCGTAACAATTCAGGAATGATAAAATTAACTATAGATAATCACTCCGTTGAAGTTCCTGCCGGCACTTCAGTATGGCAGGCTGCCAAATCTGTTGGCATCGAAATTCCGACGATGTGCTATTTGGGAGGAACAGAGCATTTCACCTCGTGCATGATTTGCCTGGTGAAAGATGCTAAAAACGGACGATTTTTTGCTTCGTGTTCTACACCTGCTTTCGAAGGACAGCATATCATCACCAACGATGAGGAAACCATCGAATCGCGGAAAGCTGCGCTCGAACTGTTGTTGAGCGAACATGTAGGCGACTGCGAAGCGCCTTGCCAGTTGGTTTGTCCGGCGCACATGAATATCCCACTGATGAACCGGCTGATTGCTAAAGGCGATTTTGCCAAAGCGTTGGAAGTGGTGAAACGCGACATTGCTTTGCCTTCCATTCTGGGGCATATTTGTCCGGCTCCGTGTGAGGCGGGCTGTCGCCGCAAACAGGTGGACGAAGCGGTTTCAATTTGTTTACTGAAACGGTATGTGGGCGACGAAGATTTAAAAACAGAAAAGCCATATCAGCCGCAATTGGCCGACCTTTCAGGCAAAAAGGTAGCCATTATTGGTGCTGGATCTGCGGGATTGGCCGCTGCTTATTATTTGCAGATTAAAGGTCATCAGGCGGTGATTTTTGAAATGAACAGCAAAGCTGGCGGCGAATTGCTTCAGATCGATCAGGAAATATTACCTTCGGAAGTTGTTGAACAGGAAGTGGCTCAAATTGTGGCAACCGGAGTTCAAATCCGATTGAATGAAACAATTAATGACAGCCGTTTTGCTGAATTACAAAGCGAGTTTGACGCTGTTGTTGTGGCTCACGGAACAATTCCTGAAGGAAGTTCTGCATACGGACTAAAAGCCACCAAGGCTGGAATTATTGCTGATAAATCCAGTTACCAGACTTCGATTCCAAAAGTTTTTGCTGTTGGGAATACACTTCGGGCTTCCAAACTGGCCGTGCGTTCGGTTGGACAAGGGAAGGAGGTAGCCACTGTTATCGATAATTATTTCAAAACTGCTGAAGTTTCAGGATATTCGGAGCGGTTTAATTCCAAATTCGGACGATTGGCTGAGGCTGAGTTTATTCAGTATAAAAAAGATTCTGAAACTGCACCGCGTCAAAAAGCTGATCAGACTGGTTTTACCCGCGAAGCTGCTATTCGCGAAGCCAAACGTTGTATGCACTGCGATTGCCGCAACCCGGAGTCGTGTGTGTTGCGCGAATTGTCTGATCGGTACCAGGCTGTGCAGAAACGATTCCAGAGCGAGGAACGCTGGAATGTGGAGAAATTCATTCACCGCGAAGGCATTGTTTACGAACCCAACAAGTGCATTAAATGTGGCATTTGTGTGCGCTTAACCCGCCAGCATCAGGAAGAATTTGGCTTTACTTTTATTGGTCGCGGCTTCGATGTGAAAGTGGGCGTTCCGTTCAACGAAAGCGTTCAAAAAGGATTGGAGAAAACCGCTGTAATTGTTGCAAAAGCTTGTCCAACGGGAGCATTGGCGATGTTTAATATTGAAGAGCAAATCTAAAACAACTAAAAAAAACCTGCTATGAAAATCTTTTTTTTAAGTATTATTTGTGTTTTGAGCATATCGTTTTCTGCTGAAGCGAAAATAAAAGTGCTTATTGTTGATGGTCAGAACAACCACGAAGTATGGCCAAAATCGACCATCATGATGAAACAATATCTGGAAGAAACAGGTTTGTTTACAGTTGATATTAAACGAACTAAGTTTACATGGAAAGCTGAACGTGAAAAAGCCTATCTTCCGCTGGCTGGTGTGGGTGAAACACAGGATTTAAAGGAACCAAAAACTGATCCTGATTTTATTCTTTCGTTCAAAAAATATGATGTGGTAATTTCAAATTTTGGGTGGAGAGCTGCCGATTGGCCTGAAGCCACCCAAATGGCTCTGGAAAAATACATGAAAAAAGGCGGTGGTTTTGTATCGGTTCATGCGGCCGATAATTCATTTCCCAACTGGCTTGAATACAACAAAATGATTGGTCTTGGCGGATGGGGTGACCGAAACGAGAAAAATGGCCCTTATGTGTATTATACCAACGAAGGCGAATTGGTTCGCGATCCTTCACCGGGCAACGCGGGAGCACATGGCCCGCAACATTTGATCCCGATCACAGTTCGTGTAGCCGACCATCCAATTACGAAGGGCATGCCCAAAGTTTGGATGACCGCCAAGGACGAATGTTACGCCAAATTGCGGGGTCCGGGCGAGAACATGATCGTTTTGGCTACAGGTAAAGATATGTCGGGAAAGGCGCCAACTGACAGGCACGAACCCATCCTAATGGTTTTAACTTATGGAAAAGGACGAATTTTTCATACCACGCTCGGTCACGACGATTATTCCTGCGAAGGTGTAGGTTTTATCACCTCTTTTGTGCGCGGAGTACAATGGGCTGCATCTGGTAAGGTAACAATCCCAATTCCTGATGATTTTCCTACTGCAGAAGAATCACCAAGTCGGAAGTTTGAGTTGAAGAAATAAATGGAGTTGAACAGAGTTTTCCTGCAATTTGAATAATTGCAAAGATGCCCGACATCCAGAATAGGGAGTTGGGCATCTTGGTCTAAAAAAGAAAATAACAAACTTAATATATTGTAATATAAATAATTAGAGTTGAAAGATAGCACTATCTGGAATTGGAAATATTAAGAATGGTAGGGCAAATGTTGAAAAGCAATTTCTGAATAAATAGAATAATGTATTGTATGCCTTTTCAATTATTGTTAATTTAGGAGAAAATTTAAAAAATGAAAAGAATTTTTACAGGTCTTGGTTTGATCTTAAGCATAATTTCGTTTGCTCAAATAAATACTTCAATTGAGCAAAAAATAGATAGCCTAAAAAAAGTTAATCTTGAATATACTTCCCTAATTGAATTAAATAATCAAATGATCTTTAAACTTAATGAAGACTTGTTTTTATTAAAAAATCCAATAGATACTGCTATAGTCAAAGTAATAAAGGCAGTTGAATCTGTATTTGTTAGAGACGAGCCTTGGCTACTAAGTAAAATTACTTCTACAATTCCAGTTGGAGATGAAATTATGATTGTTGGATTCAAATCAGAATTTTTTATTATAAAATATAAGGAAAGATTGGGATTTGTACATCCTTATAATATTCAAATGGATGATGAATTATCAAAAATAAAAGAATACTATTCGATTAAAGAAAAGAGGGAAGATCAACTATTGCAAGCTAAAAGGATGGTTGAAGAAACGAAGGAGAGAGAAATTCATCTGGAAAATGAAAAGAAAAATCAAACTGAAAAATCAAAAAAATTAAAAGAAGAATTGACAAAAAAGTACGGTTCCATTGTAGCACAGAAAATTATGTCTGGAAAAATTTGGATTGGAATGACAAGTGAAATGGCTCTGGATAGCTGGGGAGAACCAAAGGATATTAATAGAACTGTGACGAATTATGGAACAAATGAGCAGTGGGTTTATTCAGATAAGAATTTCTTGTATTTTGAAAATGGAAAATTAACTGCTTGGCAGGATTAGTGGCATGATCCATGTTGAAAGTATAGTAATATCAAAAAGTCATTTAGAGTTGAATTATTTGTTTGAAGTAAAAAAAAGGATATGAAAACGACGATATCACTATTAATTATAAGCGCTATTCAGATAATTTCAGTTTCAGCCCAATCTTCCTGGCCCATCTTTCGCGGAAACCAGCAGCTTTCGGGTGCGATTTCTGCCAGTCTTCCGGAGAAACCTAAACTGTTGTCCTCGTTTCTAACGGGCGATGACATTAAAGCTTCACCAGTTATTTCAGGGCAAACGATTTTCTGCGGATCGACCGACGGAACGATGTATGCTGTTGGGTTCGACGGAAAACTGAAATGGAAATTCGACTCCGGAAATGCCATTGAAGCGCCGGCTTTACTGCTGGATGGTTCGGTTGTATTTGGTTCCCTCGATGGCCTGTTTTTCAGGCTAGACGAAAAGACCGGAAAGCAAATCTGGAAATACAAGACAGATAACCAGATTATGGGCTCGGCCAACTGGCTGAAAATTGGTAGTCAATATCGGCTGGTGGTTGGCAGTTACGATTATAACCTGCATGCGGTGGGTTTTGCAAAAGGCGACAGCATCTGGCAATACGAATCGGATAATTACATTAACGGAGCGCCTGGAATTTATGGTAAAAACGCGGTATTTGGCGGTTGCGACGGATTTGTGCATTTGGTGAACATCGAAACCGGAAAAGTGTTTAAAAAGATCAAGTTGGAAACCTACGTTGCTTCGTCGCCGGTTATTGACGGCAAGTTTGCTTACGTGGGCGATTACGAAGGCAAATTCTTTAGCATCGATTTGGAAGCTGGTAAAATCGCATGGATGTACGATGATAAAGAGAAAAATCTGCCCTTCATCGCGTCTCCCGCTATAAGCGGTAATTTCATTGTTATCGGGAATCAGGATAAATTCATTTATTGTTTCGATAAAAGCACAGGAAAAGTGGTTTGGAAAGTAAAAACCAGCAACCGCGTAGAATCGTCGTCAGTAATTGCCTCCGGAAAAGTAATTACAGGAACCATGGACGGAATGCTTTATATTCATGACCTGAAAACTGGCGCTGAAATGTGGAAATACGAATTGGGCAGTCCGATCATTGGAAATCCGGCAGTCGTTTCAGGAAAGATTGTGGTGGGTGCTGGCGACGGACGGATTTATATTTTTGGCAGCTAGCAACTAGCCGCTAGCTCCTGGCTTTTTTGCCAGTTGCCAGTTGCCGGAAGCCAGCAGCTTTTTTTGCAGATGTAATTCAATCATTCTTACGATATGAAAATCGCACAAATTATTCCGGGTTCGGGCGGTAGTTTCTACTGTGGAAACTGCATGCGCGACAGCAAATTTGTAAGGGCTTTAAAGGATTTGGGGCACGATACCATCAAGGTTCCTTTGTATCTCCCTATTTTCGACGATGCCCACGATCTGGACGAAGTTCCGGTTTTTTATGGCGCAGTTAACCTTTATCTCAAGCAGCAATTCCCGATTTTCAGGCACATGCCTGCGTTTATTGAACACGCACTCGACTCAAAAAGTGTGCTGGAAATGGCTGCCCGAAAGGCCGGTTCAACCCGCGCGAAAGGTCTGGAAGGCATGACCATTTCGATGTTGCTTGGAGAAGACGGAAATCAAAAAGAGGAGCTTGAACGTTTGGTAGATTGGCTGGCTGATGAGGCCAAACCCGATGTGGTTCACCTCTCGAATGCACTGCTGCTGGGGTTGGCTCATCGGATTAAACAGCGGATGAACATCACGGTGATTTGCTCACTTCAGGATGAAGATGTGTGGGTGGACGCCATGGAAGATCACTTTCGCAAAGAAGTCTGGGATTTAATGAGCGAACGCGGAAAAGATGTGGATGTTTTTATTCCGGTCAGCAATTATTTTGCTTCGGAAATACATCAGCGCATGACAATTTCTGAAAGTAAAATGCAAACCGTTCATCTGGGTGTTGATACGGCAGATTATTCGCCAAAACCGATTGCAGAAAAGGGGCTAATGATTGGTTACCTTTCGCGGATGTGCGACGAAAACGGACTGGCAGTTTTGGTTGATGCTTTTATTTTACTTCGGAAAGATCCGAAGTATTCGGCAGTTCAGCTTAAAATTACCGGAGGAAAAACCGGTGACGACCTGCAATTCATTAAAGAGCAAAAACGAAAACTGGCCAAAGCAAAACTTGAAGTCGATGTATTTTGGGTCGATGAATTTGAAGGTGAAGAACGCCAAAAATTCTTCGATTCGGTTCGCCTGATCTCGGTTCCGGTGTTGAATGGCGAAGCTTTCGGCTTGTACATGCTCGAAGCTATGGCTTCCGGAATTCCAATGGTTCAACCCGCTTTGGGTGCTTTCCCCGAAGTGATTGAAACCAGCGGCGGCGGAGTTGTTTACGGCGAAAATAAACCGGAATTATTGGCGAAAGCCCTTGGTGAACTCATTTTCGATGATGCCCGACTTCAGGAATTAAGCGCTTCCGGAATTGCCGGTGTAAAAGCTCATTTCGATATTCATGCACAAGCCAAAAAGATGGTTGCGGTTTATGAAAGTGTTCTGAGCTAGACTTGGTGATTATTATTCGGTAGTTTATCCCCTTTCGGAAAAAAGTTTTATAGCTGGAATATTAATACCTTCATTTTACACAACTCGCTATGAATGAATTGAAATCCTTGTTCGATGGTGATGTATTTACCTACGTAATTCTTCCTTTACTTATTTTTCTTTCCCGTATAACCGATGTAAGTATCGGAACCATTCGCATTGTGATGGTTGCCAAAGGGCAAAAAATGATTGCTCCGATTCTCGGATTCTTTGAAGTACTCATCTGGCTGATTGCCATCAGCAAAATAATGCAGAACCTCGACAATTGGGTGTGTTATGTGGCTTACGGAGCAGGCTTTGCCACCGGAAATTACATCGGAATGATCATCGAGGAAAAACTTGCAATGGGCATCATTCAGCTTCAGATTATTACCCGTGTGGATGCGCATAAACTGATTGAAAAACTAAAAGCCGACGGTTACGGAATTACCCATCAGGAAGCCCACGGTGCCGTTGAAGATGTTTCGATTATCTATTCCATCGTAAAACGAAACGAGTTGCCTCACATTGTTGATATTATCCGTACCTACAATCCCAACGCGTTTTACTCCATTGCCGATGTCAAATTTGTAAACAAAGGCCTGTATTCGCAGGTAAATCCGATGCAGTACTGGCGAAAGGGGAAATAAGTCTCAGTGTTCGGTCTCAGTAGGCAAGTTTCGTAATTCAGTATTGAAGTCAACACTTTTTAAGCAGCAGAGTTGCGAAATATTTGTAGTCAGTCGCAATTTAGTAATGAAGGTATATTATTGATTGTCAATCTAATTTTCTATTTTAATACTTTCCATTCGTTCAAATTCCCTGACATTTACAATTCTTCTTTTATGTAACTACATTTTTGAAGACCAATTCTTCTCCGTCCGAAAAGAGGGTTTTCCTTGAAAAAAGATTTCGTGCGGACGGTTTTCATTATCGCCTTTATGTCCGTTGCCTAAAGGCAAACGGCAAAGGATATCGCTACAAATAATCAGTTTCGTTGATTAGAGCATTATCCTTTGCCGTCACATTCATGTGACGGACAGCAATCTCCACCAACATGTCAAGAGTGCCGTAGGTACGAAACATTCCGATTTCAATGTTCATCTTTTCCTTCAACTGTTTTAATTTGATTCATGTTGTATAATATACAAAGCGACTATATTCTTAGTCAATAAAGACATCGAAATATTTGCGTGACTAATTTTATAGTCATACATTTGTCATGAAGGATTGACAAAAATAAAATGACAATTATGCAACTTACAAAAGCTGAAGAACAGGTAATGCAACATTTGTGGGAAATGGGCGAAGGACTGGTTAAAGACATCCGCGACCGCTTCGACGAGCCAAAGCCCGTACGCAACACGGTTTCCACCGTACTGCGAATCCTCGAAAAAAAGGAAATTGTTGCGCACCGTACCTATGGAAACGTGCATGTTTATTATCCTTTGGTTACCAAAGAGGAATATTCGAAAACACAGCTTTTTGGCTTAATGAAAAGCTACTTCAATAACTCGTTTCCGGCATTGGCTTCGTTCTTTGTCCGCGAAAAAGACCTGACCATTCAGGATTTGGAACAATTGATGGAAGAAACCCGGAAAGAACTGTCGAAAGACTAAAACCAAAAACATGGAAGCATTGGCAACTTATTTGATTAAATCGTCAGTTTGGCTGACTGGTTTTGCTTTGGTTTACGCGCTGTTTCTCCGCAACGAGCGGTTCTTTGTTTTGAACCGCATCTACCTTGTTTCCGGGATTTTGATCTCAATCATTTTTCCGTTTTTCACGTGGCATTACACGGTTTTATTGCCTGTTGTTCCTACTACTGAAGTTTTCGAACTACAGGTTCAGGGAATCGCGGAAGTGAGCGAACCGTTTCCATTTCAAAATGCGTTGCTATTGTCTTTTTATATTTCAGGAATTATTTACCTGACATTCAGAATTCTACGTCAAACACTTCCTGTTTTCCGGATTATCCGAAAATCAGAAACACAACACTTTAGCTCGGCAAAACTGATCCGTACTGCTGAATACCCCGCTTCGTTTTCATTTTTCTCGTTCGTATTTGTCAATCCTTCAATCGACGAAATCGAAACGAATGAAATTGTGAACCACGAACTGGAGCACATCAGGCAACAGCACTGGATTGATTTACTGCTATTTGAAGTCCTTCGCACGGTGCAATGGTTTAATCCTGCCATTTGGCTTTACGGCCATCTGATCAGGCAAAACCACGAATACCTGGCCGACGAGCGGGCGCTGCAGCGCAGTTCTAATCCAGCGATTTACCGTGCGGCTTTGCTGAACCAAATGTTCGGCGGACCGGTGATTTCACTGGCCAATTCGTTCAATTATTCACTCAACAAAAAACGATTTAACATGATGAAACAAACCATAAGTTCACCAATCAGAAAACTAAAATTTTTATTGGTTTTGCCTCTCATAGCAGGTGTTTTCTATGCCTTTGCTGCTCCTGAATACAGGTTCGAAAATGCGACTGAAAATCAAGGCACTGAAAAGCCACTTTACTTTATTTCGAAGGAGAAAATTGATATTTCATTCACCACACAGCTTCAAAAAAGCGATTTAGAAGCCATCAAGTCAGAATTAGCCAAAGTGGAATTACAGATTGATTATACCTCATTGGATTTTTCGGAAAATGGGAATTTAAAACAAATATCAGCTTCTGTAAAACGTTCAAGCGGAAGTGTCACTTTTACATCAGGAAACTTAACACCAACAAATTATCCAACATTTAAACTGGAGGCTGATGGAAGTTTCGGTATTTATTTTCAAAAAGCTGTAACGGGCAAAGTTATTGATGAAAACGGAAAACCACTGAAAGGTGCATCAGTTATTATTTCCGGCACAACCAGTGGAACTATAACCGATGCTAACGGTAATTTTAAATTAATATTCACCGACAACTTGCCAATTGTAATTTCGTATGTCGGCTTTGAAAGCCAAAAGGTACAACCCGATTTTGAAAAGGAGATGCTGATTACCATGAAGGGCGCAATCGTTTCGATTAAATTGGACGATCAGACTTCTGAAACCAGGAAAAAGGAACAAATTGATTTAAATAAATCGAATGTTCTGGTTATTATCGATGGAAAAGAATCGACAAAAGCAGAAATGGAGAAAATTAATCCGGACAAAATTGCGAGCATTGATGTTCTGAAAGACAAAGCTTCGGCTGAAAAATATGGAGAAAAAGGGAAAGATGGGGTGATTTTAATTAAGCTTAAAACAGATGATCAATCTACTGCATCTCAAACCGTCAAAGTTCAGACAAATTCGCCATTGAAGTTTGGAAATACAGACGGCACAGGAAATCAGCCAATAATTGTAATTGATGGAATAGTTTCTCCGGACACTAAAATGGAAGATATTAATCCGGAAACTATCCATTCGGTGAATGTATTAAAAGGTGAATCGACCGTTGCTAAATATGGAGAAAAAGGGAAAAATGGAGTTATTGAAATTACAACGAAAAAAGCAAGTGATGTCTTTTTCATTGTGGAAGAAATGCCGGAGTTTCCGGGAGGTCAGGAAGCCCTTCGTGCTTTTATAAAAGCTACAATGCAATATCCGGCAATTGCTAAAGTAAACGGGATTCAGGGAAAGGTATTCGTTAATTTCGTAGTTGCAAAAGATGGATGGGTGACCGATACAAAAATCATGAGAGGAGTTGATCCGTCGCTCGACAAAGAAGCATTGCGTATTGTGAATAATCTGCCTAAATGGAAACCCGGGAAGCAGCATGGTGAAGCTGTCAGAGTTTCTTATACAGTACCGGTCAATTTTCAACTTCAGGAGGGAAATACAAACAATGACAACCTTGCAGGCAGCGGCAACCCCGCCAAACCAACATTTACCATGGTGGAAGAAATGCCCCAATTCCCCGGCGGAGTCGAAGCTTTGAAAACCTACGTTGCGGCTTCAATGAAATATCCGGTCATTGCCCTTGAGAATGGCATCCACGGACAAGTATTTGTGAAGTTTGTGGTCGATAAAACCGGGAATATCACCAATGCCAGGATATCTCGCGGTGTTGATCCATCACTCGACAAGGAAGCTTTACGAATTGTAAATTCTTTGCCAAAATGGAAACCCGGCAAACAGAATGGCGAAGCAGTTGATGTGGCTTACGAAATGCCTGTAAATTTTATAATGCCTGCTGATTATCGTCCTATAAGTAGAGAAAAACTGAGAGCTACTGCCAATTCATACACAAAAAACAATAAAACATTAAAATTAAGTATTGTTCCAAATCCAACAAGTGACGATGCGAGAATTACATTAGATTGTTCAGTATCATCAAACAAGCTGGAAATAAGTGTTTATGACAGTTCTGGAAAATTAATCAAGAATGCATCTAGAAATGGTTCGACTTTTTCACTATCGATTAACAAGCTTTCACCTGGAATCTATCTTGTGGTCGGCATAGACAGCGAAAATCAATTAAAGGTAACGAGTCAACTTGTAGTAAACCAATGATATAATGAATGAAAAACTTATACAAGTAACAAGGCGATCATCTTTCAACGATCGCCTTGTTACTTGTAATAAAACGCAACCCTGTAAGCCGGGTTTGGTACCTGCTGATTGGCCGACCTCTCCTTTTTAGTTTTTCGTTGTATTTATTGGTTTTTGCTTATCCTGTGCAGTTTATCCTACCGAATATGCATCTTGTCAGTTTATTATTTTAAATTGGATGCCCAAAGGTTTACTTTGACGAAACCTTTAAACAACCCGATTATGAAACGAATTATTATACTGCTGCTGGTGGTGTCTTGTTTCCGATTCTCTTATGGAGAAGAGTTGACCACCGAACAAAAACAATTGGCTCTGGATTTTATCCATGAAAATATGCTGAATCATGAGAATATGCCAATTGTTTTTCATGATGATATCGTCATCAATCTATTAGGGAAAGTTGTCAGGGAAGATTCAATTGACATTCAAAACATTATACACAACATTCAAAAAGCGATTCCTAATCAGAAAATAGTATTGTCGAACAATTCCGGCAATTTGAAAATTTGGATTAACGATTCAACTGGAGGTTTTATCTCCAAAGGGACAAATTCAGGTGGAATTAGTATTGCCAAGGTGCATATTCAAATACCTGACAGCTATTCCCGCGACGAACGCAAACGATTGATTTATTACGATTTACTTAGGAGTGGATTAGTTTTTTACCCCAAGCCACTAAAGAAAGATTCTCAAATCCGCGGCTGTGTATTTGCTGAGAATGATTTCAATTCCATCACATTCTCTCCATTTGATTTGTTTATTCTTGAAAAGATTTATTCTCCAGATTTTTATATTCAACTGGCTAGGAACTTATCGCCCGAATTACAACTTACAGCATGGAATTCAATTCGGACTAAATTTATGCATGAAACGAAAAAGCCCATTATTTACAGAACAGACATTGCAATAAAATTGGATGGAGTTGTGAGTTCAGCAGATTCAGCCTGCATGAATAAACTAATTGATGAACTTGAGCTGATCATTCCAACCCGAAAGATATTTCTGACAAAGGAAAACGCAAATGTTGTTTTTAAGCTTTTGCCATCAGTTTCAGGTAGAGTCTCAAATTCAACCAATTTTGGAACTTCAATTATATCAAAGGATTTCCAGTTCCATTTATCTCCGGATTTTACGGAAGAAGCAAGACGAAGAACATTGTATTTCTACCTGTATAAAGCGTTAGTCGATTTTCCTTCTGCGAAATTCGAGAGTACAGGTGTTCCTGGTTGTGTTTTTGATGAAGAGAATCCGGACTTAATAAAAATCCAGCCTCTGGATGCTTTTATTTTAGGAAAGCTATATTCTGATGATTTTCAGGACCAGTTTAAGAAGCAATACCTCCAGCAATTTTCGTATCGGGAATATCTGGTTTTCATGTATCACAATGAGTTAAACTTGTTTTTTCAATTCCTTGGATTACTTTTCTCAATAATCCTTTTTACTGCTTTGATACTCAAAGGTGTATTTAAAGATCATCAATGGAACTGGATCGCGTTTAATAAACAGGGTATGTTTTTGATTCTGTTAGCTATTTTATACCCTTTCTGTATCAGTTTGTCTGATTTGGAATTCGCTATAAATGATTATGCTCCAATCATAGATGAAGTTCTGAGCTTGTTTCTAGTCGTAAACCTGATCTATCTGGCTGAAAGAATGATTCTGAAAGATCGTAATTTGGGAGGATCAAAGATCATTGTTATTTTCCTTACAACATTAATATTAATGGTGGTTGTATCAATAATGTTTGGTTTAAAAGCTAATCCTTTGGGATATTTTGGTTTTTTTCCAATATCTGATTCACTCTTCCCTCGTATACTTGTTGCTTCACTTGCCCGATTTCTCTATGTATTTTTAAACGACCGGTATAAAAGCATCATCAATCAAAAGGATGTGGAGTTGGCGCAAATGGGTGAATTTCAAAAGCAAGCCGAACTCCAATCCCTTCGGGCTAAAATCAACCCGCACTTTTTATACAATGCGCTGAATTCGATTGCAAGTTTGGCCACTACCGATGCCCGTAAAACAGAACAAATGGCATTGGCGCTGTCCGATTTTTTCAAATACGCCATCAACCGCGAACAGAAGCAGTTAAACACGCTTTCCGAAGAACTGAACGCCACCCGCACCTACCTCGAAATCGAAAAAGTACGCTTTGGCGACCGACTGAGTTTTGAGATCGACTGCCCCGAGGAGTTGCTGAATATCCAGATTCCGCAATTGTTGATTCAGCCTTTGGTAGAGAATGCCATCAAACACGGTTTGTCGCAAATCACCGAAAACGGGCTAATCGGTATCTTGGTTTGTAAAGAAGACAACCTGCTAAAAATCCGCGTGTACGACAATGGTCCGGCTTTTCCGGATGGACCGCTCACCGGCTTTGGCATTCAAAATACACAGGAAAGGATTGCCCTGCTTTACGGTACAAAAGCGACCATAAACTGGCAGAACGGGGTGGAGAAGTTTGTGGAGTTGTGCCTGCCAATTGGGAATGAACCGGTTTAAAAAATGTGAATCAAATAACAATTTCCCGTAGGGAAAACAGCTCGGTAGAAAGATTGAATTATATCTCGGGTATTGTCCCGGACGGGACAAAAGACTGGGTTAACGCATTTTTTCTACCGACCTTAGGTTCCTAACGGAACCAGTTTTCTATTGCTTGATGAATTGATTAATTTATGAAATTATTGTACTCAAATTGACTATTTTACACAACCGAAAAACAAAAACAAATGACCTTTTCTCCCTCCAAATACCGCACCCTGATTGCCGATGACGAGCAACCCGCCCGCGACCGGCTGAAAAAACTACTGACCGAACATGCCGACCAGATCGAACTGATTGGTGAAGCGCAAAACGGCTTGGAATGCCGCGAAATGATCGACCGGTTGAAACCCGATTTGGTCTTTCTCGACATTCAGATGCCCGGGCTCACTGGGTTTGAAGTGTTACAGCAAACCAGCCATTCGCCGGTGGTGATTTTCTGCACTGCTTACGACGAGTTTGCCTTGCAGGCTTTCGAAACCAACAGC
Source organism: Bacteroidota bacterium (assembly GCA_023251435.1). Classification (GTDB taxonomy): domain Bacteria; phylum Bacteroidota; class Bacteroidia; order Bacteroidales; family Prolixibacteraceae; genus Aquipluma. The sequence goes on from JAHEYU010000014.1 coordinate 67,831, forward strand.
ATCGACTACATTGTAAAACCTGTAAAAGCCGAGCGAATCCAAAAGTCAATTGAAAAGCTTGATTCGCTGAAACGCCATTCGGACAAGCAGGAGTTGTTACGCATCATCGAAAGTTATATCAGTCAGACACCGAAGAAGGAAATCACCAGCATTCCGGTCAAACTGGGCGACCGGATGCTTTTTGTGAAAATTGAAGATGTCACGTATTTTTCGGCAGAAGAAAAGTACGTGACCATTCACACCCGAGACGGAAAAACCTACCTTAGCGATTTACCACTGAAAAGTCTGGAAGAAAAGCTGGGCGACGGATTTCTGCGCATTCACCGGTCGCTGCTGGTCAATGTCCGTCGCATCCGCGAGATCAACAAACATTTCAATGGCTGTTTCATCGTTAAAATCGACGACCTTGCCCAAACAAAACTGCAATCGGGTCGTGGTTATGGTGAGCAGGTAAAAAGGTTGATGGAGATTTAATGCGGATTGCTGAAAAATAAAACAAGGCGATCATCTTTCAACGATCGCCTTGTTTTTTGTATAAAACGCAGAACTCACGTCGAAAGAAAATCGGATTTTTGAATTTTGATAACGGAATTTATTCGTACATTTGAGCGAACAAATTCCGTTTTATTATGAGAGCACTTGAAATTTCAGATAAAGATTTTTTGACCGGAGCAAGAAATGGAATCCAAAAATCGATGCTTTTGACTATTGCAAAAGAATCTGGATTGACATTGAAGGAACTTAGCTCGTATCTAAGGATTTCGACACGATCTATTCAGGAAAAAGAATCTTCGCAATTAATAGCGCCAGGCCCTTCAGAACGTGCTTTGTATATAGCAAAGCTATTTCGATCGGGCATTGAAATTTTTGGTAGTCGCGATAAATTCCGCAACTGGTTAAATTCAGAAAATCAGGTCATGGGGGGTGAAAAGCCTTCTTCTTTCCTCGATACATTTTCAGGAATTCAGTTAGTCCTGGATGAATTGAACGCAATTGAATACGGATTCTCTGCCTAATGTTTGTTTACCGAATCACTAAAAAAGAACATTCTGCCCTGGATGGGAGAGGTGGATTGTATGGCCCCGGAAGGTGGCATGAAAAGGGAAATCTGGTTATTTACACCTCCGAACATGCCTCCCTCGCAGCGTGGGAAAAGATTGTACATGTGGCAAGCTTTGAGAATCTTCCAAGCGATCTTTTGCTGGTAAAAATAGAAATACCCGACGGAATACAAATTCAAACGGTTCCACAAAAGATATTGACCAAAGGATGGGATGGTTACCCTTTTGCCAATGAAACAGTTAATTATGGCACATCCTTTTTGCAAAAAAAAGAATACCTTGCCTTAAAAGTTCCATCAGTTATTATACCCGATGAGTTCAATGTCATTCTAAATCCTCTTCACCAGGATATACATGTGTGTAAAGTCATCAATACAACGCAGTTTGTTTTTGACTCTCGGATTATTAAAGATCATTCGTAAAAACAAGGCGATCATCTTTCAACGATCGCCTTGTTTTTTGTATTAAAAAAGCAAACCTGTAAGCCGGGTTCTGTGTCCTCCCCAATTGCTCGGGAAAAATCTCTATCATTTATCTACCCGGGTAATCACTTACCCGATCCAGCAGCCTACCCCTCACGACTTCCGAAGAATCAAAACGGGCCGTTCTGTATTCCGGCGTACCGGAAAATCGTGATATATTTGGCTTTGCAACCCATCAGAGGTACGGCTGGCGATGTTGCCACCGCCACCGGTGAGCTTTTACCTCGCCTTTTCACCCGTTCCCGGTCGTGACACGTCAAAACCGGGTGGTCATTTTCTGTTACCAACCTGCAAGCTTTCGCCCGCCTTCCTGTTAAGAAGCATGGTGCCCTGTGTTGCCCGGACTTTCCTTCTCCCGATCACTCGGGAGGCGATAGAGCGGTCTGCGCGGCAAAGATCACAAAAATGTTGCGAGTTGCAAGTTCCGGGTTGCGAGTTTTTCAAAACCCGTAACCTGCATCCTGTAACCCGCAACAATTTTACGCATTCCGCAGAATCACCATCGTAGCGCCGTAGCCATATTCCTTAAAACTGGCATCCTGAAAATAGTATTTTTTGTATTTGGAGCTGAGTTCCTTGCGAAGTTCCTGCTTGAGGGTTCCGTTACCAATGCCGTGAATAAATACAATCCGACGGGTTCCGTTCGTGATGGCAGTTTCGAGTTCGTTGCGGAACCGTCCCATCTGAACTTCGAGCATCTCGTGATTCGACAATCCGCGGGTATCTTCCAGCAATTCGTGAATATGCAAATCAACTTCTACTAAATCTGGTGAAGACGCTTTTTTTACAACCACTTTGGGCTCGTCTTTCTCAATTGCGATTTGCGAAAGGTCGGTTTCAGTAAGTTTTGCTACTTCGGCTTCCAAATCAGGACCCAGCAATGGGAACACAATGGCATTCTGCGTAAAAAACCGTGTCTTCTCATAACTGTTCTGGCGATAAAATTTCACCGGATTCAGGCGTAAACTCTTCATAACCGGAGCTTCCAGCTTCGAAGATTCTTCCATGAAAAACACCATCTGAAACTGAAATTCGGGTAACTCGTTCAGATCGAAACGGCTGAAACTTTCCAGGTATCGTTTGCTGTTCGGATTCATTTTCCCCGATTCAACACTTTTGTACCGTTTATCTTTCAGGTGACTGTAATTATAAAGTACAAAATTGTTGCTGTCGTTCACCATGTAAACCTTCAGTTCGCCCTCCACCGGATTGTTCGAATCCTGCGGTACAAAAGCCATGTAGCAATTGGGGGTATCTTTTCCTGAAATATATTTAGGTTCCGCTTTTGGCAACTCTATTTTTAAGGGCGCTTCCTCCTTTTTTTCGTTGGCCCGTAATTTGGCATGACGTTTTTCCGAATTCATCGAATTAGCATCATCCAAAACAACCAGTTCGCTTATCAGCACCGGAACTTCAAATCCATCGTAATCTTCAACGCTAACCATTGTTTTGTTGATCACCGACTTAACAACTCCGCCGCCCACAGCGTTCAGAAATTTAACCTTGTCTCCAGCTTTTATCATTTTTCTAAATTTTGTACAAAATTACGATAATTGATACAAGACACAAGATATTAGAGAAGTTCGACCCCAGCCGGGGTCGAAGAAGTTTGGTTATCTGTTCGTTTTCTATAAATATGTTATCCCTCTGGGATAATAACATTTTCTCTGTGAAACTCCATTTTTTTCTCCTTTTCCCTCTGTGGTAAAACTGTTTTCAAAATGATTCTGTATTTTTGGCGGCTCAATCTATGGAAAACAAAAACAAACTACCGGAACAGGTAACAGGCATCTCCATCAGCGATTATGCCTACCATTTGCCTGATGATAAAATTGCCAGATATCCGCTGGCCGAACGCGACCTGTCGAAACTGCTGGTTTGGAAAAACGGGCACATTCAGGATGCGCAATTTCGCAATCTGCCGGATCACCTGCCTGCAAATAGTTTGCTGGTTTTCAACAATACCAAAGTCATTCGGGCAAGGCTTCATTTCCTGAAAGAAACCGGGGCCAAAATCGAAATATTCTGTTTGGATCCGCACGAACCTGCTGATTACCAAATATCTTTTCAAACTACCCAATCGTGCGTTTGGAAATGTATGATTGGCAACCAGAAAAAGTGGAAAGGCGAAAAGCTCCGAAAAATTATCAGGATTGATAATACCGAAATTGAATTGTGCGCCGAACAAACTGATCCGGAGAAAAATAAAAGTCTGATCAGATTTAGCTGGAACAATTCAGGTTTCGAGTTTTCAAGAATTATAGAACATGCCGGATCGCTGCCCATTCCGCCCTACCTGAACCGCGAAACAGAACAAAGCGATCTGGAACGATATCAAACCGTGTATTCGAAAATTAAAGGTTCGGTAGCCGCACCCACAGCCGGATTGCATTTTACTGAAAAGGTTTTCATCCATTTGAAAAACGATGGGCACGAACTTGCCGAACTAACACTGCATGTTGGCGCAGGTACTTTTCAGCCGGTAAAAAGCGAAACGATTTCGGGCCACGAAATGCATTCAGAACATTTTTACATCCGGCGCGATTTTCTAAACCGGCTTATCCAGCACTCCGGAAAAACAATTGCAGTTGGAACAACTTCAGTACGAACACTTGAAAGCCTTTACTGGCTGGGAATTCAGGTATGTAAAGATCCGGAAATCAGCATTGGAGATTTAAAAGTTTCGCAATGGGAAGCTTATCAGAACGAAGAAAATATACTTCAGGCTAAAGACGTATTAAAGGCGCTGATTGGATTGCTCGACCGGGAACAAACCGATATTCTATCGGCTTCGACACAAATAATAATAGCTCCGGGATATTGTTTCAGGATTGCCGATGGACTGATTACCAATTTCCATCAGCCGCAAAGCACCCTTCTGCTGCTCATTTCGGCATATTTGGGTGATGATTGGCGAACCATTTACGAACATGCACTTGCAAACAATTACCGGTTCTTAAGTTATGGCGACAGTAATCTGTACCTAAAGTACTAATTGGCTATTGACAAAAATCAACCGGTTAAAGCCTCATTATTAATTTTGAAAAGCTATTTTTGTTGCCTTACCAGAAAAAGTTGGTAAACGATTTTAACTAAACTGTCAGCCTGTGTTTCTATTTGGAATTTTATCGAGTCCGCTGCCTTATCTGCTGATTGCCGTATTTTATTTTTTCGGCTTCGCTACAGGTATGTTCTCTGGTAATGCCGATAGCGAAACAAGCGAACAGATTCAGGTTAAGAACATTCAGGTTGAACCACAGGAAAAAACTGTTGAAACCGCCGAATCTACTTTTATATACCACGATTACAACCATCAAAAAAAGATAACCGACAGCACAGTTCTTTCGATGTGGCCTTCGGCTTTTAGCCAAAAGGAAAAGCTAATCTACATGGTTCACAACATCAAAGTGCATCATTCACCTACTTCCGAAACCAATTTCAGCCGTCCTCCGCCTTCGTGTAGCTAATACCCCATTCAAACACTTTCCTGTAAAAAGGAACAGACTTTTTATAAACTTAAAGCAATTAAGTCTGTTTAATGGTGTGCCTTAATGAATTTAGATTAGCTATACTGATAAAGATTTTACTATGATTGGCCTGATAGGAATTAGCTATAAAACGGCATTGGTTGAAGTCCGCGAGAAATTTTCATTTACAAAAGAAGAAATTATCCCATTTTCGGAGATGCTGCAACAGCAGACAGAAATCTCTGACATGGTATTGATTTCGACCTGTAACCGGACAGAAATTTACTTTTCGCAGGATATTCACGACCACCAGACTGCCTTCGAACTCGTTTATGAAGTGATTAAAAAATTCAAGCAGGTAAACGACCATTGCTGGCACTACTTTTACCACCGGTCGAATGCCGGGGCTGTAAGGCATTTATTTGAAGTTGTTTCGGGGCTCGACTCACTGATCATTGGCGAAGATCAGATTATCGGCCAGGTAAAAGAAGCTTACCTTAACTGTACCGAAGCTGCACTAACAGATGCAGTACTGATGCGCCTTTTCCAAAAATCTTTCGAGGCCGGCAAGCGTGTACGCAGCGAAACCGGAATAAAGTTGGGAATTACCTCCGTAAGCAGTGCTGCAGTCGAAATGTGCTCGTGTTTGCTTAATGGAGTTAAAGATAAAAGCGTTTTGCTGATCGGGACCGGAGAAACCGGCAATCTGGCATTGCAAAACATTGTAAAAAAAGGCGTTGGCAAAGTAACAGTCACTAACCGTACTTACGAAAAAGCAGAAAAAACAGCGGCCAAATACAAGGCAGAAGTTCTAGCCTTCGATCAGTATGAAAACTCCCTGGACCAATGCGATATTGTGATGGTTGCTACAGCATCGCCCAAACCGCTGATAACAAAAGAAATGGTAATGCGATCGATGGAGGCAAGATCTAACAGGCAGCAAATTTATGTTGACTTATCAGTTCCCCGAAATATCGAAAAAGAGGTAGCAGAACTCGAAAATGTAAGCGTACTCGGAGTTGACGACCTTCAGGAAATCGTAAACCAAACTGCCGAAAAGAAAAAAGAAAGCGCTGCAAAAGCTGAAGTCATTATCGACGAGGTAGTGTCTGATTACACCGAATGGCTTGCAAGCCGGTCGTTGCGCCCTGCAATAAATACAATAACTACTAATCTTCAGGCTATTAACGACGAAGAATTATCGACTTACCGAAAATTAAGTAATCCTGAAATGCAGGAAATTGTGGATGATTACGCCAAACACCTAACCCAGCGGTACACCCGATTACTGATCAAAAACCTGAAAGATTTGACAGATAACGGAAAAAACATCGATTCGTTAAAAACCATCAATGATTTATTTAAATTCGTGTAATTTATTTTGCCAGCAAACCCGCTTGGTTTACTCTTGATTAATCTCAATGAAAAATAACATAAGAATTGGAACACGTGGCAGTCAACTGGCACTCTATCAGGCAAAAAAGGTTAAAGCTACGCTCGAAAACCTATTCCCTGAACTTCAGGTTGAACTGAAAATAATAAAAACAAAAGGTGACAAAATTCTCGATGTTGCGCTCTCAAAAATCGGCGACAAGGGATTATTCACCAAAGAAATCGAGAATGAACTGCTCGACGGATCGGTTGATCTGGCAGTTCACAGTCTGAAAGACCTTCCCACCACACTTCCCGAAGGACTAAAATTAGGAGCAGTACTCGAGCGTGGCGAATTTCGCGACGCATTGGTTAGTAAAAACGGAAAAAAATTATCGGAACTCTGTGCGGGCGATGTGATTGCAACTTCCAGTTTGCGGCGCCAGGCCGGACTGATGAAAATGAACAATCAGATCATCATCAAAGATATTCGCGGAAACGTTAATTCCCGGCTGCAAAAGATGGAAGATGGTTATTGCGATGCAATGATCATGGCCGCTGCAGGTCTGCAACGTCTCGAACTCGAACATTACATCACCGAAATAATTGATCCCGAAATAATTGTACCAGCCGTAAGTCAGGGCGCCATCGCCATCGAAATCCGGATGAACGATCCGGAGGTAGAACTTCTGATGCAAAAAATCAATCACACCGAAACATGGAATGCGGTCACTGCCGAACGGGCTTTTCTGGCTCATCTGCAGGGCGGATGCCAGGTTCCGCTTGGTTGTTTCTCGAAAGTTGAAAACAGCACATTAACCCTGAAGGGATTTGTTGCATCGGTTGACGGAAGCCGGTTTATTAATGAAACCATTTCAGGAGAAATAAGTGAAGGAGCTGCATTGGGCGTGCAAATGGCCGAGATGATGCTCGAAAAAGGAGCACTCGAAATTCTGAGCCAGATTAAATCAACAAAACCAACAAATTAAATCAAATGAGCAAATTACTTGAAAATAAGGTGTTCATTTCGACCCGCCCGGCCGGACAATCAGCTGAACTTGAAAGTCTTTTATCAGACGAGTCAGCCAAACTGATTTCAATGCCTACCATTGAAATTCGGCCACTTCCGCTTGACGAATTCTCGTGGTTACAGCTTAAAAATCTCGAATCGTTTAACTGGATTGTATTTACCAGTCCGAATGGCCTCCGGTTTTTCTTCGACCGGCTGTTCGATCTTCAAAACCATTACGGCCTTCCGGAACAATTAAAAATTGGCGTGGTTGGTAAAAAAACTGCCGCTCATCTGGAATGTTACGGTACTTCAGCCGAATTCATCAATTTGGGTAACACGGCCGAAGAATTTGCAGCCGACTTTATCAATCGTGTTGCCACTGGCGAGCGGGTTCTTTTTCCTATTGGCAATCTGGCGCGGTCGGTTATCGAAGACAGAATTTCGAAAAAAGCGGTTTGCACACGGGTGCTGTTTTACGAAACCGTGATGCCTTCAGAAATCAGTGACGAAGCGATTTCGCTCATTATTAGCAATCAATACGATATGATTATACTGACCAGTCCATCGGGTTGCAGCAACCTTCTTCATCTGGTTTCAGGAAAAATGGATACCGCCACCCTTCGGTTGGTTTGCATCGGGCAAACAACAGCTGCCGAAGTTATCAGGAGCGGACTCGAACCGCTTATTACTGCAGGCATGGCTAATTCGCAAGGGATTACGTCGGCCATTATCAATTATTTTCAAAAGAAACAACTTATAACCAACTAACTATGTCATTTCCAATAACAAGACTAAGACGGTTAAGGCACACCCCCGTTTTACGCAATCTCGTACGCGAAACAATGCTCACACGCGATGACCTGATCATGCCACTTTTTGTTTGCCCCGGAACCAATGTTCGGATTCCAATTTCATCCATGCCTGGTAATTTCAATCTTTCGGTTGATTTACTGGTTGAAGAATGCCGTCGTTTATACGGACTTGGGATTCAGGCGGTGCTGCTTTTTGGTATTCCTGAACACAAAGATGAACACGGACTGGTGGCCTGCGAACACAACGGAATTGTACAACAGGCTGTACGTGCAATAAAAACCGCTTTGCCTGATTTATATGTAATTGCCGATATCTGCAATTGCGAGTACACGGTACACGGACATTGCGGAACCATTGTTGATGGTGACGTTCACAACGACCTCACTTTGGTAACTCTTGCCAAACAATCAGTTTCGCTGGCACAGGAAGGTGTTGATATGGTTGCACCAAGCGACATGATGGACGGACGGGTCGGAGCTATTCGTCAGGCACTCGACGAAAATGGCTTTTATAATCTTCCGATCATGGCATATTCCGCCAAATATGCATCAGCCTTTTACGGGCCATTCCGCGAAGCTGCCAACAGCGCCCCGCAATTTGGCAACCGGGCAACTTACCAGATGGATCCGGCCAATTCGAACGAAGCTTTACGCGAAGTAGCGCTCGACATTGAAGAAGGTGCCGATATTGTAATGGTGAAACCGGCTTTAAGTTATCTGGATATCATTCAGCGGGTTAAAACCAACTTTAATATCCCGATTGCTGCCTACAACGTAAGTGGCGAATATGCGATGGTAAAAGCCGCTGCAGCCAACGGCTGGATTGACGAAAAACGAATGGTTCGCGAAATCCTGACTTCGATTAAACGTGCCGGATCGGATATCATTATTACTTATCACGCACAGGAAATTATTAAAGAACTGTAAAGGCAGAGAGCAGGGAGCAAGGGGTAATGAAAAGTCGCAGTGGTCTGTCCCAGTTGGAAAAATACTCGCAACCTAGAACTCGCATCCTGTAACTCGAAACAAAAAAATATATCATGAAAAACTACACCCAAAGCATAGCTGCTTTTCAGGAAGCACAAAAACATATTCCCGGTGGAGTAAATTCACCGGTACGTTCATTTAAAAGCGTTGACGGAGATCCTCTTTTCATTGCCAGCGCCAAAGGTGCCAAAGTTTTCGACATCGACGGTCACGAATACATCGACTATGTTGGTTCGTGGGGACCTATGATTTTGGGACATGCACATCCCGATGTAATCATGGCCATCCAGAAAACAGCGGCAAAGGGAACCAGTTTTGGTGCGCCTACCCTGCTCGAAACTGAAATGGCGCTTCAAATAAAAAAGATGGTTCCTTCCGTGGAAAGCATCCGAATGGTAAACTCCGGAACCGAGGCAACGATGAGTGCTTTGCGTTTGGCCCGTGGTTATACCGGCCGGGACCTGGTTATTAAATTCGAAGGCTGTTACCACGGACACAACGACAGCTTTCTGATCAAAGCCGGATCGGGAGCATTAACATTGGGAACGCCTAATTCTCCCGGCGTAACTTCCGGAACAGCTAAGGATACGTTAACAGCAGGCTACAATGATCTGGAGTCAGTTAAAGAATTATTTATCCGTTATCCGGAACAAATTGCGGCTTTGATACTTGAACCAGTTACCGGAAACATGGGTGTGGTAATTCCTGAACCTGAATTTATTCAGGGAATCCGTGACCTTTGTACCCAATACGGAACCGTACTGATTTTCGATGAAGTAATGACCGGGTTCCGTTTATCGAAAGGCGGGGTGCAACAAATACTGGGTATCACTCCTGATTTGACTTGCTTCGGAAAAATTATCGGTGGCGGTTTACCTGTTGGCGCTTATGGCGGCAGGCAGGAAATCATGGACAAACTAGCCCCCAAAGGTCCGGTTTACCAAGCCGGAACACTCTCTGGAAATCCGCTAGCTATGGCCGCTGGGTTAACAGCATTAAAAATTCTGGACGAAACGGATGGTTTTTACGACATGCTCGAAGATAAATCGGCCCGCTTAGGCGATGGGATTAAAAAATGTCTGGCCGATCTGAATTTTCCGGGCGTGGTAAACCGTGTAGGTTCCATGTTTACGCTTTTTTTTACTGAAGAAGATCGTGTAAATTCGTTTGCCGATGCATGCCGATGCAACACCGCAACATACGCCAAATTCTTCAAAATGGCTTTGGAAAGTGGTATTTACCTGGCACCATCGCAATTTGAGGCTGGATTTATGTCGGCTGCACACACTGCTAAAAAAATCGACAAAACGATTGAAGCAACATACGAAGCATTGAAGGTGCTGAAAGCATAGTCAGTTGGCAATCGAAGCAATCAGTAAATGTAAGAGTTGCGGGATACGAGTTGCGGAAAACGCGCAACCCGTAACCCGAAACTATAATACTTTTCAATTCTGGCAGATTTTTTGAAGTAGCATTGGAGCTGATAAGAATTACACCATGTAATTTCAGCAAAACAGGAAACAATTAATACTTACGATCATGAAAACAAAAATTGTAATCTTAGTTTTGGCTTTAAGCACAAGCTTCTTCTCTGTACAGGCACAAAGGCGGGTAGTTACTGCCCGTGCAACCAACTACGACATTAGCGACAATCTGGATTTGGATGCAGTGGCTTCTATTTTCGGTGATTCAGAAAATCTGGAAGACTTCGAACGCAGACTGAACGATCCTGAAAACCGGATTTCAAATCTCGACTTGAATCAGGATGGTTACATCGACTATTTAAGGGTTCTTGAAAATTCATCCGACCGCAATTCCCTGGTGGTTGTTCAGGCAGTTTTAGATGAAGATATTTATCAGGACGTAGCTACCATCGAAATTGAAAGGCTCTCTAACAACAATCACCGAATACAGATTGTAGGCGACTCCTACATTTATGGTTCAAATTACATTATAGAACCGGTATATGTTCGTACTCCATTGATTTTCTCTTTCTTTTGGGGACCACGTTACATCACCTACCATTCGCCATATTACTGGGGTTATTATCCTACCTATTTCCATTATTACAGACCATATTCTCCATTCAAATATCATAGGCATATATATGGTCATATTAACAGTTATAATACCTATCACCGGTCAACTTCGCGAAATATCCATTTTTCAGGAGATAATTACAATCGCATCAGACGTAGCGATTATGCATCGAGGTATCCAAACCGTACTTTTGAAAGCCGGAATCAAGGAGTAAAAAACAGGTACGAACTTGACCAGCGCAGACCAACCAATCAGGTGAGCCGTCAGCGAAACAATGATGTAAATCGTTCAAACGACCGCCAGAGCCAATACAGCAGGCAATCGAATACAGGTAGAACTGAACGCCAAAGAGATGTGAATGAAACCAGACGCCAGGTTAATGTGGAAAAATCCGGGCAAACACCGCAAAGAGAATATAACCGTAATTCTGACAGAAGAAAGTCTGAAAATAGCAACCAAATACTGCAGCAGAACCAGAACAGGAATGATTCCTACGACAGTCGTCCTGCTCCTGCACCTCGTCAGGTAACGGCTCCTGAAAGATCAACAAAACGGGTTGAAGCACCCAGAAGTAATCCTGAATCGAGAGAGAAATCAGTATCAAGTCCAGCTTCTTCAAGGTCAGAGCAAAGGGTTGAATCTCCTCAAAGAAATACAGCACCGAGAGAAAAATCAGGTTCAATTGAGCAAAACAGGAGCAGATCGAATGTTGAGGTAAAACAGAGTTCACGCGGCGTTCAACAATCTGAACCACGAAAAAATGATGAGAAAAAGGAAAGCGAAAACAACAGAAGAAGATAAATAATACTAAAATTTAAATCTATATATTTTGACTACAAATTCTATTCTACTTCAAACACTCCGTGGAGAACAAACCGAACGGCCACCTGTTTGGTTTATGCGTCAGGCGGGCAGAGTGTTGCCTTCGTACATGAAGATCAAAGAAAATTATACCTTCTGGCAAATGATGCAGAATCCGGAAGTAGCGGCCAAAGTGACGCTGCTTCCAATTGATGATCTGGGTGTGGATGCCGGAATCCTTTTCTCTGATATTTTGGTTATTCCTCATGCGCTGGGCATGGGATTGGAATTTAACGACAGTGGCCCGGTTTTCGATCAACCACTGGCCTATCGCGAGAATCCGCTGGCCGGACTTCAAGCCGATCCAACTAAGTTGAATTATATTTATGAGGTAATCGACGAAATTATCCGGACAAAAAAAGAGGAAACACCGCTAATTGGATTTTGTGGTGCCCCGTTGACTGTTTTACTTTTTATGCTTCAGGGTTTGGGCCGGAAGGGTGATTTTCCGGAAGCGATCAAATTTATATACCAGAACAAGGAAACAACCAAAAAGCTGATCGAAGTTGTAACCGATCTTTCGATTGTTTATGCACAGGGTCAGATTAAACATGGAGTGGATGTTTTCCAACTGTTCGACACCCACGCCGGGCTTATTCCTATAGATTTATATCAGGAATTGTTTATGCCATCGATCCGTAAAATAGGTGCTGCCGTGCGCGAAAAAGGCATTCCGTTTATCTTCTTCCCCAAAGGATTGGGTGTTGGAATTAAGGACATAACTCCGGAAGATTGCGATTACCTGAGCATCGACTGGCAGATTCCGATTGAGACTGCCCGAAAAATGGTCGATTCGAAAATCGGATTACAGGGAAATATTGATCCCAGATTGTTATATGCCAGTCAGCCCGAAATTGAAAAAGCATTGCAGCCTTATATTGAATTTGGCAAGAATAACCAAAACTGGATATTCAACCTTGGACATGGATTTATGCCTGGAATTTCGTTCGAGAACGCTAGATACCTAGCCGATTGGGTGAAACGAACTGATTGGAAACGTTAGGAAAGGTTCCAAGTTTCAGGTTCCAAGTTCCAAGTTATGCCGAACTCAAAGTTTATGACTTGGAATTTGGAACTTTTAAATTAAACACAGAATAAAATGAACCCCGAAAGGTCAACCTGCCGAGCGAAACAGGGGTTCAACGTTAAAATAAAACAGATTATCGGACAAGTCTAAAGAATCAGGAAAATGCTGAAAAGAGCTCAACTTGGAACTTTGAACTTGAAACTTTAAACTCTATCGCTATGATCAACCGCGAATTACTCGAAAAATACAATCATCCGGTTCCCCGGTACACCAGCTATCCTCCAGCCAATTTCTTTACTGAAGAGTTTGGCCCTGCCGATTATCTAAAAGCCATAGATGACTCGAATCAGTGGAACCCGCAAAACATCTCTATCTACATTCACATTCCGTTTTGCCTGAAAATGTGTTTTTTCTGCGGATGTAATTCGTACGCATTACGTCAGGCTGAAGTAGTTGAAGCATACCACAAAGCTTTGATTCAGGAAATTAAGATGATAACTGCGAGATTGGATAAAAACCGTAAGGTTTCGCAAATTCACTATGGAGGTGGAACTCCAAACGCCATTCCGGTTGAGTACCTTCAGGAAATTAATGAATTGTTGTTTTCAACATTCGAGTTTATTCCCGAACCTGAAATCGCCATTGAAGTCAATCCGGCTTACCTTACTTATGAGCAGATGACCGGACTAAAGAAAGCAGGATTCAACCGGTTTAGCCTCGGAATTCAGGATTTCAACAATGAAGTGTTGGATGCTGTAAACCGCGACAAATCAGCTCTTCCGGTAAAAGATATTATTGCTTTTCTGAAACAGGATTCGCCAGGCATGGCTGTAAATCTTGATTTTATATACGGCTTGCCAAAGCAAACAGCCGCCAACTTCTCGGAAACCATCCTGAAAGCCATCGAGTTGAGACCCGACCGGCTAGTAACTTTCTCGTACGCACACGTGCCTTGGGTGAGCAAAATCCAGAAAAAACTGGAGAAGGAAGGACTTCCGGCACCCGACGAAAAAATAAAAATGTACGAAGCTGCCTATTCGCTGATGACCAAAAACGGTTACGAAGCTATCGGGATGGACCATTATGCCAATGCAGCTGACGAATTAACCGTGGCTCGCCAGAATAAACAATTGCACCGCAATTTTCAGGGCTATTGTACTCGACGCACTACCGGACAAGTTTATGCTTTCGGAGTCACAGGTATCAGTCAGTTGGAAGGTGTTTACGCACAAAATACCAAGTCGATTGACGAATACATCGCCAAAATAAATCAGGGCGAACTAACTACCATCAAAGGTTATACACTATCCAAACAGCAGGTTGTTGTTCGTGAAGTGATTACAGAACTGATGTGTAATGAACAAATCGTTTGGAGCCATTTGGGCGAAATCCTTGGCATGACTTCCGAAGAAGTAAAAGCCCATACGGTTTACAATCCGGAGCTACTTCGGCAATTTGAAACAGATAGAATTATCACTCTGTCCGATGAAAAAATACAAATTACGCCTGATGGTCAATTGTTTATCCGCAATGTAGCTGCTTCGTTCGATCCGCTCATTCAAGCCGGACAAACGAACTTTTCAAAACCAGTTTAATCATTTACGATTGACCCATTTACGATTTACAATTTTTCAAACTAAATAATCATGGCCGAATCCCACAAACCCGAAATCGTAATTATTGGCGCTGGTCTTACTGGCCTCACGATGGGTTTTTACCTCAAAAAAGCAGGTGTAAACTTCAAGATCGTCGATAAATCGGCCAAAACTGGAGGCGTGATTCAAACAATCAGCGAAAAGGGGTTTGTATATGAAACCGGCCCAAATACAGGTGTTGTTTCAAGTCCTGAAATGGCTGAACTGTTTGAGGACCTGGCCGGAAAATGTGAACTCGAAATAGCCGATCCGAGCGCAAAACGGCGACTGATCTGGAAAGATAACCAGTGGCATGCACTTCCTTCCGGACTTTGGTCAGCCATTACGACCCCTCTTTTTACATGGGGCGATAAGTTCAGGATTTTGGGCGAACCCTGGCGCAAAAAAGGAACCGACCCTAACGAGAAATTGGCAGAACTGGTTAAACGCCGTCTGGGAAGAAGCTTCCTCGATTATGCCATCGATCCGTTTATTTCCGGAATTTACGCCGGAAACCCGAACGAGTTGGTTACCCGATATGCACTACCCAAGCTTTGGAAACTGGAGCAAGATTATGGGAGCTTCATTAAAGGTGCCATCAAAAAAGCCAAACTTCCGAAGGACGAGCGCGATAAAAAAGCGACCAAAGAGGTATTTTCGGCCAAAGGCGGACTGGGCAGATTGATTGATGCGCTCACCGAATCCATTGGTTCTGAAAACATTCTGTTATCGGCTGAAACCATGGTAAAACCTATTTCAGGCGGATTTCAACTTCAGATCACAACCCCGGAACAATTGATTTCGGTAGAAACACCGCATTTAATTACTACCTGTGGAGGATACGCACTTCCTAAATTATTACCGTTTCTGGATGAGGAGGAAGTTGCACCATTCAATGAACTGAAATATGCTGCCGTCACCCAGGTCCTCCTGGGATTCGATAAATGGAAAGGCATATCATTAAAGGCATTTGGCGGATTAGTTCCCGGAAAAGAAAACAAAAATATTCTTGGTGTGTTATTTACCTCGTCGTTCTTTGAAGGCCGCGCCCCAAAAGGAGGAGCACTACTTTCGGTTTTTATGGGAGGCACCAAACGCCCTGATATAGCCGAGATGGACAATTATGAGATTGAGTCGCTGATAAACAAGGATCTTCCCCGAATGATGAGCAACCGGTCGTTAAATCCAGACATGCTCCGCATTCTGCGCTACCCGAAAGCGATTCCGCAATACACCGAAAGTAGTGGAAAACGCTTTGACATGATTGAACTGCTTCAGCAAAAATACCCCGGACTGATTTTGGCCGGAAATATTCGCGATGGCATTGGGATGTCCGACCGGGTGAAACAGGGGCGCACGATTGCCGAAGAGCTGATTGGGAAAATTCAGAGTCATTAAATTGTCATTTGTGGTTATTAATTGACATTCAATTGTTACCTCGGGCTACTAATAACAATTGAATGACGCGCAGCTAATGACAACAAATGACCAGATAATAACCAAAACACCACAACTGTGAACGTATCGAAAACTGCCGCTATTTACAAAAACATTCAAAAAACAATTTGCCGCACACTGGAAGAAGCCGATGGAACCGGCAAATTCACTGAAGACGCTTGGGAAAAAGAGATAGGCTCGGGCCTTACCTGTGTGATGCAAAACGGCTCAATCATCGAAAAAGCCGGTGTTAATTTTTCGCATGTCCGGGGCAGTTTTAACGAAAACATGGCCAAACTATTGGGAGAGAATGCAAGTTCATTTGCAGCAACAGGTATTTCGTCCATTCTTCACTCCGGAAATCCATTTGTACCAACCATTCACATGAACGTACGGCATTTCAGCCTCGACAACGGTTCTTCGTGGTTTGGTGGCGGAATCGACCTCACTCCAACTTACATTAATCTGGAAGAAGCACGCTGGTTTCATCAAATCCTGAAAGACATTTGCGACAAATACGATACGTCATTTTATCCGGAATGGAAAACCTGGGCTGATGACTATTTCTACCTCGCCCACCGGCACGAAACCCGCGGTATTGGTGGAATTTTCTTCGACCGCATTCAAACTGCCAATGAAGCTGATTTGGAGAAAATGCTAAATCTGACCTGCGATTTGTTAAGAATTTACCCGGTTATTTACAGCCAATTGATGAAAAATAACGGACATCAGCCGTTTACTGAAGCTCAGAAAAGATGGCAGAAAATTCGTCGTGGTCGTTACGTGGAGTTCAACCTGATACACGACCGCGGCACCAAATTTGGATTGGAATCCGACGGCAACATCGAATCCATTCTGGTTAGTTTACCTGCTGAAGTGGAATGGGTGTATCAATACCAACCAGAAACCGGAAGCCCCGAAGCACAAACTCAGGAGCTGCTAAAAAAGGGGATCGAGTGGGTGTAAAAAGGTTGATAAGCATAATTTCTATCAAATAAGTTGTATCTTCGGAAATTCTAATTTTCGAAGAGCAACACCATGAACCTAACCCAGATAGAAGCCAACCTTCAGCAAATCATCAGCAATTTCAATAAAGACACTTTCATTTACGATCTACTTTTAGCTTATGGTCAGCCCAAAGCATCGATTACCCGGTTACAACAGGGCGGATTAAATCTTTCGAAAGCAGAAGGTGAAATTGCATGGAAAAAGAAACTGTTTTTCAAGGCCGTTGAAAATGAAGATTTGCACGCACTGATTGACACCGTTAAAACTGAAGGAAAATCTTTAAAACACGATCCCCGGTTTATTGTGGTTACCGATTTTGAAACGCTGTTGGCCATCGACTGCAAGACTTCTGATAGCTTAGATATTCCAATCCTTGAAATTGCCCGGCATTTCGATTTCTTTTTGCCTTTGGCCGGAATGGAAAAAGCCCAACAGCAATTCGAGAATCCGGCAGATGTGAAAGCCGCCGAACGAATGGCTAAGTTGTACGATGAAATAAAAAAAGACAACCCGACCGACACCCCCGAAAAAGTACACAACCTGAATGTATTCCTTTCACGCCTGTTGTTTTGCTTTTTTGCTGAAGATACCGGCATCTTTGAAAAAAGCCAGTTTACCCACGCCATCAGTAGCCACACGCAGCAGGACGGCAGCGATTTACAGCAATATCTGGATAAATTGTTCGATGTGCTGAATACGGATCGCCGTGGTGGTGGTGCGGAATTACCTGCCTATCTCGATGCCTTCCCCTATGTGAATGGTGGTTTGTTCAGAACCCAACATCAGGCGCCGGTTTTTACGCGCCGGAGCCGCCAAGTGGCGATTGAAAGCGGCGAATTGCAATGGAAAGATATTAATCCCGATATTTTCGGATCCATGATTCAGGCCGTTATTACGCCCGAACATCGTGGAGGTTTGGGAATGCACTATACGAGTGTACCCAACATTATGAAAGTAATTGAACCACTTTTTCTGAACGATTTATACGAAGAATTTGAAGCAGCAAAAGGCAACATTAAAAAGCTGAATACTTTGTTGCAACGCATTTGGAAAATCAAGTTGTTCGACCCGGCTTGTGGAAGCGGAAACTTCCTGATTATTGCCTACAAAGAATTGCGCCGTTTGGAAATGAAGATTTTTAAAGAAATCGACCTCGCCAATAAATTCCATTCCAACCAGTTTTCTGGCATTTCGCTGGCCAATTTCTACGGAATTGAGCTCGACGACTTTGCACACGAAGTGGCCACACTTTCGCTTTGGTTGGCCGAACACCAAATGAACCGCGAGTTCTTTGCCGCCTTTGGCCGCACCAAACCAGCTTTGCCATTGAAAGAAACCGGAAACATTGTACATGGTAACGCCTGC
The DNA here is from genome assembly GCA_023251435.1 of Bacteroidota bacterium. GTDB lineage: Bacteria > Bacteroidota > Bacteroidia > Bacteroidales > Prolixibacteraceae > Aquipluma. The sequence goes on from JAHEYU010000014.1 coordinate 86,395, forward strand.
CGTGTTGATTGGGAACAGGTTTGCCCACAGAAAGAGGGTGATGAGATTTATATCATGGGGAATCCACCGTATTTAGGTGCACACTTACAAACAAAACAACAACGGGCAGAAATATCGAAAATTTTTAATGGAATTAGCGGATGTGGCAAGCTTGATTATATTACGGGTTGGTTTAAACTTTGTGCTAACTTTATTAGAAACTCAACTCATCAAGGAGCATTCGTTTCTACTAACTCGATTGTGCAAGGTGAGCAAGTTGGGATTCTTTGGCCGCAAATTTTTGACTTGAATATCCAGTTTTCATTTGCACATACATCTTTCTTATGGTCCAATAGTGCAAAAGGCAAAGCAGCTGTATATTGTGTCATAATAGGGCTCAGAAGAACCAATAACTCAAAAGCTTTTTTGTTTTCAAATGACCGTAAAATTCAGGTAAACAATATTAGCCCTTATTTAACTGACAATAATAATTTAATCATTGATAGTAGGAGCAATTCAATATCCAATCTTCCCAAAATGGTTAGAGGTAATAGTCCATTTGATGGAGGTAATCTTATTCTTTCTCATAAAGAAAAGGAGGAATTAATCATACAAGTAAATGAGTCAAAACCTTTAATTAAAAGACTTCTTGGAGCTGCTGAATTAATGCAAAGTGATTATAGGTGGTGTCTTTGGCTAAAAGATTCCGATCAGAACATAATGAATAATGCCATTATAAGTAAAAGAATCACAAATACAAAAGAAATGAGATTAGCGAGCAGTGATAAAGGAACTAGAGATTTGGCAAAGCGATCACATCAATTTCGTGATTTGAATGAAACTAAAAATTGCTCTGTAATAATTCCTAGAGTTGGCTCCTCCAGAAGAGAGTATTTGCCTTGTGGATATGCAAATGAAGATTTCATAATTGTTGATTCTGCACAAGTATTATATGACTCAAAACCCTTTATGTTTGGTATTTTATCATCAAAAATTCATTTAGTTTGGGTTAGATCAGTTTCTGGCTATTTAAAAATGGATTTTAGATATTCATCTCAACTTAGTTATAACACCTTTCCATTTCCACCCATTTCCGAATCTCAAAAGCAGGAACTTGAAAACCATGTTTACCGCATTTTGGAAGAACGCGAAAAGCACAGCGAAAAAACCTTAGCACAACTTTACGACCCAGATAAAATGCCTGCCGGTTTACGCGAAGCCCACCGCCAAAACGATTTGGCTGTAGAGCGTTGTTACCGCAGCCGCCCTTTCGAAAGCGACGAAGAACGCCTGGAATACCTGTTTAAACAGTATGAGCAAATGATTGAGGAAGAAAAAAACCGAGGAACATTATTTGCCGGAGAACCCAAAACCAAAAAGAAAAGAAAAAAAGATTAGCATCATGGAACAAGAAAACAACTCTCGTAACATCATTATTTACAATACTCCTGATGGCAAAGCTTCAGTTTCACTTTTTGCCAAAGATGGTAGGATATGGATGAATCAAAACCAGATCGCCGAACTTTTTGACACCTCGGTTCCAAATATCAGTATGCACATCTCCAACATACTGAAAGAAGGAGAATTAGCGCAAGATTCAGTTATTAAGAATTACTTAACAACTGCCGCTGATGGGAAAGATTACAATGTAACTTTTTATTCTCTCGACATGATTTTGGCTATTGGTTTTCGGGTAAGAAGCAACCGGGGTACTCAATTCAGGATATGGGCAAACCGAAACCTGAAAGAGTACATGATCAAAGGTTTTGTGATGGACGATGAGCGGTTGAAAAATCCAGATGGCCGCCCCGATTATTTCGATGAGTTGTTGGAACGCATACGCGATATACGAGCCTCCGAAAAAAGATTCTACCAAAAAGTGCGCGACCTGTTTTCGCTTAGCAGCGACTACGACAGCTCCGATAAAGCCACACAAATGTTTTTTGCCGAAACTCAAAATAAATTGCTTTATGCAGTTACTGGTAAAACTGCAGCCGAAATCATCGTTTCGCGAGCGAATGCAAATGAACAGAACATGGCGTTAACATCATGGAAAGGCTCCATTGTTCGCAAGCAAGATATCTTTATTGCCAAAAACTACCTTTCAGCTGATGAAATTGACACACTAAATCGTCTGGTTGTAATCTTTTTGGAAAGTGCAGAATTACGGGCTAAAAACCGGATGGATATCCCTATGTCGTTCTGGAAAGCAAATGTGGACCGTATTCTTGAATCTAATGACCAAAAAATTCTTAATGGATTGGGAGCGATTAGCAATTCCCAAATGGAACAGAAGGTTACTGAGATTTATACCCTGTTCGAAGCCAAACGAAAGGAATTTGAATCCATCGAAGCCGATCGGCAGGATTTGGAAGATTTAGAAAAACAAGTGAAAAATAGAGAAAAATAGAGAAAAAGCAATATGCAAAAAATGCATATTGCAAAAAAAATCAAATAACCATGCCCGATTTAGTTCATGTAACCTACGCCCAAACCGGGCAAAGCTCAAAAATCAATCCGTTGGGAATGCGCGAAATGCAGGAAAAAGCTTATCATGCCCGCGATGCTCAATACCTTCTGTTGAAAGCTCCGCCAGCTTCAGGAAAATCAAGAGCATTGATGTTTATTGCTTTAGACAAACTGGTGCATCAGGGTTTGAAAAAAGTAATTGTTGCCGTTCCTGAAAAATCAATTGGTGGTTCATTTGCTAAAACCAATTTAAAAGACTTCGGTTTTTTTGCCGATTGGGTGCCAAACGATCATTACAATCTTTGCACTCCGGGCATGGATGGAAGTAAAAGCAAAGTTCAGGCATTTAAAAATTTCCTTTCCAATGGCGAATCAATTTTGATTTGTACCCATGCCACGCTTCGCTTTGCTTATGAAGAACTGGAGGATTCCAGTTTCAACAATATTCTTTTGGCAATAGACGAATTTCACCATGTTTCAGCCGATGGCGACAGTCGTTTGGGTGAGTTGTTGCGCTCAATCATGGCAAAGTCAAGCGCGCATATCGTTGCAATGACAGGTTCATACTTTCGTGGCGACAGCGTTCCCGTTCTTTTGCCCGATGACGAAGCCCGTTTCACCAAAGTAACATACAACTATTATGAGCAGCTAAACGGTTACACCTATTTAAAATCATTGGGTATTGGCTATCATTTTTATCAGGGCAGATACACTTCGGCCATTCTCGAAATTTTAGACACCGATAAAAAAACAATACTTCATATACCCAACGTAAATTCTGGCGAATCAACAAAAGATAAATATCAGGAAGTTGACACCATTTTAGATTCAATTGGTGATGTCACCAGTGTTGATTCAGAAACCGGCGTTATTATTGTAAAACGTCATTCGGATGGCAAATTATTGAAAGTTGCAGATTTAGTGAATGACACTCTGAAAGACCGGGATAAAATTCAAAGCTATCTGCGCGAAATTAAGTCTGTTGATGCTATAGACCTGATTATTGCATTAAATACGGCAAAAGAAGGTTTTGACTGGCCATTTTGCGAACACGCCTTAACGGTTGGTTATCGTGGCTCATTAACGGAAATCATTCAAATTATTGGTCGTTGTACCCGCGACAGCAATAACAAAACACATGCGCAATTTACCAATCTGATTGCCCAACCCGATGCTGCCGACGATTTGGTAAAACTATCGGTAAATAACATGTTAAAAGCTATCACAGCCTCATTACTGATGGAACAGGTATTAGCGCCTAATTTCAAATTCAAAACCAAACTATCAGACGATGATAAAGCAGAACCAGGCGAAATAAAAATAAGAGGTTTTAAAATGCCTTCATCCAAACGGGTAAAAGACATCATTGAATCTGACCTGAACGATTTAAAAGCCACTATTCTTCAGGATGATACCATGCTGAAAGCAATGCCAGGGAATGTCGATCCTGAAGTAATAAACAAAATACTAATCCCAAAAATCATCCAGATTAAATATCCTGATTTGTCGGATACCGAAGTGGAAGAAATCCGCCAGCATGTTGTTCTGGATTCAGTTGTAAAATACGGAGAAATCAAGGAGATTGGCGATAAAAGGTTTATCCGTATGGCCGATCAGTTTATAAATATCGACGATCTGCACATTGATTTGATCGACCGTATAAATCCATTCCAGAAAGCATTCGAAATTTTATCGAAGTCGGTAACTACCAAAGTTTTAAAAGTGATTCAGGATGTTATTGAGGCGACCAGAATACAAATGACTTTGGAAGAAGCTTTGTTGCTTTGGCCGAAAATAAACGACTTTGTAAAAACATTCAGGAAAGAACCGAGCCTGCATTCAAACGACCCGTTGGAAAGACGAATGGCAGAAGGTATTATTTTTTTGAAGGAACAAAAACGGAAAGCACAAAATGGACAAGGATAAAAAGCTTCAGGAAATATTCGGAAACGACCCGTTGGGTTTATTGAATATTAAACCCTCTCATTCTCCGGCACAGAATCAAGATGGAAGACTTGTTGCTTCATTTCTGGCAATTAACGATTTCTTTGAAAAAAACAACCGCGAACCCGAACAGGGTGGAGGCATACAGGAACATCAATTGTATTCAAGGCTAAAGTCAATTCGGGAGAATCCGGTTAAAATCGAGATGCTTTTGAAATACGATACTTATGGCTTATTAAACTATCAGCAAAAAGAAATCAATTCATTGGATGACATTCTGAATGATGATATTTTGGGCTTGTTAAGTGATGATTCGGAAGGACTTTTTGATCTGAAACACATCACAAAACAAGATGATAGAGCCAGTGCCGATTTTGTGGCCAGACGTAAACCATGCAAAGACTTCGACAAATACGAATCACTTTTCAAAGATGTTCAGAAAGACCTTTCAGCCGGAAAAAGAAAGCTGATCGAATTTAAATTGGGTAATTTAAGGGAAGGTGCATTTTATGTCCACAACGGTATTTTATTCTTAATTGAAAAGATAGAGCTTACTCAAAAAGAACATTACAAAGAAGATGGCACCCGGGTTAGAGAAGACGGACGGACACGTTGTATTTTTGAAAATGGCACCGAATCAAACATGCTAAAACGTTCAGTTGAAAAAATTCTTTATGCAAACGGTCAGGTAGTTTCAGAAAATGCAGACAAGGTAAACGAAAGCTTCCTTGAAAAATTTGGCAACATTACCGACGAAGATCAGGAAGCCGGATTTATCTACATTTTAAAATCAAAAAGCGAGAAGAAGGAAATCAGGGAAATTCATCATCTTTATAAAATCGGTTACTCCAAAACAACAGTAGAAGACCGGATTAAAAATGCCTTTCAGGAACCAACCTATTTAATGGCAGACGTTCGAATTGTGATGGCATACAAATGTTACAACATGAATCCTCAGAAATTGGAACAATTGCTTCATAACTTTTTCGGAAACTCCTGTTTAAATATCGACATCTTTGATAAAAACGGAAACCGTCACACTCCAAGAGAATGGTTTATTGCTCCGCTTGATATTATTGAACAAGTCATTCAGTTCATCATTTCCGGAGAAATTGTGAAATACAAATACGATTCGGTGAATGAAGAAATTGATGTAAGATTATAATCCAAACAGATTTATATCCAGGCTATTCCTAGCCCAACCTTATTCTCAGAATCCTTTTTGTTTCTAAAGTGATTTTAAACCTATCGTCCAACCGTTTTCCGAAAATCCACACCAACTGATTGCCACTGGCCAGAATCCATGCATTTTCTTTCTCCGGAATGGAGTATTTCTCATCGATAAAGAAATCGCTTAGTTTTTTTAGTCCGGCCATGCCAAGAGGCTGAAAATACTCTCCTTCCTGCCAATGCCTGATAATCAGCGGAAAAATGAGTTTATCCAGATCAAGATCAACCAAATTCGGGTTTGTTGAAAACCTGAAATTAGTCGTCCGATCCAGTTTTTCAAGCGAAAAATGAAGCGGAGTAGTCATTTTGGTGCAATCTTCTTCAATGTAAAAAATGCGCTCCTGTTTTGTCCTGAAGGGAGAAATCAGCAGATATTCACGGTCTTTTACCAGGCGGTAATCTTCGGAAAAGAATTTACGGCCCGATTCCTTGTTTAGTGAATCAATAATGTCGTCAATCTGTTCAGCCTGAAATCCAAATTCTCGGATCAGCTCAAACAAAATAGTTCGCAACGGATTCAGGTTTTGTAGTTTCTCAATGTGAATCATTACACCCTGTTCGTCTTCAGAATAAACCATTGCTTTAATTTCGCTCATCCGCTGCTGAAATAGCTGCCCCGTTTCGTGCAGGTTTCCAATGGTTTTCAATGCATTTCTCCTGAAGGCAGGATTCACCTGTTCGAGCAAGGGTAATATTTCCCGACGAATCAGGTTGCGTTTGTATATGGTTTCAAGATTTGTTGAATCGGTTCTGTAAGCGATTGACATTCGCTGGCAATATTCAAGAATTTCAGCCCTGTTGGTAAACAACATCGGGCGTATAATTTTTCCTGATTTGGGCTGGATACCGCTCAATCCCTTAATTCCGCTGCCTCTGGAAAGATTGATCAGGAAAGTTTCGATTACATCGTCCTGATGATGCGCTGTGGCCAGAGAATCGTAACCATGCCTTTCGAGCAACTCATCGAACCATTCGTAACGCAAATCGCGGGCGGCCATTTCAATCGAAATACCTTCGAGTTTAGAATATTCTTCGGTACTGAATTTTTTGGAATGAAAAGCCAGATTGTGCTGATCGCAATAATCTGAAACAAAGTGCTCGTCTCCATCCGATTCATTTCCGCGCAACCCAAAATTGCAATGGGCAACCGCCACCGAAAAACCCGCATTGGCAAACAAATGCAACATCAGCATCGAATCGGCGCCGCCACTAACCGCCAGCAGCACAACCTGCGACGAGTGAAACAGCTTTTCGCTGTGAATATATTTCAGAAATTGCTCGACCATTTCACAAAGTTCCAGGTTTCAAGTTTAAAGTTCAAGGTTTATCTGCTGTATATCAATAGCATCCGTTTTGAAAAGCATTGCAAGTAACCAATAAATCAAAATTTAACAGACAAGATTATTTTTCAACCAGTAGGCCAAACTCCCTTCCCTCATTGGGGAAGGGTTGGGGATGGGGCTTTTCACGTTTTCGCTACCAATTCAGCAATCCGCACAATTACCTCAACTGCTTTTTGCATCGACTGTACGGGTACAAATTCGAATGGGCCATGAAAATTGTGCCCTCCGGCAAAAATATTGGGGCAGGGCAAACCTTTCCACGAAAGCTGCGCACCGTCGGTTCCGCCGCGAATGGCTTTTATTTTTGGGGTAACGCCAACGTCTATCATTGCCTGTTCGGCCAGATCGACAATGTATTTCACCGGCTCAACCTTTTGTTTCATGTTGTAATACTGATCGGCCATTTCAAGCGAAACAGTTCCTTGTCCGTAACGAAGATTGACCAATCCGCAAACTTCCGTCATCAGTTTTTTCTTCGCTTCGAATTTAGCAAGATCGTGATCGCGGATAATAAATTCCAGTTTGGTAAGCGAAACATCACCTTCAAACGAAGTGAGGTGAAAAAAGCCCTCAAAACCTGTAGTGTATTCTGGTCGTTGTTCCGGCGGAAGCATTTGTATGATTTGCATGGCCACCAGTGCCGAATTGATCATGGTATTTTTAGCATAACCGGGGTGTACACTCCGGCCTTTCACCGAAATTTTCGCACTGGCTGCATTGAAATTTTCGTATTCGAGTTCTCCTATTTCCCCACCATCAAGCGTATAGGCAAAGTCGGCACCAAATTTCTCAACATCGAAGTATTGGGTTCCATGCCCCACTTCTTCATCAGGCGTAAAGCAAATACGGATTTTGCCGTGTTTAATTTCAGGATGATTGACTAAAAAATCCATTGCCGTTACAATTTCTGCAATTCCTGCTTTATCGTCGGCACCCAACAATGTTTCACCATCGGTAGTAATCAAGTCCTGACCAACATATTTCATCAATTCAGGAAAATCGCGTGGACTTAAAACAATGTTGTCTTCAGTATTCAGGACCAAATCCTGACCCTGATAATTTCTGACCAACTGCGGATTTACGTTTTCCCCCGAAAAATCGGGACTGGTATCAACGTGCGAAACAAAACCGATTACCGGAACCTGATGATCAACATTGGATGGCAGCGTGGCTGTAACATATCCAAACTCGTCGCGTGTAACTTCGGTTAAACCAATTTCACACAATTCCTTGGCCAGCAAATCAGCAAATGCCAGTTGGCGATCGGTACTCGGGAATGTTTCACTATCCGGATCGGAGGTGGTGTAAATCTTCGAATATCTTAAAAATCTTTCTAAAACCTGTTCCATAATTTTTCCATTCATTCATTCAAAATTCATCATTCAAAATTTCTTAAACGTCGTCGGAATTAAATTTAAAGCCCAGTCGTTTGCCTGTCTGAATCCGGGAATGATTGATTTCCATCTGCATCTGTTCAACGGTTGCGATCTTTACCTGGTCGTAAGGTGGAACCAGCAAATCAAAATCAATGGCATATTTTATAGCAGTTTCAATAATATCTTTCAGGTATTCCTTGGTTAATTCATCAATTCCGAAATCCTTCACAACTTCACTCGTTTGCCTTTTACCTTCAACAAAAAAATGGTTCTCACGGTTTACAAAAATGCGTGCAATCAGGTATCCCAAATCCTGGAATCGGTTGTATTTAAAGGAGTCGGCCAAAAAATTATAAATACTAAACACCCCGCAATAGGAATTCAGCGGATTGGCTTTGATGTAATCCAGTTTCCAGATCGGATGTTCGCGGTTAAAAACAAACACGTTGGTGTGCATGCTAAAAATCAGCAAATCGCCCCCAATTCTGAATTCGGCTTCAAAAGGCCCTTTTTCCTGAAATTGCGGCAAAATGCTATCAGCAACTTTATCCGCCAAAACCGCACGATATTCTGCTTCCAATTCCCGCAATACATCCTTAAGTAATGCAAACATCCTGATGGAGTTCTTATAAACTTCCTGTTTGAGGTTTGTTTTTATGACCAGACCATCCAATTGGCTGGCGCTATTGTTTTCAGCAGTATCCATAGTCGAAGTGTTAAATTTTTCATCCGAATATAATGTTTTTATTAAGGCCGGATGGAATTCGCTTCTGAATTATTCATCCATTTTTGAGTTTATTGAATACGCTCATTTATAAAACAATAAAAGCAGCCAAATTTGGCTGCTTTTATTGTTTTATGATTTCGCCAGTTTAATAAGCCAAGGCAAAAATAACCCGGCCTTTCGATGGTTTTCCTGAATAGATACAAGTTCCATCTTCAGGAACCTGATCAAACGGGATGCAACGAATGGTGGCTTTGGTTTCATCCTTTATGGCCTGTTCAGTTTCAGGAGTTCCGTCCCAATGAGCCATAATAAACCCGCCTTTATTTTGGAGTACATCTTTAAACTCTTCATAAGTTTCAACCGGAGTAGTCATTGCGGTGCGGTAATCACGCGCTTTGTTAAAAATATTTTCCTGAATATCATTCAGTAATTGCTGAATATACAACTCAATATTATCTATTGGAACAACTTGTTTCTCCAGGGTATCGCGGCGGGCAACTTCTACCGTGCCGTTTTCGAGGTCGCGCGGTCCCATAGCAATGCGAACCGGAACGCCTTTCAACTCGTATTCAGCAAATTTCCAGCCTGGTTTTTTGTTGTCGTTGTTGTCGTATTTAACCGAAACTCCCAATGCCCTTAATTTTGAAACAATGATATCCACTTTTTCAGAAATAGCGGCAAGTTGTTCCATCTGTTTGTATATTGGAACTATAACCACCTGAAATGGTGCAAGTTTCGGAGGTAATACCAATCCGTTATCGTCAGAATGAGCCATGATCAAAGCGCCCATCAGTCGGGTCGAAACTCCCCATGAGGAACCCCATACAAATTCTTCGTGACCTTCTTTGGTTGCGAACCGAACATCAAAAGCTTTGGCAAAATTTTGCCCAAGATAATGCGAAGTTCCTGACTGCAGTGCTTTTCCGTCCTGCATTAAAGCTTCGATCGTGTAAGTTTCGAGTGCACCGGCAAAGCGTTCGTTGGCCGATTTTGCTCCTTTAATAACCGGAAGCGCCATGAATTTTTCGGCAAAAGTCGCGTACACATTTACCATTTGTTCGGTTTCGGCCATCGCTTCCTGACTGGTTGCATGCGCGGTGTGACCTTCCTGCCATAAAAATTCTGTTGTGCGTAAAAACAGTCGTGTCCGCATTTCCCAGCGAACCACATTGGCCCACTGATTGACAAGAATAGGCAAATCGCGGTATGATTGAATCCAGTTTTTATAGGTGCTCCAAATAATGGTTTCTGAAGTTGGCCTAACGATTAATTCTTCTTCCAGTTTCGCATTCGGATCAACGATAATTCCTTTCCCATCCGGATCATTCATCAAACGATAGTGGGTAACTACTGCACATTCTTTGGCAAAACCTTCCACATGGCTGGCTTCTTTGCTGAAAAACGATTTCGGTATAAACAATGGGAAATATGCGTTCGAATGACCAGTCTCTTTAAACATGCGGTCTAACTCTGCCTGCATTTTTTCCCAGATTGCATAACCATAAGGTTTAATTACCATGCAGCCTCTAACAGCCGAATTCTCGGCAAGATCAGCCTTAACAACCAGATCGTTGTACCATTGTGAATAATTTTCGCTTCGGGGAGTCAATTCTTTTGCCATTTCTTTACTTTTGGTATGGTATTTGAGTTTTTCGTACTAGTTTTATAGGCTACAAAGAAAGTAAATTTATCAATCATTATAAAGGAGGGTGTGCTATGAAAACCAAACTTCCATTCATCGCAGTTGTTGCAATATTAGTCAGTGCATGTACCACGGGAACATACATGGCTAAAACATACGATGATGATATCTATTTCTCTCCCGCAGATGTACCACCCGTTACATTAAATCAGGATAATTCACAAACAGGTAAAAGGGTTGAAGGTAATGAAAGAATAGTGATGAGCCAGGCGGGAAAAAATACCGATGGTTCCTTGACCCAGAACAACTACATTTATCAGCCTGACGAACAGACGCAAAACTCAGACTATCAGGCTTATGACATGGATCAGCAAGAGCTGGTGGGTTCTGATACAACAGTTTATTACAATGACGACGATG
>JAHEYU010000128.1 GCA_023251435.1 Bacteroidota bacterium
AGCAAGTGCTTTTGGTGATAAAAATCAGATGCCCGATGAAGAAATCCTTGCTTCTGTTTTGGGCGAAACGAAAACATTTCTCAATCAGATTTGCCACTTTATTGAATCGGAAACCGGACAGCTGACCCCCGAATGGAAGCATTACGGACAAAAAGCGGGTTGGACTTTGAAGCTAATTTCTAAAAAGCGAAACCTCCTGTTTGTTCTGCCCGAAAGCGGTTATTTCCTAGTTGGATTTGTTTTTGGCGATCGTGCTGTTGAAGCAGTATTAAAAAGCCAGTTGCCCGAAACCATTAAAAATGAATTGGTGAATGCCCGAAAATATGCCGAAGGCCGTGGAATCAGACTCGAAATAAAAGATGACAGCCAAATGGAAAGTGTGCTGCAACTAATCAGAATTAAATTGGATAACTGATTTTTGTGTTTATGTTTGTTTTGTATTCTCAAAAGGCATAATAATTGCTGGGTACCGTCCGAATTTCTATTTTCGTAAAAAATATCCGGATTGAAACCTTTATTCATTATTCTGCTATTTATTTGTTCTCAACTTGCTAATGCACAGCTAGTTTTTGTGTGCGACTCAAAAACCGGCAAGCCAGTTGAAGGTGTCATTATTTATGCCGATCAGCTTTCTGTCCATACGAATAAGGAAGGGAAAGCGGATATTACTTCGTTTAAGGATGCCTTACGAATCACTTTCTCCCACTCTTCTTATGTGAAATTGCGCACGAACTACCAAAATCTGTGGTCAACTAATTTTGTGGTGCGACTACTCGAAGACCCGGTGCGTATCGACGAAATAGTGGTGTCGGCCAGTCGGCGCGAACAATCGAGGCTCGAAATCCCTAATAAAATTATCACCATCAACCGTAAAGATATCGATTTTCAAAATCCACAAACAGCTGCCGACCTGCTCGAATACAAAAGTGGCGTGTTTGTTCAGAAAAGCCAGATGGGGGGCGGAAGTCCGATGATTCGCGGTTTTTCGGCCAACCGTCTTTTGTTGGTAGTCGATGGAATCCGCATGAACAATGCCATTTACCGTAACGGGAACCTTCAGAATGTAATTTCACTCGACGCAGGAAGTATCGAAAGTACCGAAGTTATTTTCGGACCTGGATCGGTTATTTACGGAAGTGATGCGCTGGGTGGAGTAATGAGTTATCAGACTCTAAAACCTAAACTTTCGAGTTCTGAAGAATACGATCGGCGGGGAAGTGTTTTTGCGCGTTATTCGGGTGCGAATTTTGAAAAAACAGTGCATGGAGATGTTAATTTTGGTTCAGCAAAATTAGCCGCATTGCTTAGTTTGACTTACACCGATTTCGATGACCTGAAAATGGGAACTGATGGTCCCGCAGAATATCTTCGCCCTCAATATGTACTTCAAAATTCACTGATCGACTCCGGAAGCGATCAGATTATCAGCAATTCAGATCCGCGGAAGCAGGTTTATTCCGGCTATTCACAGTTCAATTCAATGCTTAAACTTCGCTACCGCCCCTCCGAAAAGCTCGATTTCAATTATGCTTTTCATTATTCCGCAACTTCAGATATTCCCCGCTACGACCGGCTTATTCAGTATGGTGGCGGCATCTTGAAATATGGCGATTGGTATTATGGCCCGCAAATGTGGGGATTACATTCACTACAGCTGGCGTACACGCAAAAAAACAGCTTGTTCGATCGCATAAACTTTCTGGCAGGGTGGCAAAGTTTTACTGAAAGCCGGCTCGATCGGAAACTAAACAAAAAGGAACTTTCTGAACGTACTGAGCGGGTGGATGTATTCAGCCTGAATATTGATCTGGACAAGACCATCAACCGTCAAAATGTAATTTATTATGGCTTCGAAGGCACTTTCAACCTTGTGGGTTCGGAGGGTATTTCGAATAACCTGCTTACCGGCGATCGCAAAAATATTGATACCCGTTATCCCGATGGTTCCACCACCAATAGTTTGGCGGCTTATCTAAGTTACAAATGGTTACTCAACCGCCATTTTACAATTCATGCAGGCGGACGATATACTTTTACCGCGCTCGAAGGTGAATTTTCAAATGAGTTTTATGACTTTCCATTTTCCGAATTCAGCAACCAACACGGTGCGGCTACCGGAAACGTGGGCATCGTGTATCATCCAACCGGCGACTGGCAGCTAAATGCAAGTGCTTCAACCGGTTTTCGGTCGCCTAATATCGACGATGTGGCCAAGGTTTTTGAATCGACTCCCGGAAATGTAATGGTTCCCAATACCGATCTGAAACCTGAATATGCCCGGAATGTTGAAATTGGCGTCATTAGGCGTTTTCAGAAGCTAGCCAAGTTCGAGCTCGATGCATTTTATACTTTCCTCGACGATGCGATGGTGCGCAGTGATTTCAGTTTTAACGGACGAGATTCGATTATTTATGATGGTTCGTTAAGTAAAGTGGAAGCCATTGTGAATGCCGATTTTGCCCGTATTTATGGTGGAAGCTTTTCGATGGAACTTTTCTTTATGCCACGGCTTTCAATGAAAAATTCGCTGAGCTATACATGGGGCGAAGATAGTTTTGGCGATCCGCTGCGTCATGCTGCGCCTTTCTTCGGCAGTTCGCACCTAAGTTTTGCTGAAGAAAAATATAAGCTTGTTCTGTATGCCCGGTTTAACGGCGAAATCTCGAATGACGGTTTGTCGCCCAGTGAAAAGGAAAAACCGGAGATTTATGCGGTCGATGAAAACGGGAAACCATATTCTCCGGCATGGTGGACACTCAATCTGAAAACTTCCTTTCAGCTCGCCGAAAATTTTAGCCTTAATGCAGGTCTGGAGAATATCCTGAACAAACGTTACCGACCCTATTCCTCCGGAATCGTTTCAGGCGGAAGAAGCTTAATACTTTCGCTGAAGTATAGTCTTTAGAAACTTTTCTCCGGAAGATATTTCCAAAATCGTTTAGGCAATAGTTGGCGGTGCACTTTGTCGTTTTTTCGCTCCTGAATACATATACTGTGGTAATACTGTTTCCATAGCTGCTGAAAAAGTTTTTCATCTTCGGCCAGCAACGATGAATGCAATTGCCCGTTCTGCGAATTTACTTTCAGGTCGTCGAAAACCACGCGCGAAACATTTTTCAGGTCGTACCAAAATCCGTAGTTGCGTTTCAGGTCGTAAATAATCCACGGTTGGTCGGCATATCGATCTTTAAAATGCGGAATGCACAGTGGAAGCACATCGTACATTGGGGCAAACGATGCATAATAACTGCCTTCAATGGTTTTCTGAAACCGCACAAATCCGTTGATTCGATGGGCTTCTTTGCAAACTTTCTGATGCAGTTTATTGAATTCAACCACTATCGGTTCCGAAAAGTTGGTTTCTTCGTTTTTACCCGATTCAATTATTAACCTGATGTACTTTACCAGAAGCATGGGCGTATCGGGCATATCGGCCAGAAAAACCCTGTAAATGCGGTGAGCATTTTCTCCTGAAGAACGCTTTACAATACCATTCCAAACGCGTTCTGCTTTTTTGTCATCGGTTTCAATGGTAATGGTCGAAGCAAACAAAACAGGCTGACTTCCTTCACCAGAAAGTATTTCGTCAGGAAATTGCTTTCGCTGGTAGCTTTCAAAAACCAGGGTCAAAAGTCCTTCAAAAGTATTATCGAAAGAAAAGATGTTCATGGACGAGAGACTATAATTACCATTTACCATTTACTGCGACTGACCACTGATTACTACCTCAAAGCAGGCATTACCGGATTAAACAACTTCAGTTGAAAGGCGCCGTCGCTTCCAACAGGTTTCTTTTCAAGCAAAATCTGGCGAACGATTTCGGGTTTTAAATCCTGAAGGTTCTGCGACCTTAGTTCGTTGCAGGTAATGAAAAACTTTGCCCGTTTCAGAACCACTCCCATTTTTTGAAGGTGCGATGAGTTTAGCCGGTTGTGTTTTCGGGCCAGTAAAATAAGCTGTACCGAATGAGTGCCGATTCCCGGAACGCGAAGCAGCATCAGCGGGTCGGCTTTGTTGATGTCAACAGGGAACAGGTGCGGGTTGCGCAAAGCCCAGGTTACTTTCGGGTCGAGATCCAAATCGAGATTAGGATTTTCGGTATTCACAATTTCATTGGCTTTGAAGCCGTAGAAGCGCAATAGCCAGTCAGCCTGATATAATCGGTGTTCGCGACGGAGCGGGGGAGTGTTGAGCGCAGGTAAACGGCTGTCGTAACTATTTACAGGAATGTATCCCGAATAATAAACGCGTTTGAGATCGCGCCGTAAATACAATGCCGATGAAAGTTTCAGGATTGTGTGATCGGTATCGTTGGTGGCTCCAATAATCAATTGGGTACTTTGGCCTGATGGGCTGAAAAGTGGCGCGCTTCGGTGCTTTTTGCGCTCTTCCTTCGATTCCAGAATGCTGGTCGAAATGATTTTCATTGGTTCCAGTACGCTTTGAAAATCTTTATCAGGAGCCAGCAGTTTTAGGTTGGTTTCAGTAGGTATTTCGATATTTACGCTCAACCGGTCGGCCCACATACCTGCTTCGGCAATCAGTTGCTGACTGGCACCCGGAATCGCTTTCAGGTGAATGTATCCGTTGTATCTATGCTCTGTCCTGAGTAGTTTGGCCACTGCCACCAATCTTTCCATCGTATAATCCGGATTTCGCAGCACACCCGAACTGAGGAAAAGTCCTTCGATGTAGTTGCGACGGTAAAATTCGATGGTCAGGTGGACGATTTCTTCAGGAGTAAACGAAGTACGCGGTATGTCGTTGCTTTTGCGATTGATGCAGTAGGCGCAGTCGTAAATGCAAAAGTTGCTAAGCATGATTTTCAGGAGCGAAATGCAGCGCCCGTCTTCAGCAAAACTATGGCAGATGCCCCAGGCAGTAGCATTTCCGATTCCGGAGTTCGAATTGTTCCGATTGGTTCCGCTCGAAGCGCACGACACGTCGTATTTTGCAGCTCCGGCTAATATCTTTAATTTTTCAAGGCTGGTTTCCGAAATCATTACTGTTTGTTTTTTATATGGATTGACAATATTATAAACAAAGCTTTCTAAACAAGATAACGGAAACATTGAAAATTGTAGAAAGAAATCGATAAATGTTTTGCGAAAATCATCAATTTCTGTTTATTGAGCTTATTCTGAATAATTTACCTTAACTTTCGCTTTCGAATTAGTGTTATTAGTTTTTTGTATTTATTTTTACAGGAATAGAAACAGGCTTGTTGTGAAGAGTAGAAAAGTATAAAAGACCAAGGCAAACACTATTCAATTCTCATCGCTTTAGTATTTTTTAATAACACATTCTGATGCCCGGACAAAAACTGAATGTACTTTATCTGGAAGATAATTTGTCGGATGCTGAACTGATTATCTCCAGATTGAAATCTGAAGGGTTTCAATTTCAATTGGAATTGGTTTCAGATGAGAAAGCTTTTGTGGAGAATATTAATTCATCCACTTTCGATTTAATCCTGTCTGATTACAACCTTCCATCATACAACGGAATGAAAGCACTGAAACTGGCGCAAGAAAAATGTCCGCAGGTGCCGTTTATTTGCGTTTCGGGAGCAATTGGCGAAGATTTGGCTGTTGAAATGCTGAAAGAAGGTGCGGTTGATTATGTATTGAAAGATAAATTGGGAAAATTACCACTGGCGATACGCAGAGCATTAAACGAAGTGCTTGAACGTAAGGCAAGAAATGAGGCTGAAAGAGAATTTCATAAATTGTCGCAAGCCGTTGAAAGCAATCCGGTATCTATTGCAATCACAAATGTTAAAGGAATTGTTGAATATGCCAATCCGCGATTCTACGAGTTATGCGGTTATAGCAGTCACGAAATTCTGGGGCATAAAACCAGCATTTTAAAGTCGGGTGAGATGCCCCCCGAAGTGTATAAAGAACTATGGCAGACAATTTTGTCAGGAAAAATATGGCGTGGAGAGCTGATAAATAAAAACAAAAAGGGAGAACTCTATTGGGGCAATATGTCAATTTCGTCGATCGTTGGGAAAGATGGAAATATTACTCACTTTGTTTCTGTTACTGAAGATATTACAGAGAAAAAGAGGAGTGAGAATGAGTTAATAAAGGCCAAAGAAAAAGCGATTGAAAGCGATATTTTGAAATCAACTTTTTTGGCCAACATGTCACACGAAATTCGTACCCCACTCAACAGCATTATTGGTTTTTCTGAATTACTGGCTGACCCGGATTTTGATGAGGAACAAAAAGCAGAATTTGTCCGGACGATTATCCAAAATGGCAACAATCTATTGTCTGTAATCAGTGATATTATCGATATTTCGAAGCTGGATTCCGGACAGGTCACTATTCGGAAACATCTGGTTTCTGTGTCGCAGCTGGTAAACGATGTTCAAAAGGATTTTTTTTACAAGGCGAAAGACAAAGGTATCGGGTTGCGGGTAGTTCATCCTCTGTCTGATCATGAGATTTTGATTGAAAGCGATTCGGATCGGATAAGACAGATATTAAACAATTTGGCTGGTAACGCCATAAAATTTACCGATTCCGGATACATCGAAATCAGTTACCATGTTAAAGGTGATTATATTGTTTTCAGGGTGAAGGATACAGGCATCGGAATTCCGCACGATTTCCAGAAAAAGGTATTTGAGCGGTTCTGTCAGGTTGATGCTGGGTTTTCCCGAAAATATGGCGGAAATGGTCTTGGCCTGGCCATTACAAAAAACCTGGTTGAATTGTTAGGCGGTGAAATCTGGGTCAATTCGGAGCCCGAGCAAGGCTCATCGTTTTACTTTTCAGTGCCTTACCAGCTAGAGTTTAAGTCGGATATTTCCGAAAATTCATTGAAAGAAAAGGCATAATACAGATTGAAGAAATATAACAGTCCAATCGAGTGCGCGAAGATTGGACTTAACATTTCTATTCATCGGCATTATACCAGAATTGGTTTGGACTGATTTAGATTTGCATTTGGTATCATTTATTGGTGTTCACAGCAAAAAAGAGTGGCTGTCTCGTTTGAGGCAGCCACTCTTTTTTTTAACCGGGAAGTCTGATTTATCAGCCACATTTGGATGATCCACAGTCTGGACATGTGAGGCAACCTTCCTGATAGATTACATTGTGTGATGCACATTCTTCGCAAACAGCTCCTTCTGCAGCAGTTCCATCGGGCACATATTTCTTCAGAGCGCGGGCTACACCGGCTTTCCAGCTGTTAATAGTTTCGTTGTCGAACTGAAGACTGGTAACCGTGTCAACCACTTTGTGGATAGGCATTCCGTGGCGCAGAATTCCGGAGATAAGTTTGGCATAGTTCCAAAATACCGGATTGAATTTGAATGACAATCCTTCGATCGTGGTTTTGTATCCGCGTTTATTGACATATTGAAAGTCGTATCGTTTGCTACCGTCGGGTTCGATGTTTTTAATGATCTTTCCGCCAGTAATGGTGCGTGGAAGTAAAATTCCATCCTCATCGTCAGAAAGTCCGGTGAAAATTTCGTACGGACGACCGTCGATAGTTCCGATGAAAGCCACCCATTTGTCTTTCGAATTCTGGAACCGTACAACATCTGCTTCCAATTCTGTTGGTCTTTTTGTTGGGAAAATACTGTCTTTGGTTTCTTCCTCTTTTTTATGCGAGATTA
>JAHEYU010000015.1:0-34118 GCA_023251435.1 Bacteroidota bacterium
ATGCCGGGCTGGCTGCCAGCATTTTCCATTACAAGGAAATTGCGATACCCGATTTGAAAAGTTATTTGAAAAGTAAAGGAATTGTCATAAGATAAAACTTTCTGCATCTTTGTGCCGGACTTAAATTTGATTCTCAAAGACTTCAGAAAATAATACAACTAAAAATATAATGGAAAATACACAATTAGATTTTACGAAACTGAATGGCCTGATTCCCGCTGTTATTCAGGATAATACTACCAATGTTGTGCTCATGTTGGGATTTATGAACGAAGAGGCCGTTGCCAAAACTGAAGAAACCGGTCAGGTTACTTTTTTCAGCCGTACCAAAAATCGATTGTGGACCAAGGGCGAAGAGTCGGGTAATTTTCTGAGTGTAGTTTCAATTGCTTCGGATTGCGATAACGACACATTGCTGATTAAAGTGAATCCGGTTGGTCCGGTTTGCCACACTGGCGATGATACTTGCTGGGGTGAAACAAACGAAGAAAGCGACATCCAGTTTATTGAGTATCTTCAGGACTTTATCGATCAGCGGAAGCAGGAAATGCCCGAAGGTTCGTACACTACTTCGATGTTTCAGAAAGGAACCCGCAAAATTGCCCAGAAAGTGGGAGAGGAGGCGGTTGAAACCATTATTGGAGCAATGGCCGATGATGATGAAAACTTCCTGTACGAAGGTGCCGATTTATTGTATCACCTGATTGTTTTATTGTCGCACAAAGGATACCGGATTGAAGATCTGGCACGCGAATTGAAGAAACGGCACAAATAAATCAGACTAATCATGAACTCATTGGCTAAAAATCTTCTCTTGGCATTCAGTGCTATTTTTCTCATTTCTTGCGGAATCATGCGTCAGCCAGTTACAACAACTGTTCCGGTTAATAATAAATCCTATCAGGTTGATTATTTATTTGAACATGAAGGTTGCAAAGTTTACCGTTTTCAGGATATGGGGCATTATGTTTATTTTACCAATTGTGTTGGCGACGTAACAAGTATAAAAAAGGATTCTACAGAAGCCCGTATGATCAATCAAATTAGGAATATTCAGCCAAAGTAATTAGGTAATTTCGACAAATTTATTTCTGAATTTGGGAATTCAGGAATAATGATGTGTTTTTGGTAAGATAAAAACGGAGAATTCTTAAAAAAGAGTCCTCCGTTTTGCATTTTAATGTGGCTAAATTGTTAAAATAGTAGTATTTACATAAACTTAACCTCCAGCTTACCGTAAAAGCAATTTCGATTGGATTATTAGGCTATCTTTGCGCCTTCATTTTTGAACCCTATGCAGAAGATAAGAAACATTGCGATTATTGCCCACGTTGACCACGGAAAAACCACATTGGTTGACAAGATGATTTACTATTGTAACATCATGAAAGAACACGAGAAGATACAAGAGTTGATTCTCGACAGCAACGATTTGGAACGTGAACGAGGAATTACGATTCTGGCAAAAAATGTATCGGTTATTTATAAAGATATTAAAATCAATATTATAGATACTCCCGGTCACGCCGATTTTGGCGGAGAAGTTGAGCGTGTATTGAACATGGCCGACGGTGTTTTATTACTGGTTGATGCTTTTGAAGGCACTATGCCACAAACACGGTTTGTACTGTCGAAAGCACTCGCTTTAGGCCTGAAACCTATTGTTGTGGTAAATAAAGTTGACAAACCCAATTGCAGGCCTGAAGAGGTTCACGAACAGGTTTTTGACCTGATGTACAGTTTGAATGCCACCGAAGAACAGTTAAATTTTCCGACTATTTACGGGTCGGCCAAACAAGGCTGGATGTCTGATGACTGGAAAGTTCCTACCGACAACATCGAAGCTTTGCTTAAATCGATTGTAAAAAATATACCAGCCCCGGTTGCAAATCCCGGAACTCCACAGGTTTTAATTACTTCACTCGATTATTCGTCGTATGTTGGCCGTATTGCCATTGGCCGTATTCACCGTGGCGAAATTCGAGAAGGCATGAACGTTTCGCTGGTTAAACGCGATGGCTCAGTGAAAAGGTGTAAAATAAAAGAACTTCATACATTTACCGGATTGGGCCGTGTTAAGGTCGAAAAAATGATTTCCGGAGATATTTGTGCAATGGTTGGAATCGAAGGTTTCGATATTGGCGATACGGTTTGTGATTGGGAAAATCCGGAACCGCTTGACCCGATTGCTGTAGATGAACCTACCATGAGTATGACTTTCATGATCAACAATTCTCCTTTCTACGGAAAAGAAGGAAAATATGTGACTTCGCGCCACTTGAAAGACCGTCTGGAAAAAGAACTGGAAAAAAACCTTGCTTTGAGGGTTCTTCCTACCGAATCAGCTGATTCGTATATTGTTTATGGTCGGGGTGTCCTGCATTTATCTGTCCTGATTGAAACCATGCGTCGCGAAGGATATGAACTTCAGGTGGGGCAGCCTCAGGTATTGTTTAAAGAAATTGATGGCGAAAGATGTGAACCGATCGAAGAAATGCACGTCGATGTTCCTGAAGAATATTCAGGAAAAGTGGTTGAAATGGCCTCGCAGCGTAAAGGCGAAATGCAAATTATGGAGCGAAAGGGCGATCGTATTCACCTCGAATTTATTATTCCGTCGCGCGGAATTATTGGCATGCGTACCAATATGCTGACGGCCACCGCCGGAGAAGCTGTTATGAACCATCGTTTCGTTGAATATCAGCCATATAAGGGAGCAATCGATATTCGGAATAACGGATCGCTGGTTGCTCTTGAAACCGGTACAGCATTTGCTTATTCGATCAGTAAGCTTGCCGACCGGGGATCATTTTTTATCGATCCACAACAGGAAATTTATGAAGGACAGGTGATTGGTGAGAATAATCGTGCAGATGATTTAACCATCAATGTAACCAAACCAAAAAAATTGACCAATATGCGTGCCTCTGGTACCGATGAAAAAATGAGACTGATTACTCCGATAAAATTCAGCCTTGAAGAAGCGCTCGAATATATCAAAGAAGATGAGTTGGTCGAGGTTACTCCGCTATCTATACGGATGCGAAAAATCGCATTAAAAGAGCACGAACGCAAAAGAGCCGCGAAAAACAGTTAGTATTTTTGCTGAAAATTTTGCAAAATATAGAGATCCCTGATTGGTGTAAAAACCGATCAGGGGTTTTTGTTTTTAAGGCATTGGTTACCTGTTTTTACCTTTTGACTTACATCTTTTAGTGATGAATTGTTCTACAACACAATATTGATAATAAAAGGTAAAAAACATATTTTTTTAGGTTAAAATGTCGTATATTTTATTAACCAATAATTAATATCTGCGATTATGAATGTCATATCAACTTGCTTAACCGGAACTGCAACCATCCTGACTTGCAGAAAGATCGCCCAGTCATTTAGTGAGAATATCTACGAACTCTCTTCAATCAGGCACAATTGGTCGCCTGAATATGCAAAAGATCTGAAGCATAGAATTGATAGCATTATGCATCAGTATTTTTCTGAAGAATCGCTATCCGAACATCTCGAAAAACACGGGCAGTTTTATGAACTGATGATTTCTGCTTTGAAAGACATTACCGTTTTCCGTGCCGAATTGAAAGTTGATTTCAGCTACGACAAGCAATTTCTGAAGGATACTTTTGAAAAATTAGGTTATGTTGATTATTTCAGTGATGCTAAAAATGGCGATCATTTTAGTCTGTATAAAATGATGGCTACTTTTAAACGCAACATGGACAGCGATCTGCAACAAATGGTTCTGTCGCGTGGGATCGATGCCGGTTTACTAACCCGTTTGCTTACCTACAAAGAAAAGTTGGCTGAATTGAAGAACTGCTTCGACATTTCGCATGGGCAGGACCAATTAGATGCTGAATTGAAGCGCGAAATTAATGCTATCTATTCTGAAATTAAGAATGTGTGTCGCATTGTTAACGCTTATTATGAGTTTGATCCTGCTCAACGCGATCGATTCTGCTTTTACAAGGTCATGATCGGGCTTAAAAAGTCGATGCTTGTAAGCTGAAAATAAAAAATCCGGAGATTCGACACCTCCGGATTTTTTGTTGCTTTGTTCGCAGATTGAGCGACCTATTCCTGATCGTCAATTTCTTCTTCTTCGGTATCTTCTTCTTCCTCCTCGTCAGCAGAGTAAACTACATCCAAATCCTCATCTTCGAAAACCGGTGTTTTGGTTACCTCTTTTAGAGGCTTCAGGTTCGAAGGAATTGGTGCGTTTACTTTATCCTCGAAATAAGGGAATACATCAACGATAGTTGATATTGCCAGCGAAGTAGTCTGGTAAGGTACCAGAATGTAAGAAAGTCCGTCTTCGAGGCGTTGAAGTGCCTGTTTCAGATCGTCGGCTGCAACCAGAAAATAGTTGTTGATTTTCTTCTCTTTGCCTGCTTTTTCGTCGATGGTCACAATACCAATCCTGGCTTTGTACCACCATTCGCCGTTTTCGTGCGGGTATATTTCAACGATATTCGATTTTTTGATGTTGTCAACCATAAATTCACCGCGAACCATGGTTTCCATTTGCTGAATGATGCGTGTTTCTGCATCAGTAAATGACACTGCGTCAACCAGATATACTTCACTGACTTTGCGTTCACGACCATCGTCGTCTATTTTTACATATTTTACTTTACACTCGAACCAGGTTTGCATACGCTTAATTTTTTTTGATCTGCAAAGATATTTTCCTGATTGGGAATTCAGGGAAATAGAAGAAATAGTTATTCACAAAATTTGAAGAATGATCATTACAAAAAGCAAAGTCCGGGTTCCACTTGAAGTGGAGCCCGGACCAATTTTCATATTGAATTAATATCTAGTCATTTAATAGTCGGTCGGCAATGGCGTTTGCCAGATCAACATACTTGTTAAAATGATCGGCTTTCATGGCACCTTTTTCTTCCAAAGGTTCTCCTACCATTTCCCACTGAATTTCTTCGGCAAATTTCATCAGGTTTTTAACTCCGCCGCCGTTCCAGCTGTACGAACCAAAAATGCCGAGCAAATGGTTTTTTATTCCCATGTGCCTGATGGTTGTCAGTAAAGTTTCAACTGTCGGGAACATTGCATTGTTGTAAGCCGCACTTCCCAGGATTAAAGCTTTGTACTTAAATATATCGCTTATAATGAATGATGGGTGTGTCTTTGACGAATCGTAAACCCGTATGTTCCTTATTCCTCTGACAGCCAACTGTCGGGCAATAATCTCGGCCATCTTAGCCGTATTTCCGTACATCGAGCCATAAACAATTACTGCTCCGGGTTCAGTATGGTAAGTACTCAGTTGTTGATATTTTTCGAGTATGTAGTCAATGTGCGACCGCCAAATCATACCATGTGTCGCGGCGATCATCTTGATTTCGTATTTGGCAATTTTTTTCAGGGCTCGTTGGGTATGCGGGCAATATTTTCCAACGATGTTTGAGAAATACCGAACGATTTCCTCCTCATAAAGTGTATAGTCCAACTCATCGTCAAAAATTCCGCCATCCAGAGTGCCATAACTTCCGCAGGCATCGCCTGTGAACAGGATTTTATTGGTCGCTTCGTAGGTAACCATTGTTTCGGGCCAATGTACCATCGGTATGGTTGTAAACTGCAGGTTGCATTTTCCGAGCGAAAGTTCTGAATCGTCATAAACTTCAATCGATTGCTGGTTAACCTGGTAAAAATTGGCAGCCATTTCGAAGGTTTTTTTATTTCCTACCAGCGTGATATTTGGGTAGCGCGAAATAACTGCTTTCAATGCTCCTGAATGATCAGGTTCCATGTGATTGATGATCAGGTAATCAACCTCCCTGCCTTCGGTCAGTAAAGCGATCTGATCGAGATAATCGTCAATATATGAGCGTTCTACTGTGTCGATCAGCGCAATCTTTTCATCAACAATGAGGTACGAATTGTATGAAACTCCCTTTGGAATGGGCCAGATGTTTTCAAAAAGGTGGGTTTTTCGATCATTAAATCCCACGTAGTAAATATTTTCGGCTAAATTAACCTTATGCATAAGGAAATGTTTTGATGAAGATTTTATTTCTGTGCGAAAATAAGCAAATTCGGCCAAACCAGGTAGGTCTGAATTTCGTTACTTCAGAAATTAAGATAAAGATTACAAATATTTGTTCAGGTTTTAGGGTGTGACCCCGATATTTAAGTTTGTAATTCGGTTTAGGTACTTTGGATGAAATGACTATTTTTATGCAAAAAAACCGAAACTATATGGAAATAATCAAAAAAGGAAGGATTATGTTGTTCCCCAGATTAAATAAATGGTTCCTCATTGTTTTTGTAATTGCTCTTTCGTTAGTCGGACTTCGTGCCTACCAGATTTATCATTACATTTTTGACGAAAATATTCATACGCCCGGAAGTATTATTATTCCACTGAATGCGACTTATGAACAGGTAGTTGATAGCTTGAAGAAGCATCAGATCATTTCGAATTACAAGGCTTTCGAATGGGTGGCCAAGCGCAAGAAATATAAGGAAATGATTAAGCCCGGAAAATACTTGCTTGATAAGGGGTTGAATACCAACGAAATTCTAAATATGCTGAGGTCTGGTCAACAGCAGCCAGTTATGGTTACTTTTAATAATCTGCGGTTTATTGGTGAGTTGGCTGGAGCTGTTTCAAAATATATTGAGCCCGATTCGTTAGAGTTGATTGAAAAATTCAAGGACCCGACTATTCATGCAAAATTTGGCTTCAACGAAAATACATTTCATTGCATGTTTATTCCGAATACCTACGAATTTTACTGGACAACAACTTCCGATCAGTTTCTGGAACGTATGTCGATGGAATACAAGCGTTTCTGGAACGAGGAGCGCAGAAACAAAGCCCAGGAATTAG
The DNA here is from genome assembly GCA_023251435.1 of Bacteroidota bacterium. Lineage (GTDB taxonomy): Bacteria > Bacteroidota > Bacteroidia > Bacteroidales > Prolixibacteraceae > Aquipluma. The sequence continues at coordinate 6,872 of JAHEYU010000015.1, forward strand.
GCCTGACTCCCGAGGAAGTAATGACCGTGGCATCTATTGTTCAGGAAGAAACCAACAAGAATGATGAAAAGCCTACTGTTGCCGGTTTATACCTGAACCGGATTAAACGCGGAATGCCTTTGCAGGCTGATCCGACAGTAAAGTTTGCATTGGGCAATTTCAGGATAAAACGAGTTCTGAATAGTCATCTCGAGATCGATTCTCCATACAATACGTATAAATATCCCGGATTGCCTCCGGGCCCGATTAATTTTCCTGAATTATCGAGTATCGAATCGGTTTTGAATGCGGATAAGACAGCGTACATTTATATGTGTGCCCGCGAAGATTTTTCGGGATACCACAATTTTTCGAAGACGCTATCAGGTCACAACGAAAACGCGCGGAAATACAGAGCAGCACTCGACTCAATGGAGGTTTTCAAGTAATTATTGTCAATTTATCCATAGATTACGTATCAGTTTTTTAGATACGATTTCATAATATAAAAAGCTACCGGAAGATTGAACGATTTCAATTCTTCCGGTAGCTTTTTTATGCTGATCTTAATGCTCTGCTAGTCAAAAATATCGCGCATTTTTTCGAAAAAATTACGGTCGCTTTGGTCTGGTCCATCAATAAAGCTGGCCGAAGTTTGAAGCTTTTCAAGCATCTTTCGTTCGTCTGAATTAATTTTCTTGGGTATCCAAACATGAACACGAACAAGCAAATCGCCTTTTCCGTATCCGTTCACATCGGGTAATCCTTTTCCGCGCAGGCGAAGTATTTTTTCAGGCTGAGTTCCTGGTTCTATCTTTACTTTCACTTTTCCGTCAACTGCCGGAATTTCTTTGGTGGTTCCAAGCACTATTTCGGGGAAAGTTACAAATAGATTATAAATAAGGTTGTTGCCGTCGCGTATCAATTCTGGATGTTCTTCTTCCTGAATAACAACAAACAAATCACCATTGATTCCGCCCCTGCGTCCGGCGTTTCCTTTTCCGGCAACGTTAAGCTGCATTCCTTCGCCAACACCGGCAGGTATTCTGATCGAGATTACTTCTTCATCGCGAACAACTCCTTCGCCCTGACAATGAACACATTTATTGGTGATAATCTGTCCTTCGCCATTGCAGGTTGGACAGGCCGATGTGGTTTGCATCTGGCCGAGCATTGTGTTCTGAATGCGGGTAACATGTCCGCTACCCTTACAGGTTGAGCAGTTTGTATATGATGATCCGCCTTGTGCTCCGGTACCACTGCAATGGTTGCAGGGCACATATTTTTTTACTTTGATTTTTTTCTCAACTCCGTTTAGAACTTCAACCAAATTAAGCGTGACTTTTACCCGAAGGTCAGATCCACGATGCTGACGCGGTCCACGGCTACGCGAACCGCCTCCGAAGCCACCAAATCCGCTGAAACCACCTCCGCCAAAAATGTCGCCGAACATCGAGAAAATATCGTCCATCGACATGTCGTGCCCACCATAGCCTGCGTTTCCACCCATTCCTTTGTGCCCAAACTGGTCGTATCGCTGACGTTTTTCAGGATTACTCAAAATTTCATAAGCTTCGGCAGCTTCCTTGAACTTCTCTTCGGCTTCTTTATTTCCCGGGTTTTTGTCAGGATGAAATTGGATGGCTTTTTGTCGGTAGGCCTTCTTAATTTCATCGGCGCTTGCTGTTTTGCTGACCCCTAGGATCTCGTAAAAATCGCGTTTTGTCATTTTCTTTCTAATAAAATCAGGCTTATTCGCCAATAATTACTTTAGAGAACCGTATCACTTTGTCGTTAAGGAAGTACCCTTTTTGTACCACATCCACAATTTTACCTTTTAATTCTTCTGAAGGTGCTGGTATTTTTGTGATCGCTTCGTGCAGATCAGTATCAAAACTCTGCTCTTTTGCTTCAATTTCTTTCACTCCGTTTTGTTTCAGAAACTCCTGAAATTTGCTGTAAATCAATTTCACACCTGTTTTTACATGGCTTTCGTTCTCATCCAAATCAAGCGTTTGCATTGCACGGTCGAAATCATCAATCACAGGCAAGATGCTGATTAACAGGCTTTCATTGGCTGTTTTCATCAATTCCATGCGTTCTTTCAAAGTGCGTTTCCGGTAATTGTCGAATTCGGCCTGCAATCGGAGTTGCCTGTCTTTCAGTTCAAGTAAATCCGCTTCTGCTTGTTCAAGTTGCTCTTCGGCTTTACTCTTTTTGTGTGCCTTATCTTTTTTCGAATCTTTTTTGTTTTGTGCCGAATCCTCTTGCTGTTCAACTATTTCCGGCATTTCATTTTCAAGTTCCTCGTTAACTTTGGCTTTATCTTCTGTCATAGTAACTGAATTTTTAAATTTGGTTTTCGGAGGTGCAAATATACTGCCATTGATGTTATATTTGACAAATTGGCATTTTAAATAATTGATAACTGACAATGTTGAATTATAACGCAAAAAGGGCAGTCCATCAAATGAACTGCCCTTTCTGCTTTGATTTTACTTTCTGGAATTATTTAAGGAGTGCCGAAATAGCTTTTTCCAATCCTGGACCACGTAAATCATTGCCTTTACCAACAATAATACCATCGCCGTCAATCAGAAAGCTGGCAGGAATTCCGCGAACACCATAAACAGCGGCATATTTCGAATTCCACCACTGAAGATCGCTCACGTGGTTTTCCCATACAAGTTTATCCGCTTTGATAGCCTGTTCCCATGCTGTTCTATCTTTGTCGAGCGAAACGCTGTAAACAGTGAATCCTTTACCATTCTTAAACTTAGAGTCCTTATATTTTTCGTAGGTAGCCACAACATTGGGATTTTCCCTGCGGCAAGGACCGCACCAAGCTGCCCAGAAATCGATCAGCACTAATTTTCCTTTGAGTGATGATAAGGCAATGTCTTTACCTTCAAGGCCTTTTTCTATAATTTCAGGAGCTTTGTCGCCAATTTCCAACCCGATTTTTACTTCTTTTGTTTGGGTTGTTACTTTCGTTGGATGGGCTGCAATTGCGATGGTTGTCAACGCAAAAAATAGTGCGGCAACCAAAGTTAATTTCATTTTCATATTTGTAATTTTAAATTTATTAGTGAATAGAACGACAAAAATAACAATTCAACAACAAGATTGTTAAATCTGTTCTTTTTGTTTGATAACATTAACAAAATGAGGCAACCAGGAATCTGCTTAGTTTACTCCCTGAAATTCAAACTCAGTTAATCTGGTCTATTCCGTTCGGGTGATTCGGGCACCGATTGCATTTAAGCGGTCGTCGATAGTTTCGTAACCGCGGTCGATTTGCTCAATATTCGATATTTTGCTGGTTCCCTGTGCCGATAGTGCAGCGATCAGCAGGGCGACCCCGGCACGAATATCGGGCGAACTCATATTGGTTGCCCTAAGCTGATATTTGTGGTCGAGCCCTATAACTGTAGCGCGGTGCGGATCACAAAGAATGATCTGGGCGCCCATGTCGATGAGTTTATCTACAAAAAACAACCGGCTTTCGAACATCTTTTGGTGGATGAGCACACTTCCTTTTGCTTGTGTGGCGATCACCAGAAAAATGCTAAGCAAATCCGGAGTCAGACCCGGCCATGGAGCATCGGCAATGTTCATAATCGATCCATCTATAAATGTTTCGATCTCGTAATGTTCCTGCGCGGGTATGTATAAATCGTCGTTTCGTTCTTCAACTTTTATACCCATACGCTTAAATTGCTCCGGGATAATCCCCAGATGTTGTATTCCGGCGTTGCGGATGGTAATCTCAGAACTTGTCATTGCAGCAAGTCCGATAAAACTTCCAACCTCAATCATGTCGGGCAGGATTTGGTGTGAGCACCCGTTTAATGAAGCAACTCCTTTTATGGTGAGCAGATTGGATCCGATTCCTTCGATCGATGCACCCATTGCAACCAGCATTTTGCAAAGTTGCTGAACGTAAGGTTCGCAAGCTGCATTGTAAATGGTGGTGGTTCCTTCTGCCATCGAAGCAGCCATCACAATATTGGCAGTGCCGGTTACTGAAGCTTCGTCGAGCAGCATATAACTGCCTTTGAGTTTGCTGGCTTCAACACTGTAAAAATGCTGATCGGGATTATAGGTGAATGTGGCTCCAAGTTTCTGAAGTCCGGTGAAGTGAGTATCAAGTCGCCTTCTTCCAATTTTGTCGCCGCCTGGTTGTGGGATGTACCCTATTCCGAAACGGGTTAAAAGTGGGCCGAGTATCATTATTGAACCGCGAAGACTTGCTGCTTTTCTGGCAAATTGCTCGGTTTTCAGGTAGTCGAGTTTTATCTGGTCGGCCTGAAAAGTGTAATTTCCTTTACTGGGGCGTTCGGTTTTTACACCCAGTTCAGTGAGAATTTCAATTAATTTAATGACGTCCTGAATTTCAGGAATATTTGCTATGCTGACTTTACCGGGCGTCAGCAATACTGCGCAGATTACTTGAAGTGCCTCGTTTTTTGCTCCTTGCGGGAATAAATCGCCATGCAATTGTTTCCCACCTTCGATTTTAAAAATTGCCATTCAGGATAAAAGCAGAATTATGGGATGAGTAAATTCTGAAAACCAGTTTCTAACGCTGTTGTTTGCTGCGGTCGTCGGGTTTCTGAAATCTTCGACGCTGAATATTTTCAACAACAGGAGTTTGTTTTTTCTTACTCCGGAATAAAATATCCTTCGTTTCAGCAAGCTGAATGTCGGTACATCTAATTTTTCCTTTCGAAAGTTCTTCAATATCCAGCAGTATTTTTTCGTCGGTAACCGAATCTTTGTTCCACATGATATAGCTCTTTTTCATGTGGTTGGCAATTAGTTTGATCAGTAATTTACGCTCATTTTCATCTTCGTAAACAGCCGCTTTTTCAAGCAGATATTCGATCGTTTTACCGTAGTGACGATATTTGATGGTATTGAGGGAGTATGGAATCTTACGCGGCGGAGTATTGAAAAATTCTGGCTCCGGCGGTGCATAAGGGTAATCAATGTCCAATTTGAATTCAGTCATTATAGCTAAATGATCCCATAGCTTGTGCTTGAAATCGTTGATATCTCTTAAGTAGGGATACATGTTGCCCATTATATCGATAATGGTTCTTGCTGCCCTGTTTCTCTCATTGCGGTCTTCGATGGTCATGATGTGATTGACCATGTTTTGTAAGTTTCTACCATACTCAGGTAAGGGCAACTTACTGCGATCAGAATTGTAATCCATGTAAATAAATAAAGTAGTTTCTTATAAATCAGGCTGTTATCTCAAAAGGGTGAATGGTACAGATAATCAGGATGAAGATGAATTTATTGCAAATTAAAGCAAAATAGTTTTGCCAGCAAAAAAAAGCAGCAAAAACTGATTAATTTTGGTTTGACACTGCAAAACTAATTAATTATCCGCAGTTTAGCGAATTTTAACAAAAGTTGTTTTTTACCTGCGTTCTGAAAAAATACTGTAGCCTGTATATCGGGCATTTTCCCTTCCATTTGCAATACTTTTCCTCTTCCAAATCGTTGATGTTCAACAATCATTCCCGCCTGAATTTCTTCAGGATTACTGTATTCAAAGGTATCGGTTTCCTTTTTTGCTTCGCGCAGTTTGCTTAGCTTTTGGAACATATCGGGCTGATTCGATAATGAAGGTTTGAACCCGGGGATTTTTACATTTTGCGGGCGTGGTTTTGGCGCAGTAAAAGGCAGGTCGGTGCTGTCGGTGTAGAAATTTGGATCTTTCTCAACCGGCATGTTCAGGTATTGAGGATCGATTTCGTCGATGAACCGGCTTTTATTACAAAATTCCAGTTTCCCCCATTTATATCGCTGACGGGCATAACTGATATAAGCATTTTGTTCGGCTCGTGTAAGTGCGACATAAAATAAGCGACGTTCTTCTTCAAAATCTTCCATCGTTTTTTGCCCGTTCTGGTTCGAAGGGAACAGGTTTTCTTCGACTCCGACAATAAAAACGTTCTTAAATTCGAGTCCTTTGGCCGAATGTATCGTCATCATTGTCACGCGGTCGTTGTCTTCTTCTTTTTCGGTATCCTGATCGGTCAAAAGAGCAACATCTTCCATGTAATTGTTCAGCTTACCCGGTGTTCCTTCTTCTCTTGCTGAAATTGAAAATTCCTGAATACCGTTTAACAGTTCCTGAATATTTTCGAATCGGCTAACCCCTTCCGGAGTTTGATCTTTATAAAGGTCTTTCATTATCTCCGACCCGGTGGCAATTTCGCTGGCCAGCTCGAAGGCATTGTGGGTTTCCTGTTTCTCCCTGAAAACACTGATGAGCTGTGTAAACTCATGGATTTTGGCTGCGGTGCCTTTGTTAAATTCACTTAACAGCAAAGGAATGTTGGTGGCGAATTCCCAGATGCAAATGTTGTTTTGGGCGGCGTATTGTTCGAGCTTTGTAAGACTGGTTTGACCAATGCCACGCGCCGGATAGTTTACAATGCGCTTGAAGGCCTCGTTGTCTTTCGGATTGATAACCATTCTGAAATAGCTTAACAAATCCTTGATTTCTTTTCGCTGATAAAAAGAAAGACCACCATAAATGCGGTAAGGAATATTTTTTTTCCGGAGGGCTTCCTCGAAAATACGCGACTGCGCATTGGTGCGGTACAAAATTGCATAATCAGAATACATAAAATGGTCGCGCATCCGGGTGTCGATTATTTCGTTCGAAACCAGATATCCTTCTTCATTATCGGTAATGGCACTCATTACTTTAATCAGTGTGCCGACTTCCTTTTCTGAAAATACATTCTTCCTGATTTGCCGTTTGTTTTTGGCAATGATGCTGTTGGCCGCGTCAACAATGGTTTGTGTAGAGCGGTAATTTTGTTCGAGCTTGTAAACTTTATGATCGGGATAATCTTTCTGAAAATTCAGGATATTCTCGATTCGCGCACCTCTAAAGGAATAAATACTCTGGGCATCGTCGCCAACCACACAAATGTTATTGTGCGTGGCAGCCAGCTTTTTAATGATCATGTATTGAGAGTGGTTCGTATCCTGGTACTCGTCAACCAGAATATAGTCGAAAATGCGCTGATATTTTGCCAGAATTTCCGGATGATTTCTGAAGAGCACATTTGTTTTCATCAACAGGTCATCAAAGTCCATGGCACCGGCCAGAAAGCATCGTTTACTGTATTCTTTATAAATTACGCTGATGAGCGGCATTTTAATACTTTGATCGTATTCGACTGTTTCGGGCAGTGTTGAGTACATTTCAGAAGAAACAAGGTTGTTTTTTGCAGCAGAAATCCGACCTGAAACAACATTCGATTTGTAAACCTTATCATCAAGGTTCATATCTTTGATGATACTTTTTATCAGGCTTTTTGAATCAGCAGAATCGTAAATCGTAAAGTTTGAAGGATAACCAAGTGTTTCAGATTCGGTGCGGAGAATGCGTGCAAAGATGGAATGGAAAGTTCCCATCCAAAGATGCCGCGCTGTATTTTGGCCTACCATTTCGGCAATACGGTTTTTCATTTCTTTTGCGGCCTTATTGGTAAACGTGAGGGCCAGAATTGATCCGGGTTTCACGCCGTTTTTCAGGAGATGGGTAATACGGTAGGTTAAAACCCTGGTTTTTCCGGATCCTGCCCCGGCAATAATGAGTGACGCCCCGTTAATATTTTCGACTGCAAGCCTTTGAGGCTCATTTAATCCTTCTAAATAATTCTGCACTTTGCTGTATTCTAAATTTGAACTTCAAAAGTAAAACTGTTTTCCCGTTTTACAGGGCTGCAAAGTAAGTAGTTTTCAACAATAGTTGTATAGAGGAGCGCTCCTTTGCCGATTTGATTTGGCCAACAGACCAAAGTTGTCTCTTTCAGAAAATTTCAAAGTCAACAAAAGATAAATCGATTTTTAGCGTTAATATTGTAAATTCTTAAAGAAAAGGAAGAATGAAGATTCAAAAATCAGTTGCAGTATTCATTGTTTTGTTTGTTTTTATTGTGTTTCCATTGCTGGGTTTTGCGCAGATTACTTCTTTTGCGCAGAAAGTTGTTCCGACAGAATATTCAGCAGGTCCGCAGGATGAAATTCATGTTTTCTGCGGAATGAAAGGTGAGACAAACGCATCGTTAACTGCAACTTCTTTAAATGGAGAAACTGCAACTTTCGAATGGCAAAAATACAATGCAGGAAATTTTGGTTTTTTCAGGAGTGAAACAGGAAACAGCACTTCAACAATTGCCAATTTGGAAGATGGTTGTTACCGTGTTGATATTACTTCGACTTCAGGAGTTAAAACCATTTATACAGCATGGGTTTTTAATAACTATCTGCAGGCAACAGCCGAAATTACTGATTCTGATTGTGATTTGTTTAAATTGAAAGGTACCATAAATTCTCCGCTGGTACTTAATTATGTCGATTTAACCAACGGTCAGCCTAAAGTTCTGAATAAGGTTATTCAGGCAAAATGGATGAGAGGCAATGTTACAGTTAGTAGTTTTATAAACTCAACTGTATTTGATCCGCCTACTGAAGATACGAATTATACGCTAGAGGTTACCGACCAATTTGATTGTGTTTTTGATTCGGTGGTCAGATATATTTCAATAGTCACCAAGGCTTCTTTCGATTATAAACTGGAGGATCCGAAAAGCCATTCGAGCAAAATTGAAGCTCCTTTAACGGTTGTTTTTACCAATACTTCAGAAAATGGTGATGCCGGAAAATTTGAATGGTTTATTTACCGCGATCGTGATGAAATTGTACGGGAAGCTTCCGAAAATCCGGGTAAAGTGATCGACAGCATCATGTCAAAAAATTATAGCGATAGCCCAATTATTGTTTTCGAACGGCCCGGTTTGTACAGAGTAAAATTAGTTTCACAAAAGAAATCTACTGAATTTAATACAATCTGTTTCGATACAGTTTATATCGATGATTATATTGAGATAGATACTTCGTTTATAGAGGCACCCAATGTTTTTACTCCAAATAATGATGGTAACAATGATAGGTTTGTTGTTCGGTTTTTCTCGATGAAAAGTGTGAAGTTTTCGATTTTTAACCGTTGGGGAAAATTATTACATGTTTGGGAAAGCAACAATGTGCAGGGATTTGGCCCCACAGTTGAGTCGGTTCCGCAGTCTGTTTGGGATGGTAAAGTTGGCGGTAAAATTGCAACTCCGGGTGTTTATTATTATGTGGTTGAAGGAACAGGCCGCGATGACAAGCGACAGCGGGCAAGTGGGTTCTTCCATCTGTTCAGGGATAAATAGAATTTCAGGATTAGACAAAATATCAAAATAAAAACCCGGGCGGCTAACCCGGGTTTCTTCGTTTTTAGTAAAATATAAAAAAAGGATAGAATTGGTCTTTATTCGTCTTTTTCTTCGGCTGCATAAGTTGCGAGCAATTCGTCCTGAACTTCCTGAGGTACTTTTTCGTACGAGGCGAATTTCATGTTAAAAACGCCACGTCCACCGGTAAGTGAACTCAGTGAGGTAGAGTATTTGTTCATTTCTTTCAGCGGCACACGGGCAGTGATCTTCTCGTAACCTTTTTCGCTTCCCATTCCCATAATCAGCGCACGGCGTCCCTGCAGGTCGCTCATCACATCACCCATACGATCGGCTTGTACCCATACATCGAGGTCGTAAATTGGTTCCAGAATTTTTGGACCGGCATTTTTGAAAGCAGTACTGAATGCATTACGTCCGGCCAACCTGAAAGAGATTTCGTTTGAGTCAACCGGGTGCATTTTACCGTCATAAATGTAAACACGAATATCGCGGGCATACGATCCGGTAAGTGGTCCTTCTTCCATTTTTTCCATGATCCCCTTCAGGATTGCGGGCAAGAAGCGTGTATCAATCGAACCTCCAACAATACAGTTATGGAAAACAAGTTTTCCGCCCCATGATAATGGCGTTTCCTGAGTATCGCGTACCGAAATTTTCATTTCCTTGCCATTGTAAACGAACATGTTTTTAGGTTGGGCACCTTCTTCAAACGGTTCGATAATCATGTGAACTTCGCCAAACTGACCCGAACCACCCGATTGTTTTTTGTGCCGGTAATCAGCCTGTGCAAACTTTGTAATGGTTTCGCGGTAGGGTATTTTTGGGGCTTTAAATTCGATGTTAATTTTATGAATATGGTCGAAGTACCATTTTAAAGTATTCAGGTGGTATTCACCTTGTCCTTCAACAATTAACTGTTTAAGTTCTTTAGAATATTTTACCAGATATGTTGGGTCCTCTTCTTTTAATTTATGAAGAATTTCACCTACTTTTTCATCATCAGTTTCCGACAATGCTTTTACTGCAACTCTGTATTTAGGGTCAGGAAATACTATAGGGGCAAATTTCAAGTCCAATTCTTTGTCGCAAAGTGTCTGGTTGAATTTGGTATCTTTCAGTTTTACGGAACAGCCAATATCACCGGCAACTAATTCCGGTACGCTGGTGCGGCTTTTTCCGGCTGTTACAAATAATTGAGAAAGCCTTTCTTTCCCATTATTGAAGGTGTTATAAAGATCTTTTCCTTCAGTAACTTTTCCCGACATTACTTTAAAGTAAGTAACCTCGCCCACGTGTGGTTCGAGTGCGGTTTTAAAAACGAATAACGAAGTCGGGCTATTTTCGTTCATTACTGGCGCTTTTCCCTGAATTACTTCGCGCATTGGAACCTGACTTGGCGCTGGGGCAATGTTGCAAACAAACTCAAGCAAACGTCCAACTCCCATGTTTCGTTTGGCCGATACGCAGAATACAGGGAATAAATCGCGTTTGGTCATCCCAATTCTGATGCCTCTGCGCATGTCTTCTTCCGACAATGAACCCTGCTCAAAATATAATTCCATCAACGATTCTTCATTTTCAGCAGCCATTTCAGCCAGCTCATTGTGCAGTTCGTCGGCACGTTCTTTTTCCGAAGCAGGAATATCAAGTACTTCCGGTTTTCCTCCATCGGGTCCGTATTTGTACATTTTCATTTTAAGTACATCTATAATCGAGTTAAAACCTATGCCAGTTTCAACCGGATATTGTACTATGGTAACTTTATTGCCGAATTTGTTTTTTAAATTATCAACATCCTGGTCGTAATTGGCATTCTCATTATCCAGGTGGTTCAATACAAAAATCAGTTTGTTATTAGCAGCTTCTGCATGTCGGAAGGCCGATTCCGTTCCGGCACCAATTCCGGTTGAAGCATCAATAACCATCAGGGCAAGGGGTGCTACCTGAAGCGAAGCAACTACACCACCGCAAAAATCATCCATCCCGGGAGTATCGAGGATGTTTATTTTTTTGCCGTTTACCTCTACATACATGAGCGATGAAAATACGGAATTCCCATATTCCTGCTCTATCAGATGGTAGTCGGATACAGTATTTTTACTTCCAACATCCCCTCTGCGGTTGATTACTCCACCCTCGAAAAGCATAGCTTCTGCGAGGGTGGTTTTCCCACTGCCAGCATTACCAATCAATGTAATGTTGCGAATCTCATCAGTTTTATAGACTTTCATATTTAGATAGTTATTGGTTTTTTACTCAGTCATTTTCAGCTTTATGGCGCTGTAATTTTCAGAGACGACCAAAATTAGTAATAATTAATTAACAACCAAGATGCTGTGGTTTAACATGAAAATGCTAATGAATCGCTTGTTTGAAGTGTTCATTAAAGGTTAAGAATATCAGGGAATTGTGTTTTTTAAGAATTATTAACTTCTGGTTGTAAGTGTCTCAATAATAGATTTATAATTTGCTGATATGTTGTTTAATACTTTTTGTGATCTGATAACCTGAGTTTAAATATTAATGAAAAGATTTTCTGAAAACTATTCTCCGGAAACAATTGGAAAACAGTTGAATATATAACAATCGGATTTTATAGGTATTATGATTCTAAATATGAATATTTTTTGAGAAAATCTGTATCAACTCATTGGTCAGGAGCGAATGAATGGAAATATTTGTAGTTAACCGACAATATATTCTAATTGAAATTAGAAAGTCATTATAAAACCACTATTTTTAGAGCATCTTTGAATGCATTATGGCTAAATTTCCATTTTTTCAACAATATGATGCAATGGATTGCGGACCTTCGTGTTTACGCATGATTGCCGCATTTTATGGGAAGATTTATTCTCTTCAGAAACTTCGTACTCTTTCATATATCTCCCGCGAAGGCGTTTCGCTTTTGGGGCTTAGCGAGGCTGCCGAAGCCATCGGATTTCGTACCATTGGAGCACGTATCACTATCGAACAACTGCTCGAAGTTCCCAAACCTTGTGTTGTTCACTGGGATCAGGCTCATTTTGTAGTGGTTTATAAGTACCGAAAAGGTGTAATATATGTTGCCGATCCGGCTTTTGGACTGGTTGAATATTCCGAAACCGAATTTAAAAAACATTGGCTGGCTACCGTCAAGCAAGGCGAGCAAAAGGGAATTTGCCTGATGTTTGATCCAACGCCTGCTTTTTTTGATCTCGAAGGCGAAGAATCGAAACGAAGTGATTTTCGATTTCTCCTGAAATATCTGAAACCTCACCGAAAACTGATCGTTCAGCTGGTTCTTGGCTTTTTGGCAGGAAGTCTGCTGCAACTTATTTTTCCGTTCCTGACCCAAAGTATTGTTGATGTCGGTATCAATACACAAGATATCAATTTCATATATCTAATACTGGCCGCCCAGATGATGCTTTTCGTGAGCAGGATGACAGTCGATTTTATCAGGTCGTGGATTCTGCTTCACATCAGCACACGCATTAATATAAGTATCATTTCCGATTTTCTGATCAAGTTGATGAAGTTGCCGATTGGTTTCTTCGACACCAAAATGATTGGTGATTTGCTTCAGCGCATTGGTGATCATCGCCGCATCGAACGGTTTTTGACTTCACAATCGCTCAATGTCGTGTTTTCAGTATTTAATATTGTTATATTTAGCATTGTGCTGGCATTTTATAGCTGGCTGATCTTCTTTGTGTTTCTGTTTGGTTCTGCATTATATATAGGTTGGATTTTTCTATTCCTGAAAAAAAGGCGCGAACTCGATTTTAAACGGTTTGCCCAACTGGCCGATAACCAAAGCAAATTGATACAGCTTATCAACGGAATGCAGGAGATCAAACTGAATAATTACGAACGGCAGAAACGATGGGAGTGGGAGCGTATTCAGGCAAGGTTGTTTAAAGTGAACATTGGAAGCCTGTCGTTGCAGCAATACCAGCAGGCCGGATCGGTTTTTATCAACGAAACCAAAAATATTTTCATTACGGTTCTTGCGGCCACGGCGGTGGTTCATGGCGAAATGACTTTGGGTATGATGCTGGCCGTACAATATATTATAGGTCAGATGAACAGTCCGCTCGATCAGATGATCGAATTTATGCAGGTTTCGCAGGATGCAAAAATCAGTCTGGAGAGGTTGAGCGAAATTCATGACAACAAGGATGAAGAACAGGTTCAGGAAGGAAAACTAGATTCATTGCCATCATCAGCCGATATTAAGATTTCGGATTTAATATTTCAATACGAAGGGCCGCACTCACCGAAGGTGCTCAATAATATTAATCTCACGATTCCTCATGGAAAAGTTACAGCCATCGTCGGCACCAGCGGAAGTGGTAAAACTACATTGGTAAAACTTCTTCTTGGGTTTTATCCACCGGTGTCGGGCTCAATAAAAGTGGGTGAAATCGATTTGGGGAATTACCGTCAGTCATGGTGGAGAAGCAAGTGCGGCGCGGTGATGCAGGATGGGTTCATATTCTCGGATACGATTGCAACCAACATTGCCATTGGTGACGAAGAAATAGACAAGGATCGCCTGAGTTATGCTGTGAGAATGGCGAACATTAAAGAGTTTATTGAGGGATTGCCTTTGAGCTACAACACGAAAATTGGTCCTGAAGGAGTTGGACTTAGTCAGGGACAGAAACAGCGTATTTTAATTGCGAGGGCTATTTATAAAAATCCTGAATTTATTTTCTTCGACGAGGCGACCAATGCGTTGGATGCGAACAATGAAAAAGTGATTTTGGAGAACCTTAATGAATTTTTCACCGGGAAAACCGTCATTGTGGTGGCGCACCGTTTAAGTACAGTCAGAAATGCCGATCAGATTATAGTTCTCGAAAAAGGGAAGATCATCGAAATTGGCAATCATGAGCAATTAACTAACAATCGCGGTGCATATTACGATCTGGTAAAAAATCAGCTTGAATTGGGAAACTGATAGTTGGCTGAGTATGGAGCATGGGGCTTGGAGCATGGCGACTGAACAATGAGACTGAACACTAAAAAAGATGGATAAAGAGAACAAGCGAATTGAAATAGAACTTAGAAGCGACGAATTTCAGGAAATCGTTCAGCAATCGCCCCGATGGATGATTCGCTCAGGCATTTCCCTGATATTTGGGATTCTGATTCTATTGCTTGCCGGCAGTTATTTTTTCCGTTATCCTGATGTGATCAACACAACTATAGTAGTTCTGTCGGAAAATCCACCTGCATACCTGGCTGCCCGCACCACAGCACGCATTGACTCCCTGATGGCGGCTGACCAGCAGTTGGTTTCCGAAAACCAGATCATTGCCATTCTCGAAAATACAGCCAATTTTGAAGATGCCATGAAGTTAAAAGAACTTCTTCTTCAACTGGAACCATTTATGCTGGCATTTGACACTTTGACTGCAATAACTCCTGATTTTGGGTTGCAGTTGGGAGATATTCAATCTGATTATTCAAGTTTTGTAAGACTATACAACGATTATTTTTCGTTCCTCCGCCTGAAACTTCATCCAAAAAAGATTAATTCGTTGAAGCAACAAGTTGCCATGAACCGTATTTATTACGATCGTCTGTGGGCTCAGAAGCAGGATATGGAAGCTGACTTGCGTATTGTGAACAGCCAGTTCAGGAGAGATTCGTTGTTGCAGATAAAAGGAGTGCTTTCTGATTTGGACCTTGAGAAATCGAAAGGATTGCTTTTGCAAAAGAAATTCAACACCAATGGCGCCCGCACAAAACTTGCTGAAACGCAAGGAACGATCATTAAACTTGAACAGGATGTTGTAGATGTAGAGATGGATTTTGCCGATCAGAAAAAGAAAGCTCAAAATTCGCTGATTGAAGCAATGAATGTGTTGAAAAGCCGGTTGGCCTATTGGGAACAAACATTTATAATAAGAAGTCCTATTATCGGGAAAGTGAGTTTCACCAATTTCTACAATAAGAATCAGCAGGTAAAAAAAGACGAGATCGTTTTTGCAGTTATTCCTGAAAAGCAATCACAGATTATCGGACGTATTAGCTTGCCATTGAAAGGTGCCGGAAAAGTTGAGATAGGACAAAAAGTCAATATCAGGTTCGATAATTTTCCATACATGGAATACGGTTTTCTTAAAGGATCAGTAAAAAGTATATCGCTGATGCCAAACAACGAAAATTACATAGTCGAAGTTCAATTGCCGCAGGATATGATGACTAATTATAATATCCCATTAAAGTTCAGTCAGGAAATGAAAGGTTCAGCTGAAATTATTACTGAAGATTTGCGGCTTATACAGCGGTTTTTCAATCCGGTCAAATCATTGCTGAAACACCGCGTTTTAACTTCCGAATAGAGCTCGTTTTCACCTTTCCGGTTTATTATTTCTTAACAATCGAAAAAAGTTCATTTATTTTTCAGGTTTTATTGTGTTTTCTATTGGTAATTAGTACTTTTGCAAGCCGTTTTAAAGGAAAAATCCTTGGAACGGATTGTAATGTATTGGAATTCTGATGAATTACAATACCTTTGCAAACCAATTTTTTGCGTAAGTAATATTAAAATTAAGAGTAGCTATATGCCAACGATTCAGCAATTAGTTCGAAAAGGCAGACAAAGCAATGCGGAGAAAAGTAAATCTCCGGCATTGGATTCTTGCCCACAGAGAAGGGGAGTATGTGTTCGTGTATACACCACCACTCCTAAAAAACCAAACTCAGCAATGCGTAAAGTAGCCAGGGTACGGTTAACAAATGGTAAAGAAGTGAACGCTTACATTCCGGGAGAAGGACACAATCTTCAGGAGCACTCTATTGTTTTGGTACGCGGTGGTAGGGTTAAAGACCTTCCGGGAGTTCGTTACCATTTAATTCGTGGTGCTTTGGATACAGCAGGTGTTGAAGGTCGTACACAGAGACGGTCGAAATACGGTACCAAAAGACCAAAAGTGAAAAAATAATTTTTCGCTAGTTTTTTTAATTTAATGACGTTCTAGCTTAGTGGTTTGAGTTGAGTAAAGAGGCCTGAAAGCCGATTGAAGCATACAAATTACAGCTAATTTAAGTAACACTAAAGCATTTAATAATGAGAAAATCGAAACCAAAGAAGCGGATCATTCTGCCCGATCCAAAGTTCAACGACATTCTGGTTACCCGTTTCGTAAACGACTTAATGTACGACGGGAAAAAATCAATCGCATATCAGATTTTCTACGACGCAATGGATGTTGTGTCTGCGAAAATGAAGGACAACGAACTTAGTCCGGTTGATGTGTTCAAAAAAGCCCTCGAGAAAATTACTCCACAAGTTGAGGTAAAAAGCAGAAGAGTTGGTGGAGCCAATTTCCAGGTTCCAATGGAAATCCGTCCCGAGAGAAAAATCTCAATTTCAGTAAAAAATCTTATTTTATATGCACGTAAGCGTTCAGGTCGTTCGATGGCCGATAAACTTGCTGCTGAAATTATTGCTGCCTACAATGAAGAAGGTGGCGCATACAAGAAAAAAGAAGATGTGCACCGTATGGCTGAAGCCAACCGCGCATTTGCCCATTTCCGCTTTTAGTTTTAGGAAGATCGCTTTTAGTTAAAAGGAAGAATAGAATATTTAGGATAGATATTGGTAAAAAATGGCTAAGGATTTAAGATATACAAGAAATATTGGCATCATGGCTCACATTGATGCCGGCAAAACGACCACTTCGGAGCGCATCCTTTATTATACAGGGATTACTCACCGTATTGGTGAAGTGCACGACGGAGCTGCAACCATGGACTGGATGGAGCAGGAGCAGGAACGTGGAATCACGATTACCTCTGCTGCAACTACCACTTTTTGGACTTACGACAACATCGAACACAAAATCAACATCATTGATACTCCCGGACACGTTGACTTTACTGTTGAGGTAGAGCGTTCATTACGTGTTTTGGATGGTGCTGTTGCTCTTTTTTGTGCGGTAGGTGGTGTCGAGGCTCAGTCAGAAACGGTTTGGCGTCAGGCTGAAAAGTATGGTGTACCACGTATCGGATTCGTTAACAAAATGGACCGTTCGGGTGCTGATTTCTATAATGTTGTTGCTGAAATAAGAGAAAAATTGGGTGCAAATCCAATTCCTATTACAATTCCAATTGGTGCTGAAGAGACTTTTGAAGGCGTGGTTGACTTGATTGAAATGAAAGCCATTCGCTGGAGAGACGATGCAACATTGGGTACAACCTATTACATGGAAGAAATTCCTGCTAATATGGTAGAAATATCGAACGAATACCGTGCGAAACTGGTTGAAGCAGTTGCTGAATTTGATGACGAATTGTTAGAACGTTTCTTCGAAGATCCGGACTCAATTACAGTTGATCAGATGTTGCCTGTTATCCGGAAAGCTACTATTGCCGGCGCAATTATTCCAATGATGTGTGGTTCTGCATTTAAAAACAAAGGCGTTCAGCGTTTGCTCGATGCCGTTTGTTCATTCCTGCCAAGCCCACTTGATAAAGGTGAAATTGTTGGAACTGAGTATAACGATACCGAAGAGATCGTTCGTCATGCCGACGTAAACGAACCTCTTGCAGCTCTCGCATTTAAAATTGCAACCGATCCTTATGTTGGTCGTTTGTGTTTTATTCGCGTTTATTCTGGAAAAATTACAGCAGGAGATACTGTTTTCAATTCAAGAACTGGTAAAAAAGAACGTATTTCACGTATTTACCAGATGCACTCAAATAAACAGAATGCAATCGATGTAATTGAAGCTGGCGATATTTGCGCCGCTGTTGGTTTTAAAGATATCAGGACTGGCGATACCTTGTCAGATATTAACAATCCTGTTGTTCTTGAAAGTATGGACTTTCCTGAACCAGTTATCGGAATCGCTATTGAGCCTAAAACTCAGAAAGATTTGGATAAATTAAATCAGGGTTTATATAAACTTGCTGAAGAAGATCCAACATTCAAAGTAAATACCGATCCTGATTCAGGACAGACGATTATTCGTGGTATGGGTGAGCTTCACCTTGAAATCATTGTTGACCGTCTTCGTCGTGAATTCAAAGTTGAATGTAACCAGGGAGCTCCACAGGTTGCTTACAAAGAATGTATCACAAAAGCTGTTGAACTTCGTGAAGTGTTCAAGAAACAATCCGGAGGTCGTGGTAAATTTGCTGATATCAGCGTTCGTGTTGAACCTGCTGACGAAGGAAAAATCGGATTGCAGTTCATCGATTCAGTAAAAGGAGGAAACATTCCACGCGAATATATTCCATCAGTACAAAAAGGTTTCGAATCTGCATTGGCAAACGGTCCATTGGCTGGGTTCAATGTTGACAGTCTGAAAGTGACTTTACTCGATGGTAGTTTCCATGCGGTTGACTCCGATCAGCTTTCATTCGAAATCTGCGCCCGTCAGGCATTTAAAAATGCTGCAGGGAAAGCAGGACCAAGATTGCTCGAGCCTGTAATGAAATGCGAAATTGTTACTCCTGAAGAATACATGGGTGACATCATTGGTGACTTGAACCGTCGTCGCGGACATATTGAAGGAATGGAAGAAAAAGCTGGAGCTCGCGTTATCAAAGCTATGGTTCCGCTTTCTGAATTATTCGGATATGTGACTGTGCTTAGAACTTTATCATCAGGACGTGCAACTTCTTCAATGGAATTCGCAAAATACGTTGAGTTGCCAAAATTACTTGCGGTAAAAGTTCTTGACGATCTCAAAGGAAGAACAGACTTATTATAATTATAAACTGTATTATTATTTCTCATTATGAGTCAAAAGATCAGAATTAAGCTGAAATCGTATGATCACAACTTGGTAGACAAGTCGGCTGAAAAGATCGTAAAAACAGTTAAAACTACCGGTGCAGTAGTAAGCGGACCAATTCCACTTCCAACTCACAAACGTATTTTTACTGTATTACGCTCAACCTTTGTTAATAAAAAATCAAGGGAACAATTCGAGCTGTCGTCTTACAAGCGCTTGATCGACATTTACAGTTCAACAGCAAAAACAATCGACGCCTTAATGAAGCTTGAATTACCAAGTGGTGTTGAAGTAGAAATCAAAGTTTGATAACCTGTAAAAAACAAAAAAATGGCAGGATTAATCGGTAAAAAAATCGGAATGACTTCCGTATTCAGTGTTGAGGGGAAAAACATCCCATGCACTGTGATCCAAGCCGGACCTTGTGTGGTTACACAAGTGAAATCGGTGGAAACTGACGGCTATGTTGCTGTTCAGCTGGGGTATGATGACAAAAAGGAAAAGCATACCAACAAATGTGAATTAGGCCATTTCAAAAAGGCCTCAACAGAACCAAAACGCAAACTTATCGAGTTCAAAGAACTTGAAGGTGAATTCAAACTTGGTGATGTCGTTAGTGTTGATTCTTTCAACGAAGAAGGTTGGGTCGACGTTCAGGGTGTAACCAAAGGTAAAGGATTCCAGGGCGTTGTTAAACGTCACGGTTTTTCCGGGGTTGGCGACGCAACACATGGTCAGCACAACCGTCTCAGAGCTCCTGGTTCTGTTGGTGCATCTTCTTATCCTTCACGTGTATTCCCCGGAATGCGCATGGCAGGTCGTGATGGTAATGACAACGTAACAATTCAGAACCTGAAAGTTCTGAAAGTAATTCCGGAGTCAAATTTATTGGTAGTTAAAGGATCAATTCCTGGTGCTAAAGGTTCATACGTAATTATTTATCAGTAATGGAAATAAAAGTAATAAATAAAGCAGGACAGGAAACCGGAAGAACTGTTACTTTAGATGAACAAATTTTCGGTATTGAGCCCAATGACCATGCCATTTATCTGGATGTCAAACAAATCCTGGCCAACAAAAGACAAGGAACTCACAGCGCGAAAGAGCGTGGCGAAGTATCTGGTAGTACCAGAAAACTAAAAAAACAAAAAGGTACCGGTACAGCAAGGGCGGGTAGTGTTAAATCTCCTGTTTTCCGTGGTGGAGGTCGTGTTTTTGGTCCACGTCCAAGAAGCTATGATTTCAAGCTTAACAAAAAGGTAAAATCTCTTGCCCGCAAGTCAGCTTTAAGCTACAAGGCTTTAGAAGAGGCAATTCTGGTGATTGAGGATTTCAGTTTTGAAACCCCAAAAACACGCGAAATGGTGCAAATCAGTAATAATCTGAATATTAATGATAAAAAGTCACTTTTCGTTTTACCGGAAGAAAATAAAAATATATATTTGTCCTCCAGAAATTTACAGGGCGTATCTGTTGTAACTGCTTCTGAATTAAATACTTATCAGATTCTGAATGCAAAAAAAGTAGTCGTTCTGGAAAGTTCAATAAGTAAGATTGAAGAATTTTTTAAGATTTAAAAGGCTGAAAATGGAAATTTTAATTAAACCGATCGTAACCGAGAAGATTACAGCACAGGCAGAAAGTCTGAACCACTATGGTTTTATAGTCAATCGGAGCGCGAATAAAATGCAGATCCGGAAAGCCATTGAAAGTCTTTACAATGTATCAGTGGTATCTGTTAATACAATGATTAACGGAGGTAAAAGAAAATCTCGTTTTACCAAAGCCGGTGTAATTTCGGGTAGTACCGGAATGAGCAAAAAAGCTATTGTAACAATAGCAAAAGGAGAATCTATTGATTTTTATAGTAATATTTAATAATTAGAAATGGCAGTAAGAAAATTAAATCCAGTTACTCCGGGTCAAAGGCACAAAATCGCCGGGACCTTTGAGTCCATTACTGCATCAACACCTGAAAAATCATTGTTGAAGCCTATGTCGAATACTGGCGGTCGTAACAGCCAGGGTCGCATGACAATGAGGTATATAGGTGGTGGCCACAAACGCAAATATCGTCTTATCGACTTCAAAAGAGATAAAGATGGAATTGCCGCTGTTGTTGAATCTATTCAGTACGATCCAAACCGTACCGCCCGGATTGCCCTTTTGGTATATCCTGACGGTGAAAAAAGGTACATGCTTGCTCCCAACGGATTAAAAGTTGGACAGAAAGTTGAAACCGGAAGCGGAATCGCACCTGAAATTGGAAACACTTTGCCACTTGCCGAAATTCCTCTTGGAACATTGGTTCACAACATTGAGCTTCATCCCAGTCAGGGAGGTGTGATGGCTCGTAGTGCCGGAACGTACGCTCAATTAACATCCAGAGAAGGAAAGTACGCTATCGTGAAATTGCCTTCAGGAGAATCCAGAATGGTGCTCGTAACCTGCCGTGCTACAGTAGGTATCGTTGGAAATACAGAACACAACCTTGAAAGATCGGGTAAAGCTGGTCGTACAAGATGGTTAGGTAAAAGACCTCGAGTAAGAGGTGTTGCTATGAACCCGGTTGATCACCCCATGGGTGGTGGCGAAGGTCGTTCTTCAGGTGGACATCCACGTTCGCGCAAAGGCTTGTTAGCAAAAGGCTTCAAGACCCGTTCGAAGAAGAAAGCTTCCAACAGGTATATTGTAGAAAAACGGAAGAAATAATTAAAAGGAGAACAATATGAGTCGTTCATTAAAGAAAGGGCCTTTTATCGATTTCAAGCTCGAACGTAAAGTTTTAGTTCTGAATGAAACTAACAAAAAGTCGGTAATCAAAACATGGGCCAGAGCATCAGTAATTTCTCCTGACTTTGTAGGGCATACCATTGCAGTTCACAACGGAAATAAGTTTATTCCCGTTTATGTAACTGAAAACATGGTCGGTCATAAATTTGGTGAATTTGCACCTACAAGAACCTTCAGGGGACATTCTAAAGGAAAAAAATAAGGCATGAGATCCTTAATTACTATTAAAAGAATTCACGATGGGTGCTAGAAAAAGAAATAGTGCAAACGAACTAAAGGAAGCTAAAAAACAGCTGTATTTCGCTGTTTTGAAGAATTGTCCTACTTCACCACGAAAAATGAGGCTCGTTGCCGACATGGTTCGCGGAATGGAAGTGAACAGAGCTCTTGATGTACTAAAGTTTTCCTCAAAGGAATCTTCGCGCAGACTTGAAAAATTAGTCATGTCGGCCATTGCAAACTGGCAGGCAAAAAACGAAGGAAGTCGTCTGGAAGAAAGCAATTTGTATGTAAAACAAATTTCTGTTGATTCAGGAAGGATACTGAAAAGATTACGCCCTGCACCACAGGGTCGTGCACACCGGATCAAGAAAAGATCCAATCATGTGACCGTAAGTCTTGATAGTTTAACTATAGTTAAAGAAACTGAATAAATAATAATACATGGGACAAAAAGTTAATCCAATCGCTAATCGTTTAGGGATCATCAAAGGATGGGATTCCAATTGGTTCGGTGGAAACAACTATGGTGATAAGCTCGTGGAAGACTTCAAAATCAGGGAGTACCTGAATGCCCGTTTGGCAAAAGCAAGTATTTCCAAAATTATCATTGAACGTACACTTAAGCTTATTACCATTACTGTTCACACCTCAAGACCCGGTATTATTATTGGAAAAGGTGGTCAGGAAGTTGATAAGCTGAAAGAAGAGTTGAAAAAGATCACCAACAAAGAAGTACAGATCAACATTTTTGAAATTAAACGTCCTGAATTGGATGCCCAGATTGTAGCTGTAAATATTGCTCGTCAGATTGAAGGCAAAATTGCCTACCGTCGCGCAACCAAAATGGCTATTGCTTCAACCATGAGAATGGGAGCACAGGGTATAAAAGTTCAAATTTCAGGTCGTTTGAACGGCGCCGAAATGGCACGTTCTGAAATGTATAAAGACGGACGTACTCCTTTGCACACTCTGAGAGCTGATATAGATTATGCGCTTGCAGAAGCCCTTACCAAAACCGGCTTGCTCGGTGTAAAGGTCTGGATTTGCAAAGGCGAGATCTATGGAAAGCGTGACCTTTCACCAAACGTAGGCCAGAAACCTGGACGCCCTGCAGTTGGTGCACCAAAAGGGAACGGATTTAAGAAAAGAAAAAAATAATTTGTAAACCTTTCAGAAGTATAGAAGGATGTTACAACCGAAAAAGACAAAATTCAGAAGAGTACAAAAGGGAAAAATGAAGGGACTGGCCCAACGCGGAAACCAGTTAGCATTTGGAACTTTCGGTATAAAATCGTTGCAGGAAACATGGCTTACCGGGCGCCAGATCGAGGCTGCCAGGGTTGCGGTAACCCGTCACATGCAACGTCAGGGTCAAATTTGGATCCGAGTTTTCCCCGACAAACCGATTACTAAGAAACCCGCTGAAGTACGTATGGGTAAAGGTAAAGGTGCCCCGGAAGCATTTGTTGCTCCGATTACACCAGGTAGAATATTGATTGAAGCAGAAGGAGTTCCTTATGAGGTTGCTAAGGAAGCACTTCGTCTGGCCGCTCAAAAACTACCGGTTATTACTAAGTTTATTGTAAGACGTGATTATGTTGAATCTGAAATCGCTGAATAATGAAAACATCAGAAATTAAAGAATTATCCAACGCGGAGGTACTGGAAAGAATCCAGACCGATCAGGATTCCTTATTACGGATGAAAATGAACCATGCAATATCACCGCTCGATAATCCACAGGTAATCGTGGGTGTGAGAAGAAATATTGCACGTCTAAAAACCATTCTACGTCAAAGGGAAATTAACGCAAAACAGAGTTAGTAATGGAATCAAGAAATCTAAGGAAGGAGCGTGTTGGAGTAGTTGTGAGTAACAAAATGGAATGCACCATCGTTGTGGCCGAAAAGCGCAAAGAAAAACATCCCATTTATGGTAAATTCGTCAACAAAACCTCCAAGTTTTACGCCCACGATGAAAAGAACAGCTGCAATATTGGTGATACTGTAAAGATCATGGAAACACGTCCGATCAGTAAACAAAAATGTTGGAGATTAGTGGAAATCATAGAAAGAGCTAAGTAATCATGATACAACAGGAATCAAGATGTACCGTTGCCGATAATAGTGGGGCCAAAGAAGTGCTCTGTATCCGCGTTTTAGGCGGAACAAGAAAGCGCTATGCCTCGCTTGGCGATACCATTGTAGTAACAGTAAAAAGTGCTATAGCGGGAAGTGACATGAAAAAAGGTGCAGTGTCGAAAGCAATTATTGTTCGTACTTCGAAAGAAGTTCGTCGTCAGGATGGATCATACATCCGTTTTGATGATAATGCAGTAGTATTGCTGAACAATGCAGGTGAAATGCGTGGAACTCGTATTTTCGGACCCGTGGCAAGAGAACTTCGTGATAAAAACATGAAGATTATATCACTTGCTCCTGAAGTACTTTAATGCATAAAATAAAAGCAATGCAGACAAAATTACACATTAAAAAAAGCGACACTGTATTTGTTATTACCGGCAATTACAAAGGTCGGGAAGGCAAAGTGCTTGAAGTAATCAGAGCCACCGGAAAAGCTATTGTGGAAGGTGTTAATATGGTTAAAAAACATACCAAACCCAACGCTGCACATCCGCAGGGAGGTATTGTTGAAAAGGAAGCACCTATTCACATTTCTAACCTTATGATTAAGGATCCTAAAACAGGAAAACCTACCCGTATTGGAAGGAAGCTGAATGATAAAGGTAAATTAGTTCGTTATTCAAAAAAATCAGGAGAGGAGATTAAGTAATGGCTTACGTACCAACACTTAAGAAAAAATACTTGGACGAAGTAGTTCCTGCATTAGTAAAGGATTTTTCCTACAAAAACTTAATGCAGGCACCAAGGTTAGAGAAAATTGTCATCAATCAGGGAGTTGGAGCTGCTATCGCAGATAAAAAGTTAATCGAAATCGCTACCGAGGAGATTACTACTATCGCAGGTCAGAAAGCAGTCCAAACCAAATCAAAGAAAGACATTTCTAACTTCAAATTAAGGAAAAAAATGCCCATCGGGGTTCGTGTTACACTGCGCAGAGAGCGGATGTACGAGTTCCTTGATCGTCTGATTAGTGTATCTCTTCCCCGTATTCGCGATTTTAGAGGAATTGAAGGAAAAATGGATGGACAAGGTAACTATACCCTTGGTATTCCTGAACAAATTATTTTTCCTGAAATTGTAATGGACAAAGTTACAAGGATTAACGGGATGAATATTACTTTCGTTACTTCAGCCGATTCTGATGAAGAAGGCTACGCTTTGCTAAAAGAGTTAGGTTTACCTTTTAAAAATGCTAAAAAGATTTAAGATATGGCTAAGGAATCAATGAAAGCTCGGGAAGTTAAAAGAGCAAAACTTGTTGAAAAATATGCCGAGAAAAGAGCCATGCTTAAGGCTGAAGGTGATTATGTCGGTCTTCAGAAGTTACCGAAGAACTCTGCCCGTATTCGTATGCACAACAGGTGCAAATTAACCGGACGCCCGAAAGGGTATATGCGCCAATTCGGTATCAGCAGGATCAATTTCAGGGAAATGGCTTCTTCTGGTTTAATCCCGGGTGTTAAAAAAGCAAGTTGGTAATTCATAATTAAGAAGTAATGAGCAAAATTACAGATCCAATAGCAGATTATCTGACACGAATCAGAAATGCCCAAAAAGCAAAACATCGTGTGGTTGATATTCCTGCATCCAATATCAAGAAAGAAATTACCAAAATTTTGAAAGATAAAGGATATATCCTCAACTATAAGTTTGAAGATGAAATCAACTTTCAGGGCAACATTAAAATTGCCTTGAAATATCATCCAGAATCGCGCATTCCTGCGATTAAAGCAATCAGAAGAATCAGTAAACCTGGTTTGCGGAAATATTGTCATACCGACAGTATTCCACGAGTGCTTAACGGTTTGGGAATTGCCGTAATATCTACCTCCAAAGGCGTGATCACCGACAAAGAAGCTCGGGAATTAGGTGTTGGCGGTGAAGTCTTATGTTACGTTTATTAATCTAGGAGGAATAATAATGTCAAGGATAGGTAAACTACCCATTGAAGTCCCGGCAGGTGTAAAATTTACTGTAAGCGATACAAATCTGGTTACAGTAAAAGGTCCGCTGGGCGAACTAACACAACAGGTTGATCCGGATATTACCTTTTCATTGGAAGATGGTATTTTAACGGTAATTCGTCCTACTGATGAGAAAAGACACCGTGCCATGCATGGCCTGTACCGTTCACTTATTAATAATATGGTGGTTGGTGTATCAAAAGGTTATGAGGTAAAACTCGAATTGGTTGGTGTTGGTTATCGTGCTGAAAACGATGGTCAGATACTCGATTTGGTGCTAGGTTATTCGCATCATACTTATCTTCAACTACCGGTTGAAGTACAGGTAGAAGCAAAAAGTGATAAACGTAGTAACCCGATTGTAACTCTGAAGAGCTGTGATAAACAATTGATTGGTCACATTGCAGCCAAAATCAGATCCTTCAGAAAACCTGAGCCTTACAAAGGAAAAGGTGTTAAGTTTGTAGGTGAAGTTATTAGGCGCAAAGCCGGAAAATCAGCTGGGGCTAAATAGTAAAATTTAAAAACCATGGCTTTAACGAAGCAAGAAAGAAGATATAGAATTAAGAAGAGGATCCGGAAAATTGTTTCCGGAACTGCAGAAAGACCTCGTTTGAATGTATTCAGAAGCAACAAGCAAATTTACGCTCAGTTGGTTGATGATGTGACAGGAAGAACAGTTTTGGCAGTATCTTCACTTAATAAAGATTTCGAAGGTGCCGAGGGTACCAAAATCGAAATGGCCGCTAAAGTAGGAAAAGCAGTTGCAGACAAAGCTATTGCTGCTGGTATTACTGCTGTAGTATTCGATCGTAATGGTTATTTGTATCACGGAAGAGTTAAACAATTAGCTGACGCTGCCCGCGAAGGTGGCCTTAAATTCTAATAGTTATGTCAGGAGATATCAGAAAAGTAAAAACCAGTGATCTGGAACTGAAAGATCGATTGGTAGCTATTAATCGTGTTACAAAAGTAACCAAAGGAGGTAGAACATTCAGCTTCTCAGCAATTGTTGTAGTAGGAAACGAAGACGGTATCGTCGGCTGGGGCCTCGGTAAAGCCAGCGAGGTAACTACCGCAATTTCAAAAGGCGTTGATGCAGCTAAAAAGAACCTTGTAAAAGTTCCTGT
>JAHEYU010000015.1:34128-96807 GCA_023251435.1 Bacteroidota bacterium
GTTCATAACGGAACTATACCTCACGAACAGGAAGCTAAATTTGGTGGCGCCCGTGTATTTTTAAAACCGGCAACTTCGGGAACCGGTGTAAAAGCAGGTGGTGCGATGCGTTCGGTACTGGAAAGTGTTGGAGTTCACAATATCCTTGCGAAATCAAAGGGATCGTCGAATCCTCACAATCTGGTAAAAGCTACCATGAATGCGCTCCTCGAATTGAGGGATGCCCATACGGTTGCTGATCACCGGGGAGTAACATTGGATAAAGTATTTAATGGATAAGGAGTTATGGCTAAGATTAAAATTACACAAGTAAGAAGCGCAATTGGTTCCGACAAAACACAGAAAGCGACATTAATCGCACTGGGAATCAAAAAGCTTAATCGTGCGGTTGAACATGAAGTAACTCCGCAAATTCTCGGGATGGTCAATAAATTGAAGCATCTCCTAAGTGTTGAAGAAGTTTAAACTTATTAAGAGCAAGAAATATGGATTTAAGTAATCTTAAACCTGCTGAAGGTTCAACCAAAAGCGAAAAGCGAATTGGACGTGGCCAGGGTTCTGGTCACGGAGGCACCTCTACCAGAGGTCATAAAGGCGCCAAATCACGTTCTGGTTACAAAACCCGCCGTGGTTTCGAAGGAGGTCAGATGCCTTTACAGCGAGTGGTACCTAAATTTGGCTTTAAAAACATCAACAGAAAAGAGTTTAAGGCAATCAATCTGGATGTAATTCAGGAATTGGCTGAAAATTTAAAATTAACCTGTGTTGATGTTGATACTTTAGTAGAAGCTGGAATGGCTTCCAAAAGGGATAGAGTGAAGATCTTGGGAGATGGAGTATTGAACCTTAAATTGGAAGTAAAAGCACACGCTTTTTCAAAAAGAGCTAAAGAAACCATTGAGAAACTAGAAGGAACCACCGAAATACTCTAAAACTGATGAAAAAGTTTATTGAAACCCTAAAGAATATTTACAAGATTGAAGACCTGCGGTCCCGGTTGGGGATTACTTTGTTCTTCCTTTTAATATATCGTTTAGGTTCGTATGTTTCTTTGCCCGGAGTTGATCCTGCTCAGTTAGGACAACTTGCTGATCAAACATCTGAGGGGTTGCTCGGATTGTTAGATATGTTCTCCGGAGGAGCATTCTCTAAAGCATCAATTTTTGCTTTAGGGATTATGCCTTATATATCAGCCTCAATTGTAATTCAGTTAATGGGTATTGCGGTACCTTATTTTCAGAGATTGCAAAAAGAGGGTGAATCAGGACGTCGCAAAATCAATCAGTTAACTCGTTATCTGACTGTTGTGATCCTGCTCTTCCAGGCTCCTGCATATTTAGTAAACCTTCATGCCCAGCTACCAGAAAGCGCTTTCGCAATTTCAGGTACCATATTTACAATATCGTCGACCATTATATTAACGGCCGGTTCGATGTTTGTAATGTGGCTTGGTGAGCGTATTACTGATAAAGGAATCGGAAATGGTATATCATTGATCATCATGATCGGAATTATTGCACGTCTTCCACATTCAATTCTTGCTGAATTTATTTCACGCATCGAACAACAAGGTGGTGGTATGGTAATGTTCCTTTTAGAATTTGTTGTATTGTTTGTAGTATTTATGGGATCTATTTTGTTGGTTCAGGGAACACGCAAAATACCTGTTCAATATGCAAAACGCATTGTTGGTAACAAGCAATATGGCGGTGTTCGTCAGTATATACCTTTGAAAGTTAATGCAGCAGGAGTTATGCCAATCATTTTTGCTCAGGCAATCATGTTTATTCCTATTAGCCTTGCCGGATTTGCTCAATCTGATAGTTTGAGTGGTTTTGCGGCAGCATTTTCAGATCATACAGGCTTTTGGTATAACCTAACTCAATTTACGCTGGTAATTCTGTTTACTTATTTCTATACAGCAATTACAGTTAATCCAATGCAAATGGCTGAGGATATGAAGAAAAACGGTGGATTTATTCCCGGAGTTAAACCCGGAAAGAAAACTGTTGAATTTCTTGATACTATCATGTCAAGAATAACATTGCCGGGATCTGTTTTCCTTGGTATTGTTACCATTCTGCCTGCTTTTGCCATGATGGCTGGAATTAACACACAGTTTGCCTATTTCTTTGGCGGAACTTCACTGTTGATTCTTGTGGGTGTTGTA
Source organism: Bacteroidota bacterium (assembly GCA_023251435.1). Classification (GTDB taxonomy): domain Bacteria; phylum Bacteroidota; class Bacteroidia; order Bacteroidales; family Prolixibacteraceae; genus Aquipluma. The sequence goes on from JAHEYU010000015.1 coordinate 36,299, forward strand.
CTGGATACACTTCAGCAAATTGAAAGTCACCTTTTGATGCGTCACTACGATGGTTTGATGAAATCAGGCCGTATCAAGGGACGTACCGGAACTGGCGGGGCGTACTAAAATCTATTCGGACATTTATGTCCCTGATTGTTGAAAGTTCTAAACTTGTTAAATTAAATTCAAAAATAACGAAGTAAGTCCGGTAATTCTCGTAGTTTTGCCGAATTTATCGGAGGACGTTATTTAATCCTCTGAAACGAAGTTTAAAAATGAATTTTTTCAGTAAGAGTGTAATCTCTAAATACTTGATAATTAATCTATATTTATGTCAAAACAGTCTTCAATAGAACAAGACGGAACAATCATTGAATCATTATCGAATGCAATGTTCAGGGTTGAATTGGAAAATGGACATACCATTACTGCACACATTTCAGGAAAAATGCGGATGCATTACATCAAAATTTTACCTGGTGATAAAGTAAAGGTTGAAATGTCGCCATACGACCTGACCAAAGGAAGAATTACTTTTAGATACAAAAACTAAAGCACAAAATAATGAAAGTAAGAACATCCATTAAAAAACGTAGCGCCGACTGCAAGATTGTACGCAGAAAAGGCCGTTTGTACGTGATTAACAAAAAGAATCCTAAGTACAAACAACGTCAGGGATAATTAATTAACTTTGTAAAAAATTTATTTATGGCTCGTATAAGTGGTGTTGACATCCCTAACAATAAGAGAGGCGAGATAGCATTAACCTATATTTACGGTATTGGGCGCAATCTTTCAGTAACGCTCCTCGAAAAAGCCGGCGTTGACAAAAACATCAAAGTTCAGGATTGGACTGATGAACATTTGGCTGCTGTTCGTGCGGCTATCAGTGGAAACATTAAGGTAGAAGGCGAATTACGCTCCGAAACCCAAATGAATATTAAACGATTAATGGATATCGGTTGCTATCGTGGTATTCGTCATCGTGTAGGCTTACCTCTTCGTGGACAGAGCACTAAAAATAATGCACGTACACGTAAAGGAAAGAGAAAAACTGTTGCTAACAAGAAAAAAGCCACTAAATAATTGATATTTGAATTATGGCAAAAAAGACTGGTTCTACTAAAAAACGAGTTGTTATCGTTGAAGCAATCGGGCAGGCACACATACATTCTTCATTCAACAACATCATTGTGTCTTTGACCAATGGTAATGGTGAAGTAATTTCGTGGTCGTCAGCCGGTAAAAAAGGGTTCAGAGGTTCTAAAAAGAATACTCCTTATGCTGCACAGGTAGCTTCTGAAGAATGTGCCAAGACCGCTTACGATCTTGGACTAAGAAAAGTTAAAGTATATGTAAAAGGTCCAGGTAATGGCCGCGAATCTGCAATACGCGCTATCAGTAGTGTAGGCATTCAGGTAAGTGAAATTGTTGATGTTACCCCACTACCTCACAATGGATGTCGTCCTGCAAAAAGAAGACGTGTTTAATCTAATTAATTAAGACAGTAATGGCAAGATATAGAGGACCACAATCCAGAATCGCCCGTAAATTTGGTGAACCAATTTTCGGACCTGATAAAGTACTTGAAAAGAAAAATTTCCCACCGGGAGTTCACGGTTTAGCTAGCCGCAGACGTAAAAAATCTGAATACGGTTTACAATTGAGAGAAAAGCAAAAAGCAAAATACATGTATGGTATTTTGGAAAAGCAGTTCTCGAACTTGTTCAAAAAAGCTTCCGCATCGAAAGGTGTAACCGGCGAAGTTCTGTTACAACTGCTCGAAGCTCGTTTGGATAATGTAGTGTTCCGTTTGGGCATTGCTCCAACCCGCGCTGCTGCCCGTCAGTTGGTATCTCACAAACACATCACAGTAAATTCAGAAGTTGTTAATATACCTTCTTACCATTTACGTCCAGGTGATATTGTAGGCGTTCGTGAAAAATCAAAATCGCTTGAAGTTATTACAGCTTCAGTGAATTCTCGTCGTCACAGTAAATTTGCATGGTTGGAATGGGATAATACTCAATTGATAGGTCGGTTTTTAACTCGTCCTGAAAGAGTAGATATTCCTGAAAACATTAAAGAACAACTTATTGTAGAGTTGTATTCTAAATAATCAATTACTCAGTATTATGGCAATATTAGCGTTCCAAAAACCCGACAAAGTTATAATGGTTGAAACCGATGATAAGTACGGAAAATTTGAATTCCGTCCATTGGAGCCAGGCTATGGTATTACAATCGGTAATGCTTTACGAAGAATTCTGTTATCCTCTTTGGAAGGTTATTCAATTACAACTGTCAGAATCGACAAAGTTGACCATGAATTTGCGACCATTAAAGGAGTGATGGAAGATGTTACCGAAATCATCCTCAACTTGAAGCAAATCAGGTTCAAACGCGAAGTCGAAGATTTCGACAGTGAAAAGGTTTCCATTTCAATTTCCGGACAGGATACTTTTACTGCCGGCGATATCAATAAATTCATGACCGGCTTCCGTGTTTTAAATCCCGAATTAGTTATTTGCCGGATGGAACATGAAGTTAAATTGCAGATGGATATCACCATCAACAAAGGTCGCGGATACGTCCCAAGCGCTGAAAATAAGCCGATCGATGCTGAGTTTGGAGTTATTCCGATTGATTCAATTTTCACACCCATCAAAAATGTGAAATATGCTATCGAAAATTATCGCGTTGAGCAGAAAACCGACTACGAAAAGTTAGTTTTCGAAATCACTACCGATGGTTCAATACATCCAAAAGATGCATTGAAAGAAGCAGCAAAAATTCTGATTTATCACTTTATGCTTTTCTCTGATGAAAAAATAACCATTGATTCGGATGAGAAATTTGCAAACGAAGAGTTTGATGAAGAAGTACTGCACATGCGCCAGCTTTTGAAAACAAAATTGGTTGACATGGATCTTTCTGTACGTGCATTGAACTGCCTCAAAGCAGCTGATGTTGAAACATTGGGAGAACTGGTTACTTATAACCGGAACGATTTGCTTAAATTCCGTAATTTCGGTAAAAAGTCACTCACAGAACTTGATGACCTTTTGGTGAGCCTGAATTTGACTTTCGGAATGGATATCAGTAAATATAAACTTGACAAGGAATAAGTAAAAATGAGACATAGTAAAAAATTCAACCATTTAGGAAGAACAAGCTCGCACAGAAAAGCTATGTTGGCCAATATGGCTAATTCATTGATTTTTCATAAACGTATTACAACAACTTTGGCGAAAGCGAAAGCATTAAGAGTATATGTTGAGCCACTTATCACCAAAGCAAAAGACGATTCGACTCATTCTCGCAGAACTGTCTTTGAATATCTGCAAAGCAAAACTGCTGTTGCTGTATTATTCAGAGATGTGGCTGAAAAAGTTGGCGATCGTCCGGGTGGATACACACGAATTCTGAAGACAGGTAACCGGATTGGAGATAACGCAGAAATGTGTTTCATCGAATTGGTTGACTTCAACGAAAACATGTTGGCAGCAAAAGAAAGCAAAGCTAAACCAGGACGTGCCCGTCGTGGTGGTAAGAAGAAACCTGCAGGAACTGTAGAATCTGCTAAAGCTACTGCACCTAAAGCAAGCAGTGCTCCGGCAAAAGAAGCTTCTCCTGAAGTTCCAACTGAAGAATAGACAATATTCAAAATGAATAGAAAAAGGCTGATTAATAATCAGCCTTTTTTATTACCCTTTATTCGAACCGAAAATAATCTGATGTATTGGGATGCTACATTTTAAGGTGAAACCTTACTAGAATATTTCCTGTTTTTCCTTTATATGAAAGTCGATCGATTTAAGCAGCTGCTCGATATCAATAGGCTTTATTAAATAATCATCCGCACCGTTTTGCATACACCTAATCCTTTCATGTTCGAAATCGTTGGTGGTTACAAATATGATCGGAATGTGTCTGTTGCGGTGGTTCACAGATTCCCTGATTACCAGGGTGGCTTCAGCGCCATCCATGAAAGGCATCGAAAGATCCATCAAAACAACATCAAAATGATTATCCTCAAGCATATTAACCGCCTCAAGCCCATTATTGGCTATCTCTATATCAAAATGTTTCTTTAGGGAATAAAATAAAAACTTCTGATTTATCGGGTTATCATCTACAACTAGTAATTTCACAATGTATATTTTGAGTGACTCAATTTCATAATTTATAAAAATACGGAATTTGACACCTAAAAAGCACTATTTTTGATAACTCAAACACGGGTTTAGATAACTGAAAGTACAGTTTCTAATTGAAAACAAATAAATATATTAATATGGCAGACGATAAAAAAATAATTTTCTCAATGTATCGGGTAAGTAAAACCTTCCCGCCACAGAAACAAGTTTTGAAAGATATTTCATTGTCATTTTTTCTTGGAGCCAAAATCGGTATTATTGGTTTGAATGGCTCCGGAAAATCGACCTTGCTTAAGATTATCGCCGGAATCGAAGGTTCTTTTCAGGGCGAACTGGTTTTTGCGCCAGGATATACTGTTGGTTATCTGGAACAGGATCCGAAACTCGATGAAACCAAAACTGTAAAGGAAATCGTACAGGAAGGTGTTCAGGAAATTGTGGATGTGCTGAAAGCTTATGAAGACATCAACCTGAAATTTGGCGATCCTGATGTTTACGAGAATCCCGATTTAATGGATAAGCTTTATGCAGAGCAGGCTGTACTTCAGGATAAAATCGATCAGCACGATGCCTGGAATCTCGATGCAAAATTGGAGCGCGCAATGGATGCATTGCAATGTCCGCCCGATGATCAGCCTGTTGGAGAACTTTCAGGAGGTGAACGTCGTCGGGTAGCCTTGTGCCGCCTGCTTCTGAAAGAACCTGATGTACTGCTGCTCGATGAGCCTACCAACCATTTGGATGCAGAATCGATTCAATGGCTCGAAATGCACCTGCAACAATACAAAGGAACCGTAATTTGTATTACTCACGACCGTTACTTCCTCGATAATGTGGCTGGCTGGATTCTTGAACTCGACCGTGGCGAAGGTATTCCATGGAAAGGCAATTACACTTCCTGGCTCGATCAGAAATCGAAACGTATGGAGCAGGAAGAAAAGGTTGCTTCGAAACGACGTAAATCACTCGAACGCGAGTTGGAATGGATTCGGATGGCGCCCAAAGCTCGTCAGGCCAAATCGAAAGCGCGTATGGGAGCTTATGACCGCATGGTGAACGAAGACGTTAAACAGAAAGAAGAAAAGCTTGAGATATTTATTCCGAACGGACCGCGTTTAGGCACACATGTTATTTCGGCTACAGCCGTTGCCAAAGGTTATGGCGACAGGTTGCTGTTCGAAGACCTTGATTTTGTACTTCCTCCAAACGGCATTGTGGGAGTTATAGGACCCAATGGTGCTGGTAAAACCACGCTTTTTAAACTGATTATGGGATTGGAGCAAGCCGATAAAGGAACTTTTGATGTGGGCGAGACTGTTAAACTTGCCTATGTCGATCAGACACACAAGGCCATTGATCCGGAGAAAACCGTATTCCAGGTAATTACCGGTGGAAGTGATTTGATTTCGGTGGGAGGAAAGCAACTGAATGCACGTGCGTATGTTTCACGTTTTAATTTTGGCGGCGCCGATCAGGAAAAGAAATGCGGATATCTTTCGGGTGGTGAAAAGAACCGCCTGCATTTGGCTTTGGCGCTGAAAGAAGAAGGAAACGTTTTGCTGCTCGATGAGCCTACCAACGATATCGACATCAATACATTGCGTGCATTGGAAGAAGGCCTCGATAACTTTGCCGGTTGTGCTGTGGTTATTTCGCATGACCGCTGGTTTCTCGACCGCATAGCAACGCACATTCTGGCATTCGAAGGCGATTCGAAAGTAGTATTTTTTGAAGGCGGATTTACCGATTACGAAGAAAACCGCAAAAAACGAATGGGCGATGTGGGGCCGCAGCGGGTGAAATACAAAAAACTGGTAAAAGATTAAATCCAGTCCGAAGAATAGAAGTCCGAAGTGAGTAATGATCATTTCGGACTTTTTCATTTTTCATCAGGAAAACTAAAATTCTAACTAACTTGCTACACCAGCGATTCTAAATTTTCTATCATGCTAAAAATCGTTTCCCCAAAATTGCTCTCCGAGTTAACCCAAAAGGCTGAGAGCTCTCCACGTAAAAGATTAAACCACAACTTTCACGAAGATTTGGCTGATCCGATCAACCGGATGTTGAATGCTTTCGAACCTGGGACTTATATTCATCCGCATAAACATGAAGATCCTGATAAACGCGAAGTTTTTATTGTATTGCACGGAAGTTTGGTAGTGGTGATTTTTGATGATTCGGGAAATCCGGTTGATTTCGTTTTACTCGACAGGGACAAAGGAAACTACGCTATTGAAATCCCGCCCGGAGTTTGGCACAATGTTATTTCACTCGAATCGGGAACGGTTGTTTATGAGATCAAAGATGGCCCGTATTTACCCATGAACGATAAGAGCTTTGCCCGTTGGGCACCAAAAGAAGGCGAATTGGGTTGTGACGAATACCTGAAAAATCTGACTGATCAATATTCGTCGAACAAAGGATAATTCAGCAGTTTCATAAACTTTCTTCAATAGTCCGTTCGGGTTTTCAGGTAAACAAAAAGGACCGCCTAAAATTTTACTTTTAAACGATCCTTCGGCCTTCTCATCATTTACACCATTCTACCCAGATTATTTATGTTGCATATTTATTTATTGGGAATTACATCAATAATAACCGTTCTGTTGTAGAAACGCTCTTCAGCGAATTTGTTTTCAAATGGTGATACATTTTCATCTTCACCAAATGCAGTTACTTCTATCTTAACATCGTTTTTACCAGCTCTAGCTAAAGCATCCTGAAGAATTTTTGTTACATCACTGGCCCTGGCTTCTGATAATTTTTGGTTATGGCCTTCTTCTCCGATAATGTCGGTATGGCCATGTATGATAACCCTTGCACCTTCAGGAATCCTTGGGGTTACATAATCGGTAAGAAATTTCCTGTAAATATTGATAGATCTCGAATCATCGAATTCAAAAATTACACTAAACCTCAATCCATCTACCAATAATGACTGGGTCCAAAGCGTCATGTGTACCGACTCTTCCTTTCGAACGGTATTGCCATTCTTCGTCTGACCTACCATTGTCACCTTGTAATCACCTTCGGATCGTGAACCCAAAATGGTTTTTCCGGGGATGCTTACTTTTTCACGAGAATAAGGTCCAAAATATTGCACTTTTCCTGCATCGTCCCTGATCTCCAGTGTCCATGAAACAAATGCTTCATTTCCTCCCTCAACATTGAAGGTAACATAGCTATCAACGGGTGCTTCCTGAATTGTAGAGATTTCGACCGGTTTCAGCGGAGTGTCCGGACCGCTTTCGAACTCAACCAATAAGGCTGGCGAACTGCTTTCGATTGACACCCTGCGGTCACCCTCACGAAGAAGAGTTAACTCGAGTATACCACCTGGTTGTTCTGAAGGAATTTTCGGTTTGAACGAACCTTCTATACCAATCCTTTTTGTATCAATTGCAAACACACCGACCATGTATTTCTTTACCGACTCGGCCATTGCCTTGCCATCTTCTGGGCCTTTCTCCGACGATCCAACCAATTTGACAGTGGTTTCAGGATTTTTTGCCATACGGTCACAAAGGATATTCAGAATATTATAATATACAACCAATTGTTGTTTTGCACGTTCTGCCCTGACCATTAATTCATACTGCTTCAGGTTATCTTCTTTAAAATCTTTTACCTGATCTTTTTTAAGCAACACATAACGATCGGGTATTTCTGTCGATCCCAAATCGAAAAATATATAGTTGCGTAATGGGAATGTTTCGCTAACCCTGCGTCCTGCCAGAATATTGGCTGGCGAATTGACCCAGAACTTAACTTGCGGTTCAGCCGAATAAGGTCTGTACCCAATGGTATAAATTGGGACAATCAGGTCTTTGTTAACAGGATCGCGCTTTATGTCGAAATAATAGATATCATCATCACCCTGTCCGCCTAAACGGTTTGAAGAAAAATATCCAGATTTTCCATCTGGTAGGAATACAATTCCAAAGTCGTTGGTGAACGAATTAAACGGAAATTTCATGGGTATTGCCTTTTGCAGGGTGTCATTTTTATTGAGAGCAATACAAATATCCTGGCCTCCAAAACCCTGATAACCGTCGGAAGAGAAATAAAAATTCCCGTCAGCATCAAAGTTGGGATACTTTTCTGTGTTAAATGTATTGATGTTGGGACCCATGTTGATGGGATTGCCCCAGCTATTGCCTTCTCGCGGGCAGTAATAGATGTCGGTTTCGCCATATCCGCCGATCATATCCGAAACAAAGTATAACCGCTTGCCATCAGGTGAAAGGAGAGGATTGGCCACCGAATAAAGATCGCTGTTAAGAAAGAAAGGAATGTCTTTGGTCCATTTACCATCTTTCAGTGTTGACATGAAAATCTTATTTCGTTCGATCTCCAGCAATTTCTTGTCTTCGCCTTTGAGGTATTTTTCGACCCGTGTCAGATAGACTGTATCCTGGTTTTTTGAAAAACTTGCAAGTGCATCATGATACTTCTTGTTCAACTTTTCGCCATCGAAAGGGACTACATCAACGAAACTGGAGTTGCCCGTGTCCGTTTTGGCAAAATACAGGTCGAGGAAATTTGCTCCTGTCCAACCGTAAATTTTATCATGCCCCGGTGTATTCCGGTTAGTGGAGTAAACCACACCATCCTTGTAAAACACCGGACATAAGTCGGCATTTTGCGAGTTAAGTGTGCCAACATTGGTGACCGAAACCGGCTCATCCCATTCGTGATCTTTGGTAACAATACCAATCGATTCACTAAAGAATTTTCCCCTGGTATCAGAAGGTTTCAACCTGCTGTAGGTATCGAATGCAACTTTTGCTTCAGCATAATTTCCGTTGTTTTTCAATATCTGCCCGTAGTTCAGATAAAATTCAGGATTACTGTAAACACCAGCGTCATTTACCTTGTCGTATGCAGTCTTGGCTTCTTTATACCAGTTCATTATCCGGTAACATTCTCCCAGCTTGAAGTGCACATCGGCAGAGGGATTTTTTGCAGCTTCTGTTTCATAAAGCTTTGCCGCATTGAAAAAATCCCAATGTTCGAACAGCCGGTCAGCCTTTGATGTTTGTGCTATTGTCGTAATGCTGAAAAGTACAGCGATTATTAAAGTATATGTCTTTTTCATATTCGTATGTGTTAATTTAGATTTTAGAAAAATCTTGGGCTTGACATTTTTGTTTTAATACCACTGATATCAAATCCCAGCATAAACTCGTGGGTGCCGCTGTTATAGCTTCCTGTGCGGTTCAGATAATAATCGTAAGAATAACCGAATCGCAGAAAATTGGTAATTTCCACTTCAACAATACCGACAAGCATATTGTCAGTACCCGTCATATTTATCCTTTTATTGACCCTGTATCCTCCTCCGAGAAATAATTTCTGAAAGAATATAAATGAAGCCGTAATTTCGCCGACTGCAGGAGCAGCATTCACATATTTCAGCAGGACTGAAGGCCTGAAGTCAAGGTCGTTGACTAACGGGATGACGATTCCTGAAGTAAAGTAATATTGCCTGTAAAACTTCGCATAGTTGGCATCAGTAGCAGTCGCTAAATTGAACCTTGATTGCAGAAGGTGGTTTACGCTTAAGCCCGCGTAGAATCGCTCTTTGTAAAAGTACAATCCCAGACTTGCATCAGGAACCCAACTCGAAGCAGCATTCGATACGAATGCATTGTCACCATCCTTATCGATATTGATGGCGTCCCAGCCAACCCTGATGTTGTTCATCATTCCGGAGAGACCGAATGACAATTTGGATCTTTCACCGACCGGAAGATGGTAGGCATACGTCAGACTGATTCCCGTGTTTTTCAAAGGGCCTGCATTGTCGTTATAAACCTGCAGCCCAAGTCCAACATTGGTGTTAGGCACCGCGCTGTGAATACTCAGCGATTGAGTTACAGGCGCGCCTGGCATATCAATCCATTGGCTGCGGTGGACCATTGTGCCTGACAATAGTCCCCTGCTTCCGGCATATCCGGCATTTACATAAACCGGGTTAAAAAAATACATGGAGAATCCTGCATCCTGTTGCGCGAAAGCACCCAGAGAAAGCATTCCAATCAGTATTGTTGAAAAGATTTTTATTTTCATGGTTTCTATTTTTATTTCATTTCTATATAACATGACTTAATGATTACCTTTTAATAAATACCCAACCGCGTTTTTCTATATTGTCGTAGTTGATGATGTAATAATAAGTGCCGTCGGGCATATCCTCACCGTTCATGTTTTTGCCTGTCCAAACAACGTCTTTGTTGTTGTAATTGGTCCCTTTCCATATCTCGCTGCCCCATCTGTTGATAATCAGGACAGTGTTAACCGGATAATAGTTGAGCACAGGGATGTTCCAATTATCATTCTGACCATCGCCATTGGGAGAGAAACCATTGAAAAATTCCAATTCAGGTACAATAAGAACCTGTGTTTCTATATCAGTTCCGCAACTGTTGGCAACAGTTAATTTCACCGTGTAGGTTCCTGCTGTTGCATAAACATGAATTGGATTAGGGTCAATAGAAGCCTGTCCATCACCGAAATCCCATGCGTAAGATGTTGCATTTACCGAAGTATTTACAAAGGTGTAAGTACTTAATCCTGATTGACTGGATGTAAATGCTGCTGTTGGCAATGAGTTTGAAGCAACGATGGTTGCCTGAGCTGTTGCAGTACATCCGTTTGCATCGGTTACCATAACAGTGTAAGTCCCTGCATTCAATCCGTTTGCTGTGGCAGTTGTCTTAACCGGCAGCGTATTCCATGAATACAAATAGGGAGCAGTACCGCCTTGCGCAAGTGCTGTTGCACTTCCTGTTGCTAATCCTTCGCATAAGATATCGGTCTTAATAGTTGAGACTGTCAACAAAGTAGGCTGGGTTATTGTAACAGGAATACTGGAAGTTAATCCTTTGGCATCCTTTACAGTAACAGTATAGGCACCCGCTGTCAACGAGTTAAAAGTACCTGACACCTGATTAGGACTGTTGTTGAGTTTGTATTCATACGGTCCAGTACCTCCCGATGCTTCAACTCTAATACTTCCTGTATTTCCATTGAAGCAAAGAACATTGACCTTATCGATTACTACAAGAGCCAATGGATTCAGACAAAGTCCTGTTGTACCTGATGCTACCTTGCAGTTATTGGCATCGGTGATGCTCCAGTTATATACTATTCCTGAATCTATGTTTGTAAAGATGCCTGTATTATTTGACACCCCGTTTAGTGTATAAATCAAAGGACCTATTCCTCCCTGACCGGTAAGAACAATAGCGGCCATTGCTGAACCGGTAATGGGTTCAGGCTGGGTAATGCTTACATTGGCCGTTGCGATACAGTTGTTGCGATCTGTTACCCTGACGGTGTAATTACCTGCCGGAAGGTTGTTCACTGTAGCTGTTGTCTGTGCCGGAATTGTATTCCACAAATATGTATAAGGCGCTGTTCCTCCTGTTGGAATGGCTGTTGCACTTCCTGTTGCTTCTCCAAAACACAAAACATTGGTTTGTATGGGGTTAACCATCAGGCCCATCAAAGGTTGATTAATGATGACATTGGCAGTCGCAATACATCCGCTGTTGTCGGTCACGGTAACCATGTAGTTACCTGCCTTTAGGTTGTTTATTGCAGCAGTGGTCTGTACCGGAATAGTATTCCATGTATAACTGTAAGGTGCCGTGCCCCCTTGTACCTGGGCTGTTGCACTACCTGTTGCATCTCCAAAGCACAATACATCTGTTTTCATCGTGTTAACCACAAGAACTTCTGCCGGTTGATTAATGATGACATTGGCCGTTCCGATACATCCGCTGTTATCAATTACTGTGACCATATAATTGCCTGCTGAAAGGTTGTTTGCAGTAGCGGTGGTCTGAACAGGAAGTGTATTCCATGAATAACTGTAAGGAGCTGTGCCGCCTTGTACAATAGCTGTGGCGCTTGCCGATGAACTGCCGAAGCACTGTACATCATTTTTTGTGATAGAAACGTTCAATGCGTTTAATGGCTGCTGAATGGAAACATTGGCTGTTGCCATACATCCGTCGTTGTCAGTAACTGTGACGATGTAATTGCCTGATGAAAGGTTATTGGCTGTGGCTGTGGTCTGAACCGGAATGGTATTCCATGAATAGCTGTATGGTGCTGAACCTCCCTGTGGAAGAGCTGTTGCGCTTGCCGATGAGCTACCGAAGCAAAGTGCATCTACCTTGGTGGTTGAAACCATCAATGCTGCCAACGGCTGCTGAATTGAAACATTTGCTGTTGCCATACATCCGTCATTGTCAGTAACTGTGACGATGTAATTGCCTGCTGACAAGTTATTGGCTGTTGCCGTAGTTTGCACCGGAATAGTATTCCATGAATATCTGTATGGTGCTGAACCTCCCTGCACAAGAGCTGTAGCGCTTGCCGATGAACTACCGAAGCATAGCACATTTACCTGTGTAGTCGAAACCATCAGTGCGTTTAATGGCTGCTGAATGGAAACATTGGCTGTTGCTATACATCCGGTATTGTCAATAACTGTTACGATGTAATTGCCTGCTGACAAGTTATTGGCTGTGGCCGTGGTTTGCACCGGAATTGTATTCCATGAATAACTATATGGTGCTGACCCTCCCTGTGGAAGAGCTGTAGCGCTTGCCGATGAACTACCGAAACATAGTACGTTTACCTGTGTAGTTGAAACCATCAGTGCGTTTAATGGCTGCTGAATGGAAACATTGGCTGTTGCGATACATCCGCTATTATCAGTAACTGTAACTATATAATTTCCTGATGAAAGGTTATTGGCTGTTGCCGTGGTCTGCACCGGAATGGTATTCCATGAATAACTGTAAGGAGCTGTTCCTCCCTGTGGAAGTGCTGTAGCGCTTGCCGATGAGCTACCAAAGCAAAGTGCATCTGCCTTGGTGGTCGAAACCATCAATGCTGCCAATGGCTGCTGAATTGAAACATTTGCTGTTGTAATACATCCGCTATTGTCGATCACTGTTACGATGTAATTGCCTGCTGACAAGTTACTGGCTGTGGCCGTAGTTTGCACTGGTATTGTATTCCATGAATAGCTATATGGTGCTGAACCTCCCTGTGGAAGAGCTGTAGCGCTTGCCGATGAACTGCCGAAGCAAAGAGCATCAACCTGTGTGGTCGAAACCATCAATGCTGCCAACGGCTGCTGAATGGAAACATTGGCAGTTGCCATACATCCGGTATTGTCAATAACTGTCACAATGTAATTGCCTGCTGAAAGGTTACTGGCTGTGGCTGTGGTCTGGACCGGAATTGTATTCCATGAATAATTATATGGCGCTGAACCTCCCTGTGGAAGAGCTGTAGCGCTTGCCGATGAACTACCGAAGCATAAAACATTTACCTGGGTAGTCGAAATAGTCATCATTAATGGCTCTGTAATTGAGAGGGTTCCTGTTACCTGAGCGCAGCCATTTGAATCGGCAATAGTATAAGGTTTGTTCAGACCTGCTGAAACTCCGTTAAACAAGCCTGTATTATTGGTATTCCCGTCAAAGGTGTAACTGTATGGTGGGGTTCCTCCGTTTACAGAAATCGATACTGAGGCTTTTCCTCCGTTACATAGGATTGGAGAAGTAATGGAAGCACTGGTCAGAGCGAATACCAATGGCTGGGTAACATCAATAGTTCCCGTTAAAGGTCCGCAGTTGTTTGCATCAGTTATGCTGTAAGGCTTGGCCAATCCAGGCAATACTCCCATAAATAGTCCGGTCGCATTGGTCACTCCGTTAAAGGTATAGCTGTATGGAGCTGTTCCGCCGTTTGCCACGATCGTTACCCTGGCTGTTCCTCCGTTACAAAGGATTGGAGAAGTTACTGCTGCACTGGTCAGCCCGATTAAAAGTGGCTGGGTAACATTAATAGTTCCGGTTAATGGTCCGCAATTGTTGGCATCGGTAATGCTGTAAGGCTTGGCTAATCCGGGCAATACACCAATAAATACTCCGGTCGTATTGGTTACTCCGTTAAATGTATAACTGATAGGAGCTGTTCCGCCGTTTGTCACGAGGGTTACTGTGGCTGTTCCTCCGTTACAAAGAATTGGAGAAGTTACGTTTGCACTGGTCAAAACGAATGCCAGTGGTTGTGTAATAATAACATTGGCCGTTGCTGTAGTTCCGAGGATGTCTGTTACCGTGACAATGTAATTTCCTGCGACAAGTCCTGTTGCCGTTGCGGTAGTCTGCACAGGAAGTGTATTCCATGAATAACTGTATGGAGGTACTCCTCCTGCAGGGATGGCTGTTGCACTTCCGGTCGGGGTGCCGAAACAACCTGCATTCACCTGTGTTGTGCTAACTGTCAGCGGTGGGGGGAGTATCGCTGTCATATCATTAAGACTAATAGCCCCGGCATTCGTAAGTCCTCTTCCGTATAAAGTTGAACTGCCATTAAAAGTGATAGCCCCGGCACCCAGAATGGTACCCATGAAAACAGAAGAATTTCCGCCAGTGAATTGTCCGTTTATTTGCCAGTACACATTGGACCATTGCGCTCCATTTTTCAGAATGATTTTTGTACTGTTGTTTGTTGCTAAAGCACCATTTATTTTGATGTAAAACTTGGCATTAGGATCACCTCCTCCGTCCAAAGTCAAATCTCCTGCTAAAACTGCAGCACCACCGGTGCAGTGAACGCCTGGTGCAAGAGTCTGTGTTAAAATAGGTGTACCTATAACATTGCCACAAATAAGTGTACTCATATAGCCATAAGCAACACCCACGTCTGTAAAAGCCAGTGCCGTAGTAGGATTGGCCACATGCTTGGTTCCAACCAGTACTCCGGGAGGAAATCCGGTGAATGCCCCTACATGGGTGCCAACATCGCCTGTTACGGCTGTTGCTCCAACAACACTAAATGCTCCGCCTGCAGTATAAAATGCAAAGCTTGAAGTTGTCCCCAGGTTCGGCGCTGGCTGAGCAAATAAAAAGGATGGTATTAAAATTAGCGCAAGCGCCAGAAAAACATTATGTAGACTTTTTTTCATGATAGAATGTATTAATGAATCCGGATATTAAATCTTGTGTGAAATTGCAAAGTTCCGGGAATGTAGCCCTTATACAATTCTTGGTAATAATTACATGATTCACATTTGATGGTACACGGTTGGTTTTATCCAATTATTCCAGTGTTATCAAGGGATTCGGGTAGCAATAATTTGGTATAAAAGCAGATTGTCTGCGATTGTTGGCTATGGCATCATCATAAAAAGCTGGCAGATTTTCTAGCTATTCAGGGTTCCAATAATACTAATGGAATAAAATGGTTTACGTCTCCCTTTGAATAAGAATGATACTGCGAATATTTCGAAGTGAAAGCTTTTTGGCTAACTTTGCGCCTTCAGAAAAAAATTGAACTCATGGCACAGAAACCTTCGATTCCGAAAGGAACACGCGATTTTTCACCGGCTGAAATGACCAACCGGAACTATATTTTCGATTCGATTAAAAGCATTTTCCGCTTGTACGGATTTCAACCCATTGAAACTCCGGCAATGGAAAATCTTACGACTTTAATGGGAAAATATGGTGAAGAAGGTGATAAGCTGCTGTTTAAAATTCTGAATTCGGGTGATTTTGCCGGTGGACTCAGCGATCAGGAATTGCTCGAACGAAACAGCATTCGCCTTACCAATAAAATCTCTGAAAAAGGTTTGCGTTACGACCTGACGGTGCCTTTTGCGCGTTTTGTGGTGCAGTACCGCAACGATATTTCATTCCCGTTCAAACGTTACCAGATTCAGCCGGTTTGGCGTGCCGACCGTCCGCAAAAAGGACGCTACCGAGAGTTTTACCAGTGCGATGTGGATATTGTTGGCAGCGATTCGTTGCTCAACGAAATGGAACTGGTGCAGATTGTGGATGCGGTATTTTCGATACTGAAAATTAATACGGTCGTTAAAATAAACAACCGTAAGATATTGGCCGGAATTGCTGAAGTGATTGGTGAAAAAGACCGGATTATTGATATCACGGTTGCCATCGATAAACTGGATAAAATCGGGCTTGAAAAAGTGAACGAAGAATTGATCGGGAAAGGCGTTCCGCAAGCTGCGGTTGATAAGCTTCAGCCAATCCTGCATTTGTCGGGTTCGGTGTCCGAAAAATTAGCGCAACTGGAAGCAGCCATTGGTCAGTCTGAAGTTGGAGCAAAAGGAATTTCAGAAGTAAGAACTTTGTTTGCATACCTCGATACACTGAGTTTAACTACCGAAGTTGAACTTGACTTAACGCTTGCCCGCGGATTGAATTATTATACCGGAGCTATTTTCGAAGTAAAAGCCAAAGATGTAGCGATGGGCAGTATTTGCGGAGGTGGCCGTTACGACGATCTGACCGGAATCTTTGGGATGCCCAATGTTTCGGGCGTTGGCATTTCTTTTGGCGCCGACCGAATTTACGATGTGCTTACCCAGCTGCAATTGTTTCCTGCAGCAACAGCCGATTCAACGAAATTGATGTTTGTGAATTTTGGTGCCGCCGAAGAAGCATTTTGTTTGCCAGTATTGGCTGCTGTTCGGAAGGCGGGAATTAATGCCGAGATATTTCCGGATAAAAGCAAAATGGCCAAACAGATGACCTGGGCCAACAATAAAAGGATTCCGTTTGTGGCCATTGTTGGTGAAAACGAAATGCTTCAGGGGAAAATAAATCTTAAAAACATGATTAACGGCGATCAGCAGTTGGTTGATCAGCAGGAACTGATAAAAATCCTATCAGAATAAATTTGGTTTGAGTTACTTTCCTGAAAATTTTTAGGAATGATCTTTTTACTTAAAGAATACAGGTTTTCAAAATCCATTGGGGGAGACATCCGTTGTCCCTGAATAAGGCTTTAATTAAATAAGTTCCAAGTTTCAGGTTTCAAGTTCAAAGTTAAAAGTTGAGCTGTGTGACATTGACTGAATATTGGACTTCTTCTCATTTCTTCTTCCTTATTCTTTTTCTTCGATATTCAATATTGGTTATTGAATATTGGAAATTTAATATCCAATAACTAATAATGAATGTCCAATATCCAAAAAGAAACTTCATCTTCATTTAATAACAGATTACATGACCAGACAAATTCATTATATATCACCCGAAAAACTATCCTATCCAATTATTGAAGAGATTCTGGAAAGCCATAAAATACTGGTACTTTCAGATGAATCGGTTGCGCTGATCGAAAAAAGCAAAGCTTATCTCGACCGCAAAATGAGCGAAACAAATGGTCCTTTATATGGAATCAATACCGGCTTTGGGGCATTGTGCAACATCGAAGTTTCAAAAGACGATTTAAGTAAATTGCAGGAGAATTTGGTGATTTCACATGCCTGCAATCTGGGTCCTGAAATTCCTTCGGATGTTGTCAGACTGATGTTTTTGCTTAAAGCACATGCATTGGCCAAAGGTAATTCTGCGGTGCAGCTAATCACTGTTCAGCGCATTCTCGATTTGTTCAATGCAGATATTTTGCCGATTGTTTGCGAGCAGGGTTCGCTGGGTGCAAGTGGCGATTTGGCTCCTTTGGCCAAATTATTCCTTCCGTTACTCGGGCTGGGCGAAGTTTACCATCGGGGAGTCAGAAAACAAGCTTCCGAAGTATTAACCGAAATGGGGTGGGAGCCTATCCGTCTTCAGGCAAAAGAAGGATTGGCCTTACTGAATGGAACGCAGTTTATGAGCGCCCACGCAGTTTTTACACTCCTGAAAGCTTTTCGTTTGCTTGATTATGCTGATATTATTGGCGCTTTGTCACTCGATAGTTTCGATGGGCTGATTGAACCTTTCATGTCGCAGGTGCAGGAAATACGGCCACACGCGGGACAAATTAAAACTGCTGCCAATTTCAGGAGATTACTGGAAGGGAGTGAATTGATCAGCCGAAAAAAAGCGCACATTCAGGATCCGTATTCGTTCAGATGTATTCCGCAGGTACACGGTGCCGTGAAAGATGCAATATTTTATGTGGCTGGTGTGGTCGAAACCGAGATCAACTCGGTAACCGATAATCCTACTGTTTTTCCTGATGATGACCTGATCATTTCAGGAGGAAACTTTCACGGTGAACCGCTGGCTTTGTCGCTCGATTTTTTGGCGATTGCCATGTCCGAAATCGGAAGTATCTCGGAGCGGCGCACCTATCGGCTCATTTCGGGCGATCGCAATCTTCCGGAGTTTTTAGTGGCCAACCCGGGCTTGAATTCCGGATTTATGATTCCGCAATATGCGGCAGCTTCGATTGTGAGCCAGAACAAGCAGTTAAGTACTCCGGCTTCGGTCGATTCTATTCCATCGTCGAACGAGCAGGAAGATCATGTAAGTATGGGTGGAAATGCGGCAACCAAAGCGCTGAAAGTAGCAACAAATATATACAGTATTCTGGCCATTGAGTTGTACAATGCCGCACAGGCAATAGAATTCAGGCGACCGGCAAAAACATCCGCTTATCTCGAACAATTTTTGGCTGCTTACCGGGAGCATGTTTCGTTTGTCAGCGAAGATACCTTGATGTATGTCGGGATCAATAAAACGATTGAGTTTCTTGAAAAGGGTAAATATTCATTATAGAAGTAAAAAAGCCGGAAAAATCCGGCTTTTTTACTTTACTCTTTCTTTTGACCCCTTCTATATTCCCTGATCAGATGTGACCTGAACTCATTTTCGGTTCGGTACATCATCAGTACTTTTTTCTTTGGCAATATCTTCAGAAACTGCTTGTTGTATTCTTTAAGCAAAAGTGCATCTTTTTCGAACGAGCCAATGTAATTGTTGGTTAGCTTTTCGATTTCCGAATCCGATAATTTTGCAAACTCCTCTTCGGGCAACCGCTCAAATTCGTGGATCTGCTGTTTTATCTCGAATCTTTTCTTTTCAAATTCGTTGTAAATTGGCCAGAATGCTTGTGCCTCCGCAGGTTTTAAATCAAGCTTGCTGGTAAAAAAGGATATCTTCTCGGCCTTTATTTTTTCAAACATTTCAGGACTTCCACCTCTTCTTTCCTGCGCATTAAGTCCGGTAAAAAAGACGATGACCAAAACGATCGCTGTATATAACTTTTTCATTGTTCTTTAATTTTGAATTTCAGTATAAATTTCGAGATCAGTCATTTCTGTTGAAAGAAAGGCCAGTAATTCATCGGGCTTTATTTCAGAAAGAGTGTCTGTTTCATCACTAAATATTGTACTAACCAATGAGTTTTCGTCAATCAGCGAAACATTGAAAGAATAGGCATCCAATATTTCAGGAGAACTGGTGTTGGTTGTTTCTGATTTTACCATACTATTTGGCGAAAAGTATTTGATTGGGTAGTAGGCAAGCAGATAAATAACTGCAAAACTAGCGGCAAGCCCCAAAACGGGTTTCAATAATTGGAATATTTTGCCAGGAGTTGAAGTCGTTTTCTTTTTCGCCTCGTGTTCTATTGCACCCATAATCCGGTCTTCGATCGTATCAAAATAGTGATCGGGTGTGCGAAACGGATTTGTTTTGGGCCGTTTCATGAATTCGGGTTCTATATCGTTTTCTTCGTACATGATTTTCTTAATTATATGGCTTTGACAACTTTGATTTCAAATAGTTTAATATTCTGTACTTTTATTTTCCAATCTATCAGAGATCAATCCTTGAATCGTGTGTTTTTACGTATTCTTCCACTTTTTTCACGGCATGATGGTACGAGGCTTTTAGCGCTCCAACCGATGTTTCGAGTATCTCCGACATATCTTCATATTTTATTTCATCAAAATATTTCATATTAAAAACCAATCGTTGCTTGTCGGGCAAAGTGGCAATGGCTTTCTGCAGAATTAACTGCCATTCGTCGCCGTCGAAATAAGTGTCGCTCTCCAGATTTTCCAAAAGGTATTCGTTCACATCATTTAATCCGGGCATCATTCTTTTCTTACGCTGGTTTAGAAAGGTAATTGATTCGTTGGTGGCGATACGGTAAAACCAGGTAAACAGGCTCGATTCGGCTCTGAATGAGTCGATTCCGTTCCAGATTTTAATCAATGTGTTTTGCAGAACATCGTCGGCGTCGTCGTGATTCATCACCATCTTCCTGATATGCCAGTACAACCGCTCCTTATATTTGGAAATCAGATGCCTGAAAGCAAGTTCCTTCGTCGAAGGATCTTTCAGGCTATCCAGTATTTTCTGGTCGTCGGTCATACTCGAAATAATTTGGTGATCTGACAGCAGAATAATGAAATAGTTTAATTGGAAAATCAGACAATGTACAATCCGTTCATTGACATTGAATTAAACTTAAGCCTTGATTCCTTATTCGATTCTGAAGTTTAGGCCTTCCTCTTTCAGTTTTTCATAAATTTTCGTATCGAACCTGTATAATCTGGCAGCCCGGTGTGCAACATTTTGCTGTTTTTTTCCTGAATCAATCAATAATTCCATGTTTGTAAGTTTTTTCCTGAAGTTTCGGGTATCCATTTTTTTGTTCAGGATTACTTCGTACAACGATTGAATTTCGGTTAGTGTAAATTTTTCGGGCAAAAGGTGGAATCCAACCGGATGATACATTACTTCGCGTCGCAGCTTTATGAGTGCCTGTTCTATTATTTTATCGTGGTCGAAGCAGAGTGGAGGCAATTCATTCAGGTTAAACCACTGGAGCGATTTGGCAAGGCTCGATTGTTTCAGATGATAGTAATCGGGATTGATAAGCGAATAATAGCCAACTGTGATTACCCTTGTATATGGAACGCGTTTAATTAAGCCGAAAGCCTTTATTTGCTGAAGAAAAACATTATTAAGTCCGGTTGCCTGAAAAAGAAGGTCTTTGGCATACTCGTCCAGATCTTTGTCTTCAGGAACGTGGCCCCCAAACAAACTCCAGAACCGATCACTTGTTAGCACCGGATGTTTTTCGAATAATTTTTTTATCTGATCGGAACTGATTTGATTCTGAATCGATAGCTGGAGGGCTTCTTTATCAATTTTATTGAGCAAAACGCGCAAGCCGGATTTGTCAAATCCGAAAATAACACAATCGACAGAAACAGAATTTAAAATCA
Organism: Bacteroidota bacterium; assembly: GCA_023251435.1. Taxonomy (GTDB): domain Bacteria; phylum Bacteroidota; class Bacteroidia; order Bacteroidales; family Prolixibacteraceae; genus Aquipluma. Next base: position 57,473 of record JAHEYU010000015.1, read on the forward strand.
TAGTAAATCGCTTTGACTGCAAAAGTAATAAGTATAAACTTTTAATTGCTTTATAGTTGCCCGAATCGATTATCTTTGCACCGAAATTTTAAAAAATTAGAACGCATGGCTTTACAATGTGGGATAGTAGGAATGCCCAATGTCGGAAAATCGACTCTTTTTAATTGTTTATCGAATGCAAAGGCGCAGTCTGCCAACTTCCCGTTTTGCACCATTGAACCCAATTTGGGAGTAATTACTGTACCCGACGATCGTTTGATCAAACTCGAAGAATTGGTTCATCCTGAAAGGGTGGTTCCGACCACGGTCGAGATTGTTGATATTGCCGGTTTGGTGAAAGGTGCCAGTAAAGGCGAAGGATTAGGCAACAAGTTTCTGGCCAATATCCGTGAAACAGATGCTATCATCCATGTTTTGAGATGTTTTGACAATGACAATATCACGCACGTTGATCATACCATTAATCCGGTTCGTGATAAGGAAACCATTGATATTGAGCTTCAGTTAAAGGATCTTGAAACCGTTGAAAGCAGACTTGCAAAAGTGGAGAAACAGGCCAAAACCGGAAATGATCCGGATGCAAAACGGATGTTTAAAATCCTAACGATGTACCGGGATGCGCTTGTTCAGGGAAAATCGGCCCGCACAGTAGAAATCGACGAGTTAGATTACCGTCTGGCCAAAGACCTTCAGTTGCTTACGAATAAACCTATCCTTTATGTTTGTAATATCGACGAGGCTTCGGTTGTTACCGGAAACGCCTATGTTGAAGCAGTAAAAGAAGCTATCAAAGATGAAAATGCGGAGATGCTTATGATTGCAGCTGCAACAGAAGCTGATATTGCAGAACTCGAAAGCTTTGAAGAACGTCAGATGTTTCTGGAAGATCTTGGTTTGCAGGAATCGGGAGTGAATAAACTTATTAAAACTGCTTATAAATTGCTTCAGCTCGAGACTTATTTTACAGCCGGAGTTAAAGAGGTTCGTGCATGGACTTACAAACGCGGTTTTAAAGCGCCGCAGGCTGCCGGAGTAATCCATTCTGATTTCGAAAAAGGGTTTATTCGTGCCGAGGTAATTAAATATGCCGATTATATTGCTCTTAAATCAGAACAGGCTTGTAAAGAAGCCGGGAAAATGGCCATCGAAGGCAAGGAATATGTGGTGCAGGATGGCGATATTATGCACTTCAGGTTTAATGTTTAGACAAAATTTTACTCAAATATTCAAAGAAGCAGTCAATTTTGGCTGCTTTTTTTGTTTCTGCGATGCTTTAATCCTGTAATTTCATAAATGGGGGTGTCAGAAAAAAATGCACAAAAATCCTTTCTGTTTGTTGTTTTTACTCGGGGTGTGGTTTAAAAAGAATAAATTCTTCTGAAAGTCGGGCTCAAATGAAAGGGGAGGGTTTCAGTAAAATGATGTTTTTAATACATTAAATTTGGTTGCTTAAAATATCAAAAAATACTAAAAATGACAATAAAATAAGAAAAAAGACAGTAAATGTTTTAAAATATAATCAAAAAGACTATTTTTGGACAAAATATTGATAAAACGAGCGCAAATATTTAAAACTGATAATATGTGTGGATTTGTAGGTGTATTTGATTTGAACGAGAAGTCGCAGGAATTGCGTCCCCAGGTTTTAAAAATGTCGAAGAAAATTCGTCATCGCGGACCCGATTGGTCGGGTGTTTTTTCATGCGATAAAGCAATTCTGTCGCACGAACGATTGTCGATTGTTGACCCAGAATCGGGTGGTCAGCCATTGTATAGTAAAGATGGGAAGTTGGTATTGGCCGTCAATGGCGAGATTTATAATCATTTGGAAATCAGGAAGCGACTTGGTGATACTTATGAGTTTATGACCATGTCGGATTGCGAGGTTATTTTGGCTTTGTACCGCGAGAAAGGCATTGATTTTCTGGAAGACCTGAATGGAATCTTCGCATTTGCTTTATATGATCAGGAAAAAGATGTGTATTTGGTGGCACGCGACCATATCGGAATTATCCCATTGTATCAGGGATGGGACAAATCAGGTAATTTCTATGTGGCTTCGGAGCTGAAATCGCTGGAAGGTGTGTGCAACAAGATTGAAGAATTTTTGCCCGGAAAATATCTATACAGTCCCGATGGCGAGGTGAAAACCTGGTATGAGCGCGATTGGACTTCGTTCGATGCAGTGAAGGACAATGGCTGCGATATTGATGTTTTGCGAAAAGCGCTCGAAGATGCTGTCCACCGTCAGTTAATGTCTGATGTTCCTTATGGCGTGTTGCTTTCAGGAGGGCTCGATTCATCTGTTATTTCGGCGATTGCAAAAAAATATGCAGCCTACAGAATCGAATCTCAGGACTCGGAAACTGCATATTGGCCGCAGTTGCATTCATTTGCAGTAGGTTTGGTGGGTTCGCCCGATTTGATTGCGGCTAAAAAAGTGGCTGATCACATCGGAACCATTCATCATGAAATTCATTTTACTGTTCAGGATGGAATGGATGCCTTGCGTGATGTGATTTATCACCTTGAAACGTATGATGTCACCACTATTCGTGCTTCGACTCCGATGTATCTTTTGGCCCGTGTAATTAAATCGATGGGAGTGAAGATGGTGCTTTCGGGCGAAGGTGCCGACGAAATATTCGGTGGTTACCTGTATTTCCACAAAGCGCCAAATGCCAGAGCATTTCATGAAGAAACTGTTCGCAAACTGGGTAAACTACATTTGTACGATTGTTTGCGTGCCAATAAATCGCTGGCAGCCTGGGGCGTCGAAGGTCGTGTGCCTTTCCTCGATAAAGAATTTATGGATGTTGCAATGCGTATTAATCCTGAAGAAAAAATGGCTAAAAATGGTCGGATGGAAAAATGGATTGTCCGTAAAGCATTTGAGGATTATTTACCCGAAAGTGTTGTGTGGCGCCAGAAAGAACAATTTTCGGATGGCGTTGGCTACAATTGGATCGACTCGCTGAAAGCAATGGTCGCCGAAAAAGTGACCGACGAACAAATGAATACGGCAAAATTCCGTTTCCCCATCAACACACCGCCATCGAAAGAGGAGTATTACTACCGCTCTATTTTTACCGAACATTTCCCGTCTGATTCAGCGGCAAGCTGTGTTCCGTCGGTTCCTTCAATCGCATGTAGCACACCAATCGCCTTAGAGTGGGATGCCAGCTTTAAAAACAATGCCGATCCTTCGGGCCGTTCAGTCGGAAGTGTACATCTCGAAGCTTACAAGAAATAGAATTTAGTAGTTTCAGTATAAATTTTCTCATGATTTTGATTGAAACAGAAAAACCGGAATTTAATTCCGGTTTTTTTTGTTGGCTTATGTTGATAATCATTCATTAAATTATCTTATTTTGCACTAATTACCATTTAAAACACAACTATGAAAAATTTTCTGCTGATTGCTCTCCTGTTTGGCTTTTTTGCCTGCTCTAAAACTCCATCTTATCAGGTTGAAGTAAAAATATCCGGGGCTGAAGGAAAAGCCTATCTTACTCAACGAATCAAAGGAGATTGGATTAAACTTGATTCGGCTGATTTTGTTAACGGGACATGTATGTTCAAAGGAACTGTTAAAAATCCCGATGTATATTATTTAAATGTTGGTGCGCGGAAAGAAAAGCTTCCTTTCTTTATTGAAAACGCTGCGATTTCAATTGTTGGCAAAATCGATTCTTTAACTGCCGCTAAAGTTGCAGGATCTGCAGTTCATGCTGAATTTCAGTCTGTTCAGGAGAAAATCGACAACCTTGATGCACAGGGAATGGTATCTTTTGAGCAATCGAAAGCTGCTGAAAAAGCCGGCGAAAAAGTGAAAGCAGACAGTTTAATGGCACTGGCAGAGAGTGTTTTTAGTTCAATCGATGATCTGCAAAAAGACTACATTAAAGCCAATCCTGCTTCTTTTGTTTCTCCATATTTGCTTAGCCGGGTTCATTACGACATGGAATCGGATGTCCTCGACGAATTTTTATCATCGTTGGACACAAAACTTGATTCGATGCCAATCGTTCTGACACTGCGTGATAGGGTTATGAAGCTTAAATCTGTGGCCATTGGTCAAATAGCACCAGATTTTACGATGAATGATCTGGCCGGAAATTCAGTGAAATTGAGCGACATCTATTCTGTTAATGAATATACGCTGATCGACTTTTGGGCATCGTGGTGCGGCCCTTGCCGACGCGAAAATCCAAATGTGGTGGCAACATATAATAAATTCAAGGACAAAGGGTTTGGCGTTTTTGGCGTTTCTCTCGATTCTGACAAGGCCAAATGGGAAAAAGCCATCGCCGATGACCAATTGGTCTGGCCTCATGTTTCTGATCTGAAATACTGGAAAAACGAAGCCGCAGCCTTGTATTCGGTGAATTCGATTCCTGCCAATGTGTTGGTTGACAAAACCGGCAAAATAATAGGCCGTAACCTTCGCGAAGAAAAACTTCCCGAAACAATTGGCGGACTATTGAAATAGAATTTACGATTATCCGATTTACAATTTACTATTTTAGTGCAAAATAACGGCAATCCTGAAATAGTAAATTGTAAATGAAAGAATGGCAAATGTATTATCTTTAGGTACTTAGAATTTTATATTATGGAACAATTAACCCTTACAACTCCAGCTTTGTTGTTTTCGGCTGTTTCGCTGATTTTGCTTGCCTATACCAACCGGTTTCTGGCTTATGCTGCGGTTGTCAGGGGACTTCATGCCACTTTCAAAGAAAACCCCAATAAAATACTTCTCGGGCAAATAAAGAATCTGCGAAAACGACTTCGTTTAACACAAACCATGCAGGTATTGGGTATTTCGAGCCTTTTACTGTGTGTGATTTGTATGTTTTTGATTTATGTGCATTTTTCGGCCCTGGCCGAAATTACATTTGGAATTGCTTTAGTACTGCTTATTCTTTCGCTTGCACTATCGGTTCGCGAAATTCAAATATCAGTTCGTGCACTCGATCTGCAACTGAGCGATATGGAATAAAAATATTTGCCATTTATTCATTTACTATTTTTCCTGTTTAATCATACCCAAATAGTAAGTAGTAAATCGTCTAATAGTCAATCTTTCTTTATCTTCGCGCCTTCCAAACAAAAGAAACCCAATGGTGATGTATTTTGGTGAGATTGCCGCGCTGCTTACAGCTGTTTTCTGGACAGTTACCAGCTTGTCGTTTGAGTCGGCGGGTAAAAAGGTCGGTTCATTATCGGTTAACTTAATTCGTCTGGTACTTGCTTTTTTTATCTATGGAGTAGTTAATTATTTCAGGAGAGGTATGTTTTTGCCTCTTGATGCCAGCACTGAAAGTTGGATGTGGCTGGCTTTATCCGGCTTGGTAGGTTTTGTAATGGGCGACTTATTGCTTTTTCAGGCTTATGTCGTTATCGGAGCGAGAATTTCAATGCTTATTATGGCCCTGGCTCCACCAATTACGGCATTTGTTGGTTGGATTATATTGGGCGAAGTACTTAGCCTGATGAAATGGGTGGGGATGGCTGTTACACTTACCGGAATTTCGATCGTAATTCTAAAACGTGAAAAGAAAGAGGAAGACTCAAATAAGCGACGGAAAATAACCACCAATTATAGCATTAAAGGATTATTGCTCGCTTTTGGCGGTGCTGTGGGACAGGGGGTTGGACTGGTTTTAAGTAAAAAAGGAATGGGCGAATACGATGCTTTTGCCGCCTCGCACATTCGTGTAATAACCGGTATGATTGGATTTGCGGTTATTTTACTTTTTGCCGGGCGATACGGAAAACTTTGGAAAGCTGTTCAGCATATATCGGCCATGAAACGGATTGCATTGGGGTCGGTATTTGGGCCGTTTCTGGGCGTTTCATTTTCGCTGCTGGCAATTCAGAATACACAGGCAGGCATTGCGGCTTCCATCATGTCAATAGTACCGGTGTTAATTATTCCACCGGCAATCCTGCTTTTCCACGAAAAAGTAAATTGGAAAGAAATTATCGGAGCTGTAATTACCGTTGGTGGTGTGGCAATTTTCTTTTTATAACCTATAATCAATTGTTGTATGAATCCGAAAGTGAAATCGATGCTGGCACACCTCACGCCTGTTGGATGGGTGATTGCCCTGGCTTTAAACAGCATGAAAAAAGATTCGATGACCAGTTTCTATTTGCGTCAATTGTTCGGGTTGTATGTTTGCTTTTTTATAACCGGATTTATTCCTGATTATTACATAGTTGTTTGGGGATTTTTATTCGTTTTATGGACCTACAGTTTTGTCGGTCCTGTTAAGGGAACCGAAAATTTAGTTCCATTTATTGGAGATTTGTTTCAAAAATGGTTTCAAAAAATTGCCTGATGAAGAGTTGTTATTGCTTGGTTTTTAGCGGGTTTTCCGATTCATCGAAAAACTGTTTCTGAAGGGCTGGAGTTACCTCATCTTTTTTTACCGCCTGAATCAATTTCACCAGTTGGCCGACTGTCGAATTAATTAAAAGCTCACCTGCCTGGGCGTTTGCTTTCGATCCATCGCCTGAATAGTGGTTAGGATATTTTGCATACCACCAAATTCCGGTATAAACATTCTGAAGGGTTTTTAGCCTGTCCAGATCAATGCCCGATTGTTGTCCAGCCCGATCCAGATGAACAACTTCTGGAACAATGGCACTCAAAACTGATGATTCTTTGTTACCGGCATGTTGATCGTATCGGTCGTGCTGGGTCAGTGCTTCCGCTTTTTTCAGCACTTCAGGATCGTTGGCAGGCTGAAACCAATATAAACTGTACGAACGGCGTTCCGATAGTTGAGCCATTCCGAAGTAGTTTAAAAATGCACTGTTGCCGCCATGTCCGTTCACGATGATTATTTTTTCGAATCCGTTTCGCGCCAGTTCGTTGAGTGTTTCCTGAAGTATTTTCCAGATTAATTCGGGAGTGTAAGCAAATGTTCCCGGTTGTTGGCGTGCTTCGTTTATCTGGCTGAAATAATACCAAGGAAATACGACTGTATATTCTTTTTCGGCTGCCCTCAATGCATATTCACGGGCAATGTAAAGGTCGGTTCCTAACGGAAGATGAGGCCCGTGTTTTTCGAATACTCCGATTGGCAGGATGCAGGTTTTTCCTGATTTTTCGACTGCCTTAATATAATCAGGTGCTGTAAGTTCTTCGAGCTTGCAGGAAAGTTGTTGTGCCTGAATCGATAAAATGATAAATAGAAATGGCAGTAAACACAGCAGGTTTTTCATGGCTATTGTATTTTTTTGTATCTCCGTATTTTTTCAGGATTAACATACATTTCGTGGGCATACGGTTTGAAATCATGACTGTCGGTCACTTTTTGTAATCCAATCTTTGCCGATTTTAAGGTCATTCCGGTTACCGGCATACCTTTAATATCGGCCAGTACAACGCTTAATAAATCCTCGTTCGGATCGCCAAAGGGCAACAGGGCTGCAAAATCTTCTTCCGCCTTAATGTCTGGTGCCAAGCCATCAACAAAGTCTGAAATGCCTAAAGAATTGGCATATTTTACGATGATTGGCTGCATGGCATATTTATGGCTGGGATTTACTTTCCCGTTTTCATCAAGATCTTTCAGAGTTGTAGATCCGGTATATTTTCCGTTGGTATTGGTCCCAACAACCTTTACGGTCATGTAAGGTTTTAGTCCGTTAATCAACATTTCGCTGGCCGAAGCGGTATTGTCAGAAACAATGAAGTAAACTTTCCGCATGTTAACTGTGTTGATGATCGTCATTGGTTTTTCTGAAGTTTGTGCGATGGTTCTAACCAAATTGTCGTCGAGGGCCGAATTGCCGTATCTTTCCAACAGGTAAGCTTGTAATCCGGCGTTGTATTGCGATTTGGCAAACACTTTCGACTCATCGGGTCCGTATATCATGCTGGCAAGGTAAATGCTGCTCTGTACCGACCCTCCACCATTATAGCGTAAATCAACCACCAACTGGTCGATATTGGCATCTTTAAATTTTTTGAAAACATTGTTTAGCTGAATATCGAAATCGGAATTAAAGCCATTGTAAACCAGATACCCAATCTTTTGATTGTTGTAAACAAAAACGGTATCCATGCTTATCGGGTTTTCCTGCATTTCAACAGCTGTCATTGTTACCGAACGGCCATTATCAGAAATAGAGTTATTCGCGATGGTTGCAAAAGATAATTTGTATGTTTTAGTACTAAAAAGAAACTCACGATAGTTGGTCAGGGTGAGTTGCGTATCATTCACTTTTATGAAAATATCGCCACGTTTAATCCCGGCAGCTTCAGCTGGCGAATCTTTATATACATATCTTACAAAGCCAAAAAGGTTGCCCGAAGTACCAATTCTGCCCAGCATAAAATCGTAGCCCATAGTTTCTGATATGCCGGCGATCCAGTCGTCGATTGTTTTTGAGTTGTCAACAATAAACGACCATTTGTCGATTTCTTCGTACTTATACAGCAAGCTTTTAAAAAGTTTTTCCGGATCAGTGTATTTATTCAGTAAAGAATTTAAACTATCAGCTTTTTCATATTTCGCATCCGACAATCCTGGAACAGCATAATTCCACAGATAATAATCATGCAATCCGTACCAAACGAACAAGTTAACATCGTTGGCTTGCGGAATAACTTTCGAAATTTTTGGCTCTTCTTTCGGCACAATTGGTTCTTCTTCTTTTTTGCATCCCGAAATCAGTAGTCCGGCAAATAAAACTATGGCAATAAGTTTTGAATATGATAATCGTTTCATTCTTGTATGTTTTTTCGTTTTCTGTTGGTGAAATCTATAACGCTAAATTAAGTAAAATATTATTGACAGTATCACACCTGAGACAATCAGAATTGAGAAATTCAAAATTAAACTTTTGCGAATATTTTTGCTGCTCAGAGTAATAGAATAAATCATTTTTAACAGGTTATTGCTGTTGGTGGCATTCAATATAGCCAGCACAATTGTAATTTGGCTTATCCCCGTTTTTTGCTGAAGCAGGTTCAGTAAAAACGGATCGATATCGGTAACCCCAACCACAAAAGCCATCCCTGAAACTCCCGAATTGCCGTAAGTTTGCAAAACAAAATCCGTGATTAGTGCAAAAACAACAAATAGTAAGCCAAAAACGGCAGCAGTTCTGAATTCAAGCGGATTTTTATTCGAGGCAAGAATCGTTTCCGGAGTTTCTTCAGCGACTTTATTTTGATTTCTTCCGGCAACAAATTTTGAAAGGACATAAGCAATCAGGAACATTACTATAAATGGAATTGCCAATTGTACGGCAACCGGCCGGTTAAAAATGAAAGCCAGAAAAAGTATGCGCAGATACATCATTCCGTTGGCTATCATTATTGCCGAAACGGTTTGCTTACCTGCGAATCCCTGTTTTTCTTTGCGGGCAAGAATGACGGTGGTTGCAGTACTGCTGTAAATTCCACCCAAAAGGCCTGTAAGTATAATTCCTGAATCGGGGAAAACAAATTTCTTGAGTAAGTAGCTGCAATACGAAATCCCCGAAACAACCACAATGGCCAGCCATAAATGATAAGGCGAAATTGGAATTTGTTCCGAAATATTTGCTTCAGGAAGTAATGGAAGTATAATACCGGCAAACGCGATAAACTTGGCGAGGGTAATATACTCTTCTTCGGAAGCTTTTTTAGTTAATGTAATGAAGTGGCTTTTTAGTTCGGTGATTAACAGGAGCGCTACAATAAATGACAGCACCAGCCAAATTGGTTGTGTGAAAACCATGATGGGGATACAATATGTCAGCAAAGCCAGTATAGTACTGGTTAACCCGAATTTGCTGCTTTTCCCGGCTTTATGAAAATAATGAATGCCCAGCAGAAGGCCAATCAATGCAAACCCGAACAGGAATGGAATGAAGTTAACCGGATCCGCAATAAACAGAACATAAGCCAGAAGTCCGATAAATGTAAAAGTACGGTCGGTTCCAAAAAGAAGATCGTCGTTCTCGTGAATGTGATGGCGCCTTTGTTCAAGTCCAATTAACAAAGAGAAGATGAGCACAAGCATAAATTTCACAAATTCTTCGGGTATGTAGTTCAGGAGTTCCATTTCGCTTCAGTTGTGTTTGCAAACAAAGGTAATTAAAAGTCAATTTCATCCCTATTTTTTGTTAATGCCAAACAAACTGTTACTTTTGTCGCCGATTCGATTAGTAGCTCAGTTGGTAGAGCATCCCGATTTTGTCGGGAGGACCAAAAGACGATTAACGGTAGAAAAAATGTAATTTTCGGTCTATCGCTCAGTTGGTAGAGCATCCCGATTTTATCGGGAGGACCCAGAGACGATTCACAGAAGACAAAATAAAATATTCGGTCTGTAGCTCAGTTGGTAGAGCATCCCGATTTTATCGGGAGGACCCAGAGACGATTCACGGTAGACAAAATAAAATATTCGGTCTGTAGCTCAGTTGGTAGAGCAGCTGACTCTTAATCAGCGGGCCCAGGGTTCGAATCCCTGCAGACCGACAGAAAATGAGGCAATTACGAGTTTGTAATTGTCTCATTTTATTTATGGGTTGAACCATACAATTAATTCTTCAATTTCAAAATGAATTTTTTATAGCATAACAGTCGCGAATATGACCAATTATTCGCCCAATTTTTACTTTCTTACCATTTCAATAAAAAAGGTGTCTGAATTCATCTTATCTTCTTAAATTAGAAAACCATGAACCACCCTATGAACCTGATTAAACCACACTTTGGATTTTTAATTCCGTTGGTTGGTTTGGCAATGCCGGGCCAGGCGGAGGTTTCTGCAAAGAGCAAAAAACAGATTTCAGAAAAGGAACGCCCCAACATTATTTTTATTCTGACCGACGACCATCGCACCTCGGCCATGGGCTACGCCGGTAATACGATCGTTCAAACTCCTGAAATGGACCGGCTGGCCAGTGGAGGGGTTTATTTCAGGAATGCTTTTTCGAGCACACCCATTTGTGCTGCGAGCCGTGCCAGCATTTTGTCGGGTTTGTACGAACGAACGCACAAATACACTTTCCAGACAGGGCCTATACGCGAAGAGTACATGCAGACTTCCTATCCCAAAGTCTTGCGTGAATCGGGCTATTACACCGGTTTCTACGGAAAATTCGGGGTGAATTACGATCACCTCGATCGGCTTTTCGATGTTCACGAAGATTACGACCGCGAGACCCGCTACAAAGACCGTCGCGGCTATTTCTATAAAACATTGGGAAAAGACACTGTTCACCTGACCCGATATACCGGCGAAAAAGCCATTCAGTTCATTCAAAATGCACCGTCAGACAAGCCATTCTGCTTGTCAATCAGTTTCAGCGCACCTCATGCGCACGACAATGCTCCTGAACAATATTTCTGGGACGAGCAAACTGCCGATCTGTACAAAGACGTTGTGATACCCGATCCTGATTTGAAGGAAGATAAGTATTTTAATGCCTTGCCCAAAGAAGTTCGCGATGGTTTCAGCCGATTGCGCTGGGGCTGGCGTTTCGATACGCCTGAAAAATACCAGGAAATGGTAAAGGGCTACTACCGGATGATTACAGGAGTTGATCTCGAAATCGCTAAAATCCGTCAGCAACTAAAGGCCAAAGGGCTGGATAAAAATACCGTCATCATCCTGATGGGCGACAATGGCTACTTTTTGGGCGAACGACAAATTGCCGACAAGTGGATGATGTACGACCTTTCGATCAATGTACCGTTGATTATTTACGATCCGCGCGTGAAGAAGCATCAGGATGTTGACGCGATGGCGCTCAACCTCGATGTTCCTTCGACCATTGCCGATCTGGCAGGCGTTGCCCAACCTAAAAACTGGCATGGCAAAAGCCTGGTTCCGATCGTTTCAGGCAAAAGCGACAACGTGCAGCGCGATACCGTTTTGATCGAGCATTTATGGGAATTTGTAAGCATTCCGCCCAGCGAAGGAGTCAGAACCAATGATTGGAAATACTTCCGCTATGTGAACGATCAGTCGTGGGAAGAACTTTACAACCTGAAAAAAGATCCGAAGGAAATCGACAATTTGGCCAGGAACCCGGAATTTCAGGAACAATTAAAAACCTTGCGAAACGAATTGGATGTTCTGGCTAAAAAATATGCCGATCCGTATTCAGGCATTCCTTCGGGGTTGATGGTCGAATACATCCGCGAGCCAAAGAACGTAGCCATAAACGACAGCAAACCTGAATACAGTTGGGTAGTGCCGAAAGAAGCGGTATCACAGAATGCATACCAAATTTTGGTCGCCTCGTCGAAAGCGAATATCGAAAATAATCTGGGCGATGTTTGGAACAGCGGACAGGTTCGGGGAAAAGTTTCGACCAATGTTGAACATGCCGGGAAACTGCTGGCGCCGAATTCGAAGTATTTCTGGAAGGTGCGCATCTGGGATCGCGATAACCGTTTGGGCGAATATTCAGCATTTCAGGAATTTAAAACCGGAACATTTACCGGAAACGTCTCCACAGGAAATTCTTTTCACATTGAGCGAATTGGCCCCCGAAAAATCGAAAAAACAGGCGCAGAAAGCTATTTTGTTGATTTTGGCAAGGATGCATTCGGAACATTGGAACTGGATTACAATTCACCAAAAGCCGATACGCTGGTTGTTCGTTTAGGCGAAAAACTGCTGGGAAAATCCATCGACCGGAATCCGGGCGGAACCATCCGTTATTCGGAAGTGAAACTGGCTGTTCGGCCCGGCATTGAAAAATACACACTGAAACTGGTTCCCGACAAACGGAATACCTTGCCCCACATGGCGGTGCTTTTGCCCGATTCGTTCGACGTGGTTACACCATTCCGCTATTGTGAAATCGAAAACTTTAAGGGCAGCCTTTCTTCTGAAAAAATCAGGCAAAAAGCGTATTCCAATTATTTCGATGAAACGAAGAGTAGTTTTACCAGTTCCGATACCATTCTGAACCAAATCTGGGATTTGTGTAAATACAGCATGAAAGCTACCACATTTACAGGACTTTACATCGATGGCGACCGCGAACGTATTCCTTATGAAGGAGATGCCTACATCAACCAGTTGAGCCATTATGCCGTCGATTGCGAATACCCGATGGCACAGCAAACCATCGAATGGTTTATGCGCAAACCCACCTGGCCAACCGAGTGGCAGCAGCATGTGGCCCTGATTTTCTGGCAGGATTACATGTACACCGGAAATACCGAACTGGTTGAAAAATACTACGAACCCTTGAAGCACAAAACCCTGATGGCGCTCGAAAACGGGGAAGGGCTGGTGAGCACACATTCCAAAAAACTTAACGGCGAATTCATGGCCATGCTTGGTTTTGCCGATACCACACAGCGGCTCCGCGACATTGTTGACTGGCCGCCCGCACAGAAAGATACCGGCTGGAAGCTGCCCAAAGACTGGCCACAGGGTGAACGCGACGGTTTTGTTTTTATGCCGTTCAATACGGTGATAAACAGTTTTTACTACCAGAATTTACTGATTATGGCCGAATTTGCCCGTTTGCTGAACAAGACCGCCGATGAAATGGATTTCAGGTACCGTGCCGAGCGCACCAAAAAGGCGATCAACGAAAAGATGTTCAACAAAAATGGCGGGTTTTACGCCGATGGAATAGGCACTGATCACGGTTCTGTCCATGCCAATATGCTGCCTCTGGCTTTTGGTATTGTTCCCGAAGAATACCGGGAGTCGGTGGTGAAACATGTTAAATCGCGCGGGATGGGCTGTAGTGTTTATGGCGCCCAGTTTTTGCTCGATGGACTGTACAACGCCGGAGCCGCCGATTATGCGCTCGAACTGATGACAGCCACCCATGACCGGAGTTGGTGGAACATGATCAAGGTGGGATCGACCATTACGATGGAAGCCTGGGATATGAAATACAAACCTAATTCGGACTGGAACCACGCCTGGGGAGGCGCACCCGGAAATATTATTCAGCGGCAACTATGGGGAATCACACCAAAAACTCCAGGGTTTGGCATCGTTCAGGTAAAGCCGCAACTGGGCAAATTAAAAAGCAGCAGCATCGTTGTGCCAACCATTAAAGGCGAAGTAAAAGCCTCGTACAAATGGGTGAATGCACGGCTTCAGAATTACGAAATCGAACTTCCGGCCAATACGGGCGGCGAAATGGTGATTCCCGAAGCGGGTGATGCCGTCGTAACGGTGAATGGCCAAAAAGCAAATCCGGCATTTAAAACCATTCGCCTAGAACCGGGCATAAACCGGATTGAAATTCGGGTGAACTCGTTTTGAAAAAGGAATTTTCTCGCTGAAGTAAAAAGCATTTTATGAAGAGACTAAGCATAATTAGCGCGCTTGTTCTGATTGCCGGACTGTTGGCTACATCTGCGCAAGTTGATTTGACCAGCCGGAAATCCGCGTTTAAAAATCCGCCCCGGCAATTTTATCCGATACCTTTCTGGCACATCAACGGCGAGATGACTGATGAGGGCATCGTTCAGCAAATGACCGATGCCAAGTTGAAAGCCAAGTTTAATGGAGTAGCCGTGCTGCCAGTTGCGCAAACCCAGCCCGATTTTTTGAGCGAAGCCTATTTCAAAAAATTTGGACTGATACTAGAAACGGCTAAAAAACTGGATGTGAATGTCATTTTATACGATGACACCGGTTTTCCGAGTGGAACTGCGGGCGGACAACTCGAAAAACGGTTCCCGCAGGATGTGCGAAAAACCATTGAAAAGAGTGAAGTTGTCAGAACGGGGCCTTCTTTTTGGAAATCGCCGGTACCTGCAGGGAAATTAATGGCAGCGGTAGCTATGAATACCGAAACATTGGAACGCATCGACCTCCGCGGCTCAATAAATGAACATCAAATCCTGAACTGGCGCGTGCCAGCCGGCGAATGGCGGATCATGTTTTTTACCTGCAATACTGCCACGTTCTGGAAAAGTTATTTCCCGGTCGATTACCTGGATACCACAGCTGTCAATAATTTTATGAGCCTGACCTACGATAAATATGCCGAACAATTCAGTTCATATTTCGGCAATACCATCCAGTTGACATTTTTCGACGATGTGGGATTCCTACGGACAGAACGTACCTGGACCAACGCGTTCAACCAAAAATTCAGGGAAGTAAACGGGTTTGACCCTGCAGTATATTATCCGGCGTTGTGGTACAACATTGGCCCTGAAACCGAGGCTGCCCGTGTCGCTTTTTTCAACACGCGGTCGGAGCTGATGGCTGAAGGCTACCCTAAGATGGTAACCAAATGGACAAAAAAATACGGTTTGAAAAATACCGGACATCCGCCTGGAAATTACGCCATTCAGCCGGTTGACATGTCTGGCGATATTTTCAAATTTTACCGTTATACCGATCTTCCCCTTGCCGATTTGATTATTGAATATGGGCGGGGCCGCGATGGTTTTAAACTGATTAGTTCGGCTTCCGACCTGTACGACCGGCCCATAACCGCCACCGAAATATACGGCGCATTGAAGGAAGAACTTGTTGATTCATTGATGCTTTACCGGGCATTGATGGAAATTCAGGCACGGGGCATCAATTTCGTGATTCCTCACGGAATGTGGTACGAACCTTCGAAAGTTTCCATTCCGCCATTGGTTTCGCCCTTTAGCAAAAAACTGGCTCCGGGGCTTCCTACGTACAGCGAATACGTCGCTCGCACCTGCTACTTGCTGCAAGGTGGCCGCAGGGTTTCTGATATTGCCCTGCTTTACCCGATTGCCAGTTTGCAGGGCGGCTTTTATTTCGATTCGCCCGACAACAAAAGGGCAGGAACATGGGCGTATCCTGAAGCCGATTATCTCAAAATCAGCAATATGCTGACCAATGAAATACGTCGTGATTTTACTTTCGTGCACCCGGAATATCTGGCAACCGACAAATATTCAGTACAAAAAGGGCAGTTGCACCTCAACAATAACGAGAATTTTCAGGATTATAAAACGATCATCATTCCCGGTGGAAAGGTAATTTCAGTAGAAGCTCTCCGGAAAATTAAACTGTTTTATGATGCAGGCGGAAAAGTGATAGCCACCACGCTACTGCCATCTTTATCAGCCGAATTGGGCAAGGATCAGGAAATAGTAAAACTGGTAGCCGAACTATTTGGGGCTAATGCCACGAAGAATCCGCAGGTGCAAACCAACAATCAGGGTGGAAAAGCACTGTTTATCCCGAATCCAGCCACGAAGGTTTTATCTGAAGTTCTTGTCGGATTTGCTCCCGATGCCGATGTCCGGTTTGCAGAAAACCCCGCGATAACAAGCAAACTGGGCGTGTTTTCTTACCTGCACAAAATTCACAACGGCAAAGACATTTACTTTTTTGCCAATTCAAGCGACAACGAAATAGATACCGAAGTTTTGCTTCGTGGAAAACTAAACCTCGAAAACTGGAATCCGCACACTGGAGTAGTTTCTCGGTTGGCAAAGGTTTCTTACATCCGGGAAAACGGACAAACATTTACCCGGTGTAAATTGAATTTGAAAGGAGTTCAATCAACGTTTTGGATCAGTAGATAAAGAATTCGTTGGTGTTTTTTTGAAGATGGGTCGATTAATATCAATTATAAAACGAACATTTTGCTTCACAGACTCATTGAGAATGATAGAAAATCCCAACTATTCATGTTGCTTAATTTGCCTAAAGGCCTAAACTGACACTGGTTATATCTGATCTATTTTGGTCCGATCAGTTCAATAAAGTTTCCATCCGGATCCTGTACAAGCACAAACTGGCGGGTTTCGTCGAGCATCGAGGGCGTTTTTCCGAGCATTTTTACATCATGCTTTTTGATTCGCTCTAAAAAAGGTTTCATCGACTTTACAAAGATGGTAATGTATTGTATGCCGGTATCGTCGGGCACATAGTTTTGTTTTGGATGGTTCGCTTTTTTGCCAAACGACATCAACTTCCATTCAGGAGCATTTTCGCTGTTTTCGAGTTTCAGCACTTTAACATCAAAGCGGTTTCCGTTGCTTAATCCCAATTCTTTTGACTTGTCGGCATCGACACTAAACTCTCCGGTTTTTACCATCCCGATAACATTCAGGTAAAAGTCGAGGGATTTGTTGAGGTCTTCAACTACTACACCAATAGAAATACCCGATTTGGCAAAATCATCGGGAGCCTGATTGGCAAACGAGGGAAATTCAATCAATAAAACTGCCAGTAGAATAAACGATTTTAGAAGATTTTTCATAAGTTTATTATTTAGGTTGTTCAGTAATAGGCTTAGCAACGGGTTCAGAAGGCACCTCGGCAGCGGGAAAACGGAAAATATCTTTTTTCGATTTGGGTCTGATGTCTTCCATCCATTTAAAACCGGGTAATATTTTATCACCTTCATCAATGTTGGCCATTGGCTTTAGCTCACCTTCCGGCGACTTGATAAATGTAATTTTTTGAACTTTCCCGTTATTCAGGTAAATCGTTATGTTACTGCTTTCGGCTTTGTTCAGCCCGATTATTCCATCCTTGTCGCGGGCATAATAGTTCGATTGTCCGTTGCCGTTTACATTTATTCTGTATAGTTCATTTTTCCGGATAAAACCGGTCATATTTTTCCCTTTTATCTGGTTAAACCGCAGGCTGTCGTCTTCCATCGAAATAATAAATGCATCATCATTCATTTTCACTTCGTCGGGGTCTTTGCTCCTGTTTACCATTTCTATAAATTTGGCAGTTAGTTGGTTATTGTTCGACCATACCACCGGATCTGTATATAGCTGAATGGTGGTGTCTTTCGACCAATAAACCAGCGAATCGCATTTGCCCTGAAAATCATTTCTAAAAAACCTGACTTTGCGATAGGCCAGCACCAACCGCGCATCTTTGGGTTTTTCAACAATTGTGGAATCAGCCATTAATGTTGTATCAGTCAAAGCCGGAAGGATTGCAGAAATCGAGTCAGTATTTAAAACGGGGGCGCTTGTGATTGCAATTTCAGGAACAGCAACGGCCAGACTGTCGCCAACAGCTTTTTTGGGAGTCACTAAAACCGCTGGTGTTTTGGCCTTTACCGTTTTCCGGATGGTGGTAGTATCGGGTATTGTTCGAAGTATTTCGGCATGCAAAAACAGCGTATCCTGTTCCGAAAACATGATCAGCACTGCAGAATCGGTGGCCAGGGCAATTTTACTGATGTCGTTGTATTCAATGCGGTTTCCCTCAACAATAATGCTGTTTTCAATGTCCTGAAGGTGCGCATTTCCAAGTGCAAGTCCTTCTCCCTTTTCTTTGTCGTAAAAAATTGAATCGGCTTTTACTTTTTGTTTTGCATTCCAGATGATTGGCTTTTTTGTTAGATTGGCCAGATTTTTCATGCTGTCGTACCAGCCATATTCAGCATAAAGCGTGTCTTTTTCGTTGAAAATATGGGTTGGACCTTCGATATAAACTTTTTGGGTGTTTGTAAAATATATCAGCGTGTCCGATTTTATTTTATAGTCTTTGGTAAGGCCATCAACATTTGTCCTGAAGTAGGCTTTCTTTTCGTTGACGTAATATTGTCCGATCAGTGAGGTAAGTACGTTGGTCGAGTCTTTTACGGTTCCCGAATAGTTGTACGAAGCCATGTCGTTGATCATGTTATAATCAAGCGAATCAGTGGTTAAGGTAACCTGTTTATCTATTAGTTTTACATTCCGGCGGGCTTTGGCAAGTTTTGTGTTTCCGCTGTAATTGATGAAGTCGGCATACATATTAAGCGTGTCGCCACGAACAATGTGCACATTTCCGAAAGCGTCAACCGTATTGTTGGTGTAAGAATACAAACTGTCGCACCACATAAATGCGCCATCCACCTTTATCTGCACGTTTCCCAGAAGCCGCTGTGCATTGGCAACGATTTGTTCGTTGTAGTTCATCTCGTCGCAATGAACAATCTCCACCCTTTTTTTAGTTTGAGCCAGGGTAATTCCTGAAAATGCCATCAATCCGATGAAGGTGACAAGAATAAGGCGACTGCCCGTTAGTAACATTGAACCCGATTTTGTCATTCAGTTTATTGCATCAATTCCGAAATAATGTCTTCGACCGAAATATTTTCGGCTTCGGCCTTGTAGTTTTTAATGATGCGGTGACGAAGAATACTCACAGCTACCTTTTTTATGTCGTCAATATCAGGAGAAAATTTTCCCTGAAGCGCGGCATGGGTTTTTGCTCCTAAAACCAGGTATTGCGAGGCACGCGGTCCTGCTCCCCATTTCAGGTATTTGTTGGCAACAGTTGCGGCCATTTCTGTATTTGGCCGTGTTTTCGACGACAGGCTGACGGCATATTTAAGTACATTTTCGTTTACCGGAACTTTCAAAATCAAATCCTGAAAATATCGGATTTCCTCTTTCGAGATAATCTCTTTCAGGTGAGCAGAGAAATCGGAAGTCGTGTTTTGTACAATTGTCAGCTCGTCCTCAAATTTGGGATAATCGAGCCAGATCGAAAACATGAAACGGTCGAGCTGCGCTTCGGGAAGCGGATAAGTTCCTTCCTGCTCGATTGGATTTTGAGTCGCCAGAACAAAAAACGGGTTGTCGAGCAGGTATTTCTGACCGGCAGCGGTTACCGAATGTTCCTGCATGGCTTCGAGCAGTGCGGCTTGTGTTTTGGGCGGTGTGCGGTTGATTTCGTCGGCCAGAATGATGTTGGCAAAAATTGGCCCGCGAATAAATTTGAATTCGCGGTCTTTGTCCAGAATTTCGGTACCTATGATATCCGATGGCATCAGGTCGGGAGTAAACTGAATTCGTTTGTATTGAAGTCCAAGTACTTCGGAAATGGTATTTACGAGCAGGGTTTTTGCAAGCCCCGGAACACCGATCAGTAAACAATGTCCGCGACTAAACATGGCAACCAGCACCTGATTGATGATTTCATCCTGTCCGTAAATCCGTTTTTTTATTTCGGAACGCAACTGGTCAAATTTATTGCTCAGTGCGTTTACAGCTTCAACTTCGTTTTTAAAAGTCATCTTTTCCTTATTTTATCCAACCTTTGTATTTAAAATTACAATTCATGTAAGTAGGATCGATGCGAACATAAGTTCCCAATTGTTTTTCGCGAATCCATTCGTCCATCACTTTATCTTTTTTCGAAGCCATGTAAATATCGCTTAGCTCAACGTAATCGTCGCGAAGATTGGCTTTGTGAGTTTCGCTTTTCTTGAGCAGCTTGATAATTTTATATACTTGCTTTTGTTTTTCGTCAATGGTCTTAATCGGAGCCGATATCTCATTGATTTTCATCGTTGATATTACTTTACTGACATCAGGATCAAGTTCATCAAGTTTCCATTTCGAATCGCCGGTTTCAGGATTGATTACCACTCCACCGTTGTTGCGCGAGTTTTTGTCGTACGAATACCGCAGGGCGGCATCTTCAAACGTAAAAGTTGCTTTACGAATAAAATCGGCGATACTGTCAACCTGACCGAATGCTTTTGCAAGCGATTCTGGAGAAACTTTTGGTTTCATCAGGATGTGACGTGTTTTAACCTGTTCTCCTTTGCGATCCATTACCTGAATAATGTGGTAGCCAAACTCACTTTTTACGACATTCGATATTTTATCGCCTTTCAGGTTAAATGCTGCTGCAGCATAAGCCGGATCAAGGTTTCCACGACCCATGTATTCAATTTCACCACCATTGCGTGCCGACATAGGATCTTCAGAATAAATAACTGCCATCGGGCCAAAACTGCTTTCGCCGCTTTCAATCCTGCGTTTCAAATCGCGAAGGGCAGCTTTAATGCGGTCCTCTTCTTCAAGAGTAATCACGGGTTGCACAACAATCTGTGCATATTCAATCTGCGCGTCAATTTTTGGAATTTCTGCTTCCGGAAGGTTTCTGAAATGCAAACGAACTTCGGCTGGTGTTACAGTTACTTTGTCGAGTATTTTGCCCTGCATTTGCTGGGTCATTTGCTGATTTTTAATCACATCCTGCATATCGGCTTTCAGTTCCATGATCGACTTTTTGAAGTAGGCTTCTACTTCTTTTTCTGATCCCAAATGCGAAATGAAATATTGGATACGTTGTTCGAGATTCTGGTTTATCTGGCTGTCGCTCACCGTAATGGTGGTGTCTTGTTCAGCCTCGGCCAGTAATAGTTTTTCAACCAGAAAATTTTCCAGAATTTCACATTTCATATCTCCTTCAGTTGTAATTCCCTGTGCCTGTTGTTGTTGAAACATATTTTCAATGTCCGATTTCAGGATGGTGTTTTTACCAACAACAGCTACAATCTGGTCAATAACTTTATCTTGCGCATTGGTTTGATTGCTTAATGCCACAAATCCAGACAGGATAAATAAACCAATTAGTTTTCTGATCATAAACGATTATTTTTTTGTTTTAAATAGTTTAACCTTTTTACTGTCAAGGCCTTCTTTGTAAATGTCTTTTTCAATTTGTTTCAGAAACTGGATTTTTTGTTTGCTAAGAATCAGGTTCCTAATATCGTTATATACGTATTCTACCGGCGAAACCTGCCCCGAAAGGCGGTAATCGCGGATGAAAACAATATAGTAATAATTCATATCACTGCTTTCGATGAAGCGGTTTCTTTCTAGTATGCTTTGCTGGTCGGTAGTTTCAACGGGTGTATTCGTCAGTACCAAGTCAGCAGCTACCCATTGATCGTTAAAACGGTCGTAGGCTTTTGCATACGTCATACAATATTCATTCAACCGGGCCTGTTTTTCCGGATCGTTTGATGTACAAAGCTCTTTTATGTTTTCGGGACTCGAAACCACCAGTGGAATTTTAATGTAAATCGCTTTTACAATGTTCCGGTTCAGTATAAAACTTTCCTTGTTTTTGCTGAAGTAATCCTGAACGTCGGTTTCTTTCACCGTGGTATCCATCTTTTGTTTCATCAACTCGTTTTTGTAACGATAAACAATCAGCGAGTTGCGGTATTCTTCGAGTTCTTCTTTTACATCTTTCATATCCTGGCCCAGATTTTCTTCAGCTTTCAGCAAGAGCAGTTCGCGCTGAATCCATTTTTTGATGTAGTCGTCGGCCCAAAGTGTGCTGTCGGTTTCGTCAAGGTAGTCAGGCACATTCTTTTTTAGCTCATCAAGCGTTAAAACGCGAACGCCCACCTTTGCAATGAGTTCGCTATTGTCAACAAACACGCTGCACGAGGTCAGAATTAATGCAAGAACAACTATATAGAAAGCTGATTTATTCATTCAACCGTTGGAATTGTTTTAAGCACTTTTTTGTTAATTTTTACCGGATATTTCTTTTTTAGCGAATCAATCCATTCTTTTTCAACTTGTTCCTGAAAGTCTGAAGAGTATAATCCCCAGGCTTCCTTTAGCGTTTTTTGTTCGTTCTGAAAGATTTTTCCGTGCACAAAGGTAGTAGTTTCATCAAAATTAGCAGGTTTTGGCCCACTCCAAATAAAATAATCAACCACAGGGTCATCACCCTTCTCAACAGCAACATCCTTAATCTCGATATTATTTTCAGTCGGAGTGTTAAAAATATCAGTCAATTCTTGTTTTGCCATTTCTTTCTGGTCAAGCAATGTTTCAGCTTTGGTGCGGGTTTCAACGTCTTTTGCCTGAATTGTCCATCCTTTAAACCGGTCGTTCCAGAAATATTTTTTGCTTGTATTGTCGTAGAATTTTTGCAGGCGCAAACTATCTGTTGAAGCCACGTCCCAAATCTTGTCTTTCGAAATGTTGAATAAAAGAATTCCGTCGTGGTATTCTTTTATGATTCTGGCAAATTCAGGGTGCTTTCTTTCGAGTTGTGTATCTTCATAAGCAAGCAATACCTTGTTGATAAATTTGTCGAGAATTGTTCTTAACCCGTGTTCGGGGTTGGTGAAATCAACCGGAGTTTTCTGGTCCTGCAAATAGTTAATGAAGTCTCCGGTGGTGTACGATTTTTTTGCAAACTGAAAAAGCGGATTGTTTTTCAAAGAATTAGCAGTGTTTGGCCAGTCTTTTCGCTGAATGGTATCAGCGGCTACAGCGATCAGTTTAGTCAGGTTGCTTTCATCAATTTTCAGTTGGTATTCAGTACGCAGTTTCCGATCGAAAGCTTCGTCGCTATATTTGCTGATAGCAGGATTTTGCTTGATTTTGGATTCGAGTTCCGAACGTATTTTTTCGATGGGCGGGGTAGTGCGCAGTTCGAGGCGTTTAATGATGTGCCAGCCAAAAGGTGTGCGGATAACAGTCGAAATGTCGCCGTCGTTTTTCAGGTCAAATGCAGCTTCGGCAAACGAAGGAACCATGTTGGTGGGTGTAAACCAGTTCATTGCTCCACCTTCTGCTGCCGATTGTTTATCGTCTGAATGTTTTTTTGCCATTTCAGCAAAATCGGCTCCTGAAGTAACTTTTTGCCAGATACTGTCAGCCGTAAGTTTCAGTTTGGCAATGGTTTCTTCGGATGCCTGCTGAGGGAACATTTTCATAATGTGGGCAACTTTTATTTCACCCCGGGTAATGCGTTCATCGTGAACTTTTAAAATATGGTATCCAAACTGTGTCCTGATAATTTCGGAAACCTTACCAACCGGCGTGCGGTAGGTCATATCTTCGAAAGGATAAACCATCTGGAAAGCACTGAAATAGCCCAGTAATCCTTTGTTCTCTTTTGCTGAAGGGTCTTCGGAATATTGAAACGCCAGATCGTTAAAATCGGCACCGGCAATAATTTTGTCTCGCAGGTCTTTGATTTTATTCCAGGCAGTCAGCGTGTCGGCCGGCGAATCTTCAGGGGCAACACGAACTAGCAGATGACTCGCCTTACGCTCGTGTTTTGTGCGATAATAGGCGGTTTGGACCATTTCTTCGTTATACGAAACGTCGGTTAGGTACGGGCGTGCCAACTCGGCGCGATAACCTTTCAGCTCATCAATAAAAGTTCGGATAGTATCGTATCCAAGCGCCTGCGCTTCAATTACCTTAAGTTTAAAATTGGTGTAAAGTCCGAGGTATTCTTCAGGCGTTTTTTTATCCTTTTCGTCGAGAACGTTGGTGTTGTTTTTCTGGTAATTGGCAGTAAACTCTTCTTTGCTTACCGGCTGTTTACCGATTGTCATCACGGCTTGATTGTTTTTTTGTGCCTGGAGAGTGATGGTTAATAAAGTTAGAACTGCGATGGAAAATAGTCTGATCATGATTTTAATATTACTTGAAAAGTACTTAATATTTAATTGTTTATGAGAATGTTTTATACAGCGGCTTCAGGCTTTAAGAATTTGTACTTACCATTAACGCGAACTGTAATTGGGTGATTCACTGGTAATACTTACATCGTGCGGGTGA
Source organism: Bacteroidota bacterium (assembly GCA_023251435.1). Lineage (GTDB taxonomy): Bacteria > Bacteroidota > Bacteroidia > Bacteroidales > Prolixibacteraceae > Aquipluma. Next base: position 81,762 of record JAHEYU010000015.1, read on the forward strand.
CTTTCCTGAATTCCTGAATTGGTGATCCGGGTGAATTTGGCATGTTGAAGCATTTCGATATTTTTTGCACCGCAGTAACCCATTCCCGATCTGATTCCACCTGTTAACTGGTGTAGCACTTCGTAAAGCGAACCTTTATACGGAACCCTGGCTACAATTCCTTCGGGAACCAGTTTCTTGATGTCGTCTTCCATGTCCTGAAAATAGCGGTCTTTCGAACCCGACTGCATGGCCTCAACCGAACCCATTCCACGGTAAGTTTTAAATTTTCGTCCCTGGAAAATGATGGTATCGCCCGGAGATTCATCAACGCCTGCAAACAGCGAACCGGCCATAATGGAATGAGCTCCTGCGGCAATTGCTTTTACAATATCTCCCGAATAGCGGATTCCACCATCTGCAATAACGGGTACGCCGCTTTTCTTGATGGCTTTACTCACATTGTAAATGGCCGAAAGTTGCGGAATCCCGACTCCGGCAATTACACCGGTGGTGCAAATCGAACCGGGGCCAATTCCCACTTTTACAGCATCGGCGCCTGCCAGAACCAGGTCGGTGGCAGCTTCGGCTGTAGCGATATTTCCGGCAACAAAATCAATTTCAGGATATTTATTTTTGGCTTTCCGCAGCATATCCAAAACATACATCGAATGGCCGTGGGCAGTATCAATTACGATGGCATCAACCTGAGCTTTTACCAGTTCGTCAATACGGTCGATGGTGTCACCGGCAATTCCGACAGCAGCAGCAACGCGCAGCCGCCCCTTTTCGTCTTTCGAGGCCAGCGGTTTGTCTTTCGCTTTTGTGATGTCTTTATAAGTTATCAGGGCAATTAATTTATTGTTTTTATCAACTACCGGTAGTTTTTCGATTTTATATTTCTGAAGTATTTCCGAAGCCAGTTCGAGAGAGGTAGTTACATTGGTTGTAATAAGGTTTTCTTTGGTCATTACCTCCGAAACCAGTTTGTTCATGTTGTTTTCGAAGCGAAGGTCGCGGTTGGTAACAATTCCAACCAGGCAGCCTTGCTGGTCGATTACCGGAATTCCACCAATTTTATATGTTTTCATCAATCCGATGGCATCGCGAACAGTTTTTTCTTTCGAAATGGTAACCGGGTCGTAAATCATTCCGTTTTCTGCCCGTTTTACGCTGGTAACCTGTTTCGCTTGCTCTGCAATACTCATGTTTTTGTGGATTACACCAATTCCTCCTTCGCGGGCTATTGCAATGGCCATCAGTGAGTCTGTCACCGTATCCATGGCAGCTGTCACAACCGGCGTATTCAGCCTGATGTTGCGGGTAAACCAGGTGGATAAATCAACCTCGCGCGGTAAAACTTCTGAGTAAGAGGGTATTAACAATACGTCGTCAAAAGTTAAACCTTCGGATACAATTTTATCGGCGAAAAACGACATTTAGTTGTATTTTTAAATTTTGGTTGAAAGACAAAACTACGAAAAAATAAGGTACAAATGTCCTGATTTTTTAAGGGCTATCTTGCCTATAAACTTTAATGTTCATTAAAATTTGTTAAGCAGAAAGAAAGTGAAATGCACCACAGATTACACAGATTTACACAGAATAAGGCAGGCTCTTTTCCAATTTAGCTTTGATGTAGACTTTCTTATGAAATGATATATGGTTCCCTTTTCTATGTTATTAGGATGACTTTCCCTAATTCAATTTCGAAATATTTCTCCGACTTAAACCAGTTTATTCTTTCCTTATTTATTTTTACTCTTTTGAATTCAACCAACATTTGTGGGGCGTTTGTCTGGTATCCGTTTTGAAAAAGTATCAAATCATAGGTTTTTGAACTTCCGTCCTCATTCAATAATTTCTGAATCCAGTGTTTTTTGTATTCCCTGAATTCAGATGTTTTTTCACCATTTTTTATCTGGTCGTAAAATTCCTTCTTTAAGGTAAGGAATAAAACTTTTTTTCCCGGGACTTTCATCGAGTACTTTCCTCAAGAATTTAAATCGACTCTTCAGTTAAACCATACAACGCATAAACCATCTGGTCTATCTCTTTGTCGGTAGTATCGATCTGGTGTTTGATGGCCAAAGCTTTATTCGATTCTTGCATGAAGTATTCTTCCCATTCGGATTTTTGCGACAGTTTGAGTTTTACTTTGTTCTTTTCAAGCTCTTTTAAAAACTCATTAAACGGTATTTGAAACCAATTTTCAAGTTTACCCGAAAGCTTTTCCAAATTGAACTCGCGTTGTATGCTGCGGGTAAATTTTGAGCAAATAATTTGCAGGCTGGCGGTTAATTGGGCGCGCTCCGTTGCATATCGTGCAATCGTAGCCGTCTGTTCTTCATTTGCTTGCGGAACAGGGAAACGCTCGAAATAGACTTTACTGATTTCACGTGTACCACCTTGAAGTTCGGGGCTATTGAACCAGATCCAAAGTTTTGCCAATGAAGAGTTGAATAACGCAGTTAAAAAAAGTAGCGAAACAGAATCATCTTGTGCTGTAAGAATAAAACATTTCTGATTTCCAAGTATTCCACTTTCATCGTACATAAACGGAAAAACCGAAGTCATATTGGGATAGATGATTTTGGGTTTGGAAAATTCTTCCAAATATGCGCAATTGCGCAAATTGTATGGTGTATCTCCTTTGTCTCCACGTTTTTCAAGCCAAGGGTAAAAGTTATCCAAATGTTTCTTTATTGCAGGATATTCATCTATCCTGATTGGTGGCAATGGCGGATTCTTCTCTTTTATGCCGTTGTGTACATTGATTAAAAATTCATTGTCTGAAATACCATAAGCCAAAATATCTCTACCACGCACCATTGGTTTGATGAGTTCAGCGCTTTTTGCATCGGCATAAATTAGCATTTGGCGTGTTTCTTCATCAATGTAAAAAGCTTCATTGTAGCCAGTAAGAATTCCCCTGTAAATGTTTATCGGCAAATCCTTCAGTTCCGTACCCATCAATTTCATCTGCTCCAACTTTTGGGCATCATTATAAGGCTGAATGCTCCATTCAGCTTCGCCAAAATTAGAGGAGGAATAGTCATAAATATTGCTTTCAACCTCTGTTATAAAATCGCCATGATAGGTTTTCTGGTTGAGCGACAAAACTTTTACGTTATCGTGCTGTTTGCTTTTTTGAGTGACGAAAATGCAGACATAAGTAGTGGCTTCCTGGAAAAATTGGATGTCGCCAAAGTTCAATATCTGACACAATCCAGTTTTCGACAGGAATTTTCGAAGCTGTTTACCATACGCCACCAACATCCATTTGTTGGGCATAATGAACGATTGAATGCCGCCATTCTTTAGCAATTTATAACCACGTTCGGTAAAAAGACAATACAGGTCGGCTCCTTTATCGAATGTTTCGTAACCGCAATTTTTAAGAATGTCACTCATTTTGCCCATGGTTTGGAGCTGAACGTAAGGTGGATTACCAATTACCACATCGAAACCACCTTTGCCAATGCCATACAATGGATCATCGTCTGAAACGGCATCTAACTTTTCGGCATATTTATAAACCTTTTTTGAAAGTTCTGCAGCTTCCTTTGATAGAGCCAAGGCTTGCTCTGCTTTTGATTGCGCTTCGAGCGTTTTCTCTTTGATCAGTTTAAGGTAGTCGGGTGTTTTGTCCCTGGGAACTTCAGTGAATGGCGTTTCTATTTCTTTTCGACCAAATACCTGCGGAAATTCGCGTTCCCAATCAAAAGCTTTGTCGCCGGCAACAGCAGGATCGCTGATTAACGAGTTACCACATTTAATGTTGTTATTCAGGTCGTTTAGCTTGCGGTTGGGTTGAGCGGTGCGAAGCCATAACGAAAGTTTGGCAATCTCAACGCTCTCTTCGTTCAAATCGACCCCAAAGAGGTTGTTTTCCAGAATGCTTTTTTCGATGTCGCTAAAGATGATCGGAACACCCAGAAGTTTGGCTTGTAATTCGTCGATGTACCGGTGTTCGGTAATTAAAAAATCGAGCGCCTGATTCAGGAAAGCACCCGAACCACAAGCAGGGTCGCATATTGTGAGTTGCAACAACCAGTTTTGATAGGTTTTCAACCTGTCGAGCAAGGCCTGTTTGGTTTTAAGTTGTCGCCTTTTATCGGTGGCATACTCTTCTTCAACGATATGAAGTTCAGTTTTCTTGTCGGTGCAAAGCTTTCCAACGGTGTTTTCAACAATGTATTTGGTAATGTATTTGGGCGTATAAAATACACCGTCTTTTTTGCGTCTGGTCTTTGTTTTGTCAATTTCCTCTCCGGTCAATTGTGCATTGATTTCGTCGAGTTCGTTCAGCGAGTTTTCAAAAATATGCCCGAGTATGTTCACATCTACCTCGCTCACAAAATCGTATTCCGAAAGTTTATAGATATGCCTGAATAACAATTCATCGTCGATTAGGATTGTATCCAGAACCTCGTCGGGTTTAAATAAACCACCATTGTATGCAAACACATCGTATCGTTTCCCTTTGTAACCGGTGTTCAGGTATTCGAAATATTTTTTAAAGCGTTGGTAAAGGGGTATTTCAACATCACGCTCCTGTAATTCTCTCCAATCGTTTAAGATCAAACGTACAGAATTTGGCGGCAGCAAATGGCGGTCTTCGGCAAAAAACAGGAACAGAAACCGGTCTAACAACTTTTGCGATTTCTTGAATAGTGTTAGCGAATCGTATTGCGGATTGAGGGAAACAAGGTTTTGGTGCAACTCGCGTTTAAAGAGCGAATAATCCTGATACAATTTCCTGGTAATGACATCTTCCTGACTTAATGATTCCTCTTTTACCTTTTTCGGAATCCCCTTTTCAATCGATTCAAAGGCCAGACACAAATATAGAATCCCGAAATCGGCTTTTGACAAGGTAAACAGGTTAAATTCGATGTGTTCAATGGCATTGTCGATGTAAAACCGCAGTTTTTCAAAATTGGAAGTGATTACATACGCACAAACGGGCTGATTGTTTTTGTAGCCAAAAGCCTGCGATTCAATTTTGCTTAAATCGGTGGTATTGGTTCCCTTTAACTCAATTACCGCTTTTACGCTTTCATTAATGATGATGGCTCCATCGGTTTTTTTACTGTCTTTGATGTTTTTGTACTCGGTGGTGAGGTTAAAGCCTGGTGTAGGATTTAGTTTGTATCCCAATATTTTTACAAACAATTCACGAAGGAAACCTTCCTGATATTGCTCCTCCTTGCTGTTTCTAATGTTTTCCTGAATGTCAGCGTTTCCGAAATAAGATTTAAACTCTTGGTATTTCGCATCAATTAACTCCGAGTCGAGTTGTTTAAGATATTTTTGTTGTACGGTTTTTTGGAAAAGAGCCATTGTTCGTAAAGTTATCTTTAAAGATCAAACTTACATAAAAAAACGGAAGAGTGCGATGGCAAAATTGCAGCTCTTTTGCAAGAAAGAGTTTTTCTAATTTTTCCCCGTTTATTTTTTACATTTACATAAACCAATATTGGTTGCTGGCGCTACAACCAAAAACAAGTTAATTTAGCATCCTTAAAAGCAAGTTTTCCATTGAGCGAATTCACACAAATATTGACCAAATACTGGGGCTACGCGACTTTCAGGCCTTTGCAGGAGGAAATTATCGCGTCGGTGGCGAGTGGGAACGACACGCTTGGGTTGATGCCTACCGGTGGTGGTAAGTCGGTGACTTACCAGGTGTATTCGCTCTCGAAACCGGGTATTTGCCTGGTCATTACGCCTTTGATTGCCCTGATGAAAGATCAGGTGGAGAATCTGAACGCACGTGGAATCAAGGCTTTGGCCATATATTCAGGAATGACAGGTCTCGAAATGAAGATTGCAATGGACAATGCCGCATGGGGAAACTACAAATTTCTGTACCTCTCGCCCGAACGAATTGCCACCGAACGATTCAGGGAGCGAATCAGCCAGTTCGACGTAAATCTGATTGCTGTTGATGAAGCGCATTGTATTTCGCAGTGGGGATACGACTTCAGGCCGTCGTATCTGCGGATTGCCGAATTGCGTGAAATGTTGCCCGATGTTCCGGTTTTGGCGGTTACTGCAACTGCCACCTCGCAGGTGATTGAAGATATTCAGGAACAACTGAAATTCAGGAAGAAAAATGTACTGCGAACAAGCTATTACCGTAGTAACCTGATTTATCTGGTAAGGAACGAAGAGGACAAAGTAAATTACCTCGTAAAGGCGGTGCTGAAAGCGAAAGGCTCCGGAATTGTGTATGTCAGGAGTCGGAAGCTGACCCGCGAAATTTGCGATTTGCTGCGGAAAAATAAAATATCGGCTGATTATTACCATGCCGGATTGAGTTCGAAAGTGCGATCGGAGCGACAGGAAGCATGGAAAAGCGGGCGTTGCCGGGTGATTGTTTCTACCAACGCTTTTGGGATGGGAATCGATAAAGCGGATGTTCGGTTTGTGATTCACCTCGAAGCGCCCGATTCGGTTGAAGCCTATTTTCAGGAGGCCGGAAGAGGCGGTCGCGACGGCAAAACGGCTTATTCTGTTATGCTTTTCAATAACAGTGACAAAATTAAATTACAGAAAAATGTAGCCAAATCATTTCCGGAACCCGACGTGATTAAGCGTATTTACGAAGCTATTTGCAATTTTTATCAGCTTGCCGTTGGATTCGGAAAAGACCGGATTTTTGAATTCAGTATGGCTACGTTCGCCTCAAATTTTTCGTTTCAGATTACAGAGGTTTACAACAGCCTGAAAATATTGCAGCGCGAAGGTTATCTTGAATTGACCGACGATCTGGAAAATCCATCGAAGGTTTATTTTCAGGTTGCACGCGACGATTTGTACAAATTTCAGGTGGCCAATGCCAGTTTCGATGGTTTTATTAAGTTGCTTTTGCGGTCATATACCGGACTGTTTACCAATTATGTTTCGATTGATGAGAAATTGCTCGCCGAAAGAGCGGGCATAAGTGCCGAACTGGTTTATGAGTTTCTGTGCAAGCTGCGGACACAGAAGATAATCGACTATATTCCGCAGAAAAAAACACCTTTTATCATTTTTACCAAGGAGCGAATCGACCTCGACCGACTGAAAATTACCAAAGAAAATTATACCGACCGCAAGCGTGATTACATGCAGCGGATTGATGCGATGATTCATTACGCGTCGTCGGGGCACAAATGCCGAAGCCAGTTGCTGCTTCAGTATTTCGGAGAGAACGAATCCGTTCGTTGCGGAAAATGCGATGTTTGCATGGAACGGAATGAGTTGAATGTGAGTAAGTATGAGTTCGACACCATTAGCGAACAGATTAAAAAAGTAATGGCAGAGCCTTGCTTTTACAAAGAATTGCTGGGGCGAATTGAAGGAAAACCCGATAATGTGGTGAAGATTGTTCGCTGGCTCCTTGAAAACGAAAAAATCGTTTACCGGGTTGATAACCGGATGGAATGGCGGAAAGGGTAATTGAATTAAAATTCTTTGTACTTTTGCCACATATTTTTATAGAATACTTTTCATGAGAGAAGAAGAACTGAACAGCATTGCCTATTCAAAAAATGTCATCGAATTTATTACTGTAGCCAACGAATTCTGCAGCTTTCTGGAACGTTCTGAAAGCCTCGAAACTCCCGGTTTTTTAGGTCGCTTACAAAAAATACTTCCACTTTTATATTTGAAAGCCAGCTTGTTGCCCGATTTTGAATTGGAGTCTGAAGATGATCTGGAAAAATTTGTAACTGAAATGGATTACAGCCTTATTCAGCAAAAAATTATTCATCACACTGGAGCAAACGACGATTATCAGGAAGTCTTTTTGTCGGGAATGCAGTTCAGCGAATCGGCCTTAACCGCCAGTATTTCTGAAAATGTAGCAGACATTTACCAGGAGATGAAAGATTTGGTAATGTCGTTCCGGATGCTGAACGATGAGGTGATGGAACAGGCTGTTTGGGAATGCAAAAATAACTTTTCGCAGTTGTGGGGACAAACACTGGTGAACTGTTTACGCGCGGTGCACAACCTGATTTATTCCGAAAATACCCGCGATGATCAGGATTCAGTAAAAAAGCAAAAATCGGATTCAAAAAATACAAGTAAGAAACCCGACTGGTTAAACGATCGGTTTTCGAATCAGGGAGAATAAAAAGATGTACAAAGAGAGCATTGACAAGGATGAATTAGCCGAACTGCCACTCATTCAGTTTGAAGGGAATATTACTTTGGTTGAATCGAAGGAGGATTATCTCGCATCAATAGATTATCTGTCGAAACAGACCATTTTGGGCTTCGATACCGAAACCAAACCGGCATTTAAAAAAGGTGTTGTTTATGAAGTTGCACTGTTGCAACTGGCCACCGAAGACCGTGCTTTTTTATTCAGGTTAAACAAAATCGGGTTCCCGAATGGACTTAAAAATATATTGGAAAATCCTGAAATTCAGAAAATTGGTGTTGCGATTCGCGACGATATCAAGGGCCTGCAAAAGCTGAACAACTTTAAGCCTGGCGGATTTATTGAACTTCAGGAACATGTGAAAGATTATGGAATTCAGGATTTTAGCCTGAAAAAACTATCAGCCATAGTATTGGGTTACCGCATCTCCAAATCGCAGCGCGTTACTAACTGGGAAGCGCCCGACCTTACCGAAGCCCAGCAGATTTATGCCGCTACTGATGCCTGGATTTCTCACCGTATTTTCGAATCTCTCAATCAACAATAAACATGTCAGAAAAATATAGCCGGGTTATCCTGAAATCAGGAAAAGAGCAATCCCTGCAACGCTTTCATCCCTGGATATTTTCAGGAGCGATTGATGAAATAATCGGCAAAGTTGAAGAAGGCGATGTGGTGGAAGTCGTTTCCAGTAAAAACGAATTTCTGGCGATGGGTCATGTACAGATTGGCTCAATTGCCGTTCGCATTTTTTCGTTCGAAAAAGTAGAGCCCGATTTTAATTTCTGGAAAGGAAAACTCGACCGCGCTTTGGATGTGCGTAAAAAACTGGGTTTGGTTGATAACGAGCTGACCAATGTTTACCGTTTGGTGCATGGCGAAGGAGATGGAATGCCCGGTCTGATTGTTGATTTTTATAACGGAACTGCAGTAATGCAAGCCCATTCAGCCGGAATGTTCCTGATTCGCGAAACGTTGGCAAAAGCCTTAATGGAAGTAATGGGTGACCGGTTGGTTGCTGTTTACGATAAAAGTGAAAAAACCGTTCCTTTTAAAGCCGATCTGGAACCTAAAGATGGCTATTTGCTTGGAGAGTCAAAAATATTTGAAGTTCAGGAATACGGAAACCGGTTTAATGTAGATTGGGTGGAAGGCCAGAAAACAGGTTTTTTTGTCGATCAGCGCGAAAACCGCAGGTTGGTGCAGGAATACTCGAAAGACCGCAGCGTGCTGAACATGTTTTGCTATTCAGGCGGATTTTCGTTTTATGCCATGCGCGGTGGCGCTAAGTTGGTTCATTCGGTCGATTCGTCGGCCAAAGCAATTGAACTGACCAACGGAAACGTAAAGCTTAATTTCCCGGAGGACACGCGCCATGAAGCTTTTGTGGCCGACTGTTTCGATTATATGGATAAGAATAAAGACAAATACGATCTGATTATTCTCGATCCACCGGCTTTTGCAAAACACCGCGGCGCGTTACCTCAGGCCTTAAAAGGCTACAAACGCCTTAATCTGAAAGCCTTTCAGCAGATTGCTCCGTGCGGAATTCTGTTTACATTCAGCTGTTCGCAGGTAGTTACCAAAGATAAATTCCGCGAAGCTGTATTTTCGGCTGCCGCCATTTCAGGCCGGAAAGTGAGAATTCTGGGTCAAATGGTTCAACCAGCCGATCATCCGGTAGATATGTATCATCCGGAAGGAGAGTATTTGAAAGGGTTGGTGCTTTACGTGGAATAAAATAAGTTTCAAGTTTCAGGTTTCAAATTCCAAGTTTTGCTTCGATTGAGGGAAAGTTGGTTATTGGATATTGAGTATTCGATATTGGGACTTTTATTGCTTCAGGATTTATCTGTGTGATTCTGCCTAATCTGTGGAGAAATGACTCAAAAAATAAGGGCTTCACATTTCTGCAAAGCCCCGGAGATTGGTGTGGATTGGGATTGATTAAAGAGTGCTGAGTTTCGTTATTACTTTCTTTTCATAGACATATACGAAGTCACCTTCGTTGGACAAAGTTGTAATTGCACCTGTTCTGGCCTTAAAATCTTTGTACTTACAGGTATTTAAATCGAATGTGCCAATGTCGGCTTTATCTGTTTTCATAACCAGGATATTGCCTACACGATCTTCCAGAAATGAGGTTCTGTATTTGCCGGAATTGAGCAGTTCTCCGGAGTTGGCATCAAAAGTTGAAACTCCTTTTTCACCAACTACAACAATTATATTTTCCTTGAAAGGTTGAATCTGGGTTGCAAGACCAACCCCACCTTTGGAAACCGGAACCTCATATTTATCTTTTCCGGTGTTTATGTCGAGCGAATACAATGATTTACCGCTACTCACAATGGTATTTCCGCCAAATGAAATCATGTTGGTAATTCCTTTGCGGAACCGTTCAGATTCCCAAATCAGTTTTCCGTCGGACGCGTTCAATGCCTGTATTCCACAGGGATTTACATTATCGAACTCTACCACAGCTACAGTATATACCTGGTCGGCAGTTCTTACCGTTTTGAGGTATTGTTTCTCAACAACTCCACCAATCTGAAGCAGAACTTTACCATCAACTATTTCCATTCCCGGAATAGCCTTGGCATCTTTAATTTCAGGTGATGTCCAAAGTAATTTTCCGGTATTCAGGTCGTATTTTTTTACGTACTGTTTGGTGCGGCTTTGCATGTCGAGTACGTAAATATCTTCTCCGTCGATAACCGGATCGGCAACTGCGCCATATACTCCGAAAGCCTTCACTCCAATAGGTTTTCCAACCACCCGTTCAGGAGTGAAATCGTAGGCAGCCGCCCATATTTTTGCCCCGGTTTTATAGTCGTACACCTGCATCCCGTTTAAACGAAGGAATACTTTATTTTCACTCACACTCAAATTGTAAATGGGTTGTCTCGAAATTATTTTCTTTTCGGCCAGGCCGATGTAGGTATTTTCCCAAAGTATTTCTCCGTTTTTGAGGTTGATACGGGCAATCTGGTTTTTAAATCCGACAAATAATGCTTCAAGCGCTGTTGGTTTAAAATTAACCATGGTTAAGGTATGATCTTCCCCATTGAAATAATACTGGCCAACTACCCCTTTGAATTTTTCGGTGCTCCATAATTCTTCGCCGGTTTGAGCCCTGATGTAAACCAACTCTTTTTTCAGGGTAATGGCAAAACAGTCTTCTTCATCGATATAAGTGATCGAACTTTCATCTACATCCTGGTATTTATCGGTAGTCCAAAGTGCTTTTCCGGTTTCGAGGTTGATGCAGGCAATCTGATCTTTTCCCAGTTTGCGGTCGAACAAAAAGATGGTACTCGATGCCCAGAATGGGATTAGTTCGTCGATTTTGTTGAGTTTAGGAGCAATGTCGCTAAATTTTTTCTCCCAAATTACTTTTCCTGAATTATTGTCGAAAAGCGAAATTTCTTTATCTGATGCGGCATAGCTGTGTTCGCCTTCCAATGAGGTTCCTGCGTGCAGAATCTGGTGTCCTAATTTGGTTTCCCAAACGGTGGTCATGTCTTCCTGGGCTTTTGCCCAAACGATTGTAAGCAGAAGTACTGCAAAAGTCAATAGTTTTTTCATTGTAATCTTGTTTTAGAATTTGAATGTATAGCTGAATTTATAATCCTTGTTTTTAGGCATTTTAAAGCTGAACTGAAAGTCTAATATTTTATCTTTCAGTGAGTTTTGAGAAGGAATGTTGCCATCTTTTTTATCGGCTACAAATACCGAAACAACTTGTCCTTTGTTCCTGATAGTAATTTGCAGAGTATATTCACCGGTAATATTATTTTTCTGAACAAACTTATACAGAGCGCCTTCCGGCGGGGTCATGGCCTGATCGAGTTCCAAAGTGGCTTGTTTGATCACTTCGTCTTTTGACTCAATTATTTCCGGTTTCTGAGCTTTCAGGCAAATTACTGAAGTCAGAATTAGCAAGGTGATGAATAACTGTTTCATAAGGATTGAATTTTATTCTTTTATAATTTTTACCACTTTTCTTTCTCCATTATCATCGAAAAGCGAGAGCAGGTAAACTCCATTTCTCAATGAACTAATGTTGATGGGGTGATTTTGGTAATGACCTGATTGTGAGAGTTGACCAGTTATACTAAAAATCTGATATCGGGCAAAATTCAATTTGCTTGCTATTGAGATTTGGTTGTGGCTTGGGATTGGGAAAACTGCGATCTGCTGATCAGGCAATTCAATAGAATTTAATGCGGTTTTTAATGTGTTGTAGAAATACAGCTCTGGCCCTGTTGTTGGGTTGTTATAAATCATGAATACCCCGAATGAACTTGCGAATAAATTATAGTTATTGCCGTTTCCACCAGCCCAGCCGCCATCGCCATTCAACGGTGTAAGTGCAACCGTGCCATTGCTTGTGCCATTGCTATTCCATACCTGCATTGAGCCTACTGATGAACCATCAGAACCTAAGAACCATATTTTATTGTCGTACACCTGAAGAACTTTTTTATCAGGATAAATATTTCCGGATACACCATTCGAAATCCCGGTCCAGATGTCCTTGACATTTACAATTTGATTCGATTCGTTCAGTTTAAATAATTCAGAACCAAATGTTTTGCTGACTGCCCTAAGGTAAAGGGTGTTGTTTACGACAACCATTTGGCAGGTTCCCAGATTGTTCAATTGTGCGTCAGGAAGGGTTGCAAGTAGTTTTGTTCCGGCAGTTGTCCCATCGGTGGTATAAAGTGATGGGCCATTTGAATGGGTGAAATACAACAAATTGTTGTAAACGATAAACTCATCGATACGATAGATTGATGTGGAATAAACCAGTTTTGTTCCTTCTTGTGTTCCATCAGTTTCAAACAGGCCGCCTGGTATAAGGCTGGTTCCAATAGAAAAGAAATACATTTTGCCTTTGTATTCAACAAAGTGTTTGACATTGGCAAGCTCCGATGAGCCATTGAAACCCGGATTAATATCTTTCAGCATAAATGTACCTGCATCGGTGCCATCGCTTACCCAGGGTTCTCTTCCATTAGTGGTAAAGCCACCTGAGCCATTTATGGCAAAAAAATACAACTTGCCATCTTTCATGTTGGTTCCCATTGCCGAAGGTGCAACCTGAATCTGGCTACCCTGTGAACCGGTGAAAATATCTTTTACGAATACGGTTCCCGCAGTGGTTCCATCTGTAACCCAAAGTTCATTCCCGGTGTTTCCATCGTTTGCAACAAAAAAAGCTTTGTTTGCATCTGCACTTAAAAAGATCGAGTTTATTAATCCAAAATCGGTATCTGAAGTATTCGAATGAATATTTTTCAGCATTTTTGTACCGGCAGTTGTGCCGTCAGATACCCAGGGTTCTTTGCCATTTGTGCCGTCAGAAGCAAAGAAGTAGATTTTATTTCCTCCCACGATCAAGTTACCGTCAACATTAACCTTATCAGAGGTTATTTTGTAAGTTCCAGCGCTTGTACCGTCAGTAACATAGAGCCCATTCTTTGCAGTTAGTTCATCATTAAAAACGTAGTAAACTTTCCCATTCATTTCCCGAAACGAACAATTTAAGTTCAGGTTCCAGGCAGTAGGATTAATATCCTTTACCAGTTTAAATGTTTGAGCATTAGCAAAGAAGTTGGCAAAAACCAATAGCATAAAAAGTAAATTTGTTCTCATAACTGATTGTTTTATTGATTAATATTAAAATTCCAGATAACCAACTGATTACCCATTGCGATTAGAACAGACTGGTCGCTGGGAAGAAACAGGAAAGAAGGGCGCGAATCGCTAGTCATTTTTTCTCCATCAATTTTTTCAAATAATCGGGACCCTAACTCGAAGCGCTTTTGGAGGGAACCGGTTCCTGTGTCGTACAAGTGAATTTCCTGAAAACGGGTTCCTTTAGAGTTTATAGCAAACATCGTTTTGTTGTTGCTAACTTTTAGTTCGGGCTGTTGAATCGACATTGATGTAAAACCTTTCCGCATTGGGAGTAGCTTGGCAACATCAATCAGGCTTATGATGGTATGTTTGTTTGTTGGCAGTTGTATCCTGAGGTCGGGTGTCTGAAAAGCAACAAGCAGATCTCCTTCCGGAGAGAAACTAAGGTTATACACGATTTCGTAAATTTCATCGATGAGCTTTGTTTTCGAGCCTGTTTCAGCAGAATAAATGCTGATCATCTGTTTGAAATTAACCGCGGTCTTTAAGCCTTTTTTATTCTTCTTATCGAAGCGATCTTTTATTTCTTCAGGATTTATTTGCTGCGAAACAGCAAGCGATTTCCCATCTGGACTAATCGCGATGGCATTAGCTGCACCCGAAATGGTGAATGATTTGCCTTTTGAACAATCGGGAAGATTCCAAAAAGTTACCAAATCGTTGTCTAACGAAATGACCTGTTTTTCGTCAGCCGATATTACCACATCCTGAACTTTTTCGAATCGGTTGATCACTTTTCCGGATTCAGCATCCAAAATTTCAAAATCGATCATTCGATCTTCATTCATCACCAAATCGGCATAACTCAATTGCTGAAGGAGCAAATAGGTGCCGTGCGCCGAATAGCTTATTTTCGATCCCCGATTCCAGTTCGCGACATTAAACTCACGAATTACCCGACGTTCTTTTTCATCGACTAGCTGAACTGTGCCTGACTTTTTCATCGAGATCGCTATCGTCTTATTATCGGGTGATAATGCAATTCCTGAATATTCGATCTCTGCCGAATTCAGCTTCAACCGATCATACTCTGAATTCGATGTCTGGCTAAACATCTCCAACGAACCGAATACCAGCATAATTACCAAGAAAATGGTCAATCTTGAATCCCTTTCTACCTGATCGCTAAAATTTGTACTTGTATTCATATTCGAGGTTTTAATGGTAAAAAAACACAGAGTCTCCCGCAGCGTAATTGCTATTACC
>JAHEYU010000129.1 GCA_023251435.1 Bacteroidota bacterium
TTTGTGCACTGCCAAGTGTTTTCTATGATTGGTGTTTGTCTTCACCCCGTTGGTTCTGGTTCGTGGCAGACAGTGAGGTGACAACAAGGAAATCGAATCTACCTTTTTCCTTAATTTTAACACAGCCAGCGCGGAAACATGCTATTGGCGAATTGAGTTTATATTTGTTCTTATTGAATGTCTTTTACATTCAACGCATTAGGGATTGCAGCATAAATCCTTTTGCAATCAAGGCAAAAGATTGCAGCACAAAGCCCGACCCAAAGGGTAATGCCCTGATTAGTTTTAAAATTAAGCATATCAAAATAAAGGTTTACAGTCTTGGGCTTACAAACGTCGAACCCCCGGCTTTGTAAAGAATACTTCCATATTTGGTCCAGAACCGTTTATCCACTGCATCCCCAAAGTGTGTTGCTTCCTCCGGCAGGATCGAATCTTTTCGTTCCGAAGATTTATCCTTTGCAAACTTCCCTTCCTTTTCAATAACCCGTGTATTGTTCATCGAAATGATGGTGAACTTGCAGTTTCGGCCGTTTATGATGAATTTCGGATACCTGGGATCATTGCCTTTCAAAACATTCAGCCACAGCAAATATTTATCATGCTGCGGTGGTTCCATGCCTTTATGTACTTTGGCAAACACTCTCCAGCCTCTCTTTTCAAGGCGCTCAATGGCCTGCTCATTGTAAGGTTTGGAGTTTTTCACGTTGGGTTGCCGGTGATCTCCATATCGATCCCGATAATAAAACAAATCACGGCAGGGATGATCCTTATAATAATCGCAGAATAGATCCACCAGATCGTCCACCGGCACACTTTTGGCCGTCTGCGGTTTAATGAAGAATTCATTAATCACGCAGTCCACCGGTTCAATCATCTTTGTCACGAAGTTAAAGTTCCGCTCCTGCCCCACCGAAAAAAGGTTGATCTTGGCTCCCCAATCCGGAACTATTTCCAGTGGCCGGTTGGGGTCACAGTCCAGGTCGAAACGGCTGTCAGGCGTTGAGAGCTGATCGGCATCCCAATTTGAGTTTTCTGCCAATCCACGGATAAAATCATCGTTGTAGGCATCGTAATAAATATGTTTCTGGCTATCCAGCGGATAATAGCAGTCCTCCACTTTGTCAATGATCCAGTTCAGTATCTCGATCATGAAGGTCATTAGGTTTTGTTTGTCGTATTCGCGAACGATGTAAGACATACCTAAGTTCTCCACATTATCGAAAGCATTGGCAAGGGTAAACAGAACACCTTGTTTGGAGGCGAATGGAGCGATTTGTTTCTTCAGCCGGAGAGTTTCATTCCATATATCCTTAAACAGCCGTTTGTCCCCAGCTTTGTAGGCTTCGATCACCTGGATCTGAAGCTTGACAATCCGGTTCCAGATATCGAAAATAGGGATACCGGCTTCGTCCATGTAGTAATCACCATACCGAAGCAGCCACATTTGTTCCCTGGTATAAGGCATGGAGGAAACGTACCTGAATCCATGGTGCTGCCGAATACGTTTACCGGAGCGGAAGCCAAAGTGTTCTTCGTTTCCCCTGTTAGCAGGTGAAACTTCTTCATCGTATCGTGCTTTATTTAAAGTCAGCGCTTCATCCACGATTTCACGGTCTAGGTTCGGCCCACGGCTCGAACCTACTCTTTCCTGCGAAAGCATCAAAAATCCTGTACCGTTGGCAAAAGAGATATAATTATCGAATTTGGTAACGGGTTCATAAGGAGAAAGGAATGTTTCAGGTGGTTTTCCACCGATCTTAAAATCCTTATCCTTTTCGTAGCCAATTTTCTCCAGGAACTTGATAGTGGAAGGAAGTGTCCGGGTATAAATCTGACCGTAAGTACGGCCTGTGATCGAAGTAATTGATCGTGGCATCCGTCGCACGATTTCATTGATTTCCCAGCCAATCACATACGATTTTCCGGTACCACGTCCCTGAATATCCACTTCGCTTTGTGCGTTGTTGACAACTGATATTTTTTGTGGACTGTTCAGGTCAATGAGTTCTGTGATCATGAGGATATAAATTCAATTGAAAACCCGTTTAAGAATTCATGATTTGTTCGGCATCGGCATCGGTGATTTCGTTTCCACCATAAATAAGCCGGTTAAGTTCGCGGATCGCGGCAGTCGGCAGGTTCTGTAAACTGTCCAGATCAAGTTTTATCTGCTGGTTGTTGTTCTGAATCAGGATATAGAACTGATGTTTTTCAGTTCGTTTGGGGTCTTCCAGGTTTTCAGGTTTTTCCCCGATTGCTTTCAACAGATTGGTGTGTTCCATCGAGATTACCCGGCGGTCTTTATCCGTGTTTCCTTTTCTGCATTCCAGGATGTTGCCGATAATGTCGTTGATCAGCCAGGTTTGGTAGAAATCAAAATCAAAAGTATGGATCGTGTTGAAAAGTTTCAGGCACAGGCGCATGTCCTCATAAGCCACGGAAGTCACAATTTCAGGATATTTGATCCGGTGAAGTGCAATGGCTTGCTTCTGCATCGGATTTTTGTCCAGAATTTTCGAGAGCGAAACAATCCGGTCCAGACGTTCCGCCTGGTCTGGGGGAAGTGGCGAGTGCTCCGGATCAAGCATGTGCGCCTTGATGGTTTCGTATTTCATATCCTCCAATGCTTTGCGGCTCATTTCGAATCTTTTAAAAAGTTAAGCATTTGTTGCTGCGACGGGCTGCTGCCATTTTGTGCCGATTGTTTGATAGCTTTTCGCATCACAATTTCAGCGGTTAGCCTGCCTTTCAGATAGGCTGCCACCTGCGGAAAACTGGTGTTCTTGCTTTCAATCTGGAATCCAAAAGCTTCAGCTTCTTCCTCCTTCAGCTCCAGGTTTATGGCAATATCTCCGGCACCAAAGAACAGTCCGGCCATATCTTCAATTTCTTTAAGTTGATCCTCGGAGAAATTCATTTTCAAGGGTTTTTAAATCGAAGTTAAAAACTGAAGCATCGGTAAAAATGGTTCCTCTTTCCATCTTGGGATTGTCGGTTGCATTCTGGCTGGTCAGGATGGTGATTTTCCAATCTTCGTTCCAGATCAAAGCTATTTTGGCATGAATGGAAGTGCAACGGTAATCAAAGCTGTTCATCAGCATTTGAAAAGGAATCGGGCTCATGGTTTTCACCCGGTTATCAATGATCACCCGAAAAGAAAGCAGCTGTTTTTGCGACAATTTCAGGTTAAGCTGTTCGATACTTTTTTGACTGAATGAATAGGAAGTCATAAAAGCATGAGCCGGGCCGGTTTGTTTGAGGATGTAAATCATCAAGCGCACCAAATTGAAATTTCCCCAGCTGTAAAAATGGGTGGTTAACCCATTTTGCAGCTGGCCGATGGCTTTGGTAAGGCTTTTGTCAGCATCTGCGACAAAAACCGATGATTTGCCATCTTCCAAATCCGATATCAGACTGACAGCGTGCTGTTTGCCTGATTTTCCCTGCGGATTATTTGCTGAATTATCAGCTGTTAATTCAGGGATAATGCTTTGAATTGAATTAGTTAGCATTCAGGCTGACTAATTTCAGATCGATTTCCTGAATGAATTTCAAACGGCCTTTGATCCGGTTTTCAATCCGTGTTCGTTTGGGACCGGAGGGCATCGTTTTCTTCTCATCACCTTTGACCATCTTTTGATAGTCAAGCATGTTCTGATCTTTGGTGTTGGCGGTCTGTTGATTCTTCTTCATTTTTCGCAGTTCTTCCGGATCATCTGACAATGTGGTTTCAGGCAACTCTTTGGGTAGGGGCCAAACTTCGTCTTCTAACGGAAGCTCTCCGTTTTGTTCGAACTGTTGACGGATCTTAAAAAGGTATTCCAAACGAACGGTGAAAGATTTGACAAGGTCAAAGATTTCGGCTCGTTTTGTTTTCAATGCCTGGCTGTTGCCCTGTGGCATTTCGGTCAGGATGCGATGTGTTTTGCTGCGCTCCTGGAAGGTTTCAGCATATTCAGCAATTATCCTGCGAATGATTGGTGGATATTCTGCAATATTTGGGGAAGGCAATGCTTCGGGCATTTCTGCCAATAACAAGTCATTAACTTCGATTGGGGCATTCTCTTCAGCTGCATTACCTTCTGCATCCGGAAGGTTTTCATCGACCAGTTCTTCAGATGTATTTTGAACAATTTCCAGAATCCCTTGATTGGATTCATTGCCTGATTTTGCAGCTTTTAAATCTGGAATCAGGTTATCCTTTTGAAGTTGTGCATAATTCAGTCCTACTGATTTGCATAATTCATAGATAATTTTGGTCGCGTATTTACGCTGTTTGCTATGGAAATCTGTTCGCAGAAAGATGTTTTTCCCAAATCGACCATAGAGCATGGTTCCCTGAAGATAATCGCATCCTGATTCAATCCATTGAAGGACGAGCTGCTGTTTTTCGTTGTATTCCTGCACTGTATTTTTGCTGTTCATCACATTTTGATTTTAGGTTTGTGAAACTTTCAGCAAAGAAAGTGAGCAGAAAAGATGGCAGAAAGGACAGGTTCGGCAAATGGTTCATTGCAATCTTCATTGTTGCGTGAAAGAATTTTACGACACAAAAAAAAAGCCTTTCGGCTTTCTTTTTGTTCAGCTAAAAAGGAAGGTCATCCTCTGCTTCTGCCGTTTCCTTTTTTGATTTCTTTTTGCTTTTCTTTTCTTGTTTTTCAGCAGCTTCGTCCTGAGTTGGGATGGCTGAAGAAACTTTGGTTTGATAATAACAAGTGTGGGTTCTGCCGAATTTGTCTTCTTGGTGTAATTTGGACACCTCAAAACTTAGGTACTTTTTACCATCTTTTTTGTTTTCGAAAATCGCTTCTTCAATGAATTCTACTGGGATTACTACTTTCACGATGTCAAGGTTTTCTACTTGAGTTCCTTTTCCAATGTAATGCTTTTCAAAAGTTGTCATAATATTGATTTTTAAGTTATAAAAAAAATTCTGCATGATGACTATTCTGATGAAGGGTGGCAATGAAGGAATTGGAATACCGGACCCCGAGCACTCGGGGGAGGATATGCCGAGAAAATTCATTGTCGGGTTTCCTTCCATCTAAGAATAAATCTTTGTAGATAATTTTTGACTAACAGTTCAATATTCTGTCAGCCGTAGAAAACTACATTGTGAATCGGTTACACCAGTAAACCTAAAATCAGTTTAGAATCGTCAATGGTAGATGAATTATACCGCGTTTGAAGTTTTTAGGGAGTAAAGTTCCATTTGAGGCTGTGCCAATGCGTGCAGATGACCGGCTCTACAACTTGCATCAGGCCAAAGTGCAGCTATTCCACAGGATGATTGCCTGAAACAAAAATCCAGGAAGAAATCATGGAACAGGTGGGAAGTGATGATCTTTCCGGTCGAAAACACAAACTCCGGAAGGCAAGGCTACCAGGGGAGTAAAGCTACGTGCTTTGGCAAAGGAGTTTCAGAAATAATGCCATAAAATTCCTTTTTTCCCAACTCAGTCAATTCCAGATATGGAAATCCCTTCTCAAAAAGTTCTTTGCAGATTTCAATGCCGATATTATCGGCACTGAAATCAATTTCGCCGTGGAAGGGTACAATGACCCGTCCGCGGCGAAGTTTTATAAAGTTGAAGTACTGGAGCCACACCTTGATTAAGGTAATGCTTCAGTGAGTGGGATGCTTCCAGGATAGATATACAAGTTTGCAGTCTTGTAAGTAAATTCCATTGAAATCCCTTTCCTTGCTGCCGTTTCTTTACCGGTACCAAACCCATCCGGAGAACCTGCATAAACGGCTGGCCGGAGCTTGTCTCCCATGAGGTATTTCTGACCATCACTGTCCTGCACCACAAATACCAGATTGTCGTTCTTGGCCGCATTGATGAAGCCAAACAGGGTATCTTTCAGTCCCGGATGAAAAACCGTCAGGTGGGTCACAAATGATTTTCCGTCCAATTCTCCCACCGGTTCGATCATAAATTCACCGGTATCATCGGTGATATACATTTTGAACAGCTTTTTGCCCGGTTTCATTACCAGTTCACCGGTCAATACGGCATTTGCCGCCAAGGTTGCCGCGGCAACCGGAGCGGTCGGCCAGGTCAACACATCGGCATGAAAGCCGTAATAGATTTCCTGTGTCAATCCACCCATGTTCTGACCATTGGGCAAACTTTTATTGATGTCTGTAAATTCAAGCATTGTGAGAATTCTTTTTATGAAAGTGAATGAAAACCATCAGCAAAAAGCCGATGGTTTCGTATTTTCGATTCAGAGAGTTTCTGATCAAATCGTTTTCGGAATATTGGTCCACACAGCCTGGTTGATACCGAATCCCAAACCTTCCGACCAGTCACCCAGAACAGCCACCGAACGTTTGGACTCCTCCAGCTTGAAAGTGTTTTTGGTAACCGTTGCAGGAGAAATGTGTAGAAAGTTTTCGGATGGGGTACAGAAAATATCATTGGTTTCCACCATCGATGCCAGGCCTTTGATCTTTAGCGGGGTGAAATCGATTCCGGTATTGATGTCCTGATCCGATTTGTTCTGATAAAAACCCTGTGCCCGTTTATCCTGAAGGTATTTTTTGCACCAGTACTGGCTCATGCAAATGTCCATCGAGATCCCCTGGTAAACTTCTGCGATCTGGTCGGTGAACATTTCCACCTGGTCAAAAATCTGATCTTTATCCAGCGGACCAATATTGATGGTATTGATCGTTTCTGCATCCACTCCATCCTGAAGTATCTTTTTCAGTCCGTTCATCCCGGTACCATCAGCACCGGCAACACCTGATGCAGGTGCGGCATAAACGCCCTTGTAATATTCGTTCAGTTCCATATCCTGATCGATCTGACGGGCATAATACACTTCGATCAGCCATTTTACGAACGGCCATTCCTTGCGGTCAACCTGTTTGGCGGTTAAGAACCCAAGCCAGGTGGCATAAAGCTCATCGGGCATAAACTCATCATCGATCTTGAACCGGAAAACCCGGATTTCATTGGGAACGATATCGACCCCGCCTTTTTGGGTGAAAGCCTTTTGAAAAGGTTGCACCAGGGTTCGGAAACTTGCATTGGCCAAACGGAAGATGGTATCGTCCGTTTTGATCGGAGTAGCCAGATTGGTGATCTGGCGCCCTTGGGAGAGCATGGAAAGGATGCGTTTTTTGTTCTGGCCTGCATCCTGGTAAAAAGCACCATACTCCTGTACGATTGCGGTTGTAGTAATTGACATGGCTATTTAAAATTTAAGAGTTTTTATCGACTTGTTTGTTGTGTGGAAGATTGTTGATCACATCCCACTCGACGCCATCCGAAACAGGATCTGATTTACCCATGTTTCCGGCAGGTTGGGTAGCGGGCTTTTTAGAGAGGAGTGCACGGATGGCCAAAACTTTGGCTTCCGGTGACTCTGCGCTGGCAATGCTTGCATCAATGGCATTGAACGGATCCATCGCATTGATAAGGTTGGTGTTCGCTGTGTCGCGCTCGGCAATGGCTGCATCACGGGCAGCATTGGCCGTATCGCGCTCTGCAATTATCTGCTGATCCAGTGCAAGCCTGTTTTCAATTTCTGCGAGTTGAGTTTCATTCAGAAACACGCCCTC
>JAHEYU010000073.1 GCA_023251435.1 Bacteroidota bacterium
TGGTGGCGAAAGTCTTGAAGAATTGAAACGCAACATTCGTGAAGCAATTGACCTGCATTTGGAAAGTTTGCTCGATGATGATGAGAAAATTGCAGACGAATTGGTAAGCGGGGAATACGAACTTGAACTGCATATTAATATACAGGATCTGTTTGAGCATTTTCCACTAACTGTTAAAGGAGTATCGGAGCGTGCAGGTATGAACCGCGCGCTTCTAAACCAATATGTGAGGGGTGAAAAAACCATGTCGGAGAAGCAAGCTCTGCGAATTAAAGCGGCTATTCACAGCATTGGCAAAGAACTTGCACAACTTCAGTTTTAAAAAAAAATTGATTCCAGCAAAAGTCACTCCCGGGTGGCTTTTGCTATTTTTACAGGATAAGGAAAATAATTCATTCAAAACTTTTCACTTTCCAGAGTGTTATATTGCTGTTTGTTTTAAACTTAAGAGCTATCATTTATGAGTTACGATTTATTGGTTGTAGGTAGCGGTCCGGGCGGATATGTTGCTGCCATTAGAGCCGCACAACTGGGCTTGAATGTTGGAGTTGTTGAGAAAGAAAATCTTGGTGGTATATGCCTTAACTGGGGTTGTATTCCAACAAAATCGCTCCTGAAAAGCGCACAGGCAATGGAGTATGCTAAACATGCCGCCGATTACGGGGTATCAATTTCAGGAGAAATAAAACCTGATTTTCCGGCAATGGTAAAACGTAGCAGAGGAGTTGCCGACGGAATGAGCAAAGGAATTCAGTATCTTTTTACAAAAAATAAAATCGAGGAAATTAGCGGCTACGGAAGACTGGTCGATAAAAACTCGGTTGAAGTGACCGATGAAACGGGTAAACGCACCCTTCATTCGGCCAAAAACATTATTCTGGCTACAGGAGCCCGCTCGCGTGAGTTGCCAAACCTGGAGCAGGATGGCGAGAAAATTATCGGTTACCGCGAAGCAATGACTTTGCCCAAACAACCAAAATCGATGGTGGTAGTTGGTTCGGGAGCAATTGGCAGCGAATTCGCCTATTTTTATCAAAGTATCGGAACCGACGTAACATTGATTGAATTTCTGCCCAATGTGGTTCCGAACGAAGATGAAGAAGTCTCAAAAACACTCGAACGGTCATTCAAAAAGATGAAGATGAAAGTGCTCACCAGTTCATCAGTTGAATCGGTTGACACATCAGGCAAATTGTGCAAAGTGACTGTAAAAACTAAAAAGGGCGAAGAAATTATTGAAGCCGAAATAGTGTTATCGGCAGTTGGAATTGCCCCGAACATTGAAAACATCGGACTGGAAGATTTGGGAATCGTGCTCGAAAAAGGGAAAGTGAAGGTGAACGAATTTTATCAGACCAATGTTGAGACTGTTTTCGCGATTGGTGACATTATTGCCGGACCAGCTCTGGCACATGTGGCTTCGGCTGAAGGAATTATTTGTGTTGAAAAAATTGCAGGGCTCAATCCCCACCCTATCGACTATTCAAATATTCCGGGATGTACCTATACCAGCCCTGAAGTTGCTTCGGTAGGAATGACAGAACAAAAAGCAAAAGATGCAGGTTACGAGCTGAAAGTGGGCAAATTCCCTTTCTCGGCTAGTGGAAAAGCAAGCGCTGCCGGGCAAAAAGACGGTTTTGTGAAACTGATTTTTGATGCCAAATACGGCGAATTACTCGGCGCCCACCTGATTGGTGCAAATGTTACTGAAATGATTGCAGAATTGGTGGTAGCTAAAAAACTGGAAATAACAGGTCACGAACTTATAAAATCAATTCACCCTCATCCCACAATGAGCGAAGCAATTATGGAAGCTGCTGCAGCTGCATACGGTGAAGTAATTCATCTCTAAGAAAAACTTAGAATGCACGAAATCTGACTATTACATATTAAAAACAAAACCCGGCTCAATAAATTGCCGGGTTTTGTTTTGTTCGAATAATAAAATCAATTGTTTAAATATTTTTAAACCATTGATTTTCAGACACAATATTTTTCACAAGTGATAAATATTTATATTTTTGTTTCAAATAAACTTTTAAAAATCGACTATGAAGAAAATTGCTGTTTTAATTTCCGGAGCTTTTTTGTTGATGAACACTGCCTTTGCTGGCGGTATATTAACAAATACCAACCAGAGTGCTCAGTTTGTTCGCATGCTTTCAAGAAATGCCTCTACTGATTTGGATGCAGTGTATTTTAATCCGGCAGGATTATCCCAATTGAAAGACGGATTCTATTTTGGGCTTCACAACCAAAGTATATTTCAAAACCGTACGATCAATAGCGAATTTACCCTACTTAACAATGCTGAATACAAAGGGGAAGTTCTTGCTCCTGTTTTCCCAACCGCTTTTGCAGTTTACAAAATGGATAAATTAGCAATATCTCTGGGCTTTGGACCAAATGGCGGAGGTGGAAGTGCAAAATATGGAACTGGATTACCAAGCTTCGAAAAACAAATTGCATCAATTCCGGCAGGATTAACAGCTACAAAAATTCCAACAACTGCCTATTCTGCCAATATTGAATTCGAAGGCTCCAGTGTATTCTGGGGGACTCAATTGAATGGAACTTATTCAATTAACGATATCATATCTGTGTCAGCAGGTGTTCGGGTTTTAATGGCGAACAACACTTACAACGGACACCTGAAAGATATAATGATTAACCCTAACTATCCGGCATTTGGAGCTTCTTACACCGGAGGAATGGTTCCAGCAACAACATTTTTTGCAGCTGGTGGTACCTTCTTAAAAGGATTATCAACAAATTCGGTTGCAGCTTCTACCGGTTTGTCAGGAGCAATTAGCGGCGGAGTACCTGCAACTACTCCATTAAGCGCAATGCCACCGGCCACTGTTTCTGCTGTCACTCAATTACTTGGTGCCGCCGGAATTAGTGCTGCAGGCATGAATATCGGAACAGCTGCAGCTACTCTAAATGTTGTTGCACAGGCATTTAACAATAATTCAGCTACTATGCAAACAAATTCTATTGCTACTGCCGATAAAAAAGTTGACACCCAACAAACTGGAACCGGATTTACACCGATTATTGGGATTAATATCACTCTTGATAAATTAAATGTTGCTTTGAAATATGAACATCAAACAACATTAAAACTTACCAATGAAACTGTAATTGATGGAACTGGCCTTTTCACCGACGGAGAAGAAACCAGAAGTGATTTGCCTGGTATTATTTCGGGTGGTGCCGATTACAAGGTTACAGACAAATTGAAAGCCTCGGGTTCATTTAATATGTACCTCGATAAAAATGTTAACTGGGGTGCAAATGTTTACAAACAAGAACGCACAATCGACAAAAATTACCTCGAACTGGCTTTCGGATTGGAATATAAAGTATCAGACAATCTAGCATTTAGTGCAGGTTACCTTAATTCAAACACCGGAGTTAGCGAACAATACCAAAGCGATTTTAGCTACAGCAACGATTCGTACACTATCGGAACTGGTTTGCAGTATAACATTGGCAAAAAACTGGTTCTCGATGCCGGTTTAATGCTTACAACTTACAAAGACGAAACCAAATCATTCACCGATCCAACTTTTGGTACTTACAAAGAAACTTACGGAAAAGATACATTTGCATTTGCATTTGGAATCGCTTATAAGATATTTTAATACCTGATTTTCAAAACATTAGGGTGTCTATTTCTGATAGGCGCCCTTTTTTTTGCAATATCCTGAAGCAATTGTATTAATTTGAGCGAATCATTTATATTTGCTTCAGAAATAAACCCGATACAATGGAATTAAAAAATTATACTTACCTGATTTTGATGTTTGCGACAATCGCATTTCCGCTTGCATTAAGCTTCGATAAAAACGTACAGTACTTCAAAAAACTGAAATACATACTTCCAGCCATTTTTATTGCCGGAGCTATTTTCATCGTATGGGACATCAACTTTACCCGGTCGATGGTTTGGGGATTTAACCCCGATTACCTGATTGGCAAAGACATGCTAAGCCTCCCGATCGAAGAATGGCTCTTTTTTCTGGTAGTCCCCTATTCCACCGTTTTTATTTATGAAGTACTGAAATTCTATCTCAAAAAATACGAGTACGCCAACCCATTTCTAGTTTTGAGTCTGTTCCTTATTGTTGGGTTTGCACTAATCGCCTACTTTTTCAGGCACCAGGCTTATACCTTCCTAACTTTTCTTTTCTCATCTGTTTACCTTACTTACACCGTTTTCCGAAATCAATTCAAACAGCACATCACCAAATTCTACTTCGCATATTTTGTTTCTTTAGTTCCATTTATTATCGTAAACGGAGTACTCACTTCATTACCTGTGGTCGAATATAACTCATTGCATATCATGAACATCCGGATTATAAATATTCCGGTCGAAGATTTCTCCTATTTTTTCCTGATGTTCCTCATGGTAATTACCATTTATGAATTTTTGAAGGAACGACGATATTATTAGCTTCAAGCTTGATGAAGAAATTAAAGATCGAAATCCAGGTTACTCTTTTAACCATCTGCATTGCAGTTGCAGTCATTGTTTCAGGATATCTGGCATGGCAGAGTCTTTCAAAAATTGTTGATACCATTCACAAAGAAGCACGGCCCGATCTCAAATTACTACTGATTAAAGACATTGCTTCCGATCTGAATGAAGTAGAAAACACCGTCAGATTGTACAGCATTACCGGCGATGCCACATTTATTAAACCTTACAAGCAATTAAATGCAGCCATTCAGGGAAAATTATCCGATCTGGAAGTTTATGCCATTCCCGGTTCCGAAGAAATGCTTCTCATTGACTCCATCAGTTTGCTGGTCAACAGGAAACTATTGATACTAGACGAAATACGGACACTCCACCGTACAAGCCCGAAAACAAAAGACTCTTTCTCGAAACTTTATTCTACGATCGACACGGTAATTATCCAACCCGATACCATCAGGTTTAAAAAGGAAGAGAAAAAAAGTCTATTTAAAAGGATATTCAGTAAACGTGATACAACGACCAAACAACCTGTCATTATTGATAAAAGCAAGGAAAAAGAAATCATAAAACAGGAAATTGCCGGAATCGAGAAGCAGATTTCGGTTCAGGCAAGACAATTGCAGGTGAAAGAAAAGATTTTGCTTGAGCGGAATATTCAGGTGACGGAAATACTCGGAAAATATATTTATGAGCTGGAAACCAACGAACAAAAACGACTGGAAAGCAAAACCGCAGAAGTCGATTCGATGGCTAACCAAACCTACCAGCGAATGGCCATTTTCACCATTGCTGCTGTTATCCTCCTGATTATTATACTATTCCTGTTCTTTCAAAATCTGCGTAGAAACCAGACTTACCAGCAAATCTTGAAGAAGGCAAAAGCAGACGCAGAAAGTCTGGCAAAGGCCAAAGAGATGTTTGTGGCAACAGTAAGTCACGAAATGCGCACTCCGGTGAACGCCATTTACGGGCTAACCGAACAGATGCTTCAGAAAACAGACTCGAATGAAATGATTGCCGATTTAAATGTAGTTCACAAATCAGCCGAACACCTGATTGCGCTGGTGAATGACACCCTCGATTTTTCGAAAATTGAGTCCCAGAAGCTTAAAATTGAGCAGATTGATTTTTTACCCGACGAAATAATAAAAGAGGTTCACACCATTCATAAAGATTTGGCGCAAAAAAAAGGAATTGAACTGATAATCATGAATGATACAGATAAAAACCTGGTTCTTACTGGCGATCCCATCCGGTTAAAACAAATACTAATCAACCTGATTACCAACGCGATAAAATTCACCAATAAAGGTCAAATTAGACTTACTGTTTCAGGTGAAAAAACTTCGGACCAAAGCTACCTGATGCACTTTGAAGTAACAGACACAGGAGTTGGCATTTCAAAAGAAGACCAGCATTTGATTTTTGATGAATTTGTGCAACTAAATACCGACCTCACCCAAAATCAGCGCGGTGCCGGGCTTGGACTCTCGATCGTAAAAAAGCTGGTGCTAATCCAAAACGGCAAAATTGAAGTTGACAGTACCCCCGGAAAAGGAACCCGCTTTTCGGTGCAGATTCCTTACATAAAAGGGAATCATGAAAACATTAGCAAAAAGCAGACAGAACAACAAATTATTCCTGAATGGTTTAAAAAACTTCATTTTCTGATTGTGGATGATGAAGAATTCAACCTATACCTGATTAAAAATATCATGAACAGCTGGGGTGTTTCGTTTACCGAAGCACACAACGGGCAGGAAGCCGTTAAACTCGCATTTGAGAATTCGTATGATCTGATTCTGATGGACATTCGAATGCCCGTAATGGATGGATATGAAGCCACAAAACAAATATTACAGCATCGCTCATCATCAAAAATCATTGCACTTACAGCCACCACCAAACCTACCGATATTGAAAAAATTGAGTTAGCCGGAATGCATGCATATTTACAAAAACCTTTTGCAGAGTCGGCTCTCTTATCTGAAATTATGAAATTAATTCAGGAGAAAGCTTGCGATACTCAAACGGAAGCAGTGAAGGAACATCCAACTTTCGATCTGGCCGAATTGGAACGAATGTCGGGAGGTGATACCACATTTTTCAACGAAATGCTGAAAATTTTTATCCGTTCAAGCGAAGATGTCTTGCTAAATCTAAAGCAAAATTTTAAGGTATCAAATTGGACAGCCCTCGCCGAAACAGCCCACAAACTGGCAGCTCCTGCCAAACACCTTCATGCAACAACTCTTTACAGTAACTTGAAAAAACTAGAAAATACCGCAGAAAACAGCCATCCGGAAGAAATAAAGAACCTGATTAATGCGATAGAAAAGGAAATTAAGCACATCAATTCTGTACTGAAACAGAAACTCGACACAGAATAGTCGCAGTGGATAACATTTTCTCAAAATGAGAATTTAATCCTCCATGTCAATTAAAAACTTATTAACTTGCCGTTTCTGATTGATTTTCAGAATAACGAATCATCGTAAAATGTCCGAAAAAGCCTTTAAAATATTTGTTGTTGAAGATGACGAATGGTACAGCCGCCTGTTGGTTCACACTTTGTCGCTCAACCCCGATTACGAAATACAATCGTTCGCAACAGGAAAAGATTGTTTGGCTAATTTACACCAGGCACCCGATATAGTTACTTTGGATTACCGTCTTCCTGATATGAAAGGTCTTGAAGTACTCCAACAAATCAAGGAAATTAACGAAGACATCCAAATTATCCTGATCTCGGAACAGGACGACATTGAAGTAGTGGTTACTTTGTTACGGCTCGGGGCTTACGACTACATCGTAAAATCGAAAGATATCCGCGAACGGTTATTGAATACAGTCAGCAACATCAGGCAAGGGAACAACCTGAAAAAGGAAATTGTGACCTTGCGGCAAGAAGTTAAAAAGAAATATACCGACCAGAATACCATTATTGGCAACAGCCCTGCTACCCGAAAGGTATATGAATTGATTGAAAAAGCTACCCGAACCAACATTACAGTTACCATTACCGGAGAAACTGGCACAGGCAAAGAGCTGGTTGCCAAAGCTATTCACTACCATTCGAACCGGTCAAAACAACCTTTCGTTGCTGTTAATGTGGCCGCCATTCCGAAGGAACTGATTGAAAGTGAACTCTTCGGACACGAAAAAGGCTCATTTACCGGAGCCTCTTTCCGACGTATTGGTAAGTTCGAAGAAGCCAACGGCGGTACTCTTTTTCTCGACGAAATGGCCGAAATGGATATTTCCCTTCAGGCAAAATTATTGCGTGCCCTTCAGGAAAAGGAAATTATCCGGATTGGAAGCAATACTCCGGTTAAATTTGACTGCCGGATTATAATTGCAACCAACAAAGATTTGCTCGAGGAAATCAAAAAAGGAAATTTCAGACAAGACCTTTATTACCGGCTTTACGGACTTCCAATTGAATTACCACCACTGCGCGAACGCGAAAACGATGCGATTGTATTGGCAAAGCATTTTATCGAGGTATTTTGCAGGGAGAATAAAATGGCTACCAAAACATTGACTGCCGAAGCATCAGCCCGATTGCTCTCCTATTCGTTCCCCGGCAATATCCGCGAGTTAAAGTCGGTGATTGAGCTGGCAGTAACACTGGCCGATCAGAATCAAATAACAGCCGATCATATCGTTTTGGGCAGAGGGCAGGATTTATTGGATGACATATTGAATGAAGAACAGAGTCTCCGCGAATACGACATCCGCATTGTTAAGCGGTTTCTGGAGAAATACAATAATAACATCAAGCTTGTAGCCGAAAAACTCGACCTGGGCGTGGCTACCATTTACCGCATGTTGAAAGAAAGCAATCAGGAATAATTCCGGTTCTCAAATTCATCAATTCTCAACCTCATTTTATCAATTTGAGAATAATACAATCTCCCCCACTTTCTACAAACCACTCGAATACAACATCTTAAACCAACAACATACTGTTGGCACAGGCATTGTCGTGTGTCAATCCAAAATCAGACAGCACAAAAGATAGGTGGTTTAGAATTAGTGCTGTTGAAAGAAGAGCAAAAGTGCCTGTCTGATTTTAAATAGCAAATAAATTTTATTCACTTAATATTAAAAAGTTATGGAAAACACTAGGAAAACGCTGTTAGCGACAATCATTTTGGCAAGTTTTGTATTAATTGTCGGCCTTATTGGTGGATTGTACGTTTACAACCAAAAGGAAGCAGAGATTAATTCTCTGTTGGTCGAAAAAGCTAACTCGGAACAGTTGATGAAACTGAAAGATTCAGTGATGGTCGATATGGACAATTCTTTTTTCGAAATTGAGAACAATCTGAAATTAATCAAGGAAAAAAGGAATCAGATCTCGATGATAAAATCAGAAGGAGGCAAAAACAGAAAACAGGCAATTATTGACGACATTAATCTGTTAGACAACCTGATGGAAGAAAACAACAAAAAAATTGCTGATCTGGAGCAAAAGCTAAAAAAATCTGGATTGAACGTGAAATCGTATGAAAAACGCCTTCAGAGTTTAACCGAAACTATTGAAAGTCAGAATATCGAAATCGCAGAATTGAAAAAAATAGTTGAAAGCAAAAACGTTACCCTGGCTGAACTGGATTCGAAAATTAAAAACCTGAATTCGAGCATGATGCAACAGGCTGACACGATTAATTACAAACAGAAAGTGATTGTTACCAAGACCGACATCCTGAATACAGCGCATGTAAAAATAGGAACTTTTAAAGAACTAAAAGCAGAAGGAATCCTTGACCGCGAAGGTGGAGTGCTTGGACTTGGCAGTAGTAAAGCTATTCAGGAAAATTTCGATCCGACACATTTTACAACGCTCGATATCCGTCAAACAAAAACGATCCCTGTTAATGCTAAAAAGGCATCACTAATTTCAGAACATCCAAACAACTCATATTCTCTGGTTGAAGAAAACGGTCAAATTGCCTATCTGGAAATTAAAGACCCGCAGGAATTCTGGAGAATCTCGAAATATGCCGTCATTCAGGTGAAATAAAACACCTTAAAACTGAAATGCACCAATCAACCCGGTGTTACCTGTGAGGCTGTTCCGAATTAATTTCGGAGCAGCCTCTGTTCTTTTATATTATTCCCAGCGATTTCCCAACTTTTATAAACGCCTCAACAGCCTGATCTATTTGTTCTTTGGTGTGTGCAGCCGATAGCTGAACCCTGATTCTTGCTTTGCCTTTTGGCACAACCGGAAAAACAAAGCCGATTACATAAATACCTTCTTTCAGCAATTCGTCGGCAAATTTAACTGCCAGCGGAGCATCGTAAATCATAACCGGAACAATGGCCGTTGTGCCTTTTACCAAGTCAAACCCGGCAACCTCCATTTTGCTGCGGAAATAACTGGCATTTTCCATTGTTCTCGCAGGCAATTCAGCAGATTCGGTGAGCAAATCAAGCACTTTCATTGTGGCGCCAACGGTAGCCGGAGCGAGCGTATTCGAGAACAAATACGGACGCGAACGCTGGCGGAGCATCTCTATAATTTCTTTTCGTCCTGAAGTGCAACCTCCGTTTCCGCCGCCCAACGCTTTTCCGAAAGTAGTGGTGATGATGTCAATCTTTCCGAGCAAACCAAAATGTTCGGCAGTTCCCCGTCCGGTTTTGCCAATGTAACCCGATGCGTGCGAATCGTCAACCATGATTAGTGCATCGTATTTCTCGCACAAAGCAACAATCTCCGGAAGTTTAGCCAGATCGCCGTCCATCGAGAAAACACCATCGGTAACCACCATTCTATATTTGGCTGATTGCGACTCTTTCAGGCAGTTTTCAAGTTCGGCCATGTCGGCATGCTTATAGCGGGCACGCTGTGCTTTACACAGCCGAACTCCGTCGATAATCGAAGCATGGTTCAGTTCATCCGAAATAATGATGCTGTCTTCTCCAAGCAGAGGTTCAAAAACACCACCATTGGCATCGAAAGCGGCACAATATAGAATGGTATCTTCAGTTCCTAAAAACGCCGACACTTTTTCTTCGAGTTCCTTGTGAATTTGCTGTGTTCCACAAATAAAGCGAACCGACGACAGACCAAATCCCCAGGTATCCATTGTTTTCTGAGCAGCTTTAACCACTTCAGGATGGTTGGCCAGGCCAAGATAATTGTTGGCACAGAAGTTCAGTACCGGTTTATCGCCCGAAACTGTAATCTGCGAACTTTGCGATGATGTAATAATTCGCTCGTTTTTATACAAACCTTGTTCTTTCAACTCGCCAAGTGTTTGCGCTAAATCTTGTTGTATTTTTCCGTACATGATATTCAGGTTAAATTTTGAAACAAAGTAATGGTTTCAGCCGTCAAAAAAAAGTGATAAAACACAGTCTGGCAAGGCTTTTTAAGTGGCCGCACAAAATTAAAATCGGTTTTCGTCACTTTTCATCTTTTTTTTTCATTATTTGGCCGATGAATTTCCGTGAACCCAAAATACAATTTTATGAGAACAATGGTTTTAACCGGAATCCGGAAAATTGAAATGATCGGCAGAAGCCTGCCCAAACTCATTAATCCTGATGATGTTTTGATTCAAATCAAATCGGTGGGTGTTTGCGGATCAGACGTTCATTATTTTACTGAAGGAAGAATTGGCTCACAGGTGGTTGAATTTCCATTTGCGGTCGGGCACGAATGTTCGGGAATCGTGGTCGAAACCGGCAGTTCTGTCACTCGCGTAAAACCTGGCGATCTGGTGGCGATCGACCCCAGTATTCATTGTGGAAACTGCGACCAGTGCCTGAACGGGAGGCCACACACTTGCCGGAACAACCGTTTTCTGGGCTGCCCCGGTCAGGTTGAAGGCTGTTTGTCGGATTATATTGTAATGCCCGATTTTACCAGTTTCGCGCTTGATAAATCATTCGATCAAACAACTGCTGCATTAATTGAGCCACTTACCATCGGGATTTACAGCGTTGAAATGGCGAAAACCGATTTCCAGGATAAAACCATCGGCATTTTTGGAGCCGGACCAATTGGATTAAGCGTTTTAATGGTGCTGAAAACTGGGTTAAGCGGCAGGATTTTCTGCTACGAACCTATTGATTTCAGGAGAGAAAAAGCCGGGCAACTTGGAGCAGACATCACATTTAATCCGTTTACTGAAGATGCTTTTGATGCGACCGAAAAACAGGAACCTCTTCTGCTTGACATCGTTTTCGAATGCAGCGGCGACCAAAAAGCCGTTGACGATGCAACCAGAATTTTGAAACCGGGAGGAAAACTAGTCTTAGTAGGTATTCCACCCGAAGCAAAATATGTTCTCGATATGGATTTGATGCGTCGCAAAGAACTGTCGATTCAGAATGTGCGCAGGCAAAACCACTGCATGGAGAAAGCCATCAGATTAATTTCAAATGGCTTACCTATCGATCAGATTGTGACCCATCATTTTTCGCCTGAACAGACACAACAGGCCTTTGATTTGGTTGCTTCCTATCAGGATGGTGTAATAAAAGCGATGATCGATTTTGGCTAACAACAATTCTTTGATAAAATTTCAGAAGAATCATCAAAAATGTTGCAGGTAAAATTGTTTTTCATTTATTTTCGCCTCTTAAGTTTTAATATTTTTTTTCATATAATTGCATTTAAAATTACAATCAATGAATCCCAGCAAACCCAGAGTAATTAAGGATTACGAAAAGCTTGATCCTGAAATTCAGGAAAGAATTAAACTTGAATACCCCAGCGGGTACAGTGAAAGTTTAATCTATTTCAACAACAAAGAAGGAAAACGGGTCAGTGCTTTGCCATTCGAAACTGAAGACAAATATTATCTGGTTAGAATGACCGTGTATGAAGCTGAAAAAATCATTGAAGAAGATGATGATTACGACAGCTCAGGCTCGTTGAAAAGCAGTGCGAAGGAAGAATACGAAAGCAAATATTCTGACGATGAATTCCTTGTTGCTGAAGATGTTGCCGACGATGTTGCCGACGACAAGTACGACGATGATGATGATGATTTTGACGATGATGATGACAGCGCGGACGAAGATTAATTCTTGGTTATCACTATTTATCGCCGACAAACAATCATTCTTCAAAAATATTACTTCAAAATTAGCTGGTTTGTAGATACTATTCAGGAGTGAAAAATCATGAAAATTTTCGCTCCTGAATGCATTTACAGACTTTTTCTTTTAATAAGCTGCATTTGTCGGAGCAGTGCGTTTCAAAAACAAAAATTCGTATTATTACAAATCAAGCCTGAACTGGTCGGCATTCTGGCCAAAGGTTTTTCGGTGATAACCGGTTATTCCTGTTTCCCTGATTATCTTTCGGTGGTGCAAAGTTGGGTATCCTTTATTTCTAAGCCAATCGTAGCGTGGAAATTCCTGATGAATAATCTCCATATAATCGTCGCGGTAGGTTTTTGCGAGAACAGAGGCCGCTGCGATAGACAAAAATTTACCATCGCCTTTCACAATGCAGGTATGCGGAATTTGTGGATACGCTTTAAACCGGTTGCCATCAATCAGTAAATGCTGCGGTTTTAGTTTCAATTGATCGATGGCACGGTGCATTGCCAGAAATGAAGCATTTAAAATGTTGATCCTGTCTATTTCGTTGTTATCAACAATCCCAACCGCAAAAGCCAGTGCCTGACTTTCAATGACCGGCCGAAGTGCATACCGTTGTTTTTCGGTTAGCTTCTTTGAATCGTTCAGCAGTTCATTTTCAAAATTCGCGGGTAGAATCACCGCAGCAGCAAATACAGGACCGGCAAGGCAACCACGGCCAGCCTCATCGCAACCAGCTTCAATCCTTCCTTCTTGCAGAAATAACAGGAGTTTATCCTTTTTCATTTGTCAGACATTTTTCAATACTTCGCCAAAGCAAACCGGCAGTTTTGTCCCAGCTAAACTTTTCCTTTTGCCTGAAACCCTTTTCGATCAAGGATTCCCGAAGTTCTTTGTCCTGATAAAGTTTAATCATGGCTTCTTTTATTTGGCTCACATCAAACGGATCTGCATACAAAACTGCATCCCCGCCAACTTCAGGCAAAGAAGTTGTATCTGAACAAATTACGGGCACGCCTGCATTCATAGCTTCAATCACCGGAATGCCAAAACCTTCGAAAAACGGAACAAAAGTCAGGGCAAGCGATGCTCCCAAAACCTGATGCAAAGCTTCATTTCCAAGTCGTCCGGTAAAAACAACATCGTCTTTAAATCGCATCGCTTCGTAGGTCAGTTCAATATCACGGGTTTTAAACATGCTTTCTCCAACAATCAGCAATTTCACATCCGATTCCACCGAAGTACGAAAAGCATCGTAAGCCAGTAGTAATCCACCGACATTTTTACGCGGATGCAGGGACCCGATGAACAGAAGATAATCCTTTCCGCCGGAATAATTTGCTTTGGCCGTCTGCTTTGCATCTTCCGAAGTTGGTGTGTAAAGCGCATTTATTCCATTGTAAACAACATCGATTTTATCATTTTCAATGTGGTATGTTTTGTGGATATCTTCCTTCGAAAAAGAGGAAACCGTCACTATCCGCCGGGATTTGCGCGCAAAAAGCGGAAAGAAATAATTGTAATATTTTGCTTTCAGCCAGGGCAAATCTTTTGGCCGGTGCGCAAAATTAATATCATGAATAACCGCCAACTGCTTCACCCCAGTATTGAGCGACAAATATCCGTCGGGCGAAAAAAACAGATCGGCCTTGTACTTTTTCAGAATCCGCGGAATCTGTAATTCAAACCAGATGTACCAAAGAATCGGATGGCGGGTTGGAGGCGATAAAACAATCGGAGTCACATTTCCGGAGAAAATAAATTCAGGAGAATACGGGCGGTCGAAAATGAACAGAAACTGATGTTCAGGATGTTCGCGCGTGATGCGCGACAATGTTTCGAATGTGAACCATCCGATCCCTTCTAGCTTTCCCTTCAATAACAATCGGGTATTTACGGCAATAATCATAGGTATTTGTTACGTGTACAAATTGTATTCAAATGTATAAAGTCTGTTCAAAAATTTGCTACTTTTGGCTCACTTTAATCAAACCAGAAAAAGCTACCCGATTGAAACGGAAGTTTATTACAAATCTTTTACTGCTCCTTTTTCTGAATGTTTTAATCAAACCCTTCTGGATATTTGGGATTGACCGCACGGTGCAAAACATCGTGGGACACGAAAGCTATGGTCTATACTTTTCATTGCTCAGTTTTTCGATGATCCTCAATATTTTCCTTGACCTCGGCATTACCAACTTCAACAACAAAAATATTGCCCAGCATCAGCATTTGCTAAAAAAGCACATCAGCAATATTATCGGAATAAAATTTATCCTTGCCGGGGTTTATGCCCTTGTTTGTACCGTGGCAGCTTTAATTATTGGGTTCAAAGATGTCGAAATTCATTTGTTAATTTTTCTGGTACTGAACCAGTTTCTCATATCTTTCACTTTGTACCTGCGTTCTAATATTAGCGGGCTTCACCTTTTCCGAACCGACAGCTTGCTCTCGGTACTGGATCGCAGCCTGATGATTGCCATTTGTTCGATCCTTCTATTTACCAACATCACCGGGCATCAGTTCCGCATCGAATGGTTTGTATATGCCCAGTCGGCAGCTTATCTGATGACCAGTATCATTACTTTCGGCGTATTACTGGCCCATTCAGGCAAAATAAAGTTCAATTTCAACCGCCGGTTCTTCATGGTCTTTCTCAAAAAAAGCTACCCCTATGCCTTTTTGATATTGCTAATGTCGTTTTACAACCGCATCGACTCGGTGATGCTCAAACAAATGTTGCCAAATGGCCACGAACAGGCGGGAATTTATGCCTATGCCTTTCGCTTACTGGATGCAGTTTCAATGTTCGGCGTTCTGTTTGCCGGCTTGCTGTTGCCCATTTTTGCCCGCATGATCCGCCATAAACAGGAAATTGGCTCAATGGTTCAGATTGCATTTTTGCTACTTATTGTACCTGCACTGATTATCAGTTTGTCCACCGGCTTTTACAACCTTGAAATCATGAACCTGCTGACCACCAACCCCGATCAAATATCGGCCTCCGACATCCAATTATCGGCCTCCATTCTACGGCTGTTGATGGTTAGCTTTCTGGGTATTGCCACCACTTACATTTTTGGCACCCTCCTTACCGCTAATGGAAGCATCAGGCAACTTAACTGGATGGCTCTAGTTGGTATGGGAATTAATGTTGGCCTGAATCTTATACTGATACCTGAAATGCAGGCTTACGGATCGGCCTGGGCAAGTCTGGCTACTCAACTTTTTACTGCTTTGGCACAAACAATACTTGCTGTTATATTCCTGAAATTGACCATCAACTACCGTGTAATTGCGAAATTGGTTCTTTTTATAGCTTTCGTTTTTCTGGCCGGAATCCTTAGCAAACAAATCAGCAATTGGGTACTAGGCTATTTTATAATGATTACAGTGAGTGCATTATTTGCTTTCCTGATACGGTTAATCAACCTGAAAGCTTTATCAGAAATCATTCAGAATAAATAAGCTGTATGAGAAAAAAGCTTACTCCTGAAGATTTGCAAAACGAGAGCAAGTTTGAACTTCTGACTGAAGTTTCGCATCAAAAGCTACGCGAATTTATTGTGGAACAAATCACAAAAGAAAAGATCATTATCCGGATTTACTCAGTTTATCAGGTGATAATGTTGATGCTTTTTACTTTTATCCTCACCCGCGGAATTATTTTCTCCATCAAAGGAAATCACGAACTGATTGTCACAATTGGCGGGTCGCTGCTGTTTTCTCTTTCAATCCTTATCGTAATCCACGAGCTTTTACATGCATTGGCTTATCTGGCAACAGGCGCGCGAAAAATATCATTTGGCCTTATCCTGAAAAAATTCATCTTTTACGCCATGGCCGACCGGCAGGTGATTGCTCCCCGCGCTTTCCACCTTGTTGCACTAACTCCGTTTGTAGTCGTAAAACTGATATGTTTGCTTGGTATTATGCAATTTTACAATGAACAACTGATGTACTTTTTCTTAAGTGTAATGTGCCTGCATTCGCTCTTCTGCGCCGGAGACATTGCAATGCTTGCTTTTTACAGAATCCACAGAGGAAAAGAAATCTACAATTTTGACAGCCTTAGTGAAGGAAAAACCTATTTTTACACCCGAAAATAAACAAAGGCAAAGGCTTAAATAGACAAAGGCGAAGGCAAAAAACATTGCCGCCGCGAACAAATTGCTTCAAGCCAGACGCCAGAATCAAAAATTAAAATATGACAGTTTTTGAAGCCATTGTAATTGCAGTTGTAGAAGGAATTACCGAATTTCTGCCCATCTCTTCCACCGGTCACATGATTATTTCGCAAGCCTTGCTGGGAATGGAAATTGATGAGTTCACCAAAGCATTCACTGTAAATATTCAGTTTGGCGCCATCCTTTCGGTGGTTGTTCTATATTGGAAACGGTTTCTGCAAAGCTGGACTTTCTACCAAAAGCTTTTTGTGGCCTTTCTTCCGGCGGCGTTCATAGGTTTTCTGGCAGGCGATTTTATCGATAGTTTGCTCGAGAATGTAATGGTTGTGGCGGTAATGCTGCTTTTGGGCGGAATACTTCTGTTGTTTGTCGATAAATGGTTCAAACAGGAAAACGAAAATCAGGAAATTACTTACCCAACCGCACTGAAAATTGGATTTTGGCAGTGTATCGCAATGATTCCGGGAGTTTCGCGTTCTGCAGCAACAATCATCGGCGGTATGCAGCAAAAACTGAGTAGGAAAAATGCAGCCGAATTTTCATTCTTTCTGGCGGTGCCAACCATGGCGGCTGCTTCGGCCTACAAACTACTGAAAGACTACAAACACATTACTGCTGAAAATATTGACCTTTTGATTATTGGCAATGTTGTCGCCTTTGTGGTTGCCATGATCGCCATCAAAACCTTTATCACCTTCCTGCAAAAACACGGGTTTAAAGTATTCGGCTGGTACCGCATTGTGCTTGGGCTGGTGCTGATTATTCTGATGTTGCTGGGTGTTGATTTGAAGGTGGTGTAAAAATCATCAGGGCTAAAGCCCAAATAACTTAGAAATTATATAATCCGTCCCATAAATGGAGACAGCAAAGGATATCGCCCAATTCATGATCAAGGCATTATCCTTTGCCGTTTCGCTTTAGCGAACGGACATCAAATCAGAATTATGGAATTCTGCTGATTGCCTTTCCTATCCGCGCAATTGTTTCCTCTTTTCCAATCAATTCGCAGATTTCGAAAAGGTCAGGTCCGCTGCTTCCGCCAACCAATGCAAGGCGGACAGGAACCATCACCGCTCCAAATCCCCATTCTTTGGCAGTCATAAATGCCGAGAAAGTTTCTTTAATCGATTCGGCTTTCCATTCAGCAACTGTTGCAAAAAGTTCAGAAATAGCCTGCAACTTTTCGCTTGTATCGGCTTTCCATTTCGATTTCACGGTTTTTTCGTCGTAGCTATCCGGAGCCTGAAAAAAGAAATGCGCTTGTGTCCAGATGTCTTTCACAAATTCGCACCTTTCCTGAATCATGCCAACAATTCTTTCGACGTGCTGCAAATCCGGAGTTATACCTTTTTCATTCAAGATTGGCAAAAACAACTGTGTCAGTTCTGAAGGTGATTTCTGCTGCAAATAATGACGATTGAACCATTTGGCCTTCTCCGGATCGAAACGAGCTCCTGATTTCACAACGCGGGTTAAATCGAAACTTTCAATCAGTTCGTCCATCGAGAAAAATTCCTGTTCAGTACCGGGGCTCCATCCCAGCAAAGCCAGCATATTGATGAAAGCTTCAGGGAAATAACCATCTTCGCGGTAACCTCTCGAAATATCGCCTGTTTCAGGGTCTTTCCAAAGCAACGGGAATACCGGAAATCCCATTTTATCGCCATCGCGCTTGCTCAGTTTTCCTTTCCCCTCAGGTTTCAGGATTAATGGTAAGTGAGAAAACTTTGGACGAGTTTCTGAAATTCCGAGCGATTCGTACAACAAAATATGCAGCGGCATGGATGGCAACCACTCTTCGCCACGAATCACATGCGTAATATTCATTAAATGATCGTCAACCACATTCGCCAAATGGTAAGTGGGCATTCCGTCAGACTTAAACAAAACTTTATCGTCTAACTGATTGGAATTGAACGAAACACGACCCCGGATCAAATCCTCCTCAACAATCTCGCGACTTTCGGGCATTTTAAATCTGATCACATATTGTTGTCCGCTGTTTAATCTTTCCTGAACTTCTTCGGAAGAAAGCGTGAGCGAATTTTTAAGATTATTGCGGGTATGCAGGTCGTACGAAAAAACCTGTTTATCTGCTTCTGCCTGTTTTCGAAGCTCGTCAAGTTCCTCTGCGGTATCGAACGAATAATAGGCAAATCCATTTTCAATCAACGAGTCGGCATATTTTTTATACATTGGTTTGCGTTCGCTCTGACGATATGGCCCCAGATCGCCTCCAAAACCTACACCCTCATCGGGCACCAAACCACACCATTTCAGCGATTCAATAATATATTCTTCTGCACCCGGCACAAACCGGTTCTGATCGGTATCTTCGATTCGAAGAAGAAAGTCGCCGCCATGTTTTTTGGCAAATAAATAATTAAACAAAGCGGTGCGTACACCTCCCATGTGAAGCGGCCCGGTGGGACTTGGGGCAAACCTTACCCTGACTTTTCTTTCCATTTTTCGGCTGATTAAATTTTCGACAAAGATAGCATTTCCGAAGGTTGATAATTACATTTAAAAACGCTGCATTCAAAAATCAGGATATCATGTTTATCAGTACCGGCTGTTAATTATTATTAACATGTTTTTTTTCATGCCAGCCTTAAAACTATTTGGAAATAAGCAGATATCCATATCTTTGCCGCCTTATTACTTCCAAAATTTTAT
Organism: Bacteroidota bacterium; assembly: GCA_023251435.1. Classification (GTDB taxonomy): domain Bacteria; phylum Bacteroidota; class Bacteroidia; order Bacteroidales; family Prolixibacteraceae; genus Aquipluma. Next base: position 19,420 of record JAHEYU010000073.1, read on the forward strand.
TTAATCAAATGAAACGAATTTTAGTTTTAGTCACATTCCTGCAGATTATGATGGCCGGAACAGTGAGAGCGGACGAGGGAATGTGGTTGCCGGCTTTGGTTGAAAAGCTGAATATTAACCAGATGAAGGATTTGGGACTTGCAATCAGTGCAGACGAAATATACAGTATCAACCAATCGAGTCTGAAAGATGCAGTGGTTTCACTCGACCACGGTTCGTGTACGGCCGAACTAATTTCAGCAGAAGGTTTACTTTTAACCAACCACCATTGCGGGTTCGACGAGATACAGCAACATAGTACCGTTGATCATGATTACCTCAGAGACGGATTCTGGGCAAAAACTAAAGAAGAAGAACTTTCAAATCCGGGCAAAAGCGCTTCTTTCCTGATTAATTTCGAAGATGTTACCTCTAAAATTATTTCGGAATTAAACGACAAGATGAGCGAAGAGGAGCGAAGCAAAAAAGTACGCGAAATTTCTTCCAAAATCGAAAAAGAAGCATCTGCCGACACTCATTATAATGCACGTGTTCAGTCACTATACAACGACAACAAATATTACCTGTTCGTTTACGAAACTTTCCGCGATATTCGCCTGGTAGGTGCACCGCCGCAGTCGATCGGAAAATTTGGCGGCGATACCGACAACTGGATGTGGCCGCGCCATACCGCCGACTTTAGCATGTTCCGTATTTACTGCGATAAAGACGGAAAACCAGCCGATTACTCAAAAGACAATGTTCCCTACAAACCAAAACACCATTTACCAATTTCGCTGAAAGGCTATAAAATGGACGATTTTGCAATGGTGATGGGATATCCGGGAAGAACAAACCGCTATAAAACTTCACACGGAATTAATTACACAATGAATGTTACCAATCCGGTACGCATTAAAGTTCGTGAAGAAAAACTGCGCATTATGAAAGAATTCATGCGGACATCGCAGAAAGCCAAGATCATGTATTCGTCTAAATATGCAGGCAGTTCAAACTATTACAAATACAGCATTGGCCAAAATAAAGGCCTCGACAATTTGAATGTAATTGAGAAGAAAAAACAATTGGAAGATCAATTTACAAAATGGGTGAATGCCGATCAGGAAAGAAAAGCCAAATACGGTCAGGCACTTCAGCTTATTTCCGAATCGTACCAAAACATCGACGATGAAATCGCATCAGAATATATGATGGAAGCAATGGTTCGCGGCCCTGAAATCTTCTTTTTTGCCTACCGTACACGTCCGTTATACGATGCGCTGAAATCGGATAAAAAATCTGAAAATATAGACCTGGCCAGCCAAAGGGTTAAAGATGGCCTCGACAATTTTTTCAAGGATTACGATCCTGAAACCGATCAGAAAATAGCAGCATCGCTTTTCAAAATTTATCAGCAAAATGTTGCGCCACAATATCATCCGCCATTCTTTCGGGTAGTTAAAACCAAATACGGCAACGATTTCGAAAAATACACCAAAGAATTGTATGCAAAATCGATTTTCGGAAGCCAGGAGAAATTAATCACTTTTTTTGAAAAGCCGAAAGCAAAAATACTTGAAAAAGACCCGTTGTTTCAGGCTTCGCTCGATATATTCAGGATGATGGGTTTAATCGGAAATGAAACCAGCAAAACCACCGAAGCACTCGAAAAAGGAAATCGCCTGTTTGTTGGCGGGCTGATGGAGATGGAAACTGGCAGAAATTTTTATCCTGATGCCAATTCAAGCATGCGTTTAACATACGGAACAGTAGGCGACTACATTCCGCGCGATGGAGTTAAATACAAGCATTACACCACATTAAACGGGTACATTGAAAAGGAAATTCCGGGAGATGAAGAATTTTCGGTACCTGATAAGCTGAAAGAACTTTACCAAACCAGGGATTTTGGCCGCTATGCCGATCGAGATGGAGAGCTTTACACTTGCTTTACAACCAACAACGACATTACCGGAGGAAACTCCGGAAGCCCGGTAATCAACGCCAAAGGCGAATTGATTGGGATAGCTTTCGACGGAAACTGGGAAGCAATGAGCGGCGATCTGGCATTTGAAAACGAAATACAGAAATGCATCAACGTTGACATCCGATTTGTGCTTTGGGTAATCGATAAAATGGCAGGCGCAAACAACCTCATCGATGAAATGACGATCGTAAATTAAAAATTGTATTTTTATTATACCGAAAGACCCGTATTTTTGCGGGTCTTTTTATTTCTGGAACATGAATATAACAATCTACACAGATGGTGCTGCACGCGGAAATCCGGGTCCGGGAGGATACGGGGCTGTTCTTATGTCAGGGCAATTCAGGAAAGAATTATCAGATGGATTTGAACTGACAACCAACAACCGCATGGAACTTCTGGCCGTGATTGTTGCTTTGGAAGCTTTAAAAATTGAAAATTCGCAGGTGACTATTTATACCGATTCGAAATATGTAGCCGATGCCGTTGAAAAAGGCTGGATTTGGAATTGGGTCAAAATAAGGTTCAAAGGCAAAAAAAATCAAGACTTATGGATGCGGTTCCTGAAAGTTTATCAAAAACACAAAGTGAAATTCGTCTGGGTAAAAGGTCATGCAAACATACCCGAGAACGAACGGTGCGACCAGCTGGCTGTTGAAGCCTCGATGCAACCACTACTTAAAAAGGATACCGGCTACCTGCAAAGCCTTTAACAAAACGCAACAATCCGATTCAAAAAAATTACTTTTGCCCTTAAAACAATACTGAATGAACGTCCTGTACAATCTCTCAATTCTATTTTATTCAATACTGATAAAATTATCGGCGCCTTTTAACCTGAAAGCGGGACAGATATGGAAAGGACGTAAACGCATTTTCGCCGAATTACCTAATAGAATAAAGCACGACCGGCCAATAGTATGGGTACACTGCGCTTCATTGGGCGAGTTTGAACAGGGTCGGCCATTAATAGAGGCCATCAAAAAACAACATCCCGAATACCAGATTTTCCTGACATTCTTTTCACCTTCAGGATATGAAATCAGGAAAAATTACGAGCTGGCCGACTACATCTACTATCTGCCGGCCGACACCAAAAAGAATGCACAAAAACTGATTGAACTGGTTGATCCTGAAATCGTCTTCTTTGTAAAATACGAATTCTGGTTCCATTACATCATGGAACTTAAAAATAAGAACATTCCGATTTATCTGATTTCTTCCATTTTCCGCGAAAATCAGTTGTTCTTCAAAAATACTCCTTGGGGCAAATGGTACCGCAATATACTTTTTGGATTCAGACACTTTTTTGTTCAGGACGAGCAATCGGTTAAATTACTTGGCAATATTGGGCTGACGAATGTGACACAGGCAGGCGACACCCGCTTCGACCGTGTAGCCGAGATTGCGCGCAACGGGAAAGACATTCTTCTGATAGAAAAATTCAAAGGAAACTATCAACTGGTGGTAGCCGGAAGCACCTGGAAACCAGACGAAGAGATGTTAATCGAATATATTCATTCTCATCCTGAAATTAAATTTGTGATCGCACCCCACGAAACAAAACGTGGAAACATCGAACGGTTGATAAGTCAGTTGAAAACCCCGGTTATTTGTTATACAGAAGCCACCGGCGAAACAGTTATAAACAATCAGGTGATGCTTATTGACACAATCGGATTACTTTCGTCGGTTTACAAATATGCCGATTTGGCTTACATCGGTGGAGGTTTCGGAGTTGGAATTCACAATACACTCGAAGCGGCTATCTTTGGAATGCCCATCGTTTTTGGCCCTAATTATCTGAAATTCAAAGAAGCAGCTACCATGGTCGAGCTAGATGTTGCTTATCCGGTAAACGACTATTCAGGACTGAAGACCATTCTGGAACCACTACTTTCGGACACACGAAAGAGAGAGGGCATTGCTAAAGTGTGCCGAAGTTTTACACAACAAAATCTGGGCGCAACACAAACAATCATCGACAAAGTTTTTAACAAATATTGAATACTATACACCTTAAAGCAAACTCAGTTTGCAGTAACTACAACCAGCTTTAACTCAGTCACATTAAGGAAATTCATCTCCACTTCTTTTAGAAAGTAATTTTCATTTTTGGAAACTTTTTTCAACATTTTATTTGTTAATTAATTGATTTACAAAATACTAACATCATCAAGTTGATAACTTCCAAAATCTATTTCTAATTTTGTATTCTTTTTTTTGAATGCATGCCCTATATTGCATACGGCAAAACAGACTTATTATATCCTGTTTTTTCTTCAGGATTACAACCGATTATAATTATTAAAGATCAAAATTTTTGGCACTATGACATTCAAAAACGTGGCAATTGAGCCCTTGACGGGCAAAAAAACTTACTCCCAGGAAGAAGCATTCATCGCTTCACAGGAATACTTCAAGGGAGACGACCTTGCTGCAAGGGTCTGGGTAAACAAGTACGCATTGAAGGATTCGTTCGGAAATCTCTACGAACTGACTCCTGATGATATGCACCGTCGCCTGGCGTCGGAAATTGCCAGAATTGAAAGAAATTACGAAAATCCGATGAGTGAAGACCAGATTTTCGATCTTCTGAAAGATTTTAAATATATCGTGCCTCAAGGGGGGCCAATGACCGGTATTGGCAACGATTTCCAGATTGCATCACTTTCGAACTGTTTCGTAATTGGCAACGAAGGGAACTCCGATTCGTACGGTGGTATCCTGAAAGTTGATCAGGAGCAAGTTCAGCTAATGAAACGCCGCGGTGGTGTTGGTCATGATCTTTCTCACATCAGACCAAAGGGCTCACCCGTAAAAAACTCGGCGCTTACGTCAACAGGTATTGTTCCTTTTATGGAGCGTTATTCAAATTCGACCCGCGAAGTAGCACAAGATGGACGTCGTGGTGCTTTGATGCTGTCCGTTTCAGTAAAACACCCTGATGCTGAATCGTTTATAGATGCAAAAATGGACCAGGGAAAAGTAACCGGAGCAAATGTTTCGGTAAAAATCCACAATGATTTCATGCAGGCAGTCGAATCGGGAGAAAAATACATGACTCAATATCCGATTGACGCAAAAAATCCTAAGTACGTCAAAGAAATAGATGCAACTAATCTTTGGAAAAAAATTGTTCACAATGCATGGAAATCGGCCGAACCCGGAATCCTGTTTTGGGATACCATTATTAAGGAATCGGTTCCGGATTGTTATGCAGACCTCGGCTATAAAACCGTTTCGACCAATCCTTGCGGCGAAATTCCACTTTGCCCTTATGACAGCTGTCGTTTAATTGCCGTAAACCTGAATTCGTACGTTGAAAATCCCTTTACCACTAAAGCAAAATTCAATTTCGAACTGTTCAAAGAACACGTTGGATATGCACAGCGGATGATGGACGATATCATCGATCTTGAATTGGAAAAAATAAATGGTATTCTAGGTAAAATTGATGCGGATCCCGAAAACGAAGATATCAAACACATTGAACGCTCGATGTGGTTAAAAATACAGACAAAAGCAAAAGAAGGACGACGCACAGGTGTTGGAATCACAGCCGAAGGTGATATGCTCGCATCACTTGGCTTGCGTTACGGAAGCGACGACGCGACTGATTTCAGTGAAGAAATTCACAAAACAGTGGCCGTTGAAGCCTACCGCTCATCGGTAAATCTTGCGAAAGAACGTGGTGCATTCGCTATTTACAGCACCGACCGCGAAAAAAACAATCCAATGATCAAACGTCTGCGTGCTGAAGACGAGCAGATGTATCAGGACATGGTTAAATACGGCCGTCGCAACATCGCACTGCTTACCATTGCACCAACCGGAACAACCAGCCTGATGACACAAACCACTTCAGGAATTGAGCCGGTATTTATGCCTGTTTACAAACGTCGCCGCAAAGTGAACCCGAACGATAAAGACGTAAAAGTTGACTTTGTTGACGAAGTGGGCGATTCATGGGAAGAATACATCGTTTTCCACCACCAGTTCAAAAACTGGATGGAAGTAAACGGACACGACCTGAGCAAAAACTACTCGAACGAAGAACTGGATCTGCTAATTGCAAAATCGCCTTATTACAAAGCAACTTCAAACGATGTTGACTGGATGAATAAAGTACGGATGCAGGGAAAAATCCAGAAATGGGTAGATCATTCAATCAGCGTAACCATCAATTTGCCAGCCGATGCCGATGAGGAACTGGTGGGCAAACTTTATATCGAAGCATGGAAAAGCGGCTGCAAGGGAGTGACTGTTTATCGTGATGGCTGTCGCTCTGGTGTGCTCATCTCGCATAAAAAAGAGGAAGAAACCAAAGACAGTATTT
>JAHEYU010000130.1 GCA_023251435.1 Bacteroidota bacterium
AAGAAGTAAAAGAGCAATTATTGAAAAATGAAGATCGTTAAAAAGATATTGGTCATTTTAGGTTGGTTGTGCCTGGCGGGTTTTGTCGGATTTACAATTTATTTCACCTATGCTCAAATGGAAGCGGTAAGGTGCCAGTCTATTGTGGTATATATTAATCCCAATTCGCCACGATTTTTGGATGAAGCGGAAATTACGGAGTTGATCGAAAAATCGGGAGAACCAATTATTGGGCATCGTCTTTCGGCTATCAATACCGAAATGCTTGAAACAAAACTTACGACTTTCGCGACCCTGACAAATGTCGAAATTTATAGAAAAATTGATGCACGTGGATGGTCGTTCAGCGGAAAACTGATCATTAATGTTGACGAACGCACACCGGTACTTCGGATAAAAAATGCCACTGAAGATTATTATCTCGACAGGGAAGGGGTAAAAATCCCGGTTTCATCAAAATACATCGAGCGAACGATGATTGCAAGCGGAACGATTCCTGATGAATCGGTAAAAATTAATTTGTTGAAAATGACTGATTTTGTGAATAAGGATGAGTTTTGGAAAGCGCAAATAGAACAGGTCTTAATATTGCCAACCGGCGAGTTGCTGTTACTGCCGCAAGTGGGCGATTACCTGATAGAATTTGGCAAGCCTGATGATTATGAATTGAAATTCAGGAATTTAAAAGCAGTTTACCAGCAAGGATTTAAAAATTTTGGCTGGAACAAGTATAAAGCCATCAGTGTGAAATATGAGAACCAGGTTGTTTGTACAAAAAAATAGATTATGGACAAGAATGAAGTAATTTTTGCTGCGGTTGACATTGGCTCAACAAAGGTTGTTGCTTTGGCAGGTAAAAAGATCGAAGACAATAAGATTCAGATTATTGGGCTCGGGCACAGCGCTTCGCGCGGCATCAAGCGTGGGGTGATCTTAAATATTGAAGAGGCTTTTGCTGCAGTCAACGACGCTGTTAGTCAGGCAGAAAAAGAATGTGGTCAGGTGCTCGAAAATGTTTTTGTCAATATTTCAGGTCAGCATTTAACTACGTTCACCACCCGTGCCCAGCAAACAATTGGTCGTGATCATACTGTTACAGAGTCTGATGTACAGCAAATGACCGAAAAAGCCCGTCAGATTAACCTTGCGGATGGGATGACAATCTACCATATCAATTCAGAATTTTACACTGTAGACAGCGAACCCGGTATAATTAACCCAATAGGCACAATCGGCGAGAAAATTGAAGGCACATTTAAGCTGCATATTGCCCCGGAAGCATATTCCAGAAACATTTCAACTTGTTTCAGGCAGGGGTCGATTAATGTACAAAAAACCATCCTCGACCCGATCGCTTCCTCTTCGGTGATTTTAACCGATGATGAAAAAGAAGCAGGGGTCGCCCTTGTTGATATTGGTGGGGGCACTACCAAAATCTCGATTTTCTGCGATGGTGTACTTTGCTATACTTCTATGGTTCCGTTTGGCGGCAACGTACTTACACACGATATTAAAGAAGGCTGTTCCATTACAGTTCGTCAGGCCGAGTCGCTTAAAGTTCAGTTTGGACAGGCCATGGCCGATTTTGCTCCAGAAGATAAAGTAGTAACCATTCCGATTCAGGGGTGGGAACCGCGCCAGATATCATTTAAAAGTCTGGCAAGCATTATTCAGGCCCGAATGGAAGAGATTGTTGATGGATTCGCTTTTCAGATTACCAAATCGGGATATGCCGATAAACTGGGCGCCGGAATTGTAATTACCGGAGGAACATCACTTTTGCCAAATTTAGGTCAGCTAATTAAGTTTCGTACTGGGTTTGATGTCAGGAAAGGAAAACCAAACCTTAATTATTTTCAGGCACGCAAAGAAATTGATGATCCACGTTTTTCGACTGTTCTTGGCCTCCTGAAAATGGCTGCCGAAGAAAAGGGACCTGTTGGTAAAGGGAAGAGACCAAAAACTCCGAAAGCAATATCGAACGAGCCCGGAATTGTTGAAAAGATGAAAAATGGACTAAAACAGAAGGGTAACGGGATTAAACAGGGGATCCTCAATTTTTTTGAAGAAGTACCCGCCGATACAGAAATGAATCAGGATTCATAGTGATATCGGTTGAATGTAAATTAATTAGCTATTAATATAATCAAGTCTGCCTTATGATCGACGAGATACTTAATTTCGGACTGGAACATGCAAATTCTTCAATCATCAAAGTGATTGGTGTTGGGGGAGGTGGATGCAATGCCGTCAGACACATGTTTGAAGAGGGTATTGTGGGTGTTGATTTCATTATTTGCAACACCGATGCACAGGCAATGAAAAACAATCCGGTTCCTGTGCGGATTCAGCTGGGGGTGACCCTGACTGAAGGCCGTGGCGCAGGAAATTTGCCGGATCAGGGAGAACAGGCTGCCATCGAAAACCTTGACGATATTCGTGAAGTTTTGGAAGCAACCACAAAAATGGTGTTTATCACTGCCGGAATGGGAGGTGGAACCGGAACCGGCGCTGCCCCTGTAATTGCTCAGCTTGCACGCGAAATGGGTATCCTCACCATTGCTGTTGTTACCTTGCCTGCTCCTTCGGAAGGAAGACGAAGATACGAACAGGCCCGCGCCGGAATCGACAAACTGAAAGATCATGTTGACAGCATGCTGGTAATCAGCAACGAAAAGCTTCATAAAATATACGGAAACCTGCCGGCCTCGCAGGCATTTAAAAAGGCCGACAACATTATTACAACGGCGGTTAAGGGAGTTGCCGAAATTATTACCCTTCACGGAAATATCAATATCGACTTTGCCGATGTATGCACAGTAATGGCCGGTAGCGAAGTATTTTTGATGGGAACCGGCTTTGCTACAGGCGAAGGACGTGCAATGAAATCGGTTCAGCAGGCGCTCGATTCGCCATTGCTCGACAGCAGCAGCATACGCGGGACAAAAGATATTTTGCTCAATATTATCTCCGGAACCGAAGAAATCACGATGGGCGAAATTGGCGAAATCATCGATTATCTGCAGGAAGCAGCCGGTCAGGATGCCACCATTATTTGGGGTAACGGAATTGATTTACGATTGGGCGATCAGATCAGTGTAACAATTATTGCAACCGGTTTTGATGTGAATCCAAACCGCATATTCCAGCGACCTGCAGATGTTGTTGAGCTGCAGATGGATGCTGATTTATTCGAAATTAATCTTGAAGATGAAAAGACTTTTGATGTAGCCGAAGCTATACCTCAGCCAAGGGTGCTTATAAAAGAAGATAAGAAACAAACTCTTCAGGATGATAAGCTGGATAAACAAAAAAAGCGAAGGAAGAACGAACTGGTAGGCGAAACCAATAACGAGGACACAGATAGCTGGTTTACAAGAATGTTTTCACGAAAACCTGAAACAAAAGATTCATCTTCGGAAGATGAAATGCCATAAAAATCAGATTATTAAAACGAAAAATATAAAATCATGTTAAACGAAATAATGAATTTTGATATTGCCACGAACTTAGGTTCAATCATCAAAGTAATTGGTGTTGGTGGAGGTGGTGGAAATGCAGTCAATCACATGTACCACCAGGGGATTCGTGATGTGGATTTTATGGTTTGCAATACCGATTCGCAAGCGCTGGTGAATAGTCCGGTTCCGTTGAAGGTTCAGTTAGGATCGGCGCTCACCGAAGGGCGCGGAGCTGGTAACAAACCTGAAACCGGGCGTGAAGCTGCCATCGAGAATATCGAAGATGTAAAAAAGATTTTGGGCGCCAATACAAAGATGGTTTTCATTACTGCCGGAATGGGCGGGGGAACCGGAACCGGAGGAGCTCCCGTAATTGCTCAGGCAGCCAAAGAATTGGGAATACTCACTGTAGGTATTGTAACCATCCCTTTCAGGAACGAAGGTCGCCGCCGCATTAAACAGGCTGTTGAGGGGATTGCTGCCATGGAAGCGCATGTTGATTCGCTGTTGGTAATTAACAACGAGCGCATCCGCGAAATGTACGGCGATTTTAAAATTTCGGACGCATTTGCCAAAGCCGATAATATTCTGGCAACTGCCGCCAAAGGGATCGCCGAAATTATTACAGTTCCCGGTTATATCAATGTTGACTTTGCCGATGTTGAAACTGTGATGCGCAACAGTGGGGTGGCCCTCATGGGAACCGGAATCGCTTCAGGTGTAAACCGTGCGATTATTGCTGTTGAAGAAGCACTGAACTCTCCTTTGCTGAACAACAACGATATTTTAGGCGCACGCAATATTTTGCTGAATATTACTTCAGGAGCTGAAGAAATTACAATGGATGAAATTGGCGAAATCACCGATTTTATTCAGGAAAAGGCAGGAAACTCTGCCGATTTAATTTGGGGAAATGGTGTTGATGAAGAATTGGGAGATAAAATTTCTGTGACCATCATTGCAACCGGATTTAGTACCAGCAGCATTCCTGAAATGGTGATGAACAAAAGTCAGGAGAAAACTTATCACACTCTTACCGACGAATTGCAGGAGAATGCACATGCCGTAAAGTCGGAAGTTAAAAGCTCGATCGAGAACGAATTGTACGGTTCAAAAAATGTGAAGCAAAAAACCTTCGAATTCGAAATTAATACCAGTGTGTTTGACGAATTTGAGGAATTGTACGGAAATCATCCGAAGAAGGAATCGTACAGTGAAGTAAATGATCCGGTTGATTATGCGCAGACCTCGGAAGAGGCGGTGGAAGAGTTGGAAAATATTCCGGCTTACCGCCGAAAAAACCTCAGATTTAACGGCTTTAAAAAAAAAGTTGAAGAAAAATTTTCCCGATTCTCAATAACGCCTGACGAAAATAATAGCGTAACTTTACGCGACAATAATTCATATTTGCACGATAACGTTGACTAAAAAAACGAAAAATGAATCTATTTGACCAGATAAGTAACGACATTAAGGAAGCGATGAAAGCCCGGGAAAAGGAAAAACTCGAAGCTTTACGCGGAATTAAAAAAGTAATGCTCGAAGCAAAATCGGCAGCGGGCGCAACAGGCGAATTAACCGATCAGGATTGCCTGAAGATAATTTCGAAGCTGGCAAAGCAGGGAAACGATTCTGCCGCCATTTATAAAGAACAGGGTCGCGACGATCTGTATGAGCAGGAAATATTTCAAGTAAAAGTATTTGAAGCCTACCTGCCTCTAAAAATGTCGGATGCTGATTTAACTGCGGCCATACAGGCAATTATTTCAGAAACCGGAGCCACCGGCATCAAGGAAATGGGAAAAGTGATGGGAATCGCTTCCAAAAAACTGGCCGGACTGGCTGACGGAAAGGATATCTCCGACAAAGTGAAAGCTTTGCTCGGATAGTAAATTTGTAGCTTTATACTTCTGGTTTTCCGGGAGTTTTTGGGTTTATAAAGGTAGTAGAAAGAGAGCGGGCTTTTGCCCGCTTTTTGTTTTTCGCTGATAAAAACGAAAAGCCCCGAATCGTAATCCGGGGCTCATTTATAAATCAGAAAAATTGATTTTTCTAAATATTCGTATCCTTCAGAATCACGTCGTGTGCTCCGCCTTCGATGATGCTGGTGGAAGAAACCAGGGTGATTTTGGCATTCTTTTCAAGCTCAGGAAGGCTAAGCGCTCCGCAGCTGCACATGGTCGAGATGATTTTTCCAAGCGTAATGTCAAGGTTGTCTTTTAGTTTTCCGGCGTAAGGAACATAGCTGTCAACGCCTTCTTCAAATTTAAGACTTTCGTTGCCGCCCATATCGTATCGTTGCCAGTTGCGTGCCCGGTTTGAACCTTCGCCCCAATACTCCTTCACGTAACTGTTGCCTATTTTAAGCTTCTTGGTGGGGCTTTCGTCGAAACGGGCAAAGTACCGCCCCATCATTATAAAGTCGGCTCCCATTGCCAATGCAAGTACCATGTGGTAATCCTGCACAATGCCGCCATCGGAGCAAATCGGAACATATACCCCGGTTTTCTTGAAGTACTCGTCTCGGGCTTCAGCCACTTCAATCAGTGCAGTGGCCTGTCCGCGTCCAATTCCTTTTTGCTCGCGGGTAATACAAATTGAGCCACCGCCAATTCCAACTTTAACGAAATCGGCACCGGCTTCAACGAGGTACAGAAAGCCATCTTTATCGACCACATTTCCGGCTCCAACTTTTACTTTGCCGTTGTATTGGGCCTTTATATATTCAATGGTTTCTTTTTGCCATTCCGAGAATCCGTCTGAAGAGTCGATGCAAAGAATATCAGCGCCGGCTTCCACCAGTTGAGGAACCCTTTCCTTGTAGTCGCGGGTATTGATTCCGGCGCCTACCAGTAATTTTTTATTGGGATCGAGCAGCTCGTTCGGGTTTTCTTTGTGTTCGTCGTAATCTTTTCTGAAAACAAAGTATTGTAAGTTCTGATCTTTGTCGATAATCGGTAGCGTGTTCAACTTATTTTCCCAGATAATATCGTTTGCCTCGGTAAGCGAAATGCCAAGCTGCCCGGTTACAAGTTTCGAAAACGGAGTCATAAACTCGCTGATTGCCATGCCCAGATTGTCCTTTGTTTCGCGGTAATCGCGGCTGGTAACAATTCCCAGAAGTTGTCCGTTCGAAGTTCCGTCGGCAGTAATTCCGATGGTTGAATGGCCTGTTCTGGCTTTCATGGCAATTACATCGCTAAGGGTTTGGTCGGGTTTCAGATTGGCATCGCTGACAACAAATCCGGCCTTGAATTTCTTTACTTTCCGTACCATCTCAACTTGCGGTTCGATGGGCTGTGATCCGAAAATAAACGACAGTCCTCCATTCTTTGCCAGTGCAATGGCCATTTTGTGATCGGAAACCGATTGCATGATCGCCGAAACAAAGGGAATATTTAGCTCTAATTCGGGAGCGGTTCCTTTACTGAATTTTACGAGTGGTGTTTTTAATGATACATTTTCGGGATAACATTCTTTGGTTGTTAGCCCCGGAATTAGGAGGTATTCATTAAATGTTCTGGAAACGTGGTTGAAATACCGGGCCATATAGTTTTCTTTAAATTGGAAATTTCGGCAAATCTAATTAAAATTAATGATTGTCCGCTTGCATACCTCTTTGGTATTTTACGTCAGTCAATTGCTCATTTATTGTCATTCTGTTGTAATTTCAAGGTAACTTAATAACCACCAAATGACAATTGAATGGCTTATAACGACATTAGGTAAACTTGCGGATGTCAATAATCGCCTTTACGAAATGCGGTACCGTTGAACAAGGCAATTTTATTTCCTTCTTCATCCTGAATATCAACCTGATAATGGGCGATTGTTCTGCCTGAGTTTAATTCTCTGGCGTGGGCAGTTAACTTGCCCGATGAAATACCTTTGAAAAATGTAATGCTTGCATTGGAGGCAACTGCAATACGTCCATGTGAGTTGGAGGCAGCGGCAAAAGCAAAATCAGATAGGGTAAATAAAGCTCCTCCCT
>JAHEYU010000131.1 GCA_023251435.1 Bacteroidota bacterium
TGACTTCACAAAATAAGAAAGGCCGCTGGTGCTGATCGTCAGCGCGGGGGCAAGTTTTTCACCCAGCTCGATCGACATTACATTGAGCCGGTTGCGGGCTTGTGCCAGTTTTGCGTTGTTATTATCGGTATTGATGGCAGCCTGTTCCAGTGCTACATTGGTGCCGGTCAGTGCTTTTTCGTAGTGTTTAAGTTCCTGAACATTGGTGATTAAGGTGTTGGCCACGTTGATGTTTTCCAATCCAAACAGTTCAAGCTGCTCTTGCGGGGTGAGCATCTTTTTGCCCAGGTTTTCGATGGCCGTTGTCATTCCCACAATTTTTGGGTTGGTATCGTCGGCACCTGTCTGCAGGCGAAGCAACACTCCACGCAGTCCGCGACCGGCAATTTCCGGAGAAGAGAACCGGGGTGCGAGCGTTTCCAATGTGGCTGCCAGTGTTTCAATGGACAATCCGGCAAGGCTGGCGGTGGTTCCGGCTTTTTCGAAACCTACGGTCAGGTAGGGAATCTCTCCGGCACCTTCTTTTGATCCTGCACCCAGCACGTTGATGATCCGGCGGGCCTGATCCGCTGAAACATTGTACTGGTTCATCACCATGGTTAAACCCTCGATGGCAGGCTGAAGTTCGATCTTGGCTGCATTGGATAGGATGATCGCTTCTTTGGTGACAGCCACCAGAGCTGCTTTATCTTGAAGGAGTTCAGGACGGGCGGAACCCACTTTGGTGAAGGCATCCACAATGTCGGTAGCCGATTGGGTGACTCGGATTCCGGCTTCGAGGGTGGAGGTGGATAGTCTTTTGGCTTCTTCTCCCAGTTCGAAGAGGTCTTTTCCTGCCAGTCCGGTCAAGGCTGAAAGGTTGTCCAGGCGCTCTTCAAAGTCATTGTAGGTCTGAATGATTTGTTTGATGCCCATCACCATTGCCACTGTCGATGCAAGGAAGGCGGTGACCATCGAGAAATAGTCATTAAAGAGCCTGCCGATGTTGCGCATCGACCATTTTTGTTCAATCTGCCCGATGTCTGCCCGGTGCTGGTCGATAATTGTTTTGAGTTGCCTGATCTTGGAGGCCTGTGCCACATATTCCCGGGAGCCGATGGTCATGCGTGCCTGGGTGTTGATCGTTTTGTTCATCTCGGCGCGGATGCTGGCAATGTCGTTGGTAACTTGCTGGCCGTTGATGTATAGGTTGATGCGCCGGGTGTAAGAGGTTGCCATAGTTGAGTTTAAAGTTTCAGGTTTCAAGTTCCAGGTTTGGATCTTGACCGTTTGAAAACTCAAATATCAGGTGTGGCAACGTGAAGGGAAAGGACAGCTTTGGCAGGCTCAACTACCAAAGAAAAAACCCTGCCAATGGCAAGGTTTTATTCTATATTTTGGCAGTACCATTATCGGTTGTACTTACGCACAAACCATACATTTCATGGAACAGAAACTTCAGCCAGGTATGCAGTTTCGTTTTTTTGCATCAAAAAAAGGGCGATCTGAATCAAATAAATAATAGATGCTGCCAGGCAGAAATAGGCTCCGATTTGCCAACCGCCCAAACCATACTTATCTACTTCAGGGGGCCAGAACGAGACAAGACAAAAAAGGCAATTTGCAAGATACGCCAACTGCATTGCGATCAAGGGATTGGTCTCCTTTAAAACTTGCTTCCCAGAATTTTTAAACATCAGGTAGGAACCCGAAAGAATCACAACAAATGGGATGGTGTAGGCAAGCCATTCCTGAACATCGGAGGGCCAAATACCGCCGCTGAAAATGAACAAAAGCGTTACACATGTTGACAGCACACTTAAAATGTATGCGATTGCTTTTTCGGCTTTTGAGAATGAACCGGAAATAAGCCAACGTATGGAAGCGCCGGTTATGAAAACCGAAAGGAAGGCAGGGGTGGCTATTTGCCAAAGATTATTTTCAGACACGGCCTTCAGCGGGGAAGTGCTCCAGCTAAAGGGGAGAAATAGCCCAACTATTCCAGTCATTCCTGCAACTGCTAAGAACAGATGTACATTCCAGCGATTTGATTTGTGTAAGTTTGTGTTCATTGCTTGTCGAATTTGGTAACTATTAAAGACAAGAAAAAAAAATGAATTAAAATTTTCTAACCCAGAAGCATTTAACGCAGCATCAGCGTTGATATTGGCCAGTTCATTGGCCAGGATCGGAATGTTACGATCCAGTAATGGATTGAACCTTTCAACGTCTACCCGTTCGCGAACTCTTGCCGGGTACATAGCTGTTCTGATAACAAAGCCTTTTCCATGTTGGAAAAGAATTTGGTCTGGCCAATTATGTCGGCTTCTCCTTTGAAAGACACAGAGTTTTCATGCATAAAGGAGTTGGCCGGGCGCCTGGGCTAAATAATCCCGAAAGCCGATGGTGATCCATCGGGTACTTTAGATGGCAGGCTGAAGTTCAATTTTGGCCCGAAAAAGAATCTCTCGAAATCCATTGGCCCACATTTAGTTTGCCGTTAAAATTAGGTGTCAATTCCTAATAATAAATTTTTTTGTTGCCATAGTCAAATCCCCGTTAGACATCATGTAATCTGGTCTTTGCTTTATTTTAACCTCACCCAGAACAGGCAAACCGTAAATAAAATCAGTTAAACTTATTTCAATATTTTGTTTTTCCAAAAGCCTCAATTCCATATCAATACCTTCTTCAGGGAATGCATAATACTTGATGAGATACCATTCTGTTTTATCTACAGGCTTAAGTTCTTTCATCTCTGATTCATTAATTCTTACTTTAATGGAATCTGAATTTGATTTTATGTAAACAAATAAATTATCAGCTTTTCTGCTCGAATTTATGTGGAATTTTACTATTCTTTGACTCCCGATGATGCTGTCCCTGATGACGACAAGATTTGGTATTGGAATATTTTCCCTTACCACAGTATTTTTAATAAAATCTCTTTTCCCAAGCGGGAAAAAATCATTCAATTTTGAGGTGTCTGGGTGCTCTGATAAATAATCAACGGTCCATTCATCTGTTTGACCATTTAAACTTGTGAAAAAGGTTTCGTTTGAGTTTCCATTGGTTGCCAATATCAACGAATTTTGTTCTTTATGCCGTTCACCGTATTGCAGGTTAATTGAACCGTACAACAAGAAAAATAATCCGATAGAAAATGAAATTAGAGGAACAAACCATGGTTTAATGCGCGTTATAATTTCAACGTGAATTATTAGCAAGCTTAAACAAAGCACAGTAAAAAGTATAGCACCTCCTGCCATCTTTAAACCCATAGCTACAAGAAACATTAAAGTTAAATTAGACAACCAAAGTAAGGCTGGTAAGGCAAACAACAAAAACAAACTAATTTGCAAGATTGAATATTCACTGTGATTTTTATTTAGAAAATAGATGCCAACTGGAATTAAACTAAAAAGCAATGGCCAAGTAAAAAGATAACTAACTCCTGGCATCATTATACTTGCAGTGATCATTAAGATTGTCCAACTAATGAACGAGCCAAAGGATAGCTCCCAAACGTTTGTTGGTTTACGAAAAAGAAAATAGATAATAACCGCGATACCCACTGCGGCGAATCCTGTTAGCAGGCTAATTAACCCGCTCCAAATCAACAATAGGAACATAAGTATGACAAACGGTAATAATTGCCATAATTTGATTCCCTTCAATGCTAATTTGTAAAACAAAAATGAAACAGCTATTGCAATGCCTACAAAACCAAGTAATAATAAATTTTGGTTGTAAAATAATAACCTGAAATCA
The DNA here is from genome assembly GCA_023251435.1 of Bacteroidota bacterium. Lineage (GTDB taxonomy): Bacteria > Bacteroidota > Bacteroidia > Bacteroidales > Prolixibacteraceae > Aquipluma. Next base: position 3,751 of record JAHEYU010000131.1, read on the forward strand.
TTTCCGGGATAATATTTTATCAAGATAAAGTAGATTAATGTTACAATTGAAGGGGCGATAACAAGATGTATTATAAAAGCAAAAAAGCCAAACAATAAGCGAAGTGGCCGTATGATTTTTCTTCTAATGCCAATAAATAATATCCCTAAAAGCGTAAGGCATGTTAAAACCAAAAATGGAACAATCCATTTGTCAGAGTAATGTACAAAACCTTTTCCAATGGTGTTGAAATAAACAGCATTCCCTTTTTCCGAGTTATTTAAATCGATTTTTGCAAAATGCTGTGTTAACGCAGCAGCATACGAACCATGATGTTGTATGGATTCAATAGAAGTGTTTTTTATATTATCGCCGCCAGTATGATAATCGAATCTGTTTTCAATATATGCAAAATTAAACCCCTTGTATCCTTTGTTTTTAAAAGGAGTCAAATCAGTGTCATTGGGCATGTTGCGATATATTTCATAAGAAAGCGAATTGGCTATTGGAAATGGAACAACTTTTGCAAATTCAGAAATAATCCAGTTGTTGTCCGCACTGGTTTCAAACATCATACTTGGTCCATTGGTTCCGCTGCTTTCAAGATTCAAAACAAGTCCTACGTTTTTAGCTAAGAGATGTTCCTCAATAAAAGCTCTTGCTCCCGTAAGGCCAATCTCCTCTCCATCAGTAAAAAGGAATATAATATCGTTTTTAAAAGGCTCTTTTAGACGAAGAAGCCTAATAGTTTCAAGCATGGTAACTACAGCTGAGCCATCATCTGAAGCGCCATAGGAATCTATGACAGAATCGTAATGCCCTGCTATTAAAACTGATTTGCTGGTTTCTGTCCCGGGTAATGTTGCAATAATGTTCCTAACCGTTGCCGCTAAAAATTGAGTAGGATAAAAAACCTCTGCAATTTGAATCTCGGGCTCAATACCCATCTTTTTTAGTTCGTCAACGATATAATCACGAACCTTTGAGTGTTCATTGGTTCCTATAGAATGTGGTTTTGAGGCAATGTGTTCCAGATGTTTCATTGCACGAACAGCCGAAAATTCAGTTAAAGGAGCATCGTCAGGCACTGACCGAGGAGCTTTGTTCAGGTGAAAACCAATGATAGGAATTACAACAATTAGTATCAGTAAGGATAGACTTTTAACAAAGTCACTTTTAAATTTCATATTCACATGAGTTTAATTGTTGGTTTATATTTGAATTAGCTATTATATATACCATTACAAAAGGCAACGTTAGAAAGCTGATTTTTAGATTATCAGAGCCTTTTTTTTATTATTAAAGTTAAGTCATTCCAATCAAAAAGAAAAATCAACAAGTTGAAAACTTATGGTTCTGTTAAGTAGTTTTGCAAGAAAAACTACAGGAATATTATATTCTAAAATAACTACCTATAGAATCTTCATCCGGGTTGCATTCACCGCTGCATCTGCATTGATATTGGCCAGTTCATTGGCCAGGATCGGTATGTATTTCTCCAAAACCGGATTGAACCATTCGACAGCGTAGCGTTCATGGGGATTGGGTTTTCTTCTGGCTGTGCGGATCACAAAGCCTTTCCCATTTGACTGATAGCCCCGGCCAACTCCTTTGTGAACAAACACACCGTGTCGTTCAAAGGAGAAGCCAACGTAATTGGCCAGACCAAATTCTTTTCCGACTTTGCTCATGATGCTGGCTGCCAATTTCTTTTCGGTTTGCCTGCCTCCATCGCGCAATACAAATGATTTCGTTTTTCCATCTGAAAACCATCGGGCGCTTCCACGAAGGGAGCTTCGAACCATTGGGGTCCATTTCAGAACCAGTGCATTTTGCTGCTGGACGGTTTGAGGATCTGGCTGGCTGCCGGTTGACCTGGAAACGTATTTTGATTTCCGAGCTTTTACGTTTCCGTTGGTTCCGAATTGGTTTTTATATAGTCCCATCTTCTCAAATAATTGGAATTATCCATTTATCAGGATTCACTTCAGTACTTCGTGGTGAAGTGAGAACGTAGGTAAACCGGATACCGTAATTTCCATCCAATTCATTGGCCAAAAGAGAAGCTTCCACTGTTGAAAAGTCAAAATCACGAATGGCAGGTGCCAGCGGATTGCGCTTGTCAGCTTTCATCCGGACCAGAAGTTCATCACCAAGCTCTTCCATGTTTTCCCACACAGACTGAATGGATTCAAAGTCGGTTTGGTCTGAAACGTGATCAATCAGCATAAAAGCGCCGCGCCGGTTTTTGAGCAGATTATCACTTTTGTCATCGGTAAAGTCATAGCTGTAGCCTTCCAGAATAAGAAAGGGATATTTTACGTCTGTTCTGTTAATACCAGCCAGCACTTCATCGACTTCCATCCTGAAAAAGTGCTTTTCAGTGTCCGAGTGAGCGATATCCTTGTGCATCCTTGCAAGGTTTTCAAAGTAGGAAACGAGTTGAGTGAATTTTGCAGCCATAGATTGTTGCGAGTTACGGGTTACTTGTTGCGGGTTCGTGCGTTTTCCTTGTATTTCCTTGTCATGTAGGCAAAGATGGTGTTGACTGGCTTTGCTGCCCAGGCTTCGTCGTGAAGGATATCATCACCCACAAAGTTTTGAAAGACTTTGATCCAGGGGGAAGATTTACGGGATACGGCTTCCGGGTTTCGAGTTTCGTCATTCACCACCTGTTCTTGTTTCTGAAAGATTAACGGATAAGCTAGTGCAAGCCATTCGTGAATCAACTGGTAATTCAGAACAATGGCCTGACGAATATTCATATCCAGTTTCCCAATACATAAAAATCTTTCCTGAATCAAACGTTCCTCAAAGTTTTCATTTTTACCTAAATACAGCGAAGCGATGAATTTATTCAAATCATCTTCATCGTTGGACTGCTGGTAATTGGCAAAATAGGAGTCTGCAAAGATGAACTGACCAAAGGTGACGCCCTTCAGCTTGTGGCTGGGAGCCAAGAGCACTGGGTGATAAGAAACAGAAAGGTTTCGGATTATAAATTCATGGTAAGGTTTCTGGTCTGCCACAAACTCAAAGATTTCCATGAGTTTGTACAGTTCAAAATCCGACAATTTATTCAGTATATTTTTCTTCAGGCCTGACATGGATTTCAGGAAATCGATGTCTGATATTGCTGATTTGTAAAGGCAGGCAATGGCGATCAATTGCTTTTGAGTTACATCACCCCAATTCTGCGGCACATTGCTTTCAGCCTTTTGGGAGAATGGCAGCCAACTGACAGGACGGTATTTTACTTCGATTGTTAACATGCCCAGAATGATTTTTTATCGTTGTTATTTCGACGAAGTGCATGACCGGTTTGTCCGGAATAAGATGGCCAGTCTGCCTGATTGGCAATGAGGTAACTTTTTAGCTGTTCCAGATAATTTTGCCCAATTCCTTTGTTGCGCTTTGCCAAAAAGTTAATCCGCTCACTTTCTGCCGGTTGTTTGTTGGTCGTCAAGTTATTCCCGGACGTCGTACTTTCAAAGTACAAGCCCTTCTCCGTAAGATCTGCTCCGCTTTCTTCCATTAACAGCGCCGTTGCCAGATAGGCGATCGCTTTTTGAATTAATGGAAGGATGGCTGTCACCTTTGCAGATGGCGTTTTCTTTACCATTTCGGTTTTAATTTCATTGAAAATTGTTTCGCCCAATACCGGTTTGATCTCCAGATCTTCCACCAGTTGCATGGG
>JAHEYU010000074.1 GCA_023251435.1 Bacteroidota bacterium
TTTTGCAACTCCAAAGGGGGTCAGCATCTGCCGGACTGTCACACAAAACACGTGCGAAAAACCCAGAAAAAACTAATGAATCTCCGGAGGTCTGGGGGTCAGCTTAGTCCGGATTATCCACCTGCAGAATATGCTGTGCAAACGTAGTGAAATTGGTAAACGAAGGGGCAAAATTTTGATCGACTGCAAGAGCAGAAACCTTATCGTCACAGCAATGTTTTTTGAGATGAATGCCTGGAGAAGTACATTCATCAACAAGACCTTCCATTCCACATGAAGCTAACTCACCAGAAAATGAACCTTTAGAAGCTGCCAGTTCGCCCCCGCAATAATGTGTGGCAATAGTGAAATGCATGCCCGAAAGCAGGATGAGTAAAGCGAATGATATGGATAATAGTTTTTTCACCTGTTAGCAAAGGTGATTCCTTTCATTCCGTGAATCGTTACACAATTTCGGAATAGATTTACATCATTCACACATTTCAAAACTATAACCTCAATATTTGGGAGTCTTCTATTAAAGTCGGTTACCTTTTAATATTGGCGAACCTGTTTCCAAAATGGTTTAATGCGCTATCAGAGCAGTATTTTTTTTATCGGTATAAAAACACGAGCCGACCTGAACCACTGCTTTTTTTGCCATCTTTGGTTGTTGCACTAATCCGATAGATATACACCCCAGGTTTCATTTTAACCTGTCGCTCCGACGGAATCCACTCCAAGGGCAAGCTTTCAATACCTTGTGAACCAACTTTTTCCTTAACTAAATCTATACGGGAACCGGTCGATTGAAAGACTTCAAGTTCTACATCAAAAGTTTCATCGGGTTGGTTGTGCGTAAAAACGAATCGCGTTTCTCCCTGCATAGGATTGGGGTAATTGGATACTGTTTCAATCCTGAAATCATCTTTTACAACAAACCGGATTTCTTTTTCGGAGGAATTATTAAAAACATCCCAAACCTTGACTTTCAATACATGTTCACCCTCCGATAATTCAGTCAAAGGAAAAACAATCTTTCCACTGGTATAACTGTCCATATCTGTTTGAAAAAAATCATTTAAAATCAAAATATTAGAATCATCCCCGTCCAGAATTGCTGTGATATCATGTCCGATTCCGATACCGGAAGTATTTATACCATTATCATCGGTAATGTTGGCCAGTAATACCGAACTGGCACTCACTGTTCCTCCGTCTTTAAACGATTCAGAGTTCATATACAAATCAATTTCGGGACCTTTAGCATCAGAAATTGATGAATTAGATGATCCACCAAGGTAAAAATTATCGAAATAGCCCTGTGCGTCAGTTGCTTCATTATAAGCATAGTATAAAATTTTGCCTTTGCCCAATTTATAAGAAATCTCTTTCGGTACGAAAAATGAAAATTCAAATTCCCCATTCTTAACGCTTGCCAACCCTTTATAAATAATCTTATTCTGAAGAGTAAAACTTGTAGTTTCTTGTCCAGCGTTCCCCAAAGTTTCGAGCTGCATCTCTTTGTCGTAAACGGTAGGCGTAATTTCACCATTAAAGGAAGTAAGTTTGACTCCCTGACTGTTCGCCACGTATCCTTTAACCTTTACAACAGAAAGTGTATTGATCGTATCAGTTTCAATTTTAGCATCGTTACCATTGATGCTGGTGGTAATAACCTGATTATTCGGATTTGCCAATCTTAAAGCCGGATCAGCCAAAAGGGTAAAATTCAATTGATTGGTACCTGTATTGGCCGCTGCTTTTGCCAAACGCATCACATCGCCCAAACGCAGGTTATTGCCCTGTTGATCTTTTTCAAAAATATATTTGAAGAATTTGCTGTTTAAAACAAAATTAGCACCGGAATAGACTAATCTGGTTGTTGAAAAGAGGCCAACGCCGGCACCTATCGGGTTAAAAAGAACATATTCGCCTGCTGATGTTTCGTTTTCATCGAAACGGCTGAATGAGCAGGTAGCTGTTACCACAAGGGAAAGGCGATTGTAATTAGTCCACGAATTAATGCCCGCAATATCTATAACGCTTTCGTCGGCAAGGCCTCTTTCATTGCCGTGCCCTGTGTAATTCATAATCAAAGTCCCCCTTTTTATCCGGGTATCAATAGCAACATTAACGTCCGGATATTTCTCGCCTCCTGCAGTCATAACCCGTTTGTAAGTGTCGAGATAAATTCTTTCAGTAAAGAATGAAGGGTAATTATTGTTTACATAGCGTGCCAGGCTTTCTGCCTGATCAGTATGAATAGTTGTATATCCATCTGCAACATTTCCATCGTCAGCTATAAAAGTTACTATATTACGCCAGTTTCCCATACCCTCCTTGGTTTGGTACGTTTTAATTTTATCCAGAACGATTTCTGCTTCTTCAATTGTTCGTGCCGGGATTCGGCCTATTCCTAAATCAACAGTTCCATAATAACCACCTTCATTTTCATCCATGAAAACATAGAAATCATCGGTCACAAACGACTCGGTCTCTGAAAGTGAATTATCTGATTGAAATGTAGGTAACAGGTTGTAATTTTTCCCCAGTATATTTCGGTTATCAAAGCTTCCGTCTCCCATCAGTAAAATGTACTTTAAGGTATTTTTACCACTTTGTTTGCCTTGTTCATAACACATTCTGAAATAGTTACGCAACCCGGCTGGATCAGGCAAGCCACCTGAAAATTCATTGTAAATCGTTTCAGGAGTTACAACTTGAACGGTCATCTGATCTGAAGTTCGATGAAAATCCGCCAGGTCATTTGCCACTTTGAGCAGAGTAGGATTGGAAACAATGATCATTTCAGACAATTCGGCAGCATGTAAATTCTGATTGGCAACCGGACCAACCAATTCGGCTGAAGGGATAGTTCCGCCGGGGTTAAAAGCCACATATTCGCGAGTCAGTCCTGAGTTGGATTTAAATTTTAATTGACTATCAGCATAGTTTGCCGGAACTTCAAAAGTATTCGCCGGATCGCTCACATCAAAAATTCGTGTCGATGCAGAAGTATTTGCCAAAACAAATTCTGAAATTGGAATCTGGCCGTCAACTCCTCTACCTCGGAAAGCATACACGTCAGCATTCATGTTCAGGAGACTTTGATAATTTACCGAAATATAATCGAGCCAGGCCTCAGATGAACTATTACCACCTTGGTGGGTCAGTTTTAACTGAATATTTTTCTCCGGAAGGGTTGCTGAAGCTGTTTCAACTGCTTTTTGGGCAAATTCATATTCCATATAGGCGTCAAACTGAAGATTTAGAAGCGATTTTCCATTCATTATCACATCAATATTGCTTGCAGTAGAAGTTCTACCTGCCACTAATACAGAAATTATGGCAGGTTTTGTTAGATTCGGATTTTCTAAAGAAATATTAATTGATTGTGTTGAACCCTGGCTGAACCGCTCTCCAAACCACTGACTGCCGGATGAAATTAAGTTTATTGATTCTTTTTCATAAAAAGCATAATTTGGAAATGAAAGAACCTTTCTCCCCGCATCACCTGCCACTTCAGCAAGCTTTCCGATGGTTTTGGGAGATCCCTGATCTGTAAGGTAGTAATAGGTCTCAGTAGCGTAATAATTCTGCTGATGTGAAAAAGTCCCGGCAGTTAAATCCTGATTCAGCTGAATATTTCCTGATGAGAAAAAAAAGAGACAATCTTTTCCAGCGTTATCCTTTCCTTTTAGCACCGGATAGGGCATCAGGTCATCAAAACGAAGTTCTCTATTCAGTGTTGGAAGCATATACCCTCCATTTCCATACATCGCAACCTGCTCCGGACTAGTGAATCCCCATGTTTTAAGTTGATCGAAGGTGATTTTAAAAATGCCTTTGGCCTTTGTTTTAATTTTAACCCACTTTCCAGATGCAAGAATTGAGCTTGTTTTCCAGGGAAATATTGCGTTCGCTGATTTCAGCTTGTTCTGGTTCTCTGTAATGGAAATAGTAAAACTGACGAGTTTTTCTACCTGATTATTTTTTCTGATAAACGGTAAGACAGTCAGTCGAAGGAACGATTTCCCGGCAGAAACCCCAATGTCCGATTTGAATGTTAATTCTTCATTCTGTACAATTTTCAAAGCCTGAATAGAATCGTTTACGGGTTCGAAAATTGCATTTTCGATTGCAACATCAGCAGAAGTATTGTTCAGTTCAAAGCTTTCGAACCAATAGGGAAGCCCGGTTTGATCAATAGAAATACTACCCTCGAATTTAAGTGGGGAAATTCCTCTTGGCTCAATTTCAATTGTATCAATTTTGTCTGACCATATAATTTTACGGTTAAAATCGCTGGCGATAGAGGTTGCAGCTAAAGAAATCAAGCAGCTAAAAAATAATGTTTTTGACATTCAATGCTTAGTTATATCTAATTGAGCAACATTGCACTTGTTTTGAAAAATTAGTTATTAAGACCTAAAATTCCTTCTCCTTGTCAATTGACAGAAGGAGAAGGAATGTAGAATCATTTTTTTAAGACACCTTAACGAACAGTTCCTATAAACTACTTGTGTTCGTACTTCATTGGTTTCATCGGAGCCTTGAGGTCTGAACGATCATACTTACAGCACGATGCAAGCTCTTTATAAGCTTCATCAGTTGCTTTGACCGCTTCCGTGTCATGACCAACTTTAGCAATGGCTTCCTGTACTGTTAGCAGACTGGTTTTGGCATCATTGAGTGTTACTTCAATTTCCTTGGTTTCTTTGTTCCAGTCAGCTTTTGAAACTCCCTCTATCGATAAAGCTGCCATTTCAATGCGTTTTTCACACATTTCACATTTACCATTCACCAAAAACTTTTCAGTTTTGATTTTTGCAAATCCAGATAGTGTTCCCAATAAGATCACCACCACAACACTTAAAACTTTTGTTTTCATACTAATTAATTTAAAGATTAAACTACCTGTTATTTATTGTCACAGCATGCCCCTGACTTTTCAACCTTTTTGTAAACACTTTCAGTTGCGCCATGATGATTATTTTTCTTTCTGTTCTCATCCCGCTTGTATTGACAACAACCGGGAAGTTTATTGTAACCTGATTCACTCGCACTAAACATTTCAGTATCGTGACCAGCCATTGCAATAGAAGTTTGTATCTTTTGCATGGTTGTTTTTTTGTCATCGTAACTAACTGTCAGACTTTTGTCCGATTTGTCCCATTTTGCAGATGCGACACCATCCAGAGACTTTACTGCAGTTTCAATACGGTTTTCACACATGTCGCATTGCCCTTTTACCTTGATCTTTTCAAGTTTAGTTACTGCCTGAACACTTAACCCAGCAAGCAGGGAAATCACTATTGTACTAATTAATTTGGTTTTCATTTTCAGGTTCAAAATTTGTATTATTTAAAATGATTAAAATTTTCTTCAGATTCAAAATAGCTTACTTTCCCGTTCGCTTTTTTGTCCAGAACAATGAAAGCTTTTGACTTTTTTATCCGATGATGCGAGTACTCATCAATGGCAAATTGGGAATCGTGAACATTAAGCTTTAGTTTATCAGCACACATTTGACAACAGACGTAGTAGGCTTCACCTTCAATTAATACGGTTTTTGTTGGCCTTGTTTTAAGTTCATCACCAAACATGCAAATTTGTTGGGCTGCTATTGCTTTGTTTTCAACTTTTGCCAGCAAATTACTTTTAATAATATCATATCGAAAATAACTATTGAAGGCAATCCATCCTGTAAAAGCAAAGAACATTATTCCGCTTAAAAGGAATATTAGATCAACCACTCGATCAATTTTTATTTTTCGCATTTGTGCTTCTGTTAATTTTTTCATGATCTATTATTTTTTTATTACTGCACTGAACTCGCATATTTGCATTTTTTCTGGTGATATATTTGTGCAATCATGTTCGTTTCATAAGTTGAAATTATTTGCTTATAATACCATCAAAAGCTATGTGTGAGGTACTCAGATGATCCATATGTGCTATCTTTTCTGTCTTGCAGGGAGGGTGATACAAGTCTCTTATTTCCTGTTCGATTAGTATTCTACTTTCATGTTTTAAAAACGTGATATAATGAACAAAAATCAACAATTTTCCATTACAGCTTTTTATCCAACAGTCTTTATTCCCATGGTCTCCCATTTTAGTTCGCAATTTTGAACTTTCGACAACGTCAATTAAAAAATATTCAGTATCCACTTTGCAAACAATTGCAAATACACCCGACCTGTCTTTAATTTTATCAATCGATGCGATTGGCCCTGTAAATGAATATTTTCCCAATTTGATAGGCATTTCTTTGCTATTTGTTTTTTAGTTTTATTGCAAGCTATCCTTCAACGCATTTAAATAATCAACAAGTGTTTTTTTTCTCTCCTCTGATAAACTGGCATCTCTGTGGATTAATGTATAGGAGAAAAGTGGCATTTCATCTTTTATAATCTGGGTTGCCATTGAACTCAATTTGCTTTTTTGTTTCCTGACCGAATAAGATCCAAATTCACTAAAATTTAGCTCGGGCTTACCTTTGTTAATATGATTCTCTAAAAACCAACCGATTTTAGCGATTTCATTTAACAGAAATTTCAACAAGGACCCGACCGCATTTTTCCTGGTTCCTGCCGCGAAATGGATTTTTAATCTTATCGGATGCACTTAACCACTTGCCACCTTTGTTGTTATTGTACATAGGGCAAAATAGCTGGAATAAGTTACGATCTGCCCCCGTAATAACAATCAGGTCTTTGAGGTCTCCGCCCAATATTTCAAAATGTTCCCTTTGATGGTCAATTTTATCTGCATTTTCCAAAATATGCTCTGCATTCTCTTTAGCATCGTCCAATATATCCTTCAATTCTTTTTGTTTGGGCACTGGCTGAACCGAAAAATCAAATTTCCCAATGGCATCGAATAACAATTTCCCGGAACTAGCCGCTTTTTTGCTGTTATCGTCCACCAAAGCGTCTTTCAGTGCCAGGTAATTGTCGAGGATAGAAGTTACCGAGTGTGAGTGTTTAATCGTGATTGAAGGTATAACACGTGGTTCCTCTTTCATTTTTGGTATCATATTGGAATGGTTACTTCCTGAATTCCCCATGCTTGAATGGTTGTGTTGGGCACTTGCTCCCCAGCTTACCAAAGCCAGAAAAAGCATAATCATTGTTGTTTTCATATATTCACATTTAAAATTTAAACACTAGGTTCACTTTCTTGTAGTTACTTTAATGCTTCACTTTTAGTGAGAGGATTTGTCACATTTTTCTTCATGTAAGGCATCGCAAGGGATGGTAAAATAAAATATTGAGCCTTTCCCTTCTTTACTTTCTACCCAGATTTTTCCACCTTGTTTTTCGATGAATTCTTTGCATAGCGCCAACCCGAGTCCGCTACTGGGTTCGCCATCGGTTCCATTTCTATTAATCTGACTATCGAGCCTGAATAAATGATCAACCATTGCGTTATTCATTCCAATGCCAGTGTCCTTAATAGAAATTTCAACACTTTTGTCATTGATGGCTTTAGCCGAAACACCTATTTTTCCTCCCTTGTGAGTAAATTTCACAGCGTTAGAAACCAGGTTGCGGATGACAAATTGGAGCATCTTGCTATCGGCAAAAACTGCTAAGTCATTCGGAATATCATACGTGATTTCGATTTCCTTGCTTTTTGCTGATTCCAAAATCATTGCTACACTTTCCTCTACTTCAGGTAATAATTCAACCGGTTTCGGGTCGAAAGGAATTAATCCTTGTTGCATCCTTGCCCATTCGAGCAGGTTTTCGAGTAACTGGTAGAGGCCGGTAGCCGAATTCTCCATGCTTAAAGTGATCTGCTGAATCTGATCGGTTGTCATGTTTGGTAATTCTTCCACCAATATGCGGGTCAGTCCCCAAAAACCATTCATCGGGCTTCGTAAGTCATGGGCAATAATTGAGAAAAAAATATCCTTTTCGTTGTTGGACTTCTTCAGCTCAGCTATTTTTTCTTCAAGCGATTTATTCAGTTTCTCAAGTTCACCCAATGTCTCGTTTAGTTGATATTGCTGTATATTAATCTCTTTTTCCTGACCACGAATTCTCCTGAAATACAGTCCTGGCGCTAATCCGGCAATACTCCCGATGGCTATAAAAACCAACGACATAGGCATCATATTCAGGTGGAAAGCACGGATGACCCCATCACTCAAAGCATCCAGTGCGGTTTGAAGTGTAACACTGGTGTTATTGATCTGAAACCAGTATATTACCATCGTAATGGGATGCAACGCAAAATATCCCAACAAACCTCCCGCCGCTGTATGGATAAATACAGAACTTTCTTTTATTCGGCGAACTGATATGCTTTTTTTTGCTTCCATTGATAAGATTCTAAATTTTAAATAACTCAGGTTTCTTTATCCGCTATAGTCAATCATTTTTCTCCGAAAGGGGGTTTTCAGATTATCTTTGATTCGCTAAACCAATAGGCGCCCTTTTTTTGTCCAACGGGCAAAACTGGTAATCAATTGATTTTTCCATCAGTCCGAATGTTTTTATTCCTCAAGCCTTTGCATGAATAGAAGCTTTACTGAAGCGCCACCTTCTGGATCGTTACCAATAATTATACTTCCGCCATGTTCTTCCATTATCATTTTTACAATCGAAAGACCTACACCCAAGCAATTATCTTTGTACACATCACCAGTAGTAAATAAATCAAATGCCTGATCAATTGATCCTGTTGCGAATCCTTTTCCATTATCTTTAATTTCACATATAACAGTATGATTTTCAGCATAAATTTTGATTTCGATTGTACTGTCCTTTGGAGAAAAATTTATTGCATTATCGAGTACGTTACCAATGCATTTTTTTATTAGGTCTGTCTCACCTGAAATTAACCACGGGGTTATTTCATCGTTTTTCTTAACCTGAATATTGCCCTTCTGAAATTTTTCTTTTTCTTCATCTAACACTTCACCAATTAGGTTTAAGATATTAATTCTATCTTTTTTTATTTCAATTTGTTTTGTTTTAAACCTTGTAATCAGGAGGGCATTTAGCGCAAACGTCTCAAGCCTTTTAACAGATAGATCCAGTATATCAATCAGATCGCCAACATCAGGGGCATGAACAGTATCTTTCAATAGTTCTAATGGGCCAATGATCCCGTTAAGCGGAGTACGGATTTCATGGCTGATAAGCCCCAGAAATCCCGTCTTTGCCTTGTCGAGATTGACTAATTTCAGGTTTAAAGCCTCCAGTTTTTCGTTGGCTTCTTTTAGTCGTCTTGTTCGTTTGGCCACCTTCTCTTCGAGTGATTTGTTTAGATCTTCCAGTTTTTTAAAGCTATCATTAAGTTGGTGTTGCTTAATTTGCAGTTCGCGTCCCTGCTTATGGATTTTCCTGAAATAGAGTCCTGAGCCCAAGCCGATAATACCCCCGATAATAATAAAAACCAGAGACATGGACATCATATGCAGATGAAAAGCATGCATGAATCCCTCACTAAAAGAATCCGATAAACTTTGAAATGTAACACTAACATTGTTGATTTCGAACCAGTATATCGCCATTGTGATGGGATGCAACAGAAAATATCCTAACAAAATCCCGACTATAGTGTGGAGAAGAACATGAGTGATTGTAAATAGCCCAATTGATATACTCTTTTTAGCTTCCATGGATTCGCTTTTTTAAATCTTTTAATGTCCTGTTTTCGGTTAATTGATCCGATAACGAAAAGTCATCGGATCAATTTAAAAGAAAGAGTCATTATTTTAAATATTTCTTATTTCATGGGAACCATTTACATTTTATGATCCATCTTCATGTCCATTTTCGCGTCCTTTTTGCCGTCCATCTTCATGTCAGTTTTTGCACGTTCGTATTGACAACAACCATGCAGCTTATTGTATGCTTCATCGGTAGCCCTATGCATTTCAGTATCATGCCCAACTTTGGCAATGGCCATTTCCACTTTATGTACGTCAGTTTTCGAATCGACAAAGGCCAAATCCATCATTTTGGATTTCTTGTCCCAATTGGCTGAAGCAACACCGTCAACTGCTTTGGCCGCTTTTTCAATGCGAGTTTTACACATATCACAATTTCCGTACACCTTTACTTTTTCAACTTTATTGCCTGCAAAAACTGCAACTATCCCAAACATAATCAGGGTTACCAAACTTAAAACTTTCGTTTTCATCTTTTTTAATTTCAAAATGGTTAAACTTTTATTTTCTGTACAAACAGCACTCCGGAAGCGCTTTATAGACAGCATCCGAAGCTTTGTATTTTTCTGTATCGTGGCCAGCATTGGCAATTGCTTTCTGTATGGCATCCAAATTCGTTTTGGCTCCGTCGAACTGAACATGCAACATTTTTGTTTCCGTACTCCATTCTGCTGATCTTACCCCGGAAACCGATTTTGAAGCCGTTTCGATCCTGTCCTTGCACATTTCGCAATTGCCCGAAACTTTAATCTTTTGGTGTGCCATTTTTGTCATTTTCGAACCATCGGTCATGTTCATGTCCGGTTGTTCCTTTTTTTGTTGATCTCCTGATCCTGATCCCATATCCATCCCGGCATGGCTGCCTGTCGATACTTTTTCGCCCGCAGGGTTCATCATGCTAACTTTTCCGGCCAACTGGGCGGCGGCATCCACACTAAAGGTTCCGTTGGTCACAATTTCATCCCCTTCGGTCAAGCCATCCATCACCACATAGGTATCTTTCATCGAACTGCCCAGGGTAATCTCCCGCATTTTGAAGGTCGGATGGTCGGCGCCGGGCAACTTCACATACACAATCGAACGGGTTCCTGTCCACAACACGGCTGACTGCGGGATAATCAACTGGTCGCCGGAACTTTCCTGTTTCGACTGAATGATTCCGTTCACAAACATTTCGGGCTTAAATTTCAGTTCCGGATTTGGAACTTCAACACGCACTTTTGTGATTCGGGAGGACGCATCAACCACCGGATCGATAAAGGTGATTTTTCCGCTGAAGGTTTTTCCGGGAATAGCCTGTGCTGTAAATTCCAGATTCTGGCCCAGTGAAATCCACGACAAATCCGATTCGTAGGCATCAAAAAGTGCCCAAACCCTCGACAAATCTGCCATTTCGAAAAGCACATCACCAGTGGACACATAGTCGCCGGTATTTACTTTTCGGTTGGCCACAATGCCTGATGTTGTTGCAAAGACATCGAAGACGGTAGTCACTTTGCCCGATTTTTCAATGTCTGCAATCTGCTGATCAGTGAGTTTCCACAAACGGAGCTTTTCGCGCGCTGCATCAAGCATGGCGGGATATTTATCCTCCATTTCCAATGCTTCGAGCAACTCTTTTTGAGCGGTAAGTAATTCAGGCGAATAGACTTTGGCAATCAGTTGTCCCTTTTTTACATTTTCGCCGGTAACATTCACCAGCAATTGCTCGATGCGGCCCGGAATATGGGCCGTTTGGGTTTTCAGCAACCTTTCGTCAGCCTGAATTTTTCCGTACAGTCTGACCTCCTTTGAGACATTTCCGCGCGTTACAACCGAAGTTTGAACTTCGGCAAGCTTCATGGCCGATTCGCTCATTTCAATGGCCTGATCGTCGATAACGGTATTAGATTGTTGCAACGGAATTAAATCCATGCCACAAATGGGGCAGTCGCCTGGCTCGTCTTTCCTGATTTGCGGGTGCATGGAACAAGTCCATATATCATGTCCTTCAGCTTCATGATCGTGAATTTCAGCCGCTGTTCCTGTCTTTTCAGGAGCCGAATTATGGAAGAAAAGCCATCCCAGAAGCAATCCGGAAGCAATCAGTAAACCACCTCTTAGGTATTTGTTTGAAAATATTTTATTTGTCTTCATTGTTGATTTTATTAATAATTGACCGAATTCATGAGTTTCTCTGCCTTTGCCACTGCCGTATTGTAATCGGCAACGGCTTCGATGTGTTTCAATCCGTATTCCAGCACTTTGTACTGAATGCGCAAAATTTCTTCAAAGTCAGTTCCGGTTGAAGTAAAACCTGCCAGTAAAAGGTTGGCTGTTCTGTTAGCCAGGTCGGACTGTTCCTTGTAAAGTTCCACTCGGCGTTCAGCATCGCTGTATTTCTCAACCAATTGGCGGTACTCAAGCAAAAGCATGTTTTTCATTTCATCCACTTTCAGGATGGTTGATTCCTTTAAGTAGTTGGCCTCTTTTTGCATGGCCGTGTATTTTTTTCGGTAAATCGGGATGGTAAAATTTACCATCGGCATCACCATATCACTTCCATTCATCATCG
Source organism: Bacteroidota bacterium (assembly GCA_023251435.1). Classification (GTDB taxonomy): domain Bacteria; phylum Bacteroidota; class Bacteroidia; order Bacteroidales; family Prolixibacteraceae; genus Aquipluma. The sequence continues at coordinate 12,225 of JAHEYU010000074.1, forward strand.
ATATATTGCCTGCCTGCTTTTGGATAACCATGTAATTGACACCGACTCCCACCATTGGCAAGCCCATTTTACGCGCTTTATCAGCCATTGCAGAATAAGATTGTCCTTCGGCATCGAGCATGGCCAACATCGGATTGTTACTTAGAATACTGTCGGCAACTGCCAATGCTGATACAGATAGCGTTTCCATTTTCAGCGAGTCCGGAATTTCAATTTCAAGGTTTTGATCGCGATTCAAAAGCGAATTAAAATTGGCTTCCTCGGTTTTTAGCTGATCTTTCAGGAGTGACAACTGGTTTTTCTGATCGAGTATTTCCATCCTGACTCGCAGCACATCGGCCAATCCGGTGGATTTGGAACCCATTCCTCCGGATGCTCCTGATGACATATTTGATCCCTGTTGCGACTGACCCGAAGCAGCAGGCTGATTGTTCATGCCACCCATTCCACCGCCATTTCCGCTTGCAGAAGGAGTTCCCTGCATTCCGGAACCGGAAGAAGAACCCGAACCTGAAGAGCTTCCGGCGGGTGATTGAAACTTAACCAGCGCCAGTTTTTCGATCGATTCGAGCAATGCAATGTTCTGGTTGATCAGCAAAATCCCGCGTTTGTATTTTGCCAGCTGGTACCAGCTCGTTTTCACATTGTAAAAAAGTGTGGCTTTGCTCTCCTGAAACAAGGAAAATTGAGCCTTTGCCATCAGCGAAGCTTCGTCTTGGGCCAGTTTCAGTGTTCCGAACCAGGGGAACATCTGCATCACACTGATATTTCCCACTTGATTTCCGGTGACCAATTCCATCGGCTTCAGGAAAAAATCGAGCGAACCCTGCGGATCGGGCAGTGAACCAACCTGCGGAACTTTTTCCAAAGCGGCCAGGTATTGGCTGAAGGCAGCTTTCACACCGGGATTGTTTTTGGCGGCCATTTCAAGATAATTATCCAGAATCAGGCTGTCCTGTGTTTGTGCAATTCCCTGCTGCTGAATGAGCAACAGGAATGTTAGAACGATATATGTGTTTATCCGTTTCATAATTCTTGATTTTCAGGATGGATGCCTTTTCTTTCCAGTTTTCTTGCTTCTCTTTCCCTCCAGAAACATTGCAGAACAGGTACCACAAACATGGTCATCAGTTGGATGATCATGCCACCGAAGGTAGGGATCGCCATGGGGATCATGATATCAGAGCCTTTCCCAGAAGATGAGAGTACTGGCAGCAGGGCGATAATGGTAACGGCAGTGGTCATTATTGCCGGGCGTACGCGCTTGCTGCCAGCAAAGACTACCGCTTCCCTAACTTCCTTGACTGTCTGCGGATGACGTTCTTCAAATACCTGGTGGATGTAGGTTCCCATCAACACCCCATCGTTGGTGGCAATGCCAAAAAGGGCAATGAAACCGACCCAAACGGCAACGCTCAAATTGATGGTATGTACCTGGAACAGGTCGCGCATCCCGATTCCAGAGATTGAAAAATTCAGGAACCAGGGCTGGCTGTACAGCCAGAGCATGATAAAACCTCCTGCAAAGGCTACAAATACCCCTGAAAAGTGAATAGAGGAAGCCGTTATTGTTTTGAACTGGAAATAAAGCAACAGGAACACAACGATCAAACTGATGGGAATCACAATGGCCAAGCGTTTGGTTGCTCGTATCTGATTCTCATAATTTCCAGCAAAGGCATAGCTTACACCAGCTTCCAACACCAATTCGCCCGATGCTATTTTATCTTTCAGAAATTGCTGTGCTTCCTCCACCACGTCCACATCAGCGCGTCCTTCGATCTTGTCGAAAATCACATAACCGTTCAGGAAAGTGTTTTCGCTTCGTATCATTTGCGGCCCACGTGTGTAGGTAATGTCAGCCAATTCGCCCAACGGCACCTGAACGCCTGTCATGGAAGGAACCAGAATTTTTTTGATCTCTTCGGGGCTTGAACGCAATTCGCGTGCATAACGCACCCTGATCGGGAAACGTTCGCGCCCTTCAACCGAAGAGCTCAAAGCCATCCCTCCAACAGCAACCTGCAAGATCTCCTGAACATCCTGAACTGTCATCCCGTAGCGTGCAATGGCTGGCCTGTTCAGTTTTATTTCAATGTACGGAGCTCCCACAGCACGGTCGTAAAAAACAGAAGACGCTTTGATCGAAGGAACTTCCTTTAGCACAGCCTCCAGTTCAATGCCTGCTTTTTCAATGGTCTCCAAATCTGGGCCATACACCTTCAATCCCATGGGAGCCCGCATCCCGGTTGACAACATGACCAGTCGGGTTTCAATGGGCTGCAAACGGGGCGCGGAAGTCAAACCGGGAATGTTGGTTACTTTTACAATTTCCTCCCAGATATCATTTGTCCGTTTTATTTCATCGCGCCATTGTCTGAAGTAATCGCCATTTTTATCCTGAACCAGCTGCTCTTTGGTTAACTTGCGGAACCCATCGCGCTCCCGGTTATAGGTTGAACTGTCCTGAAGCAGGAAGCTACCTTCACGATCGACTTTAAAAGCCATACGGTGCCCGTCCTCGTCCAGGATATATTCAGGTAAATAATTAATCGTATTTTCAAACATCTGAACAGGTGCAGGATCCAAAGCCGAATTGATACGTCCCCATTTCCCAACGGCAATCTCCACTTCGGGGATCGCAGACAATCGTTTGTCGAGTATTTCAACATACTCCTGATTCATTTCAATGCCGGCATGAGGCATACTGGTAGGCATGAGTAAAAACGAGCCTTCGTCCAGTGAGGGCATAAATTCTTTTCCCAATCCAGGGAATGTCTTGCTGAAACTTTGCCAGCCGGAGGTCTTCTGGACCCCCTCGGGCATGAACCAAAACACACGATGCACCCCCTGCCATGCCAATATTCCGAATAGGATCGTCACAATCGGTAAGGCCATAAAGGTCCATTTATTACGCAAGGCCCATTCGAGAATCGGCACATAGAAATGTATTATCAGCGAGAGAATCACCAGTACAAGGGCAATGATCAGCCCCACAAACAGATAATTGGCGAAATTGCTGTTGTGTGCCCCAAGCGGCAACCACTCAACGGCCAGGTAATAGACTGCAAACAAAAGCGTCAGGGCAACATTGATCAAGTTGGGAACCTGCTTGCGGCTTTCGGGCCAGCGGGGAGCCATCAGGTTATTGATACCAATGGCTGACAGCGCCAAAGCTGGCCAGACTCCCCAGATGGCCACTACCAGCACCCCCGCTACAATCAATATCCAGTTGAGTCCATTCCTGGTTCTTTTGGTATCTATTCTAAAGTTGAAAAAATAATACACCAGCGTGGGCAATACAATCATTCCCAACACATAGGAAGCCAGCAAGGCAAAGGTTTTGGTAAAAGCCAACGGGGTAAAAAGTTTTCCTTCAGCGCCTTCCATTACAAATACGGGTAAAAAACTCACCACTGTGGTGGAAAGAGCTACTGTAACGGCTTCCCTGACTTCCACAGTGGCTTCATAAATCACTTGTAAAAGGCGTTTACCTCTTGCTCCTTCGTTTTCGGGCATCTCCAAATGGCGGATGATATTTTCCACATCCACAATCCCAATATCAACCATTACGCCAATGGCAATGGCAATACCTGAAAGGGCTACAATGTTGGCATCCACCCCCATCCATTTCATGGCGATAAAGGTCATCAGCACCCCTACTGGCAAAAGGAACGAAACAATTATCGAAGCCCTCAAGTTGATAATCAGAACGATAATAACAATAATGGAAATTAGTATCTCGTCCGACAAGCCAGATTCCAGGGTCCCTATTGTTTCCTGTATCAGCCCGGTACGATCGTAAAACGGGACGACGGTCACCTTCGAAACAGTGCCATCAGCCAATGTTTTGGAGGGAAGCCCGGTTTCAATTTCAGCAATTTTCTTTTTCACATTGTTGATCACCTCCAACGGATTTGAACCATAACGGGCAACCACCACAGCGCCAACGGCTTCCACACCATCCTTGTCCAGCCCTCCGCGACGCGGAGCAGGACCGAAAGTGACCTTTGCCACATCCCGGATGCGAACTGGCACATTGTCACGCACCGTGACGACGGCTTCATTCAAATCATCGAGGCTTTTCACATAACCCAAACCACGAATGACATATTCAACTTTGTTCAGTTCGATGGTTTCGGCGCCTATGTCCAGATTGCTTTTACTCACCGCCTGCATCACATCCATCACCGAAACGCCAAAAGCTTTCAGCGCGTTTGGATCTACATCGACCTGATATTCTTTTACATATCCGCCAATACTTGCAACTTCAGAAACTCCGCTAGCCGATGAAAGTGAATATTTTACGTAAAAGTCCTGAATAGTGCGCAACTCCTGCGGATCCCAGCCGCCGGTTGGTTTACCTGTTTTAGGGTCGCGGCCTTCGAGGGTGTACCAGTATATTTGCCCCAATGCGGTGGCATCAGGCCCAAGGGCAGGTTGTACCCCTGCGGGCAATGTACCTGACGGCAAGGAATTGAGTTTTTCAAGAATCCGCGAACGGCTCCAGTAGAACTCCACATCATCGTCAAAAATCAGGTAAATGAACGACATGCCAAACATCGAAGTGCTGCGGATGGTTTTCACCCCCGGAATGCCCAGCAATGAGCTGCTCAGCGGGTAAGTGATCTGGTCTTCAATGTCTTTTGGCGAACGGCCCATCCATTCGGTGGCAACAATCTGCTGGTTGTCGCCAATATCGGGAATGGCATCCACCGGAATCGGATCGCGTGGCAGCGCACCCGTATGCCAGTTAAAGGGTGCATACACCGTTCCGAGCAGGATGAAAACGAGCAATAACAGCATCGAAATCATCCGGTGTTCCAGAAAGTATTTGAGTATTTTATTTAGCATGGAATAAAATTGAAAATGTGAAAATGTGAAAATGATAAAAGATGGAATTTCATTAGATAATTTCAAATTGCAACATCATGCCATCATCTTCGTGTTCTAAGTTATGGCAATGTAGTACAAAAATTCCTTTGTTTTGTCCAAAAGTTATGATAACGCGCACTTTTTCATCGGGCAAAATAAGAACCGTATCTTTCCATCCACTTTCAGACGCTATTAAACTGTTCCTCCCACCAGTACGGTCTAAAACCTGAAATTGAAGCGCATGTATGTGCATCGGATGTGGCTCATTTCCCTTTGAATTATCAAACTCCCAAATTTCAGTTGTGCCCGATTGAACAGTTTCGTCGATCCTTGATTTATCGTAGATCTTGTTATTAATACGATGCATTCCTTTCATAGTCATTCCGGTATTGCCCATGCCACCCATACCACCCATGCTACCCATACCGCCGTTTGAAACATCGAAAGTTCGTATTTTTATTGCATTCGTTTTCGAAATTGGAGCTATTGTAGACAAAGACCCAGGCAGTGTAAAAGAATCTTTATCGCTTTTGCTTACCCTAAATTTCATAATCCTGAAGCTTTGGGTTCCTTGCGATGATCCTGCTGAAAAAGTCTTGCTTTCGAGGAATAATTCTGTGCCGACAGCATAGGTCGAAAAATTAACAATCAGGTCGGCACGTTCTCCTGGACCAAGCAGAAGAGAAGTAACTATTTTCGGAGAAGTAAGCAAACCCCCGTCGGCGCCAATTACACTGAACGAGGCTCCGTTACTTAAGGCCAAATTGTAAATACGTCCATTTGAACCATTCAGGATTCGAAGCCGGTAATTTCGGGTACTCACTTCCTTGTAAGGTGAACTTACACCATTTACCACAATGTTTGACCCCATATAACCATTCATGATGTCGTTCATTGTAGGCGAATAATCCAAAGCGTAATCAGGGCTAATCCTTTTATCCTGAATAACCAATGGAATTTCCTGCTCCCCGGAAGGAAGATTTAGTTTTTGTTCTTCTGCATCCCTAACAAGGAACACTCCGGCAAGCCCAAGGTATGCCTGCTTTGCTGTAAATCCATCGGGGTGAGGATGATACCAGTACATTCCAGCCCGCTGCGAAACTGTAAAGTTGTAATTGAGCGAACTTCCCGGTTGGGCAACATCTTCGGGATGACCATCCATGTTGGCTGGAACTATCAGACCGTGCCAGTGAATGTTGGAATTTTCAGAAAGGCTATTTTGAAAATTGACGTTGATATTCTCACCTGAATTTACAACGATAGTAGGTCCTAAGATAGAACCGGATTGATAACCCAGAACCGTTGACTTCTTTCCACTGAAAATAGTGGATGTTGTAGCCTGAGCGGTCAAAGTTACTTGCCCGTTTATTGTGGCTGGGATAGGCAGTGGGGTTGAGAAATCTCCCACTGTAACCGGTATTGGGATACCCTCTAAGTTCACCAAATTATTCTCTTTCATACAAGAAGAAAAAGAGATTATTCCTACCGTTATTATTATAAGAATTCTGATCATTGTTTTCATAATAGAGCTTATTTGTATCTAATTACAATACCATTAGGTTTTTTGCCCACAGTAATCTTCATCATTTCTTTAAGAGTTGCAACATCCACAACCGAGACTGTTCCATCGTTCTGATTGGTAATATAACAGGTTGTGCCTGTTTGGTTAAATGCGATGGCTGAAGCGCCGCTACCAACTGTTACGGTTCCGCCCATCATGTATCCGGTCGCTGTTTTTGTCCACATCTGAACTTTGCCTCCAATTGGATCAGAAACCCACATTTGGTTCATCATCGTATTGCGGGTGGCCATACCGGGCGTAAAACCAAGTTGCAGTGTATTAGTCATCATGTTTGTCATCACATCCAACATACTGATACTCTGTCCACTTTCGTTGTTCACATACATCATGCCTCCCATACCCGGCCAGGCACCAACCGGATTTGCTCCAACTTCAATAGTTTCAAGTACCTTTTTGCTAAAAGCATCTACAACTGTTACTGTGTTCGACATACCGTTGGCAACAAATACCTTTTTACCGTCATCAGAGAAACTCACTTCGGCTGGCATCTGGCCAACTGTAATGGTATTTTTAAGGTTGTATGTAGTAGCATCAAACACCTTGATTTTTCCTTCAGGCATCATTATCGCCGTCCACAATTCTTTCCCGTCAGGGGAGAAAATAGCATTCATTGCCATTCCTTCGAGGGTAATTTCCTTGATCAGTTCGCCGGTAACGGCATCCAGTACAAGAATTCTTCCTGCCATTGTAGTCGTTACCGAACTATTATTGGATGTGTTTCCACCATGATGCTGACTGTGACTATCAGTTGAACTGCTGGCATTCACTGTATTCTGCATCATATTATACCCCGCACTAAAATCCATATTTGGTGCTGCAATAGCTAATTTACTTTTATCAGGAGACAATGAAAGATGATACGGCCACATATTACTCATATCCATTCCCATCGGCCTCATACCCTGACTATTCTGAAAGTTGGTAAAATCAATGGTTTTATCCACTTTATTGGTAGACAGATTGATCACCGAGATCGAATTACTTTCGCCATTGACAACATAAGCAGCATCGAAATTTACAGGATCACTTTCTGAATTTGATGTTTCGTCTTTTTGGCAAGCTGAAAACAGGATAGCGCTTCCCATCAGGATGGCTACCGACAATCTTAATTTTTTCATGTTAGTAATTTTGTAATTTTTATAAATTGTGAAAGAATCAGTGAATAGCCACAATCAAATTCAAAACCCTCATTCCGAAGATGGCTGAAATGTGACTATTACACTGAAAAATAGGAATAGAAAATTTATTTCTTTCGTTCGTATTTGCAGCATCCGGGAAGCTTGGCGTATGCTTTATCGTCGCCTTTAAATTTCTCGGTATCGTGCCCAACAGCGGCAATTTTCTTTTGGATGTCGTCGCTTTTAACTTTTGAAGGATCGTACACCAGGGTGAGTAGTTTAGTCTCTGTGTCCCAGCTTGCTTTGGTAACGCCAACAAGCTTTGCGGCCTTCTCAATGCGTGCCTGACACATTTCGCAGTTGCCCAAAACTTTGAGGGTTTCAGTTTTTGAAGAAGTCATTTTTGAATGATCGTGCGTTTGGGCAAAAGAATTTGAACCCAGAACTATTGCCAATAAGGCTACTATAATGATTTTTACAGTTTTCATTTTGTTTGAATTTGATGTTAATGTATTGAAAAAGTATTAAGTATCATGTTACAAGCATCAGGATACAAGACAATAAACATCCTTCAGAATATTAGATTGAATAATCTAATTAACTAAAAAATGTTACATAAACATCAAATACGGAAAACGCAGATTTTGGGCAGGCTTACAGCGGCCGCAAGTAATGATTCAGGCGGACCGGAATTTGTGTCAATCTGAAATAAAGAAGTAAGCGAATAAAATGATATATTTTCAGGCAGAGTAAAAACCTGCAAAACGGATTGTGCAATTGTTTTGAATTCGAAAAAAGAAGGAGAATAATTGTGATCCACTTCGTAAACAGAAATCTTATTGTTGCAGCATTGTTTGCTTAGGTGACTTCCTGAATTTGCGCACTCATTTGTTGTTGTCTCTTCCATACCACATGAAGCCACGCTACCCCAAACGGATACTTTAGAAGCTGCAAGTTCTCCACCGCAATAATGCGCAGACACGGTTAGTTGTGTCCCCGAAAGCAGGATAAGCAAAGCTAATAATATGGAGAAAACTTTTTTCATTTGGTTATATCAACGCAAATAATTGAAAAATATTTTTCAAAGGTATAATTATTTTGATTCGTTGAACAAACTTACCATTAGGGTTAGAAAATATTAACAAATTATAGTTAGAAAAATTTATTTATCAATGATGTTGGCTATCTCTTTTAATTCTTTAATCTGATTCGGTATCTGTAAATTCTAGATTAGTAAAGCGTTCCAAAAATTTAGGCGCATAGCGGGTCCCTGAATTTTTCTGCCGTTTTTTCAACGGCTGGCGCAGGTTCTTTTTTGTCAACTTTTTTCCTACAAGAAAAAAGTTGTAGCACTCGAAATGAAAAATAATTTTTCCGGATTATTTTTATCCAAAATCTTGAAAATAAGACAATCACAGAATCAAATCCATTTTCGGATTTGATTCTGTGTTAATCCACCCGAGCATGCCCTAAGCTCGCAAGCAGAAAAAAAGGCAGAAAATACGGATATATGACGCTCCACACAGCCACACAGTAGCCGCTATTCTGCCATTTACCACGCTCTATTCTGCCAAATAGCAGCCACCATTCTGCCCGTTACCACACTCTGTTCTGCCAGTTAGCAGCCACCACAAGGCCACACGGTATGCACCACGGTGAATGTCAGAATCAGTCCTTACTATACCAATTCAGTCCTGATACTGGCAGAAAAACCAATTCAGTCCTTGAATGCGAAGCACAACAGATGCTTATCAACTTATCAGGATAAATGTTAAATTTTTTTGATCGTATGTAAGGAGAGAAAACAAAATTTAGCAGAAAACGGATGTGTTGATTCCATATAAAATCAGATAGCTGATCAGAAGGATGTGCTTTCTGATTGGTATTTAAATAAGTTGGCCAGTTTTAACGGGTGGGTTGGATTGGGGTTTCGTTTGATAAATGACCGAACAAATTTGTCATGAACCTGAAATAAATGACCGGAATGACAATGAAGGGAAATGAATGAAGGGATTGGCAAATCGGATGAGAGAAATGAATCAAACGTTTTTGGTATGTGTCAGTCCTGCGAGAAGGAAAAGTGTGTGTGTTCTGAATGATCGGTTTTCAGTCCGGTCATTCAGAACTTACACGTGGGGAGATGAAGATTGTTTGGCGAACAAATGAAGCAGAGAGCTGTGTACTGTTCCCATTAAAGGGAAAAGCAAACGACGGTTCGTATGAATGCGTGGAGCCGGACGTTCTGCAATCGCAAGGGCTTTTGTTGTTCATGTTATCATCATTATCATTAGTCAGCCTGGTTCTCGCAGAAGACGATTTGAAAATGTACGACACACAAAAAAGCCTTTCGGCTTTCTTGTGGTTTTCTGCTAAAAAGGAAGATCGTCTTCAGTGTCGGCAGTCTGTTTCTTTGACTTCTTTTTGCCGGATTTCTGTTGTTTTTCAGCAGCTTCGTCCTGAGTTGGGATGGCTGAAGAAACTTTGGTCTGATAATAACAAGTGTGGGTTCTGCCGAATTTGTCTTCTTGGCGCAATTTAGCCAACTCAAAACTTAGGTACTTTACTCCGTTCTTTTCAAACACGGCTTCTTCAAGTCCTTCTAGTGGTAACACGATCTTAATGATGTCCAGGTTTTCTACTTGTGTTCCTTTTCCAATGTAATGCTTTTCAAAAGTTGTCATAATATTGATTTTTAAGTTATAAAAAAAATTTCTGCATGATGACTATTCTGATGAAGGGTGGCAATGAAGGAATTGGAATACCGGAACGCAGTGAGGATATGCCGAGAAAATTCATTGTCGGGTTTCCTTCCATCTAAGAATAAATCTTTGTAGATAATTTTTGACTAACAGTTCAATATTCTGTCAACCGTAGAAAACTACGTTGTGAAACGGTTACACCAGTAAACCTAAAATCAGTGTAGAATCGTCAGTAGTAGATGGACTTATACCGTATTTGAAGTTTTTAGGGAGTGTGGTACCATTTGAGGCTGTGCCAATGTGTGAAGACGACCGGTTCTACAACTTGCATCAGGCCAAAGTGCAGCCATTCCACAGGATGATTGCCTGAAACAAAAAACTAAAAAGAAGGAAACAGGCTGCCATGAAGATGGTCTTCCAAGCTGAAACCCATAAGCCGAAAGGATTTTAGGGGAGAAAATGTCCCAAATAGTTTGGTTAGCGACCAAAAAAAGTGGCAAAGCCACTTTTTCTTTGCACACCCGGATATGTTTCTGAACAAACATCTTTAAACCCAGGATTTGCAATATTGTTATGCAAATAACAAATTCAATTGATTGTCGGAATGTATTTCCCATAGTCTGTTTAAAGAAGATAGCCGCAAAAGATAATGGATCTGTGGAATGGTTAATGTTTCGATTTCGAAATAGCTTGAAATATCAGGGAATTTGGAAATAAGAAGTTTAATTAGAAACCGGTCTGGTTCGAATTCGAGCGAACGACTTGAACCAATACACCAGGCAGCAATAACATTTCCGCCAGAGGATTCTATGTATTTTTTCAGCGATTTCAGGGTTTTTCCAGAGGTATATACATCATCAACAATGATGTAATTTTCATGCTTTACCTTCCCTGAATACGAGGGATTATAATAAAGCCTTTCGCACATCGTTGAGCCATGTGGGGTTTGCTGAAGGTATATTGCATCTTCGAGAATCAATTTCGAATGAAATGCCATGTATTGGGCCAAAGCAAGCGGTATTCTATTCCCCTTTGGCTTCAGCACAGGGCAAACATAACCGGTAAGATTTTTAAATATTATTGGATCCGGAATAATATCAGAAACCAGTTTTTGTGCTGCTATAAGGTTCCCGTTTTTGGCTTCGCAGTAATTACGATGATATTTCATCCGAGTGGTGGTTGAAATACGCTTAATATGAGTCAGTTTCATGGATCAGAACTTAATAATCCTTAACCGGAGGTTATGATTCTGTGCGGTAAGTATCATGTGACATGTCCCTTTTGATTTCCCATCCCAAAAACAAACACAAGCATCAGCATATCTGGCCATCAATTTGTTCCTGGTGAATCCTGCATGAATGCCCTCGGTTTTCCAGTTTGCAGGAAATTTTGATATTGGATAATGATTCTCTTTTGCATATTTTACAGCCAAAGAATCAGCGCCACGTGCCATTCCCGATACAATTTCTATATCAGTTCTTTGGGAAAACAGCTTATCAAGTGAAGATTTTAGCAGCTTATAATCCGAGAAATCTCTACTACCTGCCACAATAACTTTAAACATAAAATTTACCCATGCCTTTGGGACTTATTTTGGCACCCTTCGGTCTTCTCAGGGCTGATCTGGCTCGCCGATTAAAATTAAATTACGGGTAATCGATATTGAGCCGGGCGGATTCTTGTCAAGGGCCTATGTCAGTTTCGGAAGCATGGGAGAAACTGAACAGGCGCAAAGCGGTGTTTTAGGTAATCATAAATAGCTAAGCCCAACCCCTTAACTTTTCCGGCAGGCGATCAATACCTTTACCCCGAATTTGAGTGTAACTACTTTCTCCGTCCACACCAGTGAGACTGATTGTTAGGTTAGCGACAAAAAAAAGGGGCGAAAGCCCCTTAAAATCAGTAAGCACATGGACCATTGCCATTCATCATATCTTCGTCGGCTGCTGCTGATCGAAACTGTCTGTATGGACCGTCGCCACATTCTTCACAATACGCCTTTCGGTCGGATGGCCAGTAATATATGCTGGTACCTTTTTTAATTTTGCAGCCACATTTTGAACAGGCTGATGTAAACTTTGCAGTAATCATTCTTGGATCATTTTTGTAAGTCATTGTGTTTAGTTTTAGTGAATGAAATTATTTTGATTCGCATATTGAGATTCCACTTTTTCAGAACCCCAGGCATTACGCATTTCGTCCATTGACATCAGTTTGCCGGACTTCTTGAAGTATTCCCCTTTGTGCCAGTACCAGGCTGCTTTGGGATGGGAAAATTTATAGCCCTCGCCTTTCAATGTTTCCCTTAGCGCAAAGGTGTTGCCGGTAATCCAGATCCATGAACCAATCAGCTCGATAACTATGCCCGGCAAGCAGATAATCCGATCTAACCGTTGTCGCATTTCTTCCGAAACCTGCTGTTCATACTCTTTCCTGGCATCCGAAAAATCAGCATTGCCATTGATCAGCTTTTTTGAAAGCCGGTCGTATTGGTCATTGATTACCTGCATAATGGCTGTGTCGCCACCTTTGTCCGGATGATACAGAAAAGCAAGGCGACGGTATTCCTTGCGCAATTCATCCAACGTTTTAATTCCCTCGAAAAATTTCATGTGATTTGCCCCTGCCCCAGGGACTTATTTTGGCATCTGGCTCGCCTGTTAATTTTGAGCCAAATACCCATCGAGCAGACCGGATTCTTGTCAAGGCCGAATGTCAGTTTTGAGGGATGAAAAACTGAACTAGCGCCCTCGGCGTTGTTTCGGCAGTTTAGTTCCGGAAACCCAAAGCCTTGACTTTTCCGGAATGCGTAGATAACTTTGCGGCAAAATTGTAGGAGAGAGAACCCCTTCTGACTATTTCTATGAAGAAATGAGCACAAAAAAAGAGGCATTTCGCCTCTTGAAGCTGAAGCTGTTACGGTTATTTTTCGTAACAACTCTTATAAGATTCGTATTCGAACTCAACCAATTCTTTGTCGAGCTCATCGGCAGCACCCTCGAAATAAACTGTTTCCAGATATTCAACGAATGCCTCCCAAACTGTGTTAGTTTCCTGATTCTTTGCGGCTGAT
>JAHEYU010000132.1 GCA_023251435.1 Bacteroidota bacterium
CCGTTTCGGGCGGAGTGGACGAAAACTACGATTTCACCTACATTCCGGCCAATCTGGAAGTAACCAAAGCGATGCTTACCGCTACTGCCGATGCCAAGACAAAGAAATACGGCGAAGTCAATCCAACATTGACCTTTGTCTATTCGGGCTGGCAGAACAGCGAAACAGAAAGCGTGCTGACAACCAAACCAACCGCAAGTACAACTGTAACAGTAACCAGTCCGGTAGCCGTTTACAGCAATGCGATCACCGTTTCAGGCGGAGTTGACGAAAACTACGATTTCACCTACATTCCGGCCAATCTGGAAGTCACTAAAGCCATGCTGACCGTTACCGCCGATGCCAAGACAAAGAAATACGGCGAAGTCAATCCAACGTTGACTTTCATTTATTCAGGATGGCAGAACAGCGAAACAGAAAGCGTGCTGACCACCAAGCCAACCGCAAGTACAACGGTAACAGTAACCAGTCCGGTAGCCGTTTACAGCAACGCGATCACCGTTTCGGGCGGAGCAGACGAAAACTACGATTTCACCTACGTTCCTGCCAATCTGGAAGTAACCAAAGCGATGCTTACGGTAACTGCCGATGCCAAAACCAAAGTGTATGGAGCCGCCAATCCAATCCTGACTTTTGTTTATTCAGGATGGCAAAACTCTGAAGACGAATCGGTTCTAACCACCTTACCAATTGTTTCGACCGCAGTTAACTTACTCACAGGAGCCGGAACGCATGTAGGCGCTATCACCTTATCGGGTGGTGTTGATGAGAACTACGACTTTAATTATGTGCCCGCCGATTTTGTTGTCACCAAGGCGCCTTTAACTATAATAGCAGAAGGGCGTATCAAGCATTACGATCAGCCGGTGCCAGTTCTTACATTTAAATATATTGGATGGAAAAACAATGATGACGCAGCATCGCTAACAGCCATCCCAACCATGAGCACCACAGTGACAATCTCAACTCCGGTAGGTAAATATCCGGGTTCAATCATTGGTTCGGCTGGTGTTGCGGCAAACTACTACTTTATTTATGGAAGCGCTGATTTTGAAGTTGTAAAAAGCAATCAGGCAATCACGTTTGCGATTTTGACATCGAAAACATACGGTGATCCGGCTTTCGACCTTTTTGCTGAAACCAATTCAGGATTAAAGGTCAGCTTTACAAGCAGTAATACGAATGTTGCAACCGTTTCAGGTAAGACGGTGAAGATTATAGGTGCGGGAACAACAACTATTACTGCAATTCAGGAAGGTACCAATAACTTTAATGCAGCTCCTTCAGTTGCACGGACTTTGGTTGTGACCCGTAAAGTACTCAATGTTGAAAATGCAACCGCTTTATCGAAAGAATATGACGGGAACACAATTGCCGGAATTCAGGGAGCTACACTTTTGGGAGTAATAAATTCTGATGATGTAGTCCTTGCAAACAACATTTCAGGAACTTTTGCTCAAGCAACAACAGGAACCGAAATAAACGTTTCAACACAAATGACTCTTTCAGGAGAAAGGGCTGGAAATTATGAACTGATTCAACCATCCGGATTAAAGGCAGCTATTCTGAAAAGAGAAATTACTGTAACTGCCATGAATGAAACAAAGGTGTGTAGTGAGCCCGATCCTTTGTTTACTTATAAATTCAGTCCTGAATTGGCTGGTCTGGATTCATTTTCAGGAGCACTTTCCCGTGAAGCTGGAAATACTGTTGGAACGTATGCTATCGTTCAGGGTTCGCTGGCATTGAGCAACAACTATAAATTGATTTATCGGGGCGCTGATTTTACAATTACCGATAGTGCACCAGTCTGGATTACAGCACCAATGGCTTTAAACAGGATATTGGAATACACAGATGTTGCCGGATTGGCCGCAGCCCAGTCGCTTGTTCCTGAAGCTTTTGATGCTTGCGATAATGTCCTTCCGGCTCCATTGAAAATTTCAGGAGAATATATAAAAGTTGCTGATTGCAATCATGTTGGCAGTTATGTGAATACATGGACTGTCATAGATCATTCCGGAAATGTAAGCAATGTATATACGCAGGTTATTACTTTGGTTGATCGGATTTTCCCGAAAATTCAGGAACTTCCATCAATCGTATTGACTGTGGCTCCGGGAGTTTGCGAAACAAAAATCAATTATCCTGAAATTAAGGTATTCGACGATTGCATCGGGAAAATCGAGTTGAAATCAGGTCTTGGGAAAGATGGTTTATTCCCGGTCGGAACAACCATGGAAACATGGGAAGTCTCAGACAAATCGGGTAATACGGCAACTGTATATTTTGCGGTCACTGTGAAAACCTACAATCTGGCGCCCAGAATTGATTTGATTGATGATCTGCCGGTAGCAAAATACACCAAAGAAGTTGAGGTACCATTGTCGGGCATCGATCCTACCAGCGGTTGTACTTTGCAGGAAATTGTTTCAGTCACAGCTGAAGCCGATAATAAGTTACTGATTACTGAAGCTTTAGTTGACTATTCGAAAGGAAGTGCAACAGGCAAGCTGATTTTAAAGATTGCCGACAAAGCAGAAGGAGAAACCATTATTCGCGTTACTGTTAAGGACAACGGAGGCGTTGAAAATGGAGGCAGCGATTCAAGGATCATTAGCTTTATCGTGAAGATTGACCGGCCAACCGGATTGTCGGATTTAAGCCAGAATATGGGTGCTGAAGTTTATCCAAATCCGAGCTACGGCAAAGTGAATGTTTTGGTTTCAGGAGCTTTGACTTCGACGGTCAGGATTATTAGTGTGGCTGGAGTAGAAGTATATAAAAATACACAAGTAAATGATTCGATTTTGAATATCGATCTTTCTAAAAGACTTGCCGGAATATACTTTGTAGAAATAAGCGATGGAAAAAGTACTGTAACTAAGAAGCTGATATTGAAAAATTAATCAATTATTTTGGAATCAATAATGAGGCTGCCACGATCTTTTGTGGCAGCCTCAACTTTTTCAGGATACTTCTGTTTTAAGCTTAAAAACGCCAAAAATTTTACCTGATAGGAAAATAGAAATCTGGATTACGCTTTAATTTAAGAAATTTAATTGACAGTTGCATTATTATTTTCACGCAAAAAACAGTCATTTACAGCCAATTAATGATGTTATAGAAATGTATAAATTGAATAATTATGAAGTAATTGTTTGAGCTAAATGATTTAACTTTAATCAGCTTATCCCAAAAGGTCGATTTTATTTTTTATTACTTAAATGTACAATCTTGCCAGTAAAACCTAAAATACCAGTAATGATAGTCACCGGCTTTTTGGGCGCGGGTAAAACTACTTTTATCAATCATCTTTTATTGCAGAATAATGGAGTTAAAATCGGTCTGATTGAAAATGAGTTTGGCGATGTTTCAATTGATACCAGGCTAATAACCGATTATAAACCAGAGTGTATCATGGAGCTTACCAATGGATGCATTTGCTGCACTATTTTCAACGAATTTTCGATGACTCTTCAGGAATTGATAAAGAAACATGATCATTTGGAGCAATTAATCATCGAAACAACCGGTATTGCCGATCCGGGACCTGTAATAGAACCCTTCTTTCAGGATCCCGATCTGAAGCGTTTATTCGAATATAACGGAACTATTTGCCTGGTCGATTCGGTTAATTTTCATAAAGGTATTGCCGAAACAACCCATCAGAAACAGGTTATTTTGAGCGATATGGTGATTCTGAACAAAGCGGGCGATGTTGATCCGGTTAAACTAAAAGGTATCCGGAAGAAATTGGTAGCGCTTAACAAAACTGCCATGATTGTGGAAACTGATTATGCCCGAATCGATTCTTTGCATTTGTATCAGCTACAGCCAGATTTGCAGGACGAATTTGTTAAAAAGCTAAGAAAACCATTTTACAGCGAAACTGAGTCAGGAGGATTTCACAGTTTTACTATCCGCTTTGGAGGGCGGCTTCAGGAAGACAGTTTCCGTGAGTGGTTTACTTATTTCGCATCATTGCACCGGCAAAGTATATTCAGAATCAAAGGATTGGTTTATTTCGAGAATAATCCATTTCTTGGGATTGTTCATTCGGTTGGCGGAATGACTTCGGTTGTTGAAGGCGCAGTGATTAATCCGCACGATCCGCTTGAAAACATACTGGTATTTATTGGGAAAGAAATAAGTAAATACGAGATTGAGAAAGAGGTTCACCAGTATTTAATGCAGGAACACTAACCATAAAGGCAGGCTGATTAAGGCCATCAAAGTGCTTAATACCACCACTCTTGAAGCAAATCCGGTATTCAGTTTATATTTAAGGCAAAGTGCGTAGGCTGTCAGTCCCATTGGCATAGCGGCTTCAAGAATCCATGCCTTGCTTGTTTCCAAATTAATAAAAGGTCTGGATACAATCAGGAAAATGAATGGCAGGATAAACAAAATAATGACACTAAATGCAAGTACCGGCAGCCAATCGCGAAGTTTGCCGATAGGCTGTTTGCCCATAAATAAGCCAAGTGAAAAAAGAACAACTGCTGTAACTGAGTTGGCAAAAATATCGAGTCCCGACATCACAAATTTTGGTAACTGAATGTGATTGACAGCAATAAAAAGCCCAATAAAAACAGCGATCAGCATCGGATTTGTAACCAATCGGAGAAGCAATTCTTTGACATGAACTTTGCGATCGCCAAAATATTCGACCAGAAAAATACCCAGCGTAAACATCCAGAAAATATAAACCGAAGAAATCATGGTAGCCTCCGGAAGTATTTGGTCGCCATAAGCGCTGCGCAAAACCGGAATTCCCAAATAGGCCACATTTCCATACGAAACTGCCAGAAACAGCGTGCGCCGCATGTTGTTTTTTAATTTCAGAAGTGCCGAAACCGGGAATACCAACATCATCGGAACAACAATTCGTACTGAATTCCAGCCCATTAAATTGCCATATAGATTAATGTCCCAGTGCAGTCGCGACAATGCAACCAGAATTAGGGCCGGAAATCCTATCCAAAGAGCATAATTGTTCAGGATTTCAATCCACTGTTGGTTAACTGATTTGTTGCGGCTTACAACCATGCCGACAAAAATTACAAGGAAAAGCGGCCCGATTGACTGAAATGCAGAGAAAAATGAGGTCATACTCTAAAATTCAAGATATTTTACATGTCATTTATTGTCAATTGTTTCACGTCATTTTTAGTAAGAAAGCTCTGATCAATGATTTAACATCGACTCAATGACCACTTAATGACTATCTTTTTTCGCTCTCCGCAAAAGGATCGGTTACAAACGGGCGGACATCGGTGAGCAGCATTCCGGCAGTTTCGGCAGCTTGCATTCCGAGTTCACCATCTTCAAAAACCTGACAAAACTCCGGTTCAATCTTCATTAAATCAGCACATTTCAGAAAAGTATCCGGTTCGGGTTTGTGGCGGTCAACATCATCGGCAGTCACAATAAAATCGAACAAATGATCAATTTCAAGTTCTTTCATCTGCAACATGGCACTTGTGCGACTGGCGCCCGTACCAACAGCCATCGGTATTTTTCCGTGAGCGTTTTTCATCAGTTCAATAACGGCATCGTGCGGTTTTATGCGGTTAATATTTTGCCTGAACTCTTTTTGTTTCAACTCAACCAATTCTTCCGGATCGATCTCCAGGTTTTGTTCGCGTTTAATCCTTTCTGCAAAACTGATTGTTGGCGCGCCGGTCATTTCAACCAAAATGCGCTCATCAAATGTACAGTTCAGCTTTTCGCACACAGCGTGCCAGCTTGCAATATGCACCGGCAGCGAGTCCGACAAGGTTCCATCGAGGTCAAAAATCAGCGCTTTGGCTTTTGGATGTATTTCAAGTTTCATTCTTTACAGATTTTAAGGTGCCAAATTTAGCAAACTTTTGTAGCTGCAACGGTCTTTTTTTGTTACCAAATTGTGGTCTGTTATGTCAAAAAACAATATTTATATCATAACTATAATATGCCTGTTTCGTAATAAAAACCAAATAAATAACCTTTAAATTGATAGCTATGGAACCATCGAAGACCAATTTTGACTGCTGTCCTGAATTTGATCCAATTCCCTGGGACGATAAAACATTTAATTGGGAGAATAAGAAATTCATTAAGGATAAAGTGTTTACGCTTTTTTACATGCCCATGAATTTTGGGCAGGTGATGAAACGCCTCGACCGGAAAGTTACTGCTGTTGAAGCCTCCATCCCCGACAATCTTTGTTTATCAGATCATACTTCGAAATGGAACATGGATCTTTATCTTGCTGTTGATAAGGAAGTTTCGGATGCAGAAAACACAACACTAAGCGGGAAATTCTTCAGTAAAGTTTATGAAGGCCCGTTTCGTGATACCGAAAAATGGTGGAAGGATTTTGAGAGCATGGCTACAGCAAAAGGCCATACCATCAAAAAATGGTATTTATGGTACACCACCTGCCCGAAATGCGCAAAGAAATATGGCAAAAACTATGTGGTAATTGTTGGACAAATTTAATTCTGTTTATCGGTCGATTATTGGTTATATTTGCTGAACCCAAATTTCTAATCAATATGAAGACTTGCCCCAATTGTAAATCAGAAGTAGAAGATAATTTCGAATTATGCTGGAACTGTCAGTACAGTTTTACCGATGCACAGGTGCTGGCCGACAATGAATTTAAGGTGGTTTGTCCGGCCTGTAATGCCGAAATTGATACCAATCTGAATTTTTGCCCATTTTGCAAACACGATTTAAGCACTCTGAACGAATTGGATCGACTTGGTATTCCCGGCCCGGTTGCACAAATTGATTGCCTGCGCTGCAAGGTTCCAATGTCGTACAATGGTAATTACCGTTTTCACGAAGGAACCAGAATTGGTGCTTTTGGCGATTTATTCGAATTATTTACCAATCGCGAATCGTTTGATCTTTATTTCTGCCCGAAATGTGGAAAAGTTGAATTCTTTTTACCCCAAATCGGGGATTAGAATGTACCGCTGAAATGATTCAGTCATAGTCGTCAATTTATAATTTATAACGGAAAGGCTGAACTTTTAGTTAATTTGTATGTTCGTCAAAACAATCAATTTATTTATATCCTTAATTCACCAGGTTATGGGAAAATCAATCCTCTTTTTAAGTCTATTCTTTTATATGATGAGTTCATGCACACAATTTCAGCCGGTAAAAGCTCCGGTTGCCGAAAAAAAAGAACACTGGCGCGATATTCACGGCGACAAGGTTTTAGATAATTATTACTGGATGTACGATTTCTTTGGCAAAGGTCCCGACAGCACCAACGTGGTAAACTATCTGAATGCCGAAAACACTTATTTGGATGAGGTGATGAGCAGCACAAAAACCTTTCAGGAGAATTTAT
>JAHEYU010000075.1 GCA_023251435.1 Bacteroidota bacterium
CAACGCAGGCACCGCAACCAATACAGGAAGCTGAATCCATTGCTTCGTCGGCATCAGGTTTTGGAATTGCGATAGCATTGGCATCAGGAACTCCACCTGTATTTACTGAAACGTAACCACCGGCAGCAATAATTTTATCGAAGGCGCGACGATCGACGATTAAATCGTGAATAACCGGGAACGCAGCCGAACGCCAGGGCTCGATGGTAATGGTCTGGCCGTCTTTAAACTTACGCATGTGCAACTGACAAGTAGTTACATCGTCGTCTGGTCCGTGTGGACGGCCGTTGATGTACAACGAGCACATTCCGCAGATCCCTTCGCGGCAATCGTGGTCGAAAGCAACAGGTTCTTTATTTTCATTAATGAGCTGCTCATTCAGCATATCAAGCATTTCGAGAAATGAGCTGCCAGTTGACACGTTGTCAACTTTGTAGGTTTCGAAACGGCCCTTTGCTTTAGCACCGTTCTGACGCCATACTTTAAGTGTGATATTTATGTTTTTTTCCATGATTGATGTCCTTTTAAAAAGCCGTTACTTGTAATTACGCTGAACCATTTTTACACTTTCGTAAACCAAAGCTTCTTTGTGAAGTTCAGGAGTAACATCGTTGCCTTTGAATTCCCAGCAGGAAACGTATGCAAATTTGTCGTCCTGACGAAGTGCTTCGCCTTCAGGAGTCTGGTATTCTTCGCGGAAGTGACCTCCGCACGATTCATCGCGGTTCAGTGCATCGCGGGCCATCAGGTCGCCAATTTCGATGAAGTCGGCCAAACGGCTGGCTTTTTCCAGTTCAATGTTCATTCCGGTTGTGTTACCCGGAATACGCACGTTGCTCCAGAATTCTTTTTTTATAGCAGCAATTTTGTCGATGGCATTTTGCAAACCTTCTTTATTGCGACCCATTCCAACGAAATCCCACATCACCAATCCGAGCTCCTTGTGAAGGCTGTCAACCGAACGATTTCCCTTAATGTTCATCAGCTTTTCGAAACGGGCTTTTACCGCTTTTTCAGCTTCAGTAAATTCAGGCTCGTTGGTAGTCATTCGTTTGGTGGCAATATCGTCGGCCAGGTAATTCTGAATGGTGTATGGCAATACAAAATATCCATCGGCCAATCCCTGCATCAATGCCGAAGCTCCCAAACGGTTGGCACCATGATCGGAGAAGTTGGCTTCGCCGGCAGCGAATAAACCGGGAATGTTGGTCTGCAATTCGTAATCAACCCAGATTCCACCCATTGTATAGTGGATAGCTGGATAAATCATCATTGGTGTTTCATAAGGATTTTCATCAACGATCTTTTCATACATCTGGAACAAGTTTCCGTAGCGTTCTTCAATTACATGTTTTCCAAGACGATCAATTGATGATTTGAAATCGAGGTAAACAGCCAATCCGGTTCCAACGCCGAATCCGGCATCGCAACGTTCTTTGGCAGCGCGTGAAGCAACGTCGCGGGGAACAAGGTTACCAAATGCAGGGTAACGACGTTCGAGATAGTAATCGCGGTTTTCTTCAGCAATTTGTGTTGGTTTTAGTTTTCCGTCACGAATAGCTTCTGCATCTTCTTTCTTTTTCGGAACCCAGATGCGACCATCGTTACGCAGCGATTCCGACATCAACGTCAGTTTACTCTGATTTTCGCCGTGAACCGGAATACAGGTTGGATGAATTTGGGCCATACATGGATTGGCAAACATAGCGCCTTTGTGGTAAGCTTTAATGGCAGCCGATCCGTTTGATCCCATCGCGTTGGTAGAAAGGAAGAATGTATTTCCGTAGCCTCCGGTAGCCAGAACCACTGCATGTCCAAAATGACGTTGCAGTTCGCCGGTAACCAAATCGCGGGCAATAATACCGCGGGCTTTACCGTCAACAATCACGATGTCAACCAACTCGGTGCGGGTATGCATCGTAACGGTTCCCAGGTTTACCTGACGCATCAGCGCCTGGTAAGCGCCCAGCAACAACTGCTGACCGGTTTGTCCTTTTGCGTAGAACGTACGGCTTACCTGTGCTCCACCGAACGAACGGTTATCGAGCAAGCCACCGTATTCGCGGGCAAATGGAACTCCCTGAGCCACGCACTGGTCGATGATGAGGTTACTTACTTCGGCCAAACGGTGAACGTTGGCTTCGCGGGCACGGTAGTCTCCACCTTTAATGGTATCGTAAAACAAACGGAAAACAGAGTCACCGTCGTTTGGATAGTTTTTTGCAGCATTGATACCACCCTGAGCGGCAATCGAGTGCGCGCGGCGTGGTGAATCCTGAATAGTGAAGTTTTTAACATTGAACCCCATTTCGCCCAGTGAAGCGGCAGCCGAAGCGCCTGCCAAACCGGTGCCAACAATGATTACATCCAGTTTACGTTTGTTGGAAGGGTTCACCAGTTTCTGGTGATCTTTATAATTGGTCCATTTTTGAGCCAGAGGCCCTTCAGGAATCCTTGCATTCAATTTACTCATGTTTCAGTTATTAAGAATTAGAAAAACAGGTATTGACCCAGTGCAATTACAGTAAAACCACCACCTAAAATTATGGCAACAACATTACTGATTACTTTCAGGCGAGGCATCCAGACAGTATTGTTTAAACCGATTGTCTGGAAACCAGACCAGAAACCGTGAGCCAGGTGAAATGCAAGTGCGACCGAACCCACAATGTAAATAATAACGATTGACAGGTTTTGGAAGGTTTCGTTGACCAAAGCATAAGCATTTTCGCCTTTTGCCATTGCGCCAAAGAATGGGAATTCAACTTCACCACCATGCCATTCAGTAAAACCTTTCATTTTCAGGTAGAAATTAATAAGGTGAATTACCAGGAAAGCAAAAACAGCAATACCCAGTGGCAACATGTTGAGTGAAGCCCATTCAACGCCGGTTGTTTTTTTGCCTGAAGCATAAGCTTGCGAGCCGCGGGCTTTCATATTCTGAAGAGTCAGAATTAATGAATAAATGATGTGAACTAAAAATCCTAAAGCCAGCGTAGGCTCAATGATTTTAATCAATGGGTTGGTTCCCATGAAATGCACCCCTGCATTAAACATTTGGCCTTCTTCGAATCCCATGCAGCTATCGAGCAGCAAAAACGAATTCAGGATTAAATGCACAAAGAGGAACAAAATCAGGAACAAACCTGAAACACTCATCAGGAGTTTCCGTCCAATAGAGGCAGTCAGTAAATTGCTCATAGATAAACAGATTTTTATTTTAATAATAGTTTCATTTTTGTTTGCCCGACAAAAGTAGAGTTATGGGGCGTCACATACAATAAAATGCAGTTCAAAATAACTAATTTATAATGTTTCTAAGCATAAACAGCCAAGCTCCAGCGAGATGAATTTATATAATGTTAAGGTTGGTAGTTTCGGATGATCCTTGCCGTCCGGAAAAATAAGTCAAACCATTTTTGCATAAACAGCATATTTGCATATTTTTGCAGCATTCTTAAAAACGGTTTCATAGTTCAACGGATAGAATAGCGGTTTCCTAAACCGTAGATCCGGGTTCGATTCCCGGTGAGACTACAATAAATAATTTAAAACGCTGTAAATTAAATATTTACAGCGTTTTATTTTTATGAAATTGCCTGAATTGCAATAAAAATCAACAAAAAAGGGACTAAATCGAGCCGATACTCAAAAAACGGCCAATAAACCATTCAATGTATCTTGTTTGTTATTAGACTTTTTAGCATCATATATGATTCTTTAGTAGGATTAGTTGTTCTAACAAACACATAAAACATTTAATAGTATCACAAAGGATACTATTTGCTTGCTTTTGATTGAAATGTGTTGTAGTTTTACCTAAAAGTATTATTTATGATACCATTGATGTTTAGGATATGAAAAATGAAGAGATCATTAAAACAGTAAAAGAAAGGAAGGAAATTCTGGCAATAAATCAGGAAAACCTTGCTGAACTTTCGGAGGTCGGAATCGCAACATTGAAACGGTTCGAAAGTGGCAAAGGAAATATCACGTTGAATAACCTGCAAAAAATTGTCGATATTCTGGGACTTGAAATAAGACTTGAGCTCAAAAATACTAGTAAATGAGAAAAGCAGAAGTACATCGAAATGGAGTTTTAGCCGGCATCCTTACCGAAGCCGATGACCGGACCTTTGAATTTCAATACATTTCTGAGTATTTCAATGACAATACGAGACCAGCCATTAGTCTGACATTACCCAAAGATCGGTTGGTGTTCGTTTCGGAATATTTGTTTCCTTTTTTCTACAACATGCTATCTGAGGGAGCAAACCGGATCGTTCAATCCAGGCAACTGAAGATTGATAATAATGATTTTTTTGGCTTACTCCTAGCTACGGCTCGGTACGACACCATTGGGGCAATAACGATTAAACCAATTAATTAGAAAAGCTATGGAAATAAGGAATTGCCCCGGATTGCTGACAGAAGGATATTCGGAATACAGCCCTCTCTTCCTGCGAAGGATGTTTTCCGGGCGAAGAGTCAGTCACATTTTACCCTATAACGCCCCCGAAATTGATGAAGAAGACCAAAAGCGGTTCATGCAAAACAGAAAAAGAATCTCGATCTCAGGAATGCAGGAAAAATATTCTGTTTTGCTGGATAAAAACAATCTGAGGCTGACAGAAGAAAAAGAAAGGGGAACCTATATCCTCAAACCCAAACCGCATGGACTGAAAAAAGTCTTGATGGCTCCTGCAAATGAACATCTCACCATGCAACTTGCCAGCCAGATCTATCAGATTTCTACGGCGGTAAACGGATTGGTATTTTTCAGCAATAATGAACCGGCATACCTTACAAAACGGTTTGACTTTGGCACCGATGGCGTCAAATTAGGGAAAGAAGATTTTGCAACCCTGGCAGGTAAAACAGAAGAAAATGCGGGAAGTAATTTCAGATATGAGTATTCCTATGAAGGTATTGCTGAATTGATTAAAAGATACGTTGGGGCATGGAAGGTTGAAATGGAGAAGTTCTTTAATCTGGTGGTATTTAACTTCCTGTTTTCCAATGGTGATGCTCATCTGAAAAATTTCTCCTTACTGGAGACGTTAAATGGAGATTATGTTTTAAGTCCTGCCTATGATCTGATGGATACAAGGATTCACGTCGATGAAGACGGATTTTTTGCTTTGACGAACGAATTATTTAAGGAGTGGTACTGGTCAGACTGCAGAATTAAAAACGAGCAACACCATCCGTGTAAGGAGGATTTTATCGTATTTGGCAGAAAAATTGGAATAGCCACGAAAAGGGTTGATAAATTACTTGCCCCTTTCATCAAAGAACAAGCAGGCGTTGAAATTTTAGTTCAGAGATCATTTTTGGATGATGGAACAAAAATGCAGTATTTGAACCATTATCATGAACGGATGGAAATGCTGAATATGAGTTGATTATTCCCAGGTAGTACAATGTAGTATGCAGGATTCAGGATTGAAGGCAATGTGACTGAAGCTTAAATTTTTGATGACTGCTATTCCGAAAAGTAATCAGAAAAAGGTTCGCATTCGGCAAAGAACTGTTTGGGGGTTACTCCCGACAAATCATGGAATTCGTTGATCATGTGCGACTGATCTGCAAATCCGCATTCGTAAGCCAGTTCGGTAAGTTTGGTGTGCCTGTGCTGCGCTTTGTAATGAAGCGTATGTTGAAACCGGATTGTCCGCATAAATTGTTTGGGCGAGGTGCCCACAATCTCCTGAAAATTTCGCTCGTATTGTTTTCTGCTCCAGCAGGAAGAAGATGCCAACGCATCGACATCAACAATTCCTTTGTTGCGGGTAATCATTTCAATACTATTTTTCAGTCGCTTTTGTCCAAAGCAATTTTCCTTTTGAGATAACTGCATCAGCAGGAATTCTTCGATCAGCCAAACTTTGTCAGTAAAGTCCACTGTTTCTGAAAGTCTGGTTTCAAGCCGGTCGATACTTTCTTTCAGTAAAAACCGGGCTGGAACAATGCATCCAAAGAGTTCGCTCATCGGTAGATTAAAGAACATGGAAGCTCCGAGCGGCTTAAATGACACAGCGAACAACCTGATATTTCCGGTTACCACTAAATCGTATGGACTATTACAATGTCCGGAGAGAACTGTATTTTCAAGCGATTCCTGCCGGTGATTGATTAGCCGAGGTTTATCGCCCAGATAAAAAGTCAGATCAATCAATCCGTTGGGAACGATGCGCTGTACGTGCTCTTCCCCCGGATTCAGACAATTTTCGAGACCCCAGTACTGTTTTACGTAGGGCGATAAAGTGGCAGATGGTTTGGCAAAGTTAAATCCCATTGATACAGTGATATTACAGCTTCAGGATAGATGTACAATTAAATGTTAGGATTACAACTTCAGCAACAAGAAGTTGTAATCCTAAACTTCGGAATTTAAAATCCGTAAAGTCCCAGCCGGTTTCCTTCCGAATCGTGGAAAAGCGCAAACCAGCCGCGGCCTTCCACTTCGATTTTGGTTTTGGGATGTACTATTTTTCCACCCATTTTGATAACTCGTCCGATGGCTCCATCCAGATCGTTTTCGCAATCGAAATTCACGATCGGGCCATTTTCTGACGGATTAAATCCGGGAGCCGACGAAATTGCGCCTTCGCCGTTGGGGAAGCAGGCCATTTTTTCTTCACCACAGTCGAAAACTTCGAGTTCGGTTTGCAGCACATACTTGTAAAAATCGACAGCTCTTTTAAAATCAACAGCGGGTATATCAACCCAGGTTACCAACTTTCTCATTGTTTATTGTTTTAAGTTTTACAAGTCAAAAGTAGTGAAGCCAATTTTCCTGAAATTGTAAAAATGCGACATCCGCAAGATCATTTATTCGATCTGGCTGACCAGTTTTTTCATTTTCTCCAGACCGGTTCGGGCAACCAGCAAAGGATCTTGTTTCCAGTAAGTTTCGTTAAAAAGTTCGAGCGAGAGCACTTTGGTACCGCCCATATTCTTGAGGTCGGTAAGTATTTGTTTCATTGGAGCAGCTCCATCGCCCGGATAAACGCGGTCGCCATCTTTTTGCTGTTCGCGTGGTATGGATGCGACAAAGTCGTTGATATGGAATACTTCGATCACATTTCCGTCGAGCATTTTTAGTGAATCGTAGCCCGAATTTCCGCGGAACATGTGGTACACATCGGCCAGTATTTTCACATCCGGATCGTTGGCAATTGCGGCAATCATCATTGTTTGCCCGATGTGGTAAAGCACTTTTGAGGCTCCCCAGAATTCGAGAATGGGCATCACTCCGGTTTGACGACCCAGTTCAATCAATTCTTTGTATTTGTGTCCGGCTTCCATCAGGTCTAATGGTT
Organism: Bacteroidota bacterium; assembly: GCA_023251435.1. Classification (GTDB taxonomy): domain Bacteria; phylum Bacteroidota; class Bacteroidia; order Bacteroidales; family Prolixibacteraceae; genus Aquipluma. The sequence continues at coordinate 7,326 of JAHEYU010000075.1, forward strand.
TATCAGATGGAACGCCTGAAGCCGGAGCGGCAATGCGCGTACAACCAATCGAAGCCATCATCAACATATCGGCTTTCATTTCTTCCATGCCTGTTTTTCCGGTCAGCCAGGGCGCAAAACCAATAGCATTCTCAACTTTCAACCCACGGTCGGAAATATATTTCCGGAGGGCCATGGCCGAATTGCCTGATTCGAGGTGCTGTTTTACATTCCGAACCCAAAGTTCCACACCACTGTATCCGGCTTCAGAAGCAATGTCGATGTATTTCAGTAACCCTGGATTTTGTCCGCTGATGGTGCTCGTGTTCAGGCAAAACCTGAAATCGGTATCTTTTTTCGCAGGATTCGTAAGTGCAATATTTGGTAAAACAGCGGCGGCAGTAGCCAGACCACCGGTTTTTAAAAGGTTTCTTCTGTTTATCATGGTTATTTCACAGTTTTATCCAATGGTCTTCCCAAACTTTCGTACAAGCTTTTTCTACCTGCTTTGTCGTTGGTAAGAATCTTCGTAGCATATTTCGCAACCTGTTCGGCCACTGCGCGTGGAACAACAATAACGCCATCTCCATCGCCAACAACCACATCGCCAGGGCAAACAAGCACACCACCAATTGAAACCGGGCGGTTGACTGATTCAATTTCATTTCTTCCGGGACGAATGCCACGACCTTTTTTCCGCAGATAAAGTGGTATTTTTTCCAGTCCAACCTCATCGGTATCTCTGGAGCTTGCATCGGTTACTACTCCGGTAGCTCCCAGTTTATGCCAGAACAGAATATTGTTTGAGCCAATTGAACCGATATCTTTATCTTCCACATCATCAATCACAATGGCAGAGCCGGGCCTGATGACCTTTGCAAAAGCTTCGTTTGAATAAGCATTGTAGAAATTCCCTTCCCACTTTTCGAAATCTTCGCCGGGAGCCGGACGATTTGGCTTTTGGGTGGGCACATAACGAACGGTAACCGCAATTCCCCTGAATACATGGGCAAAATCTTTTAAATCGACCCAGTCGGCATGAATTGCCTCGTTAACCAAACCCGTATTCTGTAGCCCAACCATATCCATTCCGTCGGAAACATCGGCCACACGCAAATCTTTATAGAGTTCAAGTATTCGCGCATCATCTTCGGCTGTGTAGGTTTTTGTCGAAATAAGGTTCACTCCTTTTTCTATGGCTTCCTTGTCGGGAACCTGGGCAAAGGTGGGGGAGGCAGAGATTAAAAACAGGATCAGGAATAAAAATAGTTTAGTCAGTTGTTTCATGTGTTGGTTATTTTAAATGTGATCTAAAATTAAAAATTTTTAGCTTCAAATGATCACAAGTCGTCTTCAATCAAAATTGAAAGAGGCTGGCACTTTCTAAGTTCAACCTCTTAACAGCGATTCCTGTTTGGGAATCAATAATATTGGGGGAGATTTACTTAATAACCGGAACAACTGTATCTTTTTTCAATGCCAAGCCATCAGCAGTCATGGTCCAGAACTTGCCCACCATGTCGCCATCCCACATGTTATTTACATTTTCGATGTCGTAAATAATCGACTTCATTTTTTCATTCAGGTAAACCGATTTTCCTTCCGGAACTTTCAGTATCATAGTCACTTCCTGATTGCGCCATTTCGCATTGTCTTTCAGGAAATAATACGGATCGAATTGAAGTGTTGAATCTTTCTGAATAAAATTATAATCAATCTGTTCCACGTTTTTTTGTGCTTCTTCGGTATCACCGCCTCTTGAACGTTTTTTTATCTGAAGCAAAAATTCACCGGTAGTGCTTTGTTCGATCGTAAATTGCGGATGTCCGAGCAGTTTTTCTTTCCCGTTCACTTCTGCAATTTTCATTCGGTCGAGCGAAATATGATCTTCAATGAGCGATTCATATAGATCATCGGTCATTTCGAGGTACAATGTTTTACACTGGCCACATTCAATCTTTTGAGTAACTGTCTGGCTGGTTTGTTTCGAGAAATTTTCGGCCTGACTAACGCCAACAACAATCAATGTTATCAATGCCAGCAACCACAGGGCGAAGGTTCCAAGTCCGATCAGTTTGTTATTGGTTTTGTACCTGAACAAAAGTTTTGTGCCGATAAAAAGTAATACAAGGATTGGGATTCCGATAAGTACAGAAACCGCAATTAACGAAATGGTGTATGCTTCGGGGCTGACAAAATGGTTGATTATATTGGCCATGTTGATGTTTGAATCCCATCCGAAGTTCCACGGGCCTCCCTGAAGGAAGGAATGTCCGACTGCCAGTGAGGTTACAAACATGATCAAAAATACTATTCCTCCGATGAGCAGCGCAGCGCCAAATAGCAGCACAGCTATACGAACCACGACCCGAAGAACGCTTCCTACCACATCGCCGAAGCGATCCATACGGGTAATGCCTTTTTCGTAGGTTGCCGAATTTCTGAAACGGTTATAGCTTTCGCCAATCTCGTTTACCTCTTCCTTGATCGATTTCTCGATGTTCGAAACGGTGGCTTCCTTTCCCCGCATTTCCAGACGCTGTGCAGTAGTTTTGGCTTTCGGAACTACTATCCAGAGAATAATATAGATGAGAAACGAGGCGCCTACTCCAAGGAAGAACAGCACTACAAAAATTACGCGCAGAATTACCATGTCGATATTAAAATAAGCACCAAGTCCGGAGCAAACTCCACCGATTACCCGGTTGTCGCCATCGCGGTAAAGTCGTCGGCGCATTTTTGGTTCGTCCTCCAGAGCGGTTTCATCAGCCTGTGTTTTTGCTGAAGTTTCTTCTTCCTGCTCCATAAAATCTTCTGGCTTACCCATTCGGGCGATCACCTCATCAACCATTTCATTGGTTACAACCTCCACTTTGTTGCCGGTTTTTTCGATCAGGAGCTCGGCAATACGCGCTTCTATGTCCTGAAGTATTTCCTGGCCTTCGAGTGCGGTGCCAAAATGACGATTCAGTAGTTGTAAATATCGTTGAAGTTTCTCGAATGCATCGTCGTCGATATGAAAAACGCTTCCGCCTATGTTTATTGTGAATGTCTTTTTCATGTGTTTATATTTTTTCAGATTCGATTTCTTTATACTGAAAATGACTTATTTATGTTCCTTTATCATTCTCACTGCTTCGACTAATTCGTCCCACGAAGCGCCCATTTCATTCAGGAAGAAGCGGCCTTCATCGGTGAGTTCGTAATATTTACGTGGTGGCCCCTGTGTCGATTCTTCCCATTTGTAGGCCAGTAAACCGTCATTTTTCAGCCGCGTGAGCAGCGGATAAAGTGTTCCTTCCACAACAATCATTTTAGAGTTTTTCAATTCCTCAATGATGTCGCTTGCATACAGAGGCTTTCCGTCGATTACCAGCAAAATGCAGTATTCGAGAACTCCTTTGCGCATTTGCGCTTTTGTATTGTTCAGATCCATAGTTTTTTCCTCCTTAAAATTCGTTCAAAATAATCTCTCACTCAAGCTGGAATTACTTACCCCAGATTGATTCATCCAACATCCATTCTTCAACTTTCAAGGTTAATTCGCTTTCAGTATTATAATCTGTTTCTATAAAATTCTCATTGGTAAGCATCCATTCTTCCACTCTTAAAATCTCTTCTTCTTCAGCATTATAAGCATCCATCTGAGAATCAAAATAGGTTTTATCTGTCATCCAACTTTCAATTTCCAAACTTTCTTCTTCCGAAATTTCAAATAAAAAGGCAGTAGCTGCATTTGTAATCTCTATTGAATGGGCAAGGTTTGCTGTGGAAGTGAATGCCAGAAGCTGCTTATTGTCGTTGAGTGCTGCCTGATTCTTTGAAAATCTGCCGGCACTGGCTGTAAAACTGATTAGCACGAACCCTAATACTACTGCTAAAGTTTTCATCGAAATGCTTTCATGTTTTTTGTTTTCTGTTTTCTGAACATTGTTTGTTGTTTTCATGGCTTTGAGTTTTGTTTTCTGAATTGTTTCTGTTTTTCTGTTTTCTGAACACGTTTTCTTGTTTTCCTGACTTTGTTTTCTTGTTTTCTGTTAGTAAGACGATCGATTTCTGATTTCGTTACAGTTGCAAGGAACTTTTTTTAAACTTCTACCTTCTCTTACATTGTTATTGGCTTTACAAACATACAAACTTTAAATGGAACTATGCAACACAAAGTACTAAAAATATTTAAATATTTTGAAAAACTTTTTTATATCATTGATAATCATATGTAAATAGAATGTATAAAAATGAAAATAATTTTGTACCGGAATAGAAAATGGTAAAATATGGTATTTTTAAGCGTAATTTCGAGAAAGTAAATGCAACAGAAACGGGTGGAAAACGCAGATTTATAGTGTTTGAATCTGTCAAAACGCAAAAAACCTCCCGATCGAGCGATCAGGAGGTTTCAACTAAACAAATTAAATAAACCAAATTTCAATTTATTTCTCAAATTCTTCTTCCAGTTCTTTCTCGGTCTGGAGGAACAGTTTCAAATCTTCGTCAACCGATTGTATTCCGGCAATTCCAAAATTCTGAACCAGCACATTTGCCACATTTGGCGACAGGAAAGCAGGTAATGTTGGCCCAAGGTGTATGTTTTTCACGCCCAGGTAAAGAAGTGCCAGCAACACGATCACTGCTTTTTGCTCGTACCAGGCAATGTTGTAGGCAATCGGCAAATCGTTGATGTCTTCCAACTCGAATATTTCTTTTAGTTTCAAAGCTACAACAGCCAATGAATAAGAATCGTTGCACTGTCCGGCATCGATCACACGCGGAATTCCGTTGATGTCGCCCAATGGCAGTTTGTTGTATCGGTATTTGGCGCAACCGGCTGTTAAAATTACGGTGTCTTTCGGAAGTTTTTCAGCAAACTGGGTGTAATAATCGCGTTCTTTCATGCGGCCATCGCAACCAGCCATGACAAAGAATTTGCGGATTGCTCCGGTTTTTACGGCTTCAACAATTGGTCCGGCCAATTCGAAAATCTGGTTATGAGCAAATCCACCAATGATTTCACCTGTTTCGATTTCGGTTGGTGCGCCACAGATTTTAGCATGTTCGATAATGGCATGGAAATCTTTACGTTGTCCCGGTTTGCGGTCGGGGAAATGCACGGCACCCGGTAATCCGCTAGCTCCGGTAGTGTAAATACGATCGCGATATCCGGCTTTTTCCATTGGCGGAACAATGCAGTTGGTCGTGAACAGAATCGGTCCATTGAAACTTTCGAATTCTTCTTTTTGCTTCCACCACGCATTTCCGTAATTACCGGCCAGGTGTTTGTATTTTTTGAAAGCCGGATAATAATTAGCCGGAAGCATTTCACTGTGGGTGTAAACATCCACGCCGGTTCCTTCGGTCTGAACCAAAAGGTCTTCCAAATCGCGCAAATCGTGACCTGAAATCAGGATGGCCGGATTTTTCCGGACGCCAATGTTTACTTTGGTCATTTCCGGATTTCCGTAGCTGGTGGTGTTCGCTTTGTCAAGCAGAGCCATTACATCGACACCGAATTTCCCGGTTTCGAGGGTCAGTGCAACTAACTCGTAGGCTGATAAATCCTTAGTGGTAGCCGCCAGTGCGCGTTCCATGAAAGCGTAAATTTCTTCGTTTTCATGATTCAGGTTGTAAGCATGTTCGGCATAAGCAGCCAAACCTTTCAACCCGTAAATAATCAATTCTTTCAGCGAGCGAATGTCTTCGTTTTTTTCACTCAAAATACCTACTTCAGCGGCTTTGGCTTCGAACTCTTCAGTGGTTACTGCAGTCCATGTCACCGATTCGTGTGCTGGCAATGCGATTCCGGCAGCTTCGGCTTTCGAACGCAATTCGTCACGAATTCGCAGTGTTTTTTTGATGCGGATTGAAAAAGCCACATCGTCGAAATTGGCATTGGTGATGGTGCTAAACAAGCCATCGAAAATTACTTTATTCACTTTGGCTTCGGCCAGTCCGGCTTTGCGCAGTTCGCTGTTCAAGGCTGCAACACCTTTCAGTACAAATAATAAGGTGTCCTGAAGGTTTGAGACATCGCTGTCTTTTCCGCACACACCTTTAATTGTGCAACCAATTCCTTTGGCTGCTTCCTGACATTGAAAACAAAACATGTTCATATTGATTTTTTTGGAAATGAGAAGTACTGTGTATGGTTATTTCGTTTACCACACATTAGGTTCTCAATTAATTATTGAAATTTTAATTGATAGAATACAGAATGATTTTGATGAATTTTATATATGAGAATTGTTCCAATTTCGTCCGAAATATGGGAGAAACCTTGTTGGGCAATTTCGCGCGGAGGATTCATGAGTACCTTCTATTTGTCCGTTGGCTAAAGCCGAACGGCAAAGGATAGGCTCTTTTCAAATTTGAATTCCCGAACAAACTTGGAACTTGAAACCTTGAACCTGGAATTGGTTTTACACCCAGCTTTCGTCGAGAATTTCGCCCTTGATGCTGACGATGGTTTCTTTTACCGGAACTTTGCGTGTTGCCTGGGCTGCTGCCATTTTAACCAATTGCGACAAACCTCCGCAGCACGGAACTTCCATCATCATCACGGTAATGGTATTTACACGGGCTTCGTCGATGAGGCGGCGAATTTTTTCCACATATATTTCTTTGCCCTGATCGAGTTTTGGGCATGCGATGACCAATGATTTTCCGGCCAAATGTTTGGAATGAAAATTTCCCAAGCTGAACGCCACACAGTCGGCAGCCAAAAGCAGGTCGGTTCCCTGAAAAGTAGCTCCTGCCGGATTAATAAGGTGCATTTGTACCGGCCACTGGCGCAAGGCCGAAGGTACTTCGGTTGTAGCACCCATTGGCGCAAATCGTAGATTTTTAGGTTCGAAACTCACTTCCTGCGATCCGGGGCAACCACCGGAAGCACACCCGCCCGATGATTCAACTTTGGTGGAATGAACTTCGGCAATTACCGCATCAACGCTGAACGGAATTTCGCTGGCGTGTAATTTCAGGTAGCCAACAGCTTGTTTCAGGAATCCGGTTTCGCCATGTTCTTTCAGGTGTTTTAGATGCGCAACCAGCGTGTTTTTGCCCTTCGGGATAATTTGCTGAACCACCAATACTTCATCGTACTCGTCGGCTTCACGTTTTTCAATCGTAATTGCTCCTTCGGGGCAATGGCCAAGACAGGCTCCCAATCCGTCACACATCAATTCGCTAATGAGCCTGGCTTTACCATCTATAATTTGCAATGCACCTTCGTGACAGTTTGGTACACAAACGCCACATCCGTTGCACAAGTCTTCGTCGATATTTACAATTTCGCGTATCATCTTGATTGATTATTTGTGATTGATGAATGTTGATTCATCCTTTCTGTTACTAATTTTGTATTTTTCTGAAACAAAACTACAGCCATTCGGTTGTTTGTAATGTAACGAATGTTACAAACTGAAAGAAAAAACAAGGAATAACCACCAAGACTCTAAGCCACGAAGTAACACAAAGAATTATTTTTAGTGCAACTTTATGCCTTTGCGACTTTGTGGCAAGAAAAAAAGCTCAACAATTTTGCCATGATTCAGCCCGAAATACTTTGCCAGTCGCCCATTTTCAGGGGCATTTCTCCTAACGATCTTCAGGAATTATTCCGTCAGATTCATTACCAGGTTAAAACCTATCAAAAGAATGATTTGATTACGATGGCAGGCGATGTTTGCGACCGCTTGCTGATTATTCAGGAAGGCAGCGTAAAAGCCGAGATGACCGATTATTCAGGAAAAACAATTAAAATTGAAGACATGGCGGCTCCCTGGCCATTGGCAACTGCTTTTTTGTTTGGAAAAGAAAATCGGTTTCCGGTAACTGTTTCGGCCACTTCCGACGTCGAAATGGTTTCGATACCTAAGCCAGAATTCGTGAAAATGCTGCAACTGAACGCCCTGATTCTGAATAATTACCTGAATACTATTTCATCGCGGGCACAATTCTTATCTCAAAAGCTGAAGTTTCTTTCGTTCAAAACCATCAAGCAAAAAATTGCCCATTACCTTTTGGAAAAGGCTGGCGATCGTTTGCAAACAGTTGAGGTACAGCAGTCGCAGGGACAACTGGCCGAAATGTTTGGCGTTACCCGCCCTTCGCTAGCCCGAACGTTGGGCGAAATGGTTCAGGAGGGTTTGATTGAAACAGATCGTCGCTTTATTAAAATTCTCGATAAAAACCGGATGAACCAATTGCTGATGGGATAAAGAGGAATTGTTGCGGGTTACGAGTTTCGGGTTTCATAACACGTAACCCGTAACCCGAATCCCGCAACCTTCATTCACTCCTTAGGCGACAAATGTCATGTATTGCTTTATTTCGGCTCATTAATATTGCGCAAAAATTTGAACTATGAGAAAAATGATTCAGGGACGGCTTTCTGTATTTAAATTCGAGAACTTCAAAAAATATAAAGATATTGCCCATTTCATTACAACAAAAGAAGGTTGGGTTTCGGGCAGCAAATCGCGTTTTACTGGCGACCAAAAGGAGGAATATGCTGAATTCCGTAAAGAGTTGGCCATTTCGTGCGAGACAAACGCCAAGCAGTTCGTTTTCCCTCGGCAAACCCATTCTGACCATATTGCGGTTGTTACTTCAGCAGATGAAAACACAATTGCCGATACCGATGCGTTGATTTCCAACGAACCAGGGCTTTTCGTTTGTGTGCAAACAGCCGATTGTGTTCCGATTTTGTTGTATGATCCGCAAAAAAAGGTGGTGGCAGCCATTCATGCCGGATGGAAAGGAACGGTTTCCAAAATAATACTGAAAACGGTTCAGAAAATGGCCGGTCAATTCGGTTGTCAGCCATCCGACATTGTTGCCGGAATCGGGCCATCTATTCATATTCATGCCTACGAAGTGGGGCCCGAAGTGGTTGAAATGGTTCAGAATAACTTTGGTAATTCACCTGCATTGCTCAAGCCTTCGCTGAATTCAGGAAAGGCCTATTTTGATTTATGGGAAGCCAACCGAACCGTACTGGCCGAATCGGGCATTGCAGATGAAAATATTGAAATAATGGGTTTGTGTTCGTTCGAACATTCCGGTCTTTTCTACTCTGCCCGTCGCGATGGCGCCGATACCGGCCGGATGGTAAGCGGTATCAGGATAAATAATTAAATATTCCTACCAGTTAAACCTGATGGATTGTTTCAGATCGGGATGAACACTTAACGGAACCGGGCTGATTCCGGCCACACTTTCGATCAGCCGCTTTTCTTCTTCGGTGTAGCCTTTCTTCGGAAAGTTAAATTCCATAACCACTTCGGAAACGCGGCGCGGGGCGTCGGCCATAATTTTGGTAATCTCGATTTCGGTACCCACAATGTCGATGCCATTATCCATTGCTTTGATGCCCATAATCGTCATGATGCAGTTGCCCAATGCGGTTGCCAGCAGATCGGTGGGAGAGAAGGCATCACCTTTCCCTCGGTTGTCGGTTGGCGCATCGGTAATGATTTTGCTGCCCGATTGAAGATGAATATTCTCGGTGCGTAAATCGCCCAGATAGGTTGTTTTTACTGTTGTCATTGTTTGATTTTTAAAGTTTATTAAGCATTTGGCAATTTTCCTTCAAGCTTTTTAATTGTCTTTTTCAATCGGCTGATTTCGATATTGCTAAAGACAAACTGCGCGATAAAGCCACCCCAAACCAATTGACTACCATACGGGTAATGCTGAAGTTTGAAAAATGCGCCCAATAATATTGCTGTTGCAGCAAGAATCGTAAGAATACTGATTACCCGATCAATTGTCTTTTCATCCATGTTGTTTTTGGTTAAGGTGATTGTTCTTTAGGTCGATTTTTTAAAATTATCCGATAAATTTATGAAATAGCCATGAGAATTATCTTCTCACCAATCGAAAATGAATAGATGGCTATTCCATGAGACCTTTAAGAAACAAATTATATACGAATGAAAAATAAGTTGAAATAAAATATCCGGAAAATATTTGTGGAAGCCTGAAAAATAAGTCTTAGCCATTACACCATTTCCATTTGCCACTCCATTCAAAACATGTAACTTCGCAACCAAATTCTAAAATCAAGCAACCATGTTTTCAGGAATAGTTGAAGAAGCCGGCAAAGTGATTGCCATTCAGAAAGATCAGGAAAATGTACATTTTACGCTCACCTGTTCGTTTGTTGATGAGCTGAAAATTGATCAAAGCCTTTCGCACAACGGCGTTTGCCTTACGGTTGTAAAAATCGACAGCGAAGCAAAAACCTACACAGTAACCGCCATTAAAGAAACTTTGCTGAAAACAAATCTGGGGAAACTGGTTCCTGGAAGTAAAGTGAATCTTGAGCGGAGCATGATGATGAATGGCCGTTTGGACGGGCACATTGTTCAGGGACATGTTGACCAGACTGCCACTTGCACCAAAGTTGAAGAAGCCGACGGAAGCTGGTATTTCACGTTCGAATACGCGTTCGACAAGGAAATGGCGCAGAAAGGTTACATGACTGTTGAAAAAGGCTCGGTTACCGTAAATGGCGTGAGTTTAACGGTGGTGAACTCGAAAGACCATTCGTTTCAGGTGGCCATTATTCCTTACACTTACAACGAAACCAATTTCCACACTTTCGAAGTTGGGACCACCGTCAATCTTGAATTTGATATTATTGGGAAATATTTGAGCAAGTTGATGACTTTCAGTAAATAGAGTGTTCAGTGTTAAGTCGCAGTAAAAATGTTACGGGTTACGAGATGCGCGTTAAGCCCGCAACTCGAAACCCGTAACACTATAAAACAGCCGTAGTACTTCTGCATGAAATTTTGCGACTGGAAACTGCGACTGATCACTGATTTTATCTTTTCATCGTGAATTTAGTAGTCCCAATATTGTTTCCATCGGCAAAAATATCGACAGTATATTCTCCGGGCATGAATTCGGCGCCTTCATTGTCCCAGAAAATATTCACAGGCAATGTGTTACCCTCGTAAGTTACTTCTCGTTTGGCCGAATAGGGTATTTTCAGGTCTTCGAATTGAAACAAGTCGTTGGGTGATTTCTGAAGCAATACCTGATTTGGTTTTTGAATGCGTACATAAATCATTTTGTTTCCCCGCGGCGCGGTTACATTTTTTCCAAGCACAAAACTTACCTTGATTTGTACCGCTCTTCTGGCACTCTCGGCGTCTTTCCCGCGATCGTTTATACCAACTGCAACAAGCGTTGCAGCTTCGAGTTGGGCGGCCATTTTAATTTTTTCCTGAAGACGTTCCTTCTCTTTTTCGAGCTGAACATTTTTCGATTCCGACTCGGCGAATTCCTCTTTAACCTGCACGTTTTCGGCCATAAGTATTTCGTTTCTCCGGTTTAGCGAGTCAACCTGAACGATGTAATTTTTCATGATGGTGCGCAAAGTTGTTACCTCCTGCCGGTATTGTGCAATCTGGTCGTAACTCACTTTTTTCACCTGTCCGACTTCGAGCAGCAAATCCTTCACTTTGGTTTGCGCTCCTTCCAGTTCAGCCTGAAGGGTTTCGTTTGTGGTATGAATCGAGTCATAATTGGTCATTAGGGTATTCAAATCAGTCTGAATCGAAGCCTTTTCCATGTTCAAAGCCTGCATCATTTTCTTGTTTTCGTTGTGTTGAACAAAGAAAACCACCACCACGATCGCCAGTACCACCGACAGCATAATAATGATCAGGTTATTCCTTCTTTCTTTGTCGGTTTCGCCCAACGAAAAGCCCTTCTTCTTTTTGCCAAATTCATCCATCCTTGTTCAGTTTTGAATTTTAAAAAACGCATGCAAAAATAACAATTTTAAGGCCATTCCAGACAAATTAAGGCTAAAACGATTTCAATCTCACCCCCAAATAAATGGAGCGGGGCATTCCTGGCCCATAAATATAGTTACTGTCGCGGTTTTTCCCTGAATCGAAGTCCGACTGATAGGCATTTGTGAGGTTTTTTACACCGCCAAAAATCTCCAGCCCCGAATCAACCGAAGGCAAGTTAAAAGTATAAGAAACCTTCGCATTCAGTTCGGTGAACGATGGTGAAGTTTTGTATTCGTCAACCGTTTGTTCGGGAGCTCCGGCAAAATGGGCAAGATGCATTTTTCCTGTATAAACGCTGCTTACCGAAGCGTTAAACTTCGTATTGGGTGTAAACGATAAAGTCAGGTATCCGTATTCGTTGGGCGAACGAAGAAACTCGCGCATGGGTTTATGTCCCGGAATATTCTCCACTGCTTCGTCGTATAGACTCTGCTGAATGGTAATTCCGGCTTCGAGTTGCAGTTGACGGTTGTAATTTCCGCGAAGTTCCAGTGTTCCTCCGTTAACTGCCGCACCCTGCCCGTTGCGTTTCTCAAAACGGTCGCCAAATTCGTCGAAGCCAATTGGTTGCAAAAAGAATACATCTTTCAGTTTCGTATAAAAACCTTCGAGCGTAAAACCCAGAATGAATTTTTCGGTTGGCCTGTCGTAATTAACCGATCCGCTGAAACTGTTCGAACGTTCTTCTTTCAAGTCCGGATCGAGCGAGATGCGCGAAACTCCGCCACCTGCAAAAGCGATGTGCATATCGGTATCGAACGATTGCGGCGCGCGGAAACCTGTTCCCCAGGTCAGGCGGAACTGCGTATTGGTTAAATGGCGCGACAGCAACGAAAACCGCGGGCTAAAAATCACTTTGTCAACCAGATTGTGTTTGTCGGCCCGAAGCCCTGCCAGGAAAGTCAGTTTTGGCCTTATCTCCCAATCGCTTTGAGCAAAAAAGCCTACGTTTTTGGTTTGCTGATTGATATCGTAATTGTAGGCCGGAATGGTGTCCAGCACGTCATCGAAAACATATTCAGCACCAAAAGTCATCACATTCGAGCCTCCCAAAAATTCCTGAAAGCGGTGATTGAATTGTACGCCGCCCTGCAAAGTGGTATTGGCGGTTGTTCCGTAGGGAGGTTTATTTACATGGGCGAGCCTTCCTGCTTCATCGTTAGGAATAATGCCCGTGTAATGAAGACGGTCGGTTTGCTGTCCGGCAAAATAGGCTATAAACGCGCTGTTGTCGTTGTTAAAATTGATCTGGTAATCGGCGCCACCCATAAAAACGTGGTGGGTTCGTTCTTCCGATTGTTGCGCCAGAAAAGCCGGTTTGCTGGTCATTTCGCCGCCATAACGGTATTCGTTCAGGCTGCTGAAATTCAGTTCGAGTTTCTGATTATAGGTAGGATTGAAAAACAGATTGGCCCCGAACGAATTGTTGCGAAGCAAGGGAAGTTCCGAAAAATTATCGCCATTGTGGTCGTAGGCTTCGCGGTGTCGGCGGTTCACAAAAATGGCAGCACCCGCTTTGCGCTTGTTGGTCAGCATGGTGAGGTTTCCGTTCAGGATATTGTCCATTCCTGCTCCATTTGTACTTTGTGTTACCGCGCTGAAATCGTAGCTGCTTTCGTTCGGGATGCGGGTAATAATGTTTACCGTTCCGCCAATGGCGCTCGATCCGTAAAGGGCAGAGCCGCCGCCACGAACTACCTCGATGCGCTCGACCATATTGGCCGGAATCTGCTCCATGCCATACAATCCGGTGAGCGGACTGAAGATCGGGCGCCCGTTGATCAGTATTTGAGAGTACGAACCGCCCAGACCATTCATCCGGAGCTGCGTGTAATTGCAGGTCTGGCAATCGGTTTCAACGCGCAACCCGGGCTGAAAACGCAGGCCTTCGGAAATATTACATGCCTGAACCATTTCCAACGCTTTGCTTTCGAGCACGTTCACGATCACCGGCGATTCGGTTTGCCGTTTGAAGGTTTTGGTGCCGGTTACCACCACCTGATTGATGGTCATGTGTTCTTCCTCCAGCACAAAATTGATTTCCTGCGACTTGCCGGGTTCTATCGTGATGGTTTTCTTCGCGACTTTGTAACCCAGCGTTTTGGCTACCAAAGTATGTTTTCCGACTGGCAGATTGGTCAGAATGTAATGGCCGGTGTTATCGGTGGTGGTACCAATGGTGGTTCCTTCCAGAAAAATACTTACAAACGGAATGTGTTCGCCGTTCGATTGCACATCGCCAAAAACATTGGCATCGGTTTTTTTCGGTGGTTCGGTGGCCGGTGAAATATGAGATATTAATACGAGTAGTACAAACGCAGCAAATGATTTGATATTCATGGTTTTGTGAATTGAATAAAAATAGTTGAATTGAAATTGTCTGAAATTTTAAGGTGCGAACTACCGTTCTTACACAGGCGAAAAAACCTGCGGGTTGATGAATGTGGTTCATCATTGAATCAATGGTAGAAAAATTGGATTGGCCGGATTTAGGCGACCGGAGGCCCGCGCAGATAGGCGGTTGTTGCCGTGCGGGGTGAAAACTCTCCTACATAAATGGTGTTGATCTCGCGCTGAACATAGCTGTCGCTGGCGGAAACAAATACTACAGGAGAAGACTGAAAAAAATCGAAAGTAAAGAGCTGGTAAAACAAAATCTGGTTCGCAGTATGGCCATGTTTTACAGGTTGTCCGCTTGCATCAGTAAACGGGTGCGAATGGGTGATGACCAATCCGTTGGGCAAAACATGCGAATGCCTGTTCCGGATCGTACTCCCCAATACCAGCAGATATACCGGGATCAGCAGAATAGCAAGGATACTGATATGTTTGCGTAGTCTTAGCATTTTCTGATATCTAAAACCACAAAACGGCCGTATTGTTGAGGGAAAAGGATTTTTTGCTAATTAAACCTGTAACAGTTTTGAAACGCAACACACCCCTCGCAGCCCGTTTGTAAAAGGATTGGCGAGGGGTGTGTTTTTATGAAATCGTTTCCGGTTTATTAAATGAAGTTCCGGAATGAGGGTGTGTGCTTAGCTTTCGGGATTGACCAGTTTACCGAGTTTTGAGTAACCTGCGTCAACACCTTCGACCAATGTTTTGGCAATATTGTCGTAATAGCTTTTAACTGTTCCCGTTTTGGGTTTGTTCTCCGGGTGATTGGCTTCATCGCGCAGTTTGTTTCTTAGCAACAGCGTGTCCTGAACAATCAGAAGCGCTTCTTCATCATTTGGTTTCTGAAACAAATTGGTGTAAGTAATGCTGTCGAGAATCAATTCTGATACTACATAATCAATCTCTTTTTTTAATCGTCTTCTACTTGTCATAGCTATTTAATTTGTGATGTTAATGGATATTTTATTGATTTAGTTTCGATTAGCAATGCTTTGACCGTACCCACCAGTATTTCAGTTTCAACCTGTACCGGCAGATGGTTTTTATCATCGGTAAACCAAACTTTCATGTATTCGCCTTCAGGGAAAAAATCTCCTTGCAGTAAATATACAGAAACTTTATGACACCGGTATTCTTTTCCGTTTCGGGTTTTCACGTTCTCTTTTCCGAGGTAGCGAAAATAGAGGTCGGCCACTTCCCTGTCAATCAGCATTCGGTACGGAACTTTTTGCCCGACAAAGAGTTTGTTAAAATCAAATTTCCTGAAATTGTAGGCAGTAGCCAGCAAGTCAAAAGTGTTTTCCTGAATTGGCAATGCGGCTTTGTAAACCGGTTTTTTAGACTGATGAATCAGGGTTTCAATTTTTCGGGTAGCATAGTTGAATGAATATTCGTGTACTGTGTTTTTTCGGGCATGATTCAAAACCCTTCGCGAATAGATGGGACTGAACGAATCGGTTTTACAAAAAACTTCGAAAGTGTCGCGCACTTCGTATAGCAAATCGTACGCTTTAAATGTCTTTCCAAGCGCTTTCAGGTGCCAGGCATTCTGCAGTTTATAGGTTGTCGTGTCGGCTCTGAATTCAACATCGCCGCTTTGAATCCATATAAAATGCCAGTTGAAATAGGCGCCATAAAGGGCATATTCGCCGCTTTTGAAAGGATAGTCGATATTTTGCGCTGTTGCCTTTTCAGGAGAAAAAAAAAGCGAAAACAAAATGAGTGTAAGTAGCAGCTTATTCACCGGATTTCTCTCTGGTCTTTTGTAGTTCCTGTTCTTTCTTGCGGGCTTTTTCTTTTTCGAGTTCTTCGTCAATCAGTTCTTTTTTATTTGAAGGATCATAATCGATCTGTATGCTTTCCACAATTTCGAAGTTTGAGCGGACCTTGATGATTTTTGTGAAATAAATAACCCGCTCGGGCTGTATGTTATCGGCCAGAAATCCGGTATCCCATTTCCCGTTTTCGTTCGAATCGAGAATAATCCTGATTTTATATTTCTCAGGTTTCAGGTAGGGAAATTCAATTTTCCCGTCTTCCAGAATCTGAATTTTCTGTATCACCCGTTCATCCTTGTCGTTCGCCAGCAGCTGCACAAGAGCCGCTCCCGAAAGTTTTGAAATTGTAAGGATAATTTTACCGTAGTAATCTTCCTTCTGAGTTTTGAATTTCCGGTCGATTTTAAGGCTCGGATCTCCCTGTAAATTGCGGGCGGCTGCAGAGTCAACCAGAAGTAAATAATTGGAATTTGCTTCCCAGAGATGTTCGATATAATATTTCCTGATCGAGTTGGTATCTTTTTCAACCACTATCGGAATTTCAGTCTTTACAGTATCAATCATCGAGTAGAGTCTGATTTTTGAAGTGTCGAATGAAGCGAGTGGCTCGGGAGCCTCGATACTGATTTTTTGATACAGATCGTGTCCCGAAGAATTGATGTTATCGGCCAGCACAATCGTTGGAATTTCCTCCTCTTCATTCTTTTTCTTCTTCTGTTTGGGCGCTTTGGGTGCCGCGTAAATCATTTCAATTGTATCACGTTTCACTACCAGCTGACTAAGCGAATCGAGCACTTCGTATTGCAGTTCGAACAACAGCGAATCATTATTACTGATCAGCGTATCGGTAATCCAAACTGTAATCGAATCCTTCTTCAGGTTCGATTCGATGTACTTCCATTCGTTGGTTGGGATTGGATTTATGAGATTTATCCTGAACGAATCGCTTAACGATTCGGTAAAAAAGAAATCGCATTTGTTCCCCTGGTTGCGTTTGTACGAATCGAGGTACTGATCGAATTTTTCTTCCTCAAACATCATCAGGTACTGCGGTGCAGGCGAATAGTCAATATGACCCGAAACCACCAGCGTATCGGCTCCCTGCACAATGGTGTCGTTTTCGGCAACAAAACTGGCCGAAGGTATAATGATAGAATCGGCAAAAGCAATAGTTTCGCCGTTCTGGTTGTATGTCAGGCTGTTGTCGGCATCGAGTACCGCGTATAAACGATAATTGCCTGGTGCAATATTGTCGATCAGGAAAAGCCCTTCCTTGTTGGTTGTCCCGATGTAATCCGGAATGCTGTCGATAAAAACAGCGTAGTCCATCATTCGGTGAAGCAACACAATTACCTTTTCGACCGGCTCCTGGGTAAGGGCATTTTTTACATATCCGGTAACGCGCAAACTATCAAACGAGGGGCCGGTACTGTATGAAAACCTGAAATCGTCGATCGGATTCTTTTCGTTGTTATCGGCCACTGCATCTTTGAAATCAAGAGAATAGGTCGTTTCCGGGCGCTGTGGTTCAACAAATTCAATAATCAGAGTTTTGCCTTTCATCTTTATGATTGGCTTCTTTTTCATTGGAGGCGAGATCACCAGTTTTTCGCTAATCTCATCAGAAACAATGTATTCGTCGAACGTAAAACGCAGGTCGGAGCCACTGAAATTTGTTCCGCGCAAGGCAGGAATAGTTTTCACGACCACCGGTGGAATGGTATCCTGATCGCCACCGGTCGGCATTCCCTGATTGGCGCACGAGGTATAAAAAATCAGGTAAAAAACTAAAATACCAAAAA
>JAHEYU010000076.1 GCA_023251435.1 Bacteroidota bacterium
ATCCCAACAAATGAAAGCATGACCAAGATGGTATTTCCACGCCTGGCTGCCTATGCCGAATGTGGCTGGACCAAAATTAACCAGAAGGATTTTGATCGTTTCACCAATTCTTTAACGGCATTTCTTGATCGTTGGAAAGCTAAAGGAATAGCTTATGGTACAGTAAAGTGATTGTTAACTTCAACGAAACTTGAGCAGATCTATTTTCGTGACCAATAATTCAATCTCATAGTTTGAAAGTATTGATCAGACAACATAAATATAAAATACAATAAAATAAACATGACCATGAAGTATTTATTGATTATCTTACTTTCAATATTTGGTTTGGCTGGGGTTCAGGCTTCTGACAAACTACCCAAACCAACTCCATTGCAAATGGAATGGCAAAAGCTCGAAAATATAGCCTTTGTTCACTTCAGCATAAACACCTTTACCGATATGGAATGGGGCTATGGCAACGAATCTCCCGCTTTGTTTAATCCCATGAAGCTGGATTGCCGGCAGTGGGTAAAAATTTGTAAAGATGCGGGAATGAAAGGCATTATTCTCACAGCGAAACATCATGATGGTTTTTGCCTGTGGCCTTCGAAATATACCGAACACAGTGTGAAAAATTCACCATGGAAAAACGGACAGGGCGATGTGGTCCGCGAATTTTCGGACGCCTGCAACGAATATGGGCTTAAAATGGGATTGTACCTTTCACCCTGGGATTGTAACCACCCCGATTACGGCAAACCTGCTTACAATCAGTATTTCAAGAATCAGTTGACCGAATTACTAACCAGTTACGGAGAACTGTTTGAAATCTGGTTCGACGGGGCAAACGGCGGGCGCGGCTATTACGGAACCGACTCGCTGCACAACCGCAGTATTGCGGCAGATTATTACGACTGGAAAGGCTTTATTGAAATAGTGCAAAAGTTTCAGCCCAATTGCATCGTTCACGGCGGAGGTCTGCCCGATATCCGCTGGGTAGGCAATGAAGAAGGACACGCCGCTGAAACCCACTGGAGCACCCTTCGCACAAATGATCAGTTCGATAAGAGCAAAAGTCACCCGCAGCAATTGAATACCGGGCACGAAAATGGGACGATCTGGCTTCCATCCGAAACCGATGTATCATTGCGTCCCGGCTGGTATTATCATGCGTTCGAAGACCACAAAGTAAAGACCTTGCCCAAACTAATGGATATTTACTATGAAAGTGTCGGAAGAAATAGCCTGCTGCTACTCAACCTCAGCCCGGATAAGCGCGGGCTGGTTCATCCGATTGATTCCTTAAGGCTACTGGAATGGAAGCGCCAGCTTGATCTAGACTTTCGGGAAAACCTGATCAGCAAAAACTGTAAGTTCTCGTCCGGAGATCCTAAAAACCTAAAAAATGCCTTCGACAATAATTTCAACACATATTGGCAAGCCAACGACAAAACCGGATATCTGGAAGTAGATTTTAGAAACGAAATAACCTGCAACCGGTTACTACTTCAGGAATATATTACCGAAGGACAGAGAGTTAAATCCTTCAGTGTCGAATTCTGGAAAGAAGACAAATGGATTGAGCTGACCAAAGCAACCACCATTGGCTATAAACGTATTTTAAAGTTTTTGCCAGTCAAAACTCAAAAGCTGCGCATCCGCATTGACGAAGCGTTGGCTCCGCCAATGATTTCGACTGTAGCCGTGTTCAACGCCCCTATTTTGTTGGCTCAGCCCGAAATCCGGCGCGACCAGTCCGGTAAAATCACCATTCTTTCACCCGATAAGGTAGGAGAAATTTATTACACCACCGATGGAAATCAGCCAACCCGAACCTCTGCCCGATACAGCCATCCCTTCCTATTCGATGGACCGGTAACCGTTAAAGCCATGATTTGTAACGGAACCGATAATCAGGGTGAAACTACCATGCAAAAATTTTCCGGATCAAAATCAGGATGGAAAATTTTTGGCGAAACCAAAACGAATCCTGCACTTTTTGATGGAAATCCCGGATCGACCTGGACGAGCATAAATGGGGTGAAAAGCCTTGTAATAGATTTGAGTGCTATCACCCAATTTCATGGAATTACCTATCTGCCCGATCAATCGCGCGGAAACTATGGAATTGCGCTGAACTACCTGATTTCTGTTAGCAACGATGGGTACAGCTGGGAAAACGTTGCAAAAGGCGAATTCTCCAACATCCGGAACAATCCTGTCCGTCAAACTATCCGCCTATCAAAACCGGTTCAAGCCCGATTCTTGAAACTGGAAACCAACTCGATTTCCGACGGACATCCGTCACTAGGAATTGCAGAACTCGAACTAATCACCGAATAACTTGCATCATGCATATAACTTTCAGGCAACTTGGAATTTTATCAGCAGGTATTTTATTCATATTTTCTGCGGTTTAAGTTTCGGCAAAATTGACAGAACTAACAATAGATTTTTATAATTTTAAAAGGTCATATCATGAAAAAAATAAAACAAAGAATATAAGATTGTATAGACAAATACTTAGTCAAACCTTGGAGCTGATGAAAATGAATTAATTGTAGGCGAGGACACAAATTTGAAAATTGCAGTCAGTTGATGTGAGGAGTATTTTTTATTTTGTAATACCTCTCCCAAAAAATATCGAAAAGAATATTTTTCGAATTATTTGATGTTTTTATTCATCTCATGCAATTTACGGCGACGATTATAATACTTTTCCACTACCTTATCATCCAATTCTTTTGATTCATAATTTTTCAAAATGTATTTTGGACTTGACAATAAATCATTCGACAAAAAGAGGACTTCACAAAGTACTTTTCGGATACCATTTCGTAAAATTATTCTTCCTGGTCTAGTTGTAATGAAGTATTCGAAATACTGATCCCAGCTATTAAAACCATATTCTTTTGCTATTTCATCTTTTATATTTTCTATCTGGCATTTCATCATTAGTAAAAATTAATTTTGGATTGTCCATTTATTGATAATTATACTCATAGGGATATTGTTATCCGAATGAGATAACAATTTTATATTGTGAAAGGTCTATCACCAGAGAACCTGGCGAATAGATTAATCAGAAATAGCCATAATCTTGTTTATCGACATAGTAATTGCCATTTGCTTCCGGTTGAAATATCACATCTGTAATCTTGATGTGGTTCTCATTTTTCCAAGTCATATATACTACTTCATCTCCGACTTTTTTTGAGAAAATGGCCGCACCCAGAGCAGAAAAAATTGAAATTTTGCTTTCCTTTATGTTCTCATATTCAGGATATACCAGTTTTATGGTAAATGCGTTAACTTTATTAACTGTATCGTTTCGCTGTAGCTCTACAAAAGAATTCATTGTAACAATATCTCGTGGCACATCCTGTGGCTTTACTGTACATGCCAAAGAAATTTTCCTTTTCAACATCTGGATCTCATCAAATTTTGTTGTGTGCCGACCTTCAACCGCACGAATGCATCTCATCAGCCACTCTGAATCTAAAGTTGAAATAATCATCTCATTTGATTTTTGTTTGTTAAATATTTGTATTAAACCGGGCCGCTGACATAACTGGATATTCCAGTCAGCCAGCGGATGGTCACTATAGAGGCGAGCGTTGTGCTTAGGATCAGTTCTTATGCAATTTTTTACGCTTCGACATTTTTAGCTCTTCTTTTTTTATTTTTTTCTCAATTTGCTTCTCTTTAAGACTCTTAGTAGGTTCTTTTAAGCCATACCCTTTTTTTGCCATGATTTTAATTTTTTCATTAAACAAGAATATGACGTCAACAAACGATTTCCATACTATACATCAAAAACACCATTTGCTTCCGGTTGGTAAATGATGCTTTTAATCCTAATTTTTTTTTCACCCAGAGGAGCATCAAACTTTATTATGCTTCCAACTCTGTATCCCAAAAGGGCACTACCCAAAAGCGACAGAATAGAAATATTTCCCTTTCTGAAATCGGCATCTTTTGGATAGACAAGTTTTATTGTCATCACTTTACTATTATCTAAATCAATAACCTCTATTAACGAGTTCATGGTCACAAAGTCAGGTTCAATTTCTTTAGGATTTACCCTTTCTGCACGTGCAATTTCCTCGCATAAAATGGTTAGGTTACTTAGTTCTTCATTTTTAGTTTTCTTAACCGAACTAATCAGGTTGCCAAGCCTAACATAGTCATAGTCAGTAATAATAATATTCCTTTTCATATCTATTTATTTAAATTATTTTTTTCTGGATTGATTAAATGCATGTTTGGTAAGTTTATTAATGTGAAATAATTTTTTCTATTCTGACTTTTTTTAGTTTTTCTCCATCCCAATACGTTACATCTTCTCCTTCAATAAGTCCCAAACAAACAAATCCGAGTAAGCTATAAATTGAATAATCATTATTCGATTTCACTTCGCCGGGATATACTATCCGAATCTGTTGTTTCAGATGTTCTGAATTTATTATCAATACACTTGAATTCATTCTGATAAAATTTTCAGGAATTTCATTTGACACGTATTTGATGCTAAAGGTTAAAGCCAGGAAAAGATGATGTAATCGCTTGGGAGAAACCTCTTCTTTTCCGACATCATTTTTTATCAGATTCATGAGACTGAAATAATCGACATATGTTATCGACTTCTTATGAGCCTCCTTAATCATATTTTCTTTAGATATTGATAGTTTTAACATATCTTCAATTTTTTAAAGATTAGTTAGTTTAATATATTTGTTAAAATAAAATCGGATACGATATTAATATATATCGTATCCGATGCAAACATAGTCAATCTTTTTATATTTTTACACAAATAATATACTGATGAAAAATAAGTATGATGTTCTAAAGCAGCTAATTGACCTTTTTGAGAATTTTGAAATGGAAAATGGACAATCAGATATCCTGAATTTTGCCCAATGGATTGTAAACAAACATCACGAAGAGCCAGAACTTCAAGATAAAAAAGTAGATAAAACAACATCAACTCGTCATCAAGAATCTTCAGTTCCTTTTAAAAATAACTTTGATGATAAAATCCGTTTTTTAGAAGCAGCTGCAGGAATTACCAGGTATCATGAATTTTATACGCGTAAAGCGTTGAAAGATATGGTAATAAATACTCGTTTGGAATTTCTATTCCTTCAGGCTGTTGATATACTTGACAGAGCAAAGAAGACCGATCTGATTAATATCTATCACCTCGAATATACCACTGGCATGGATACAATAAGAAGATTGATTAATAACGGCTTACTATTCGAAATACAGGATGAATCTGACAAAAGAATTAAGTTGCTTATTATGTCTGATTTGGGGAAAGCTGTATATGGGCAAGCCAAAAAGAGAATAAACGATGAAAGCACCATGTTCTTTACTGCGATAAGTGATAATAAATGGAAAAAAGTGCTACCCGTTTTGGAGGAAATTGACGAATTCCATAGTGATGTTTTCCAGAAACACAACAACAAACCATTTGCAGAATTATCTAATTTAATGGATTCTCTTAAGCATTTATTTAAATGATTCCATCAATCTCATTCATGAGATTCCTTACAAGGTGAAGTCATTGACTGAGGCTTAAATTATAAAAATTGATTGAAGTTGATCATTACACGAACCGGAACTCGGGCTGCAAGAATGGTTATTCATGCATTGATTCTCCTGAATGTTGACTGATTGTACAATACGCAACCACAAATTAATAAAGAAATCTGTAAGGTATTAATGATTGGGATGAGGATCATTATCCGGGTAAAGAAGCGGTTTGTGGAAGAAGGTTTGATACAGCATTAAAAATGACTTCAACTTCAAGGGGACAGAGACATGGAGGCCCACTTAATTGCTTGTTTTGGACCGCCCAAAGGATACGCATGTTGATCCTTAGGTCTGTTGTCCGATAAGCTTATTGAACTTCGAATTGATGACAGTATTTCATACGCAACGGTTCACCTGACGCTAAAATATCGAACTTAAGTCTTAGAAAGTAGTCGGATGGGTTATTCCGGCCAGAGAAAACGGAGAGTTCGTTGCAGCCATGGAAAAGGTTTTGGATGTCTATAAGAGGCCATATACCCCAATGCGACACGTGGTTTGCATGGATGAATCGCCCAAACAGTTGATTGGAGAAACCCGAGTTCCGATAAGAAAATAGCACGATCGTAAATACGATTATGAATACAAACATTTAGAGGTTTGTAACATCTTTCTCGCTAATGAACCGTTGGCAGGATTCCGCACGGTAAAAGTCACCAAAAGAAAGTGAAAGGTTGAATTGGCTGAGTTTATCAAGAAAATAGCTGACGTTCATTATCCGGAAGTTGAACTGATTACTTTGGTTATAGAGAACCTTGGTACACATACGTTAGGTGCGTTTTATGAGCGATATGAACCAGCCTAAGCCAAACGGATACTGGATAGATTTGAGTTTGTTTTTACCCTAAAACATGTGAGTTTGTTGGATTTGGCTCAAATCGAACTTAACTTATTTAATAATCAATGTTTTGGGCGGAATATGGAGTCGCTTGATAAAGTTCGGGAAGAAGCTGAAGCTTGGGAAAAGGCTCTCAATGAGCTTGATAAGAAAAATTACAATCAGTTTACCTCTGAAAAGGCTTGCGTAAAACTAAAAAGACTTTATGCGTCATATCTTCGTTGACGTGACACTAGGTTGTAAATAAAAAATGAATGCAACCTTATTCCATTTTTATAACTTACTCTTTTAAGTTAAAATTCTTCCAATGCCTGAAGCCTCTTAAAGTGGTTTTCAAGATGTCTTCGCATCGCTTTGCGAAACTTATCTGCATCACGCAGCCTCAATACTTCAACAAGTTCAGTATGCGACACATATTTTTTGTCAGCAATAGTTTTGTCAATTAATCCGCTGGTATATACATAATTGAATGCAGGTAAAAGCATCCGCTGAAATCCTTTTAGCGTTTCATTTCTAGTCATTTCATACAATTTACCATGAAATTGTATCTCATAGTCTACATCAAAAAGGGTATTTGACGATGGAGAGATTTCGTTCTGAACAATTGAAAAAAGCGCTTCAATATCTTCATCAGTCGCGCGGTTTACTACCAGATCGGCCATTCCAACTTCAATGACCAATCTCATCTCGAAAACATCTTTCAATGTGCCTTCATCCAGAATTCTTGGGATCATTGATTTCTGCAATATTGACGATAAATCGGGACTTTTTATTACTGTTCCTTTATGCTTTTTTGATTCAATAAGACCCATCGTTTTCAGTCGGTTCAACGATTCGCGAATGACAGTCCGGCTGACTCCCATTGCTTCAGAAAGTTCCATTTCTTTCGGGATAGGATCGCCTGGATTCAGCTTTCTGTTAATGAAAATATCTATCAGATTCATCTCCACTTTGTCAACCAGACTTCTTGTATCCACCAATGGGATCGAGTGTTTCATGTCATTTATATCCATTGCAGGTAAATTGAGTATGTTAATTCATGTTGTTTTTTTATACCTCGATTTAGGAGGCAAACTTAAGTTAAAATAGATTTCAAAAATTAAAAATATTTCCTGAAATAAATATTCTATTCTTCTCCGACTTTTTTGTCTTAAAAATATCACAAAACCACTGAAGGACGCAATGCTAAGGAGAATAATCAATAATATTCCATCGAACATCTTTGATAATGAGCAATTTTTTGTTTTAACAAAGTCAGAAAATATTTTGAGATAAAAAATTAATCTTTATATTTGTTGTGTCTTATGTCCTACATAAGACGAAATTTAAGCAAATGTAACAAAAACTTTATTCGTATGAAAAAGCTGATTCCAAAATTGCTGTTTTTTAATTTATTTTTTCTGCTGGTACTTTTGAGTAGTAGTATTTCTGCTCAGCAAAAAGTAACCGGTAATGTGACCGATGCTACTGATGGAACTCCAATCCCCGGTGTTGCTGTGGTAATTGAGGGTACATCAGTCGGAACGCTTACCGATTTTGATGGAAATTATTCAATTGAAATTCCATCAGGAAGTAACAAGTTGGTATTCTCTATGATTGGTTTTACCAATCAGATTATTGCATTAGGAACTTCTTCCACGATTAATGTAGTTTTGCAAACATCCAATACAGCTATCGATGAGGTAGTTGTCGTTGGATATGGTACTCAAACCAGAAGTAAGGTAACTTCTTCGATTGCAAAAGTCGATATGAAGTTATTAGAGACTGGTATGCGTTCAAATCCTGCACAGGCTTTGGCTGGTACAGTCTCCGGGTTGAGAGTTGTAACTGCGACTGGAAGACCCGGTGCGGTGCCAGCAATTGTATTAAGGGGAGGTACTAATTTTGATGGTTCCGGCAGCCCATTGATCATCATGGATGGACAGATTCGCGGATCATTAAGCGACATCAATCCTGAAGAAATTGAAAGTATGGAAGTATTGAAGGATGCCTCCGCAACGGCTATTTATGGAGCCCGTGCAAGCAACGGGGTAGTTCTCATTACTTCAAAGAAAGGTAAAGCTGGTGTATCAACAGTAACTGTTAAGGTGAAACACGGTACCAATTACCTGAATACACCTTATGAATTTGTTGATGCCGAAAACTACATTAAATGGGCACGTCTGGGCGCAGAACAGGCCATGAAAAATGGAACATTAGCGGCCAGCAATGTGGCAGGCGTAGGTCCACGAGGAACTGGAAACGTGTATAAAGATGCCCAGGGTAATATTATCGATGGAAATTACGATTCGAGAGCAATCTGGAGTGTTATGCGATTGGATGTCAACAATCAGGAATTATTAAGCCAACCAGGTTGGAAACAAATGAAAGACGTGATAAAGACAGCTGCCAACGGAAATTACGATCCTAATGGAACCATTTCTGACCTGATTTACAAAGATTTCAATTATGGCGATTATGGATTAAATAAAACTGCACAGACCCAGGATTATAACATCGGTTTTACCGGTGGTAACGATCGTGGAAAATATTTCGCAAATCTGGGTTATTACGACGAAGGTGGTTTATCGCTTGAAACCTTTTATAGAAGGCTCAATTTTGCATTTAACGGCGATTATAAAATAAAAGACTGGTTAACTTCTGAAAGTGGAGTTCAGTTTATAATGGCCAAATGGAAAAACGAATCGCTGCAAAATGGTGAATCAAACTATTGGGCACGTATGCTTTCGGCTCCTCCAACCATGCGGGGAACCAATGCAAAAGGCGAATTGTTGCTTGGCCGCGACAACAGCGACGGTAATCCTGCTTATAATGCCGATAAATATTTCAGAGGCAATCAATCCGATAAATTTACTCTTAATCAGGCTTTTAAGGTTGATCTTGCAAAAGGTTTTTATGTAAAAGCAACCGGAATTTTAATGTACGATGAATCGTTTATTGAAGCTTTCAATAAAGATTTCCGCACAGGCGTGATGAACCTTAACAATGTAAATACCGGCTGGAATAGAACAAGATCAACTTCGGCCTATTTTGACCGCACTGTTCGTCAAACTTATAATGCCATCGCGAATTATCAGACCAAGTTTCTTGAAAAAAATAGTATTTCAGCCATGGCCGGTTTTGAGTTTTACGATGCATATAACTACGGAGTATCAGCTTCAGGTTCGGGCGCCCCAACCGACGATTTCAGGGATCTTGGCCTAACACTGAATAACGCCGAGCAACAAACCCGGTCAACCGATTCGTGGCACGTCAGGGAAAGAATACTATCGCAGTTTGGTCGTTTAAATTACGATTATGACGAAAAATATCTTCTGGCATTTACTGTCCGCAGAGATGGTTACTCAAGATTAATTGGTGACAATCAATATGGCGTTTTCCCTGCTGCATCAGCCGGATGGCTTGTAACAAAAGAAGATTTCATGAAGTCGGCCCCGAAATGGCTGTCGTATATGAAATTGAGAAGCAGTTGGGGTAAAAATGGTAATGTTGGAGGAATTGGTACTTATGAATTACAAGGTTCGTATGGTTCTCAAACTGCCTACAACGGAACGATTGGATTTTTACAAAGTGGTATTGCAAATCCTAAACTGAAATGGGAAAAAACAAATACCGTTGAGGTTGGAGCCGATGTGGGCTTCTTCGAAAACCGGATTTACACCTCAATGGCTTTCTACAACAGAATTACTGATGACAAAATTGCCAGTGTTTTGCTGCCAACTTCATCGGGTATTTCAAGTGTTCGCACCAACAACGGCAGCATGAAGAATACCGGATTTGAGATTGAAGTAACCGGAAAAATCATCCAGAAGAAAGATTTCAAATGGCAGGTTAGCGGCAATGCTTCCTGGAATAAAAACACGGTTCTGAAACTTCCTTTCAACGGAAACGAAAACAACCGTCAGGGTGGTCAGCAGATTTACGATCCGGCAACCAAGAAAACTGTTTGGGTTGGCGGTTTGCAGGAAGGACAGGAATGGGGAAGTGTTTATGGATTTGAGAGTGAAGGCATCATCAGGAATGCCGAAGATTTAGCCAATTACAACAAGGTTGATCTTGCAGCCGGTCAGGTATGGTACAATGGTAGTGCCGGTAAACGGGTTGCCAGCCAGAAAATTATGACAGCCAAAAACCTGAATTTTGCTGGTGGCTGGATTCCTACCCAAATGGGAGATGTAATGTGGAAAGATGTTGACCAGAATGACACCATCGACACCCGCGATATGGTGAAGCTTGGACGTGAGATCCCACGCTTGACAGGAGGTTTTACTTCAACCTTAAGTTACAAGCGATTTACATTCGTTGCCCGCGTCGATTTTGGTATCGGCCATATTCAGCAGGATTTTATGCACTTGTGGGCTTTGGCCAATGCACAGGGAGAATTTGCCCCAACCACAGCCGTTTACGACACCTGGACAGTTGATAACCCAAATGCATCGCTTCCACGATACCAGTGGGCCGACCAATTGAATACCAAAAACTACGACAGGCCGAGCAGCATGTTCTGGAAAAAATCGGATTACCTTTCATTCCGCGAAGTGTCATTAAGCTACAGTGTTCCAACTGAACTATTGAAAAAAGCAAAAATCGGAGGGCTGGTATTGACGGCTACAGGGCAGAATCTTGGATATTTAACCAATAAAATGCTGAACTTCCCTGAACGTACCGGAAATCAAAATGGTGCATACATTATACCAACACAATTGATTTTTGGTGCTGATATTACTTTTTAATCAGGAATTACAACATTATATAAATAGAGGGTTATGAAAAAGATAAAATATTTAATACTGGCGGTAATGATAGCATTTACCGTCACCTCATGTCAGGAAACACTTGATCTTGCTCCGGAAGATTATTTTGGTGATGGGAACTTCTGGCAGAATGAATCACAGGTTTCCAACTTTATGGTTGGTATCCACAAACAGCTCCGGGACAATCACTTCATGTTTGTTCGGTTGGGAGAAATGCGTTCGGGTAATTACAGCAATGTCGATCGCCAGAATACATCGTTGAATGAATTGCAGATTATCGAACAGCGCATTGACGAAAATTCAGCAGGAGTTGGATCATGGGCCGGATTTTATGGTCCGATTTTACAGTTGAATCTTTTTATCCAAAAGACAGAAGCTGCAACATTCCTGGCGGCCGATAAGAAGAACTATCTTTTGGGTCAGGCTTATGGATTGAGGGCTTTCTATTATTTCCATTTGCTGCGCACTTACGGTGGAGTACCCCTTCGTCTTGAGCCCGAAGTATTGAACGGAAATACCGATCCGGTACTTTTGCGCAAAGCAAGAGCCACCGAAGCTGAAACTTTGGCAGCAATTAAGGTTGATCTTACCAAATCAGTAACTGCATTTGGCGCATTGGCCAGTCCGGCAGGCAAAAGCCAGTGGAGTCCGAAAGCTACTCTGATGCTGAAAGGCGATGTTTATTTGTGGTCGGCAAAAGTATATGGAACAACCGCCGATTTAGCCGAAGCAAAATCAGCGCTGAACGCCATTACAGGAAGCACGCTACAAACCTCTTTTGCCAATGTGTTCGCTTACAACCAAAAAGACAATGCTGAAATTATTCTGAATATCCGTTATCTGGTTGGCGAAGCAGAAATGGGGGGTGTTGCCGCATACACGTATTCAACATTCAATTTCGACAACCTGCATTACAAAGATTCCCTGGCAAGTGGTGCACTACTTGTCGATCCTTTGGTAATAGCAGCTCCTAATTCTCAGCAAATCATCCAACGGTACGGTTATACTTTCGAGTTGTTTAAATCGTACAATGTGGCTGATAAAAGAAGAGATGTTACTTTCTATGATTATTACAAAGTAACCAAAACTCCTTATAAAGTTGATGTTAGAAATACCGCACTGGTTAAATTCCTCGGAACAATTAGTGCTAATAAACGGTATTTCACCAGCGATTGGCCTGTATACCGCGAAGCTGACAGATTGCTGATGCTGGCAGAAATTGCCAATGCTGAAGGAAGCGATCCATCCAGCTACATCAAGCAAATTCGCGACCGTGCATTTGCCCCGGGTGTCGATCCAGCTCCTTTTGTTAATTCAACCAAAGACAAAAACGAATTGGCTATCTATTCAGAAAGGGTGAAAGAGTTTGTCTTTGAAGGTAAATCATGGTACGATTTACGAAGAATGAAAATCGGTTCCGATCCATTGGTTTTCAAAAGCACAAGTCATAATTATGGAGTTTTGGACAAAACCACCAAAGCGCACATGATTTTATGGCCGATTGAAAAAGCGATTTGGACAAATGATCCGTTGGTAAATCAAACAACTGGTTATGCAACTGCAAAACCAGCCAATTAAATGAACTTTCGCGAGTTTTGTATATAGATTTGGTTAAATGCCAATGAGTAAGGGCTTGGAAACAGGCTCTTACTTAATTTTTATTTTCAAATAGATATATTTAGAAAGTCTGTAAACATTTTACTATTCGGTGTAATTTTCAACATACATCACAAACAATTAGCTATGACAACCCTGAATACATTATTGCTTTTTTTACTTCTGCTTACTTCTCAACAGTGTAAAAAGGATGGCGCAATGCTTAATGCAGCCAGTGTAAATTCGGCAGAACTAAAACAAACCCATTTGCCGTTAAACGCCGGAGTCGAAAATACCGGAATAATGGAATTGCAATTCAACGTCAATCCAGAAAAAAAATCAGTGATCTTAAATCAGATTGAAATTTCATTTTCTGATGACAGCAGGTTTTCAGGAGTAGAATCAATTTCAGCAAAATATTCCGGAGCTATAAATATTCCAGAAACCAGTGTTTTATTTGGCACAACGAAAAATACGGGTCAAAAAACAAAAATTAGCGGAACCTGCGAATTGGGTGCAGGTATTCATTTCCTGAAATTCGATATCGGGATGAATGTCAACCCTGATTTGCTTACCCGTTTTCAGGTTGAAAAGGTAAAACTATCGTTCAAAAACCATGATGTGATTGAAGTGGCTCCTGCCGGAAAATTCATCTTCCGACCTAAATTAGTGCTTCGCACTGCCGGTCAGGACAAAACCGATACTTACAGGATTCCCGGACTAGTTACAACCAGCAAAGGCACACTGATTGCCGTTTACGACAACCGGTACAACAACAGCAAAGACCTTCAGGAAGACATTGACATTGGCATGAGTCGCAGTACCGATGGTGGACAAACCTGGCAACCCATGAAAGTAATCATGGACATGGGCGAATACAGTGGACGTTCGCAGCGATTAAATGGGATAGGCGATCCGTGTGTTCTTTACGATCACAAGACCAAAACGATTTGGGTGGCAGCCCTCTGGATGAGTGGTTCTGCTCCTGATAAAATGCTTTGGTGGGCTTCAAAGCCCGGAATGAAACCCGAAGAAACAGGTCAGTTTATCCTGACCAAGAGTACCGACGACGGATTGACCTGGTCGCAACCGATCAACATTACCTCTCAAATTAAAAATCCCGAATGGCAATTGCTTTTGCAAGGTCCAGGAAGCGGAATTACAATGACCGACGGAACACTGGTTTTTCCAGCACAGTTCAAAGCTGACATGGGAATTAAAGCACTTGACGGTGGACAATATACCTGTCACTCGACCATTGTGTATAGCAAAGATCAGGGAAATACCTGGCAAATTGGTACGGGTGCAAAATCAAACACCACCGAAGCGCAGGTAGTTGAACTTGCTGATGGAAGCCTGATGTTGAACATGCGCGATGATCGTAATCGCACAGACAAGGGAGAAACAAATGGCAGGGCAGTGGCAGTTACAACTGATCTGGGTAAAACATGGACTGTGCATAAATCATCCAATTCGGCATTACAGGAACCCAATTGCATGGCCAGCATCATCAGCGTCAATCTTGAAATCAATGGAAAAATGCAGCAGGTACTGTTTTTCTCCAATCCCGACAGCAAAACCGAGCGCAGCCACATGACTATCAAAGCCAGTCTGGACGGCGGTTTGACCTGGCCTAAAACCTATCAGGTTGAGCTAAATTCGGAGGCCGGTTATGGTTATTCATGCATGAGCATGGTGGATGATAAAACCATCGGAATTCTATACGAGGGAGTGAAAGAGCTTTATTTTCAGAAAATACCTGTTTCTGACTTGTTGGGAAATCTGGTTAAAAACTAAGAAATGAAAGTTCGGAGCATCAGATATTGGAGTATGAAAGTTATAAGTTCACTGGTTGTTTTCCTATGGTTGGTGCAAACTGTGATTGCACAATCGCAAACAACTAATGTTCCGGCTTTAATTCCGATGCCACAAAAAATTGCCTGGAACAAGCAAAATTTTAGAATCGAAGGAAACGAGTCGCGGATGGTTCAGCGAATTGTAGCCAAACTTCCGGAAGTTTCGATTAATCAGGATGAAGCCTATATCCTGAAAGTTAACGCCGATTCTTTAATACTTCAGGCCAAAACTCCAATGGGACTTTTTCGTGGGCAACAGACCATCAACCAATTAACATTTACTGAAAACGGAAAGCAGTTTGTAGCCGGTTGTGCGATAAGCGATTGGCCCGCTTTCCAAATTCGAGGGTTCATGCAGGATGTTGGGCGTAATTTCATGTCGCTACCCATGCTGAAAGAACAGATTGACGTGATGGCTGCCTACAAGTTCAATACATTCCATTTTCATGTCACCGATAATCCGGGATGGCGTCTTGAAAGCAAAAAATACCCACAACTAAGCTCGGCCTTGTCGATGAGCCGCTGGCCAGGGAAATACTATTCGCAGGAAGATTTTCTGGAACTAGTCAATTATTGCAACGAAAGATACATCACTTTAATTCCTGAATTTGATATTCCCGGTCACTGTGAGGCTTTCCGGAAAGCAATGGCAATTGATTCGATGTGCGATGTGCGCGTAAAACCGATTCTTCTTGATTTGATTGACGAGTTGTGTAAACTCGTTCCGAAAGAAAAAATGCCTTTCATCCATCTGGGTACCGACGAAGTTTGGCACTCATACGAGCGCCCGGCAACCGGTTTGCTAGATGCGGCAGTTGCACGGGTGAAAGAAAACGGCAGGGAAGTAATTGTTTGGCGTCCCGGACAGCAAATCGTTTCAGACAAGACATCCATCACCCAACTTTGGTCGTCGAACGGAAACCCAAAAGACGGTCACCGTTACATTGATTCGCGCCTCAATTACCTAAATCATTTGGATCCACTGGCCGGAGTTGCACAACTTTATTTCGACCGGATTTGCGGCGCAGCTCAAGGCGATTCGTTGCGGTTAGGCGGAATTCTTTGCTGCTGGAACGACAATAATGTAACCGATGAATACGATATTATTCGTCAAAATCCGGTTTATCCCGGAATGCTGACTTACAGCGAAACTTCATGGAAAGGGCACCCGGTTGATTTTGGAGAGAATTATCTGGCAAAACTTCCTTCTCCTGAAAATCCATTGTGCAAAGAGTTTCAGAAATTTGAAGAGCGATTAGCCATTCATCGTGACCGCTATTTTCAGAACAAACCTTTTCCGTATGTGAAGCAAACGAAGATTGAATGGAAAATAATTGGCCCGTTTGATAATGGAGGAGATTTGAACCGATCGTTTCCGGTAGAAAAAAGTATTAAGAAAAAATATACTGTTGAAGGGAAAAAAATCAGATGGACCGGACCATATAGTGGCGGAACAATTCATGTCAGGCATTTCTTCGGATTCTCATCTTATTTTTCTGAAAAGCAGGGAACTGTTTATGCAACTAATAATATTTGGTCGCCAAAAGATCAGGAAGTAGATTGCTGGATTGGTTTTCATGATTGGTCACGTTCGGGTGGGAGACGTGGCGGACCATTCCCTGCGCAAGGACAGTGGCATAACACCAACCCAAAGGTTTGGCTGAACCGAAAACTGGTCGAAGCCCCCATCTGGAAAAATCCAGGATTGGCTGAAAAAACAGAGGAAATCCCATTTGAAGACGAGAATTATTTCTTCCGGAAACCCACAAAAATAAGCTTAAAAAAAGGCTGGAACGAAGTTTTGCTTAAAGTGCCGCAAGGCGGAAAATCCTGGAAGTGGATGTTCACTTTTGTGCCTGTACGAATTGAAAATGAACAGGTAAAAGAAATTGAAGGGCTTAAATTTTCTGTCGATAAATAAATCCATACAATGAGATACCGGGTTCAAATATATTTTTTGCTAATCAGTTTTTTGACTGCAATATCCGGATTTGGATTCAGTCAAAGTTCAGATCAAAAGATACGTGTGGCTTGTATTGGCGATTCGGTCACCAAGGGGATGGGTCTGGAAAATCCGGAGTCGCAATCTTATCCGGCGCAATTGCAGTCCTTGCTTGAATCAACTTACCAGGTTGAAAATTTTGGTGGATTGAAACTCGCCCCGGTTTTCATGGACCACATGGTTTTGCAGCAGAAATCCGTCATCAGAATTTGGGGAAAAGCCAATTCGGGTAATGAAGTTTCAGGCACATTCGATAAACAAGTGGAAAAATGTGTCACCAGCGAATCAGGAGATTGGGTACTGACTTTTAATCCCGTTCCTGCCGGAGGTCCATACACACTTCAGGTTACCGCCGGAAAGCAAACGCTTCTTCTCAACGATATTCTGGTGGGTGAATTATGGATTTGTGCCGGTCAGTCAAACATGGAATTTCCCTTGAAAGATGCTGCAAACGCAGCATCGGATATTTCAAAATCGACTAATACCAATATTCGTTTATTCAATTTAAAAGGTATTGTTCGGCCGGATGATACAAAATGGGATTCGTTGTCGCTGGATAAAATAAATAAACTTGAATTTCTGGAAGGAAAATGGAAATCCTGTGATCCTGAAAACGCAGCAGATTTTTCGACCATTGGCTATTACTTCGGAAAAATGCTGTATGAAAACCTGAAGGTGCCGGTTGGCATCATTCAGGTGACCGTTGGCGGAGCTCCGATTGAAGCTTTTATCGACCGGAAAACACTGGAGTTTGATCCTTATCTGGTCGATGTCGTCAACAAATGGAAGGAGAACGATTTAATCATGAGTTGGTGTCGCGAACGAGCCAAACTGAATATATCCTTCAGCAAAAACGAACTTCAGCGCCATCCTTTTGAACCGGCTTATATTTATGAAACAGGCATTCATCAACTTGCAGGATTGCCTTTGCGTGGAGTAATCTGGTATCAGGGTGAGTCGAATGCGCACAATGCCGAACATTACAGTCGTGCATTTCCGGCTTTGGTCGAATCGTGGCGAAAGACCTTTAATGATCCGGAAATGCCCTTTTATTTTGCCCAGCTGTCCAGTCTGAACCGGCCCTCATGGCCCCGTTTCCGGGATGTTCAGCGGAAATTAAGTATTTCTGTTCCTCATTCAGGAATGGTCGTTACCAGCGATTTGGGCGATTCGTTGAATGTTCACCCGAAACGTAAACGTGAAGTTGGAGAACGCTTCGCTAAACTGGCACTGGCCAAAGTTTACGGACAGAAACTGATTTGTTCAGGTCCCGAAGTTCTGGAATTTAAACAAACCGGAGAGCAAATCAGCATTCAGTTTAAACCTGCTTCTCCGTTAAAAACTTCGGATGGCATGACCCTCCGGGAGCTTGAAATCGCTGGTCATGATGGAGTTTTTATGCCTGCAAAAGCCTCTGTTAAAGGGAATGAAATAGTTGTTCAAACACAAATGAAGGAAGTACAAAAAGTTCGATACGGCTGGAATCCATTTTCAAGAGGGAATCTGGTAAATGAAGCAGGACTGCCTGCCTCGACATTTAAAATAGAAAAGCAATAAGAATATTCAAATTTCAAGATTATGCAAAAAATTGAAGGATTGATCGCTGCCCCTTTTGCTCCGTTGAGTGCAAAGGATGAAGTAATGTATGATTCTATTCCCGCTTATTACGATTTTCTGGAACTGAACAAAATCGTTGGAGCATTCATTAACGGTTCAACCGGCGAGGGTGTTTCACTGACGCAAAAAGAAAAAATGAAAACGGTTGAAGCCTGGACTGCCTGTTCAAAAGAGAAAAAAACGGTGAAAGTAATAAGCCTTGTTGGCGGAACTTCTTACAAGGAATGTATTGAAAATGCGCAACATTCAGCTGCAAACGGAGTTGATGCTATCGCTTTGCTGGCTCCTTATTATTTTAAACCTGCCGGGGCAAAACAATTGGCCGAATTTTGCGCGCTGGTTGCCGAAGCTGTTCCGCAAATGCCGGTTTATTTCTACCACATTCCGGTTTTGAGCGGTTGTTATGTGAACATGGTCGATTTTCTGCAGGAAGCGGCACCAATTATTCCCAATCTTGCAGGAATTAAATACACGCACGAAGATTTTATGGATTTTTTGAGCTGTATTCATTTTATGGACGGTAAATACGACTTGATGTGGGGCCGGGACGAAAATATGCTTTCTGCCTTGGTTCTTGGATCACGCAGTGCGGTTGGAAGTACCTTTAATTATGCCGCTCCGCTTTATTACCAACTGATTGAAGCTTTTGACAAAGGAGATTTGCCGCTTGCCCGAAAACTTCAGCAAATGTCGATCGACATGATCAGACTGTTGGGAAAATATGGCGGCATTGCAACCGGAAAAGCTTACATGAAATACGTTGGTCTGGATATGGGACAATTCCGTTTGCCGGTTAAAAATACGTGGGTCGAAAACTATGAAAAATTCGCAGATGATGTCAATTCGCTCAACATGCAGGAGTTTTTCTCGAAACTATAAACTACTGATAATACTTTTCACAATGGCACAGATAATTGGAAGCTCCTGTTCAACACCTGGCAACGAAAAATTGGCTTTTAGCTGGCATGAATTTCCTGAAATTCCTCCAACTTCAGGTGAATCGGTTCAGCCTGGTTTGGCCGGACCAATTGCCGGAGCGCACGGAAATTTTGTGCTGGTTGCCGGAGGCGCTAATTTCGAAGACGGCCTGCCTTGGCGAGGTGGAAAAAAGAAATACCACGACGAAATATTTCTGCTTGAAAAAACTACTACAGGCAACTATTCGTGGAAACAGGTTCCTGAAAAATTGCCTTACCCGATGGCTTATGCGGCCTGTGTTTCAACTTCGGAAGGTGTTGTTAGCATTGGCGGTGAAGATTTTGATAGTCCGGTAGCGAATGTTTTCCTGTTTTCATTTCAGGATGGAAAAGTCAGACGAACGAATTTGCCAGAGCTTCCTGTGGCGATTTCGTCAGCCGGTGCAGCCATAATTGAAAATGAACTGTTTGTGGCAGGTGGATTGGTTGCTTCAGGCGCAAGTTCCGCATTCTATTCGCTCGACATGAAAAAATTAGCGGACGGTTGGCGGGTTTTGCCTGAAATTCCGGTTGCATTTTCACACGCGGTGGTTGTAAGTCAGAAAGATGAAAACGAAACATGTATTTACGTGATTGGTGGCCGAAACAAAACATCCGACGTCTCTACTTTTTTGAGCAGCGTTTGGAAATACAAGCCTTCTATCCAAAAATGGAGTCTCGAAGGTGATATTATTTCGGATGGAAAACCACTTACACTTTCTGCCGGAACTGGAGTTGCTGTTGGTTCGAACCATATCATTCTGTTTGGCGGTGATCCGGGAATCTTTTTTAATCGCACTGAACGCATGAATAACGCTATTGAAAAAGCTTCAGGAGAGGAAGAAAAACAAAAACTCTGGAATGAAAAAGATTCGATGTTGAGCAATCATCCCGGATTTTCAAAAGACATATTGGCTTTTAATACCCTTTCAAAAAGTTGGGCAAAGATTGGTGAAATGGCTCCGGAATCGCCGGTAACCACCACTGCTTTTTCATGGAATGGAACAATCGTTATTCCTTCCGGAGAGATTCGTCCGGGCGTTCGTACTCCAAAAGTGATTGCAGTCGATATACAGTTTTAAAAGTTAAAATGATGGAAAAAAAAATTAAAATATTGGCAGAACAATACAGGAACGAATTGCTCCAAAAAGTGGTTCCTTTCTGGGAAAATCATTCGAAAGACGAGCAGTTTGGCGGCTACTTTACCTGCCTCGACCGACAGGGAAACGTATTCGATACTGATAAATTTATCTGGCTTCAGGGGCGCGAAGTCTGGATGTTTGCGACGCTTTACAACAAAGTGGAGCAGAGGCCCGAGTGGCTGGAAATGGCTTTGCACGGAGCACACTTTCTTCAGGAACACGGGCACGACGGCAACCTGAACTGGTATTTTTCGCTCACCCGCGAAGGAAAACCGCTGATTGAACCATACAATATTTTTTCCGATTGCTTTGCCACCATGGCTTTTGGCCAGTTGTACCAGGCGACCGGAAACGAAGAATATGCCGACATCGCAAAAAAAACCTTTGAGAATATTCTGAAACGGAGCGAAAATCCAAAAGGGAAATTTAGCAAAGCTGTTCCTGAAACCCGCCCGTTGAAAGGTTTTTCGTTGCCCATGATATTGTGCAACCTGTCGCTCGAAATTGAACATTTGCTTCCGAAAGAATTGGTGGATGAAACCATTCAGAATGTGCTTCACGAAGTCATGGATGTTTTCTATCAGGAAGATTCTGGACTGATCCTGGAAAACGTTAATCCTGATGGAAGTTTCTCCGATTCGTTTGAAGGACGTTTGCTGAATCCGGGTCATACCATCGAGGCGATGTGGTTTATCATGGATTTGTCTGTCAGGCTGAAGCGTCCGGAATTGACAGAAAAGGCTATTGAAATAATGCTTCGTACGCTGAAATACGGTTGGGACGAGCAATATGGTGGTATCTTCTATTTTCTCGACATAAAAGGATATCCGCCACAACAACTGGAATGGGATCAGAAATTGTGGTGGGTGCATGTCGAAACACTGATCAGTTTGATTAAAGGTTACTCACTTACCGGGAATCCAGAATGTCTGGAATGGTTCGAAAAAGTTCATGATTACACATGGGCGCATTTTGCCGATCCTGAATTCCATGAATGGTTTGGTTATCTGAACCGACGGGGAGAAGTATTGCTACCTTTAAAGGGTGGAAAATGGAAAGGCTGTTTCCACGTTCCGAGGGGGTTGTTTCAGGTTTGGAAGACGTTGGAGAAAATATATTCATAGGTTATTCGCCTATTATTATTTGAGACATAGCCAACATATAGAGAGACAGATGAGTGAGGGGTTCAGTCCAGTATGGGCGAAATATTTGTAGCTCAGGGCAAACGACGAAGGAGTGACGCCCTGGGTTGGAATGGTCGAAAGAAAACCGTCCGTGCAACAACAAGAACATGGCATTAATCTTCTTTCGGCCGGAGTTGAATTCGCGATCAATATTGCAGTTATTAGAAGATCAAATAATCCTTTGGTTAAAAATTAAATAGCTTTATAATGAGCCAGAATAAAAACAGTCAGTCGTACGCATGGGTAGTCGTTGGTTTATTGTGGGTGGTCGCCCTGCTCAATTACATGGACCGCCAAATGCTTTCGACCATGAAAGTGGCTATGATGGGCGACATTCACGAGTTGCAAACTGCAGAGAATTTCGGACGGTTAATGGCTGTTTTTCTTTGGATTTATGCATTGATGAGCCCTGTTGCCGGTTTAATTGCCGACAGGATCAACCGAAAGTGGCTGATTGTTGGCAGTCTGGCAGTTTGGTCAGGAGTGACTTTGGCTATGGGATTAGTAGATAATTTTAATCATCTGTATATTTTGCGCGCCATCATGGGGGTGAGCGAAGCACTTTATATTCCTGCTGCATTGTCGCTTATTGCCGATTATCACCGCGGATCAACCCGTTCGCTGGCCATCGGAATTCACATGACCGGCCTCTACATGGGTCAGGCACTTGGCGGATTTGGAGCTACAGTAGCCGATAGTCTTTCGTGGCAACAAGCCTTTCATTATTTTGGATTGGCTGGTATCTTGTACAGTTTTGTCCTGATTTTATTTCTTAGAGAAAATAAAACCGCCTACCAAACTGAAACACCTGCCAAACCTAATCTGGGAGGAATTGCTTCTATCAAAAACAGTTTGGGAATGCTTCTGGGAACAGTAAGTTTTTGGGTCATCTTGTTTTATTTTGCGGCGCCAAGTTTTCCCGGCTGGGCGACTAAAAACTGGTTGCCAACTCTTTTCTCCGGAAGTTTAGGAATAGAAATGGCGATGGCCGGCCCAATGGCCACCATTACCATAGCAGTTTCGTCTTTTATTGGAGTTATTTCAGGAGGGATTTTGGCCGACCGTTGGGTGACACGAAACCTTCGCGGGCGAATCTATACAGGCGCGATTGGCCTTTCACTGACCTTACCTTCATTGCTGTTATTAGGATTTGGACAATCGTTGTTTCCTGTTGTAGGCGGAGCAGTTTTATTCGGTATCGGATACGGGATGTTCGATGCCAACAACATGCCCATTCTTTGCCAGTTTGTTTCGCCCAAACACCGTGCTGCCGGTTACGGATTGATGAACATGACCGGTGTTTTTGCAGGCGCATTCATTACCAATCTTTTGGGTAAATCAACAGATTCAGGTAATTTGGGGCGCGATTTGGCGATGCTGGCCATTCCGGTTGCTGTGGCTATTGCACTTTTGCTGATTACCTTAAAACCAAAATTTGCCGACCGGCAGGCAGATTAAATTTGCATAGAATATCTTTAAATTCTTAAACGATGAAAATGCCTTCTTTTTTAAGTCAAATTTTTGTTTTAGCAATTGTTTTTGCTTCTTTGATTTCTAATGGTCAGGGCAATAAGTTTGGAACTTATTACAACCAGCGTCTCACTTTGTTTGAAAAATTGCCCGATACCAAAGGTGAAATTATTT
The DNA here is from genome assembly GCA_023251435.1 of Bacteroidota bacterium. GTDB lineage: Bacteria > Bacteroidota > Bacteroidia > Bacteroidales > Prolixibacteraceae > Aquipluma. The sequence goes on from JAHEYU010000076.1 coordinate 23,170, forward strand.
TCCTCGGCAACAGTATAACCGATGGGGGAGAGTGGTGCGAGTTATTGGGAAATCCCAAAGCTAAAAACAGGGGAATCAGTGGCGACACAGCAGAAGGTGTATTATTCAGGCTGAATGAAGTTACCCGTTCAAAACCCGCCATAGTGTTTTTAATGATTGGTATTAATGATCTTTCCGGAGGAGTTTCAAGGGATATTGTATATTCAAACATATGCAGGATTGCACAAAAAATCAGGAAAGATTCGCCAAAAACCCGGGTTTATGTACAAAGCATATTACCTGTGAACGATTCGTTTGGTCTGTTTAAAAATCATACCAATAAAACTGCCGATGTTCTTTGGGTTAACGCACAACTGAAATCGTGGTGCGAAAATGAGCATTTCCAGTTTTTGGATTTATTCAGTCAGTTTAAATCTGCAGATAGCAATCTTCTGAATCCTGAATTTACCAACGATGGTCTTCATCTAACGGGAGAGGGATATTTGCTATGGGGCAAAATTATTAAACCATACCTCAAAAATAAAAAACTTAACCCAGATTATTAATAAGCAAGTAATAAGTTATAAGATACATTATGAGACTGATTATTCAAGACAATCACAAATTGACTTCGAAATGGGTTGCCAATTACATTGCCCGAAAAATTAATCTGGCAGAGCCAACTGCAGAAAAGCCTTTTGTAATGGGATTGCCAACTGGTTCTTCGCCAATTGGTACCTACTGTGAATTGATTTTGTTGTATGAGAAAGGTAAAGTTTCATTCCGACATGTAGTGACCTTTAATATGGATGAATATGTTGGTATCCCTAAAGATCATCCACAGAGTTACCATACCTTTATGTGGAATAATCTGTTTAGTAAAATAGATATTCTTCCTGAAAATGTCAATATTTTGAATGGCAATGCTCTGGATATTAAAGCTGAGTGTCAGGCCTATGAAGATAAGATTCAAGCTATTGGCGGAATCGATCTCTTTCTTGGTGGTATAGGCCCCGACGGGCATCTGGCTTTTAATGAACCCGGTTCCTCATTGGCATCCAGAACCCGGGATAAAGAACTCAATTACGATACTAAAGTGGCTAATTCCCGTTTTTTCGAAAATGACATTTCTAAAGTACCCAACTCCTCACTTACAGTAGGTATAGCAACTGTAATGGCAGCCAGGGAAGTTGTGATTATCGTAAATGGCTACAATAAAGCACTAGCTCTGCAACATGCTGTTGAAGAGGGAGTTAATCACATGTGGACGATTAGTGCCTTACAACTGCATCCACGTGGTATGATAGTTTGTGATGAACCTGCAACTTATGAGTTGAAAGTTGGAACCTATAAACATTTTAAAGATATTGAGAAAAATAACCTGGAGCCGGATAACTTGCTGACATCTAGTTTGATTTGGTAATAAAAGTCAATTCAATTTTTGATTTTACAGTAATAGATGTTTGAGATTTTTTGAGGAATAGATTAAAACCAATAATTATGAGTTCAAATCGAAGATCATTTTTAAAGAATATTGCATTGGGTTCCGGTGTAATAGCTGCCAGTCCGTTAATGGCTTCAGAAAATTCAGCTGAAAAAGATAAACTTAATTTCATTAAAAAATCAGCTGTACGAATACCTTCTATGAATTTCAACATGTGCGGTTATGCAGCACCAAAGCTGGATAAAGTTCGTGTTGGTTTTGTAGGTATTGGCGACCGTGGCTCCGGCGCTGTTGAGCGAATGACCTTTATCGAGGGTGTTGAAATTACCGCTCTTTGCGATACTCG
>JAHEYU010000016.1 GCA_023251435.1 Bacteroidota bacterium
GCTTATACAACCTCACATTAAATTACGAGCGGCTAACCAATCTTTAGAAACCGCCGTGTGCGAGAGCATGCACGGTGGTGTGAGAGGGCGGGGGAGCAATCCCCCTACCTACTCGATTCACCATTTGTAGAGATAGGGCATTGCCCTGTCTCTCATTGCCCTGTCTCTACCATATTGCCCAGTCTCTACCGCAATAATTTTTCTTTCAATGCCGCTCCTGTATATGATTCAGAAATATTCACCAAATCTTCAGGCTTACCTTCGAAAATAATCCGGCCACCATTTTTCCCGCCTTCAGGTCCTAAATCAATCACCCAATCGGCACATTTTATTACATCCAGGTTGTGTTCGATAATTATAATACTGTGACCTCGAGCTATTAAAGCATTGAACGAATTTAACAGTTTACGGATGTCGTGAAAATGCAATCCGGTGGTTGGTTCATCGAAAATAAACAGGGAAGGGCTGCCTTTTTCCTTGGCCAGAAATGAAGCAAGTTTGATACGTTGACTTTCTCCGCCCGACAAGGTGCTCGACGACTGCCCGAGTTTCACGTAGCCTAAACCTACGTCCTGCAATGGTTTTAGCAGTTTTGCAATTTTCTTTGCTGAAGTTGATTTTTGATTACCGAAGAAATCAATTGCCTCGTTAACTGTGAGATCCAGAATATCGAAAATATTTTTTCCTTCGAAGGTAATTTCAAGAACTTCATCTCTGAATCGCTTTCCTTTACAGCTTTCGCAAACAAGGTGAACGTCGGCCATAAACTGCATTTCGACAGTAATCTCACCTTCACCCTGGCATTCTTCGCATCTTCCTCCTTCTATGTTGAATGAGAAATGAGAAGGCTTGAATCCGTTAAATTTTGAACTTTGCAGTTCAGAGTATAGTTTGCGGATCTCGTCATAAACTTTCAGGTAAGTAACCGGGTTTGATCGCGACGATTTTCCGATTGGATTCTGATCAACAAACTCGACCGAAGTAATCAGGTTGATGTCGCCGCGGAGTTGGTCGTGTTGCCCGGTTTTTTCGCTGAATCCACCAAATAGTTTTGCCATGGCCGGATACAAAACTTTGGTAACCAGCGATGATTTTCCGGAGCCACTCACACCTGTAACCACACAAATTGTGTTGAGCGGAAATTTCACATCTACATTTCGTAAATTATTTTCGCGCGCTCCGGTAATTTCGATATAATTGTTCCATTTCCGGCGAGAGATTGGCACTTCTATTTTTTCTCTGCCTGTAAGGTATTTGGCAGTCATACTTTCAGTCGAGTTTTCCAGTTCTTCGTGCGTTCCCTGAAAAACAACTTCGCCACCCAGGCGCCCGGCCAAAGGGCCAATATCAATGATTTCGTCGGCTGCCCTTATAATTTCTTCGTCGTGTTCTACAACCAATACCGTATTGCCAAGTTTTTGCAATTTCCGCAAAACCTTTATCAAACGGTCGGTATCTCTGGAGTGAAGACCAATGCTTGGTTCATCTAAAATATACATCGACCCAACCAGACTGCTTCCGAGCGAAGTGGCAAGGTTGATGCGCTGCGATTCGCCACCGGATAACGACGATGACAATCGGTTTAAAGACAAATAGCCAAGCCCGACATCATTCAGAAAATCAAGCCGGTTGTCTATTTCAGTCAGGATGCGTTCGGCAACTTTTATTTCGTATTCAGTAAGTTTCAGGTTTGCAAAAAAAGCTGTCAATTCGTCAATTGGAAGTAAAACCAAATCCTGAATTGAGATTCCTCCAACTTTCACATACGAGGCTTCCTTTTTAAGGCGTGTTCCGCGGCAATCAGGGCAATTGGTTTTTCCCCTGTATCGCGAAAGCATAACTCGGTACTGTATTTTATAGGTATTTTCTTCAAGCATTTTGAAGAACTGATTTAAACCCTGAAAGTATTTGTTTCCTGTCCAAAGCAAAATCCGATCATCTTCACTAAGTTCATAATAGGGTTTGTGGATGGGGAATTTGAATTTCTCGGCTGAAAAAATGAGTTCGTCTTTCCATTCTTTCATTTTATCTCCTTTCCAGCAAGCCACCGCATCCTGATAGATTGACAAAGACTTGTTTGGTATAACCAGATCTTCATCAATTCCGATCACTTTTCCGTATCCTTCGCAGGTTTTGCAGGCTCCCAGCGGATTATTGAAGCTGAACAGGTGTACCGATGGTTCTTCGAATTCGATGCCATCGGCTTCAAAAAGGTTCGAAAAATGCTCTTCTATTACTTCGGTTCCTTTGTAAACTTTAACTACACATTCTCCATGTCCTTCAAAAAAAGCGGTTTGTACCGAATCTGCAATGCGACTTAGGTTGTCTTCATCGTTCAAGACTGTTGCCCTGTCAATTACAATGTTACAGGCCGATTCACCGCATTTAATCTGCTTGTTTTCCTTCAGGAGTTCATCAATTTTTATTATTTCATTGTCTATTTCCAATCGCGAAAATCCCTGTTGCAATAATAATTCAGCTTCCTGGAGAATGTTGCGGCCGTTCTTTATTTTCAATGGCGATCCAATCATGAAACGGGTGTTTTCAGGAAAAGACTGGATAAAATTAGTGACATCGCCAACATGGTGCTGTTTTACTTCTTTTCCCGAAATGGGAGAGATGGTTTTCCCAACCCTTGCGAACAGCAACTTCAGATAATCGTAAACTTCGGTCGAGGTGCCTACTGTAGAGCGTGGATTTCGGGTATTTACTTTTTGCTCGATGGCAATTGCGGGCGGAATTCCTTTGATATAATCGACTTCGGGTTTGTTAATTCGCCCCAGAAACTGGCGGGCATACGAAGATAGACTCTCAACATACCGGCGCTGACCTTCAGCATAAAGTGTATCGAAAGCCAGTGACGATTTCCCGGAACCGGATAACCCGCTGATTACAATGAATTTATTGCGTTTTATGTTTAGATCAATATTTTTAAGATTGTGAACTCTGGCGCCCTTTATTTGGATACAAGATGAATTATTTGAGGGAAAACTCATTCGTTATGTTATTATATGTACAAAAAATTTGTTTTTATAAAAAAAATGATTCACTTTTACAAGCACAAAATTAGCAAATTGTTTAACTCTAATTCAAAATAAGGTTGCCTATCGACAGAACTCTACTCTTTGATTATTAAAATTAACAGTCACATAATTACTAGAGTAATGTTTAGAACAGAAGACCTGAGCGATAATTCGCTCGTAAAACAATTTGTTGATGGCGATCAGGCTGCAATTGAAATTCTTATTTCCCGCCATAAAAAAAGAGTTTTCACCTACATTGTACTGATTGTAAAAAACCATCATTTAGCCGAAGATATTTTTCAGGATACTTTCATTAAAGTAATCCGGTCGCTTAAAACGGGGAAATACACCGAAAACGGAAAATTTGTTTCCTGGGTACTTCGTATTTCGCACAACCTGATTATCGATCATTTTAGAAGAGAAAAATTGCTCTGCACCACATCAAATGATGACAGCAATATTGATCTTTTCAATTCGCAGAAATATTCTGAAGAGAATATTGAAGACAGACTGGTTTATGATCAAATAACCAGCGATGTGCGTCTTTTGATTGAGGAATTACCCGATGATCAGCGTCAGGTTATTATGATGCGACATTTTCAGGGCTTGAGTTTTAAGGAAATTGCCGATTTGACAGATGTCAGCATCAACACAGCTTTGGGGCGCATGCGTTATGCGCTGATCAATCTTCGGAAAATGATTGAGAAGAAAAATTTGTGCCTGACAAAAAATTAATTGTCTTGTTACAATATTATTAATTCATCGACGTTATTTCTTCATAACCAATAATTCAGAAATAATGCCTATGAGTAAATTCTCTACCTTAAATTATTTGATCAATTCATATCAGGCCGGAAAAAAAGAAGTAGAATTGTTTCAATATACTTCTGAAAATTACATTCTGGATATAGATCAGATTGGATTTGAACCTTCTGCAAAAAGTATTGAATCGATTTTGTCTTTTGCATCGCAGTATGAAGTTCTAAAATCATGCAACACCGGCGATATTGAATTGAATTTGAATTGATCCTGAAAAAATATTCAAAAGCATCTTGACTGAGATGCTTTTTTTTATTTATATTTGTGATATCAATACAATATCAAATCAATTTAAATCTAATAGTATGGAAAAGTCATTTAAAGCCCGTTCAGGTTATTTGTTTCTTTTGTTTGAAGTTATAATACTGGCACTGGCCATTGCCGGTTTTATTTCACAAATAATCGTGCCTTCTGTATTGCTTATCGTTTTGTTTGTGGTAATTGCTCCCGGTTTTATTGCAGTCGATCCGAATCAAAGCTATGTGCTTGTGCTGTTTGGTGCTTATAAGGGGACTATAAAGGATAATGGCTTCTTTTGGGTCAATCCATTCTTCGCAAAAAAGAAATTCTCACTTCGTGCGCGCAACTTTAATAGCGAGCCCATTAAAGTGAATGATAAGCTTGGAAATCCGATAATGATTGGATTAGTTCTGGTTTGGAAAGTGGAAGAAACTTACCGCGCAGCATTTGGAGTTGACGAGTACGAACATTTTGTGGTGGTACAAAGCGAAGCTGCTTTACGAAAACTGGCAGGTTTGTATCCGTATGACAATATTGAAGATGATCACGCAAAAATAACACTGCGCGATGGGGGTGAAGAAGTAAACCATGAACTGGAAAATGAAATTCGTGAGCGTTTGGATATTGCAGGAATTCATGTAATTGAGGCCCGCATTAACTACATCGCCTACGCACAGGAAATTGCCCAGGCAATGCTAAAACGTCAGCAGGCTACTGCAATTGTTGCTGCACGGTTTAAAATTGTAGAAGGTGCGGTAAGTATGGTTGAAATGGCTCTGGCAGAATTGAGTAAACGTGAGATTGTAACACTTGATGAGGACAAAAAGGCAACAATGGTGAGTAATCTGTTGGTTGTTTTGTGTGGCGACAAGGAAGCAACTCCGGTAGTTAATACCGGTACACTTTATCAATAGCGAAATGCACAAAGTACTTTTTAAAGAGGAGCAACAATTTCGTCAATGGTGGTACATCATGTTGGTGATGGTTTCGGTTATACCTTCAATGCTGTTTTGTGTTTATGCTTTGTATCAGCAAGTAGTAAATGGCATTCAGATTGGCGATAGTCCTGCTCCAAATGCTGTATTGGCAGGTCTTTTTGCAGGTCTCTGTGTCCTTCTCTGGAGCTTTTTTGTAATGAAACTTGAAGTATGGATAGATGAAATTGGAATACACTTCCGGTTTTTTCCTTTAATCATCAAGCCAAGGGTCATTTCAAAGAATGAAATTCAAAGGTATGAAATACGAAAGTACAGTCCGATTGTTGATTATGGTGGTTGGGGTATTAAAAGAAGGTTAAAATGGGGCAGGGTCTATAATGTTAGCGGAAATATTGGATTGCAGCTTTATTTAGCCAGCGGGAAGAAAGTACTTTTTGGAACCCAGCGTTCGCAGGCTATTTTGTACGCTATGGATGCAATGATGAATAATGAAAACATACAACGAAAACATTAAAACAAAAACCCGACATGAAACGAGCCATCCCGATTAATCGGGACACAGGAGACTGATTATTGGCGAGTTCTCCCGATTTATCGGGACAGGCTATCTTGCAATTATAAAACAAAAAACAAACAGATGAAACTACAGTTTATTTCTTTTTTATTGGGACTGTTGGCCGCTTTAGCTGCAATGGCAGAGACCGAAGAACCGATTATTTTGAAAACCCAGACCGGAGAAATTGCAGGCACTTTAATTATGCCTGATATGAAATCTTTGGTGCCGGTAGTTTTGATTATTGCAGGCTCTGGCCCAACCGATCGCGACGGCAATAATCCGGTGATGAAAAACAATTCACTGAAAATGTTGTCGGCTGAATTGGCAAAAAGAGGAATTGCCTCTGTACGGTACGATAAACGTGGAATTGCGGCAAGCCAAAAAGCCGGGACTACTGAAGCTGATTTGCGTTTTGAAATGTATATCAAAGATGTTGTGGCTTGGGTTCAGTTGCTGAAGACGAATAAAAATTTTAGTCAGGTGGTGGTAATTGGGCACAGTGAAGGCTCTCTGATTGGGATGGTCGCATCACAAAATGAAAATGTCGATAAATTTGTGTCGATCGCCGGAGCAGGTCAATCGGCTGATAAAATCCTTCGTGAACAATTAAAGGCACAGCCACCATTTGTCCTGGAACAATCGGCACCAATTATTGACGAGCTCGTGAAAGGAAATTTGGTCGAAAATGTACCGCAGATGCTAAATCCATTGTTCAGACCAAGCGTTCAGCCTTACATGATTTCATGGTTTAAGTATGACCCACAGCTTGAAATCACAAAACTTAAAAAGCCTGTTTTAATTGTACAGGGAACAACAGATATTCAGGTGAGTGTTGATGATGCAAAAAAACTACAGTCAGCAAATCCATCTTCAAAGATGTTTTTAATTGAAGGAATGAATCACATTTTCAAGAATGTGGAGGCCGACAGGATGAAGAATATTCAGACCTACAGCCAACCAGATTTACCTGTAAATACTGAATTGGTTGAGATTATCAGCAATTTTATAAATAGCAAATAAAGTTCTGCTGATTTTGAATGTTCGTAATGATTTTTGAATGAATAAAATGAGAGGGTGACATCATGGCTAAGAAAAAATCATTTGTACTGCGCATTGATCCTGATGTGTACGATGCCCTTGAAAAATGGGCTGCACAGGAATTTCGCAGTGCAAACGGACAAATAGAATGGATTATTGCCAAGGCACTTCGGGATGCCCGGAGAACGGTTGAAAAAAGTATTCAGGAGGAACCGGAGGAAACAACTGATTGATCATTATTGATTTTTCAATTTTTAAAACTCAACTTTTAAACTTTTTACGCCATGCAACAAGCAAAGTATCATTGCCCAAAGTGTAATAATACACAGGCCGAAATGGATCAAATTCGAGCAACAGGTAAGGGATTTTCAAGGATTTTCGATATTCAGAATAAAAAATTTACGGTAATTACCTGTACGCGCTGTAAATACAGTGAGTTTTACAAAGGAACTCCAAGCACCCTCGGAAATATTGTCGATTTTCTGGTAGGATAAGCAGATCGCTTTAATTTTACTTTAAATAGATTGAATATGCTTTCAGTCTGATGGTAAAACCATTGGTTTTAGTTTATTTTTGCAATGCTTTAAATTGAAAATACTAAACAAAAAAATAAAAGAACTATGACCATTAGCGCATTACAAGCAGAAAGGGCTAAATATCAGCCAAAACTTCCAAATTCATTGAAGTCTTCAGTAAAATTGGTTGAAGGTGAAAAAACTCAATCAATTGCAGATCAAAATGAAATCAAGGAACTTTTTCCGAACACCTACGGAATGCCTTTAATTACTTTTGAACCCGGCGATAGTAAAAAACAATATCCTGCTGTTAATGTGGGAGTTATTCTTTCTGGCGGACAGGCACCGGGTGGGCACAATGTGATTTCAGGAATTTTTGACGGTATTAAAAACATCAATCCCGAAAGCAAATTGTATGGTTTCCTTGGAGGGCCGGGTGGTCTGGTCGATCATAAATACGTTGAACTGACTGCTGAAATTATTGACGAATATCGTAATACCGGAGGTTTCGATATCATTGGTTCGGGTCGTACAAAACTTGAAGAAACCGCTCAGTATGACAAAGGAACTGAAATCCTGAAACAATTGAATGTACAGGCATTAATAATAATTGGCGGTGACGATAGCAATACAAATGCATGCGTTCTGGCTGAGTATTATGCCGCTAAAAATACAGGCATTCAGGTAATTGGTTGTCCAAAAACAATTGATGGTGACTTGAAAAACGACATGATCGAAACTTCATTCGGTTTCGATACTGCCACAAAAGTTTATTCAGAACTGATTGGTAACATTGAACGCGATGCCAATTCTGCCAAGAAATACTGGCACTTTATTAAACTGATGGGTCGTTCTGCTTCGCATATCGGTTTGGAGTGCGCTTTACAGACTCAGCCAAACATTACACTTATTTCTGAAGAAGTTGCCGAGAAAAAACAAACTTTAGACGAAATTGTGGATTATATGGCCAGCGTTGTGGCCAAGCGTGCTGCCAACGGCGATAACTTTGGTGTAGCTTTAATTCCTGAAGGTCTTGTAGAATTTGTTCCCGAAATGAAAGCTTTGATTGCAGAGTTGAACGACTTGCTTGCCGAAGGTTCAGAAACGGAGCAAAAATTTAAATCGTTTGCAAGCAAATCTGAAGGCCGTGCATTTGTGGCCGGAATTTTATCTTCAGAATCTGCCCATGTTTATAAATCTTTGCCATCGGGAATCGCCGATCAGTTGACTCTCGACCGCGATCCGCACGGAAACGTGCAGGTATCGCTCATCGAAACTGAAAAGCTGCTGGGCGAAATGGTTAAGAGCAAACTGAAAGAAATGAAAAAGACCGGCGAATTCAAAGGTAAGTTTGGTACACAGTACCACTTTTTTGGATATGAAGGACGTTGTGCTGCGCCTTCAAACTTTGATGCCGATTATTGCTATTCTTTGGGTTACAACGCGTCGTTTCTGATTGCTGAAGGAAAAACAGGCTATATGTCGTCTGTCCGCAATCTTACGGCACCGGCTGCCGAATGGATTGCCGGAGGGGTACCTGTAACTATGATGATGAATATGGAACGCCGTCATGGACACATGAAACCTGTAATTCAGAAAGCACTGGTAGAATTGGAAAGCGCTCCTTTCAAATTTCTTGCAGCCAACCGTGAAAAGTGGGCCATCGAAACTTCATTTGTTTATCCGGGACCTATTCAATACTGGGGACCAACTGAAGTTTGTGATCAGCCAACCAAAACAATTACATTAGAGAGAGCAAAATAATTTCACTCACTCAATTTGTCAAAATAGAAAACCCCGGAATCACTTTCGGGGTTTTTGCTTTTTAAAAAAGTGGGAGTACAACTCCAGGTCGCGCCCCCACTTTCACAATGTCCTTATTCTTTTTTATTTCTTTACCAAAAGGTACTTTTCAATGTTTTCGATAAACATCTTTTTGGTATCTTCTTTCGATCTGCCAATGCCTGACATCATGACCGGTTTTCCGTTGGCCGGAATATATAAAAATGCGGGAATGCCAGTGATTCCGAATACCTGTGCAAGTTCTCGTTCCTTTTCGGTATCTATTTTATAGATATGAACTTTTCCTGCATATTCGGCTCCAATTTCTTCGAGTATCGGAGCTGCAATTTTACATGGGCCACACCAATCGGCATAAAAATCTATGATCGCGGGCTTGTTTCCCAGGTATTTCCATTCTTTGGGCGATTTGTTATAATCCCAAACTTTCGCAATAAACTGTTCTTTGGTAAGCAATTCCGAGTTTTTTGTTGCCGGAGCCTTATTGCTCGTCGTGCTAATCGATGCTTCGTCTAAATTATTTTGTGTCGCTCCTGATTTTTGATTTCCACAGGCAGAAAAAAGTATGGCAGCAGATGCCAATGTTAAAAATAGTCGTTTCATAATTAACAGATTTATAATTGTTTATATTTATTTCTTATTTTATTTATTCCATTTTCATACATTATCAGGTAAATATATAAAAATGTAAATATATAGATATGAATTATCAATTGTTGTGCCAAAGTTCGTTTTTTTATTAAAGTCGTTTCTGAATCAAAAAAGTATTTCTCCAACGCAACCATTTTTCTCTTTATCGTATCTTCTAAGTAAACAATTTGAAATCAGAAATTATTAATTATTTAAAATTATTCAGGAAATGAAAAAAGTAGTTTTCTTTTTATTGATGGGATTCTTGTTCAGCTTTTTGTCGGGCTGCGACATGAACGATGAGGAATATTCGTACCGCGATGCCTGGGTTGGTTATGGACTGGTTCAAAAGGATACAGATGCCAAGGTGCAACAAATTGTAATGGACGATAATGAAGTCCTTTTTCCCCTTAGCAACGATTATTACTGGAACCAGGCAAAAAACAACGATAGGGTTTTGGTTAATTTCACCATTGTCGGGAATAAAAAAACGGAGAACCACGACGAGCATTATTATGTGAGAATTAACTCTATGCGCAAAATTCTGTACAAGGGTATTCTCGACATTACTCCGGCAATCGAAGACAGCATTGGCAATGATCCGATTACAGTAAAGGACAGGTGGATCAAAAAGGGTATGCTAAACTTTGAACTTAAGTATTACGGCGGAAACAAAATCCATTACATTAATCTGGTGAAACAGCCTGGAGCTATTACTGCAGAAGGCAGTCCCGTTATTTTGGAATTGCGGCACAATAAAAATGAGGATTCTGGTGGTATTCCGCTGTCGGCCATTGTAACCTTCGACCTGAGCGCATTGAAAGTTGCAGGTAAAAATAGCACCTCATTTAAGGTGATTGCCAAGGGATTCGATGACGATGATTTTGAATATTCAGGAGAATACAAGTATTAAAAGTAGTTTCAATCAATTCGGTTTTCAAAAAGCATCTGTTAGTTAATAGCAGGTGCTTTTTCATTTTTTTATTGGCCGACAATAATTACATTCACAGCCTTTAATCGAAATAAATCAAGTGCATAATTAAATTTATCAGCATGACAAAGATTTTATCTTTACTTACCCTGGGAGCAATTTTGTTCTCCTGTTCAAATCAGAAAACAAACAAAGAAATGACGAACAATTATCAGCCGGAAGTTCCGGTATTGTCTTCCGATGTTATGACTCCTGAAGTGTTATGGAGTTTCGGAAGGGTTGGAGAGCCTGTTGTTTCACCCGATGGAATAACCGTTTTGTACTCAGTAACCAATTACAATGTCGAAGAAAACAAGTCATACCGCGATCTTTATACGGTGCCGGTTTCAGGGGGCGAACCAGTTAAGTTAACCGATTCTCCTGAAAAGGAATCTTCTGCTGTTTGGAGGCCCGATGGAAAGAAAATCGGATTTCTATCGTCAAAATCAGGCGATTCTCAACTATGGGAAATGGATACAGATGGGAGTAATCCTGTTCAACTTACCCAGGTGGCAGGTGGAATCACCGGATTTAAATATTCGCCCGATTTATCACATTTGCTTTATACCGCCAATGTGAAACTCGATCAGGATATTCACGATTTATTTCCTGATTTGCCAAAAGCCAACGCCCGGTTGGAAAATGATTTGATGTACCGTCATTGGGACAGCTGGCACGATTATACTTACAGCCACATTTTTATTGCCGGATATGCTGAAGGTAAAGTGGGAGAGGTCTTGGATATTATGGAAGGCGAAAGGTTTGACAGCCCGATGAAACCAATGGGCGGAATTGAAGAAATTGACTGGAGCCCCGACGGAAAACTTATTGCTTACACCTGCAAAAAGAAAGTTGGGAAAGAATATTCTTTTTCAACCAATTCAGAAATATATCTGTATTCAATTCAGGAGAAAACAACCGTAAATTTTTCTGAAGGGCAAATGGGCTACGACAAAAGTCCCGCTTTTTCTCCTGATGGAAAATACCTGGCATGGGAAAGCATGGAACGCGATGGCTACGAAGCCGATAAATCGAGACTTTTTATAGGAGAACTTGCTTCCGGAGTTAAAAAAGATTATTCAGCTCCGTTTGACCAGAACTGCAATCATCTAAGCTGGTCGGCTGACAGTAAATCAGTTTATTTCATCAGCGACATACATGCCACCGACGAAATTTACCGTCTGGATTTGGCTGATGAAAAAATTACCCGATTGACAGATGGAGTTCACAATTATCTGACCGTTGCCGAAGCAAAGGGAGGATTGGTTGCCCAGAAAGTTTCGATGTCGCAACCTGCCGAGCTTTACCTGGTCGATCCTTTATCCGGAAAAGATCAGCCTTTGACAAGCGTTACCAAAGGGATTACCGATCAGCTTACAATGGGAAAAGTTGAAGAACGCTGGGTTAAAACAACCGATAATAAAGACATGCTGGTATGGGTGATTTATCCACCACATTTTGATCCGAATAAAAAATATCCTGCAATATTGTATTGCCAGGGTGGCCCGCAGGGAACTGTAAGCCAGAATTGGTCGTATCGCTGGAATTTTCAGCAGATGGCTGCCAACGGTTATATTATTGTTGCGCCAAACCGTCGCGGATTACCCGGCTTTGGAATGGAATGGCTCGAACAGATAAGCAAAGATTATGGTGGCCAGAATATCAAAGATTATTTAAGTGCCATCGACAATGTTTCGGCAGAACCATTTGTTGATAAAGATAAATTGGGAGCTGTTGGCGCAAGTTATGGCGGTTTCTCGGTGAATTATCTGGCCGGTCACCACGAAGGGCGTTTCAAAGCATTTATTTCACATGCCGGAATTTTCAATTTCGAACAGCAATATTTAACCACCGAAGAAATGTTTTTCGAAGACTGGGATATTGGCGGACCATATTGGGATAAAACGAACAAGGCAGCACAACGTTCTTATGGGTTCTCTCCTCATCTGTTTGTTGATAAATGGGATACCCCGATTTTAGTTATTCACGGCGAAAAAGATTTTCGTATTCCGTTTACACAGGGAATGGGAGCCTACAATGCGGCAATTATGAAAGGAATTCCTGCGCAGTTTCTATATTTTCCTGAAGAAAATCACTGGGTAATGCAACCGCAGAATGGGATTTTGTGGCAAAGGGTTTTTAAGCAGTGGCTTGATAAATGGTTGAAGTAGAGTGAAAAATGGGTTCAGGTTTCAAACAATTATCGTCTGGAACCTGAACCCATTTTACTTAAAAGACTTCTATTTTGCTTTTTGCCGTTTCGAGCAGTCCTTTGGTGTGGGCAGCAAATCGAATGATGCCAATTAACTCGCTAGTAGTGATTCTCGATAAATTGATTGTCATATCAAACACAGCATCGCTTGTACTTTCTCCCGCAATGTGTTTAATGAAGTTCTGCCTTTCCTTTTCTGTTTTTTCAATGAAATCGACTGCAGCCCTCATGCTCATGTTATTTTTCACCATGATTTGCGTTATACGCCAATCAAGCGGTGCGGTTAGTTTTACAAACAGCGATTTTTCAATATCGTGGGCTATAACATTTCCTGCCCGCCCAACGATGATACAGTGCCCATCATAAGCAAAACTTGAAATCAGATCAATAAGGGTTTTATTAATTTTTCGGTCGCTTTTGAACCTTTTTTCACTGAAAGCTGATAAAATATCATCGAACAGGGTTCGTTCTCCTTCCTTCATATAAGTCTTGAGTTTCTCGGGAGCCATGTCCAGTTCTCGTGCACTTTCCTCAAGAATTTCTTTGCTCAACACCTTCCATTTTTTTACGATCGATTGTTTGTCGAGTTCTGCAGCAAGTAATTTTGCAATATTAACTCCCCCGCATCCAACTTCTCTCGAAATACAAATAACAGGTCCGGGTTGAGTATTGGCTGACATGTACTTATGATCGTTTTTATGCAGCCTTTTATTCAGATATACCATTAAAGTATTGTTCATAGCGCATGGATTTTTGGTTACCTTAATGTACGAATTATTTATGTTCAGGTTTTGTAAATTTGCAAATGATTTTCGGGGATTTATATGGTGTACAACATTCGTCCCAGGTATTTCAGCAGGGTTAACTGGTATTTTTTCTATCTTTCAGAAATATTTTAAAACCTATTTTGATGTTTAATCGTGAAACTTATATTAGCCGCCGTCAGAAATTGAAACAAAAAATTTCGGATGGTATAATTTTACTATTAGGGAATGTTGATTCTCCAATGAATTATGCTGATAATACCTATTATTTCAGACAGGATAGTTCTTTTTTGTATTTTTTTGGACTTGATTTTCAGAATCTTGCCGCAGTTATTGATGTCGAATCTGACGAAGAGATCATCTTTGGTGACGATGCCAGTATCTCAGATATTATCTGGATGGGGCCACAGATTGCTCTAATTGAAAAGGCGGAAAAGGTTGGAATTGCCAATACTAAGCCATATAAAGATCTACAGTCGATTGTCGAAAAAGCCATTTCTTCGGGTCGTAAAATTCATTTTTTACCGCCTTTTCGTGCCGAAAATAAATTATTGCTGAATGAATTGCTGGGGCTATCGGTTTCGAAACTGAAGGCCTATTCTTCGGTTGAATTAATAAAGGCGATCGTTTCTTTGCGCTCGGTAAAAGAAATTCAGGAGATTGCTGAAATTACAAAAGCCTGTGCTGTTGGTTATCAGATGCATGTAACTGCAATGAAAATGGCGAAAGTTGGTGTTTGGGAGCAATCTATTGCCGGAACCATCGAAGGAATTGCGAATGCAGGTGGTGGCATGGTTTCATTTCCTGTAATTCTGTCGCAAAACGGTGAAACACTTCACAACCACGATCACTCCGGATCGCTCCAAAACGGTCGATTATTGCTTGTTGATGCCGGTGCTGAAGTGGGTTCTCATTATGCCTCTGATTTTACAAGAACAATGCCCGTTGGCGGAAAATTTACCCAGAAACAGAGGGAAATTTACGAAATTGTTTTAGCTGCAAATAATCGTGCCCGCGAACTTACAAAACCGGGCTCCACATACTTATCAGTGCATTTGGCTGCTGCCGAGGTAATTGCTTCGGGGTTAAAATCGCTTGGATTGATGAAAGGAGATGTAAAAGAAGCCGTTGCAGCCGGTGCTCATGCCTTGTTTATGCCACACGGATTGGGGCACATGCTTGGTATCGATGTTCACGACATGGAAGATTTGGGCCAGATTTATGTCGGTTACGACGATGAGATCCGCCCTGTAAATCAGTTTGGAACTGCTTACCTGAGAATGGGACGTAAACTACAGCCAGGTTTTGTAATTACCAATGAACCAGGTATTTATTTTATTCCGGCATTGATTGAAAAGTGGAAAGCTGAAAAGATCAATACTGATTTTATTAACTTCGATCGTTTGGATAGTTATCTTGATTTTGGTGGAATTCGTCTGGAAGATGATATTCTGGTTACCGAATCAGGCTGCGAAATTATTGGCGACCGAATTCCGATTACTCCTGATGAGGTGGAAGATATGATGAGATAGTTCTGTTGATTGCTGATCAGATAGATATTCGTTTGTCTGATCGGCAATTAATTTATCAGCGAACTAATTCACGAACTAAAATTCGATTGTAAAAATAATCGAGTTCATTCTTGATTTCATCGCGTATTTCCCGGTAAATTTCAATGTTTTCCGTCTCTGAAATTGTCCCTTTTCTGGGATCGTTAAATCCGAGATGAATTTTGTGAGTGTATTGAATGGTTACTGAAGGCAATTTATCTTTTGTTCCGTCGCAAAGCGTAATCAGGTAATCAACCGTCATTCCCTCAAACACCGAAAAACTCTTTGGCTTTTTATTCCTGATATCGATACCAATTTCGTCCATTACTTTTATCGCCATCGGATCTGTCTGATCATCAGGATTAATTCCTGCAGAAAAAACATCGAGGGTTTGGTCGTTTTGCTGAAGAAATGCTTCAGCCATCAAACTTCTGCAGGAATTGCCGCCGGTACAAAGAATGAGTATCTTCATAATAGTACAATTCAATAATCGTCATCAAGTTACAATTATTAGCGGTGATAAAAAAGCTGAAATGTTGGCATTAACAATCATTATTCAAATCGGATTATCAATTTAATCCAATGGCCCGGTTTTTCGTTTGGCAGCCCATAAAATTAGCCTAAGCGACTGGTCATAAGTCATGTAGTTCCACATCCAGTTAACAAAAATCAGTAAACGGTTCTTAACACCAACAATAGCCATAAGGTGAACAAACATCCAGGTTAACCAGGCAATAAATCCACTGAATTTCAGAAAACTTAAATCGGCAACTGCGCGGTTACGGCCAATAGTTGCCATCGATCCGCGATCAATGTATTTAAATGGCTTTAGTTTTCCCTGATGTTTCATCGAAAGAAAATTCCAGGCCAGATTTATTCCCTGTTGAATGGCAACCTGCGCAACTTGCGGGTGCCCGTTCGGATATTCGGGCGTTGACATGATGCAAACATCTCCGATTGCAAAAATGTCTTTTAAGTTTTTCAGTTCGTTATACTCATCTACCATTGCACGTCTGCCGCGTCCGATTTGTTCTTCAGGAATGCCTTCCGGCAAAACACCGCTGATACCTGCTGCCCAAATTACTGTATTGGTTTTTATTTGCTGCCCATCTCCAAAACTAAGTACATTTCCATCAAAGTCCGTCACCTTTGTGTTCAGCATCACATTTATCCCCAGCCGTTTCATGTAAAATAAGGCCTTTTCTGAAGCATGTTTTGACATTCCACCAAGAACTGCAGGTGAACCTTCAACCAAACTAATTTGCATGGCATCGAAATTCAAATCGGGATAATCTTTCGGAAGTACAAACTTTTTCATTTCAGCAATTGCCCCGGCAAGTTCAACCCCGGTGGGGCCACCACCAACAACCACAACATTCAGCAAAGTCCTCCGTTCATTCTGATCACGTAAAGTCACTGCTTTTTCGAATCGTTGCAACAACTTGTTTCGCAGCGACATGGCTTCCGAAACGGATTTCATCGGAAGAGCAAATTCTTCCATGTTTTTCATTCCGAAGAAATTGGAATTTACGCCACTTGCAATCACCAAATAGTCGTACCAAACGATATCCAGGCTGGTGTTAATTTCTTTCTTTTCCGCATCGACAGAATATACCTCGGCAACACGTACATAGATATCTTTCTGTTTCTGAAATATTTTTCGAAGCGGGAACAAGATCGAACTGGGTTCGATGCCCGCACTGGCAACCTGGTAAAACAATGGCTGAAACTGATGGTAGTTGTTTTTGTCGATCACGACAACCTGATAACCTGACCCAATAAGGGTTTGAGCTAATTTTAGACCTCCAAAACCGGCACCAATTATGACGATTCTTTTTTGAGATGTTTCCGGTACATTGATAGGCATATATACTATTTATGTGTTTTACGACATGTTTAAAACGTGTTTTTGATCAAAAAGTTTGCCGGTGACGAAAATATACTTCAGGAGTAGCTGCTTTTTAAATTCGCATAAATCACCTATTTTCAGCGGTTAATTAGTTAAATGCCCATGAATAATTGATTGAATACAAACAATCTTATAGAATCGGTAAATTGACAATGAAAAGATTCCTTAATTTTGAGATGTAGTGATAAGTGTTAAATTTACATTTTATATTTACGCTACTGATGGTGACCTAAAATCACGGAACTCTAAATAACTAATTCAATCTAAATGAAACGTTTTTTCCTGACAACAATTTGTTTTCTGACATTGCTTTTTGCAGTGCAGGCGCAGTATTCGGTAAAGTCGCCACTATCTTTGGTCGAGGCCAAAGTTGATGTTGATAGTCAGATCAAATATAGTGTATATTTCAATGGGAATCCTGTAATTACCAACTCATTAATTCGCTTCGAATTTAAACAGGCTCCACCAATGGGCGACGAAATGGCTGTACTTAAAACTTCAGTCAGGGAAATTAATGAAATATGGAGTCCGGTTTTAAAGCGGAAAGCAAAAGTTTTAAACCATTGCAATGAACTGACGCTGCAACTTCAGGAAAAGAAATTTCCACGCCGGATGATGAACCTTGTTTTCAGGGTTTTTGACGATGGAACTGCCTTCAGAACCGAATTTGTAGGATCGGGAAATGGACACGAATATGTGATAACCGACGAAACGGTCATTTTTAATTTTACAGCCGATCATACCTGCTGGGCTGTAAATCATGGAAATTACCGGTCTTCACAGGAAAATGAATATTTCAAACGTACACTTTCAGATATTACTGATCAAATGGTAATCGGTTTACCAATGACAGTGAAAGTTTCTGACCATTGTTATGCAGCTATTACTGAAGCAAATATTACCGATTATGCCGGTATGTACCTGAAAGCCGCTCAGTCAAAATCAGGTTTTTCAGTGCGTTCGCAATTGTCACCACTGCCCAATGAAAAAGAAAATGGAGATAAAGTAAAATTTAAATTTCCGCACAACACACCCTGGAGAGTGATTATGCTTGGCGATACACCCGGGAAACTGGTTGAATCTGAAATTGTAATGAATTTGAATAATCCATGTGCCATTGCCGATCCTTCGTGGATTAAACCCGGAATGTGCGCATGGGATCATTGGTGGAGTGGCGAGGTTAAAGTTGACAACGAAACCATCAAAAAATACATCGATCTGGCTTCAGAAATGGGCTGGCCTTACCAATTGATTGATTGGCAGTGGTATGGAATGTTTAATAAGCCGGAGGCAGATATTACCAAAGTGGCTCCGCAGCTCGATATGCCGGGCATTTTAGCCTACGCGAAACAAAAAAATGTAAAATGTTGGTTGTGGTTGTATTATAGCGATGTAAACCGATCGGATTTTGATAAAGCCTGTGCTTTGTATGAAAGCTGGGGAATTGCCGGTGTAAAAATCGACTTTATGGATAGCGACGATCAGGAAATGGTAAATTGGTATCACCGCGTTGTTAAAACAGCTGCCGCGCATCATCTGATGGTTGATTTTCATGGCGCTTATAAACCTGATGGTTTCCGTAGAACTTACCCGAATCTGGTTACCCGTGAAGGCGTTTTGGGCAACGAATATAACAAATGGTCGTTGCGAATAACTCCTGAACATATAACTACCTTGCCATTCACACGTATGTTGGCGGGCCCGATGGATTTCACGCCAGGAGGATTCAAGAACCGTACGCCCGAAAAATTTGAAAATGCAACTCCCGCGCAAGTTCAGGGAACCAGGGCACTTCAGTTGGCTCAGTTCGTTGTTTACGACAGTCCTTTTCAGGTGGTATGCGATCATCCTGATCAATACAAAGGTCAGGTTGGAACTGAATTTCTGAAAAAAGTTAAAACTATGTGGGATGACACCAAAATACTGAATGGGCAAATTGGCGAATTTATTACATCGGCCCGTCGTTCAGGAAATGAATGGTTTATTGGTGCGATGACCAATAGTGAAACACGGACACTCGAAATAAAACTTGATTTTCTTGGGACAGGAAAATACAAGCTTGTGGCCTTTGAAGATGCTCCCGATGCAGCAGTCAATGCGGAAAGTGTATTGCGGACTTCAAAAACTGTGGTGAAGGATGATATTGTAACAATAAAAATGGCACCCGGTGGTGGCTATGCCGCCTGGCTGGAGCCAGTGAAGTAAGAAAATTGTTGCGAGTTTCGGGTTGCGAGTTGTATCCCGGAACCCGCGACCCGTAACCCGTAACAAAATAGAATATGCTCGAACAATTAAAAGAAGAAGTCTGGAAGGCCAATCTTGAATTGGTGAAACACGGATTGGTGATTTTTACCTGGGGAAATGTAAGCGGAATTGACCGTCAATCGGGGTTGGTGGTGATAAAGCCAAGCGGTGTTTCGTACGATGTAATGAAACCATCCGACATGGTTGTACTCGATTTGGACGGCAAAGTGGTGGAGGGGAAACTGAATCCGTCGAGCGATGCGCCGACTCATTTGATTTTATACCGCGAGTTCCTGAATATTGGAGGAATTGTCCACACTCATTCTGAATGGGCAACAAGCTGGGCACAGGCTGGCAGGGGAATTCCGGCAATTGGCACAACCCATGCCGATTATTTTTACGGAGAAATTCCATGCACCCGAAAAATGACCGAACAGGAAATAAAAGGTGAATACGAATTCGAAACCGGTCGTGTAATCATTGAGCGGTTCAAAGGGCTTGATCCTGATCAGGTTCCGGGAGTGCTCGTAAATAACCATGCACCCTTCACGTGGGGAAAGAATGCTGAAGATGCCGTTCACAATGCGGTGGTTCTTGAAGAGGTGGCCAAAATGACTTTCAGGAGTTTGCAACTGAATCAGGAAACCACCATGGACAATATTTTGCTTGACAAACATTTTCTCCGGAAGCATGGAGAGGATGCCTACTACGGACAGAAGAAATAGTTGCGGGTTACAAGTTACGGGTTTTTGCAACTCGCAACTCGCATCCCGTAACATGGAATTTGGAACCAAACTTTAGACTTTAAACAAATAACTTTAAACTATATTTTATGACACAGCCCAAATACACTATCGGACTTGATTATGGTACCGATTCGGTTCGTTCGCTTATTGTAAATGTTGAAAATGGCGAAGAAGTAGCCAGCGTAGTTTTCGAATATCCGCGCTGGAAAAAAGGCATGTACTGCGATGCTCCCAACAACCAGTTCCGCCAGCACCCAAAAGATTACCTTGAAGGTATGGAATTTACCATTGTTGAAGCTTTGAAAAAAGCTCCGACAGGAGTGGCTGAAAATGTAGTGGGAATTTCGATTGACACCACTGGTTCTACGCCTGTTGCTGTCGACGAAAAGGGAACTCCGCTTTCGTTAACAACCGGATTCGAAGAAAATCCGAATGCCATGTTTGTGCTTTGGAAAGACCATACCGGCGTAAAAGAAGCCGATGAAATTAATCAGCTGGCAAAAGAATGGTCCATCGACTTTACCAAATTTGAAGGAGGCGTTTATTCTTCGGAATGGTTTTGGGCTAAATTGTTACATGTGATTCGCGAAGATGCGGGCGTTTTTCGTGCAGCAAATTCATGGGTAGAGCATTGCGACTGGATTCCGGCCATTCTTACCGGAAATACCAACCCGAAAACCCTGAAACGCTCGCGTTGCGCTGCCGGTCATAAAGCCATGTGGCACGAGGCTTTTGGTGGATTACCGAGCGAAGATTTCCTGGTAAAACTCGATCCGCTTTTGAGTGGACTGAAAGACCGCTTGTTCAAAGAAACTTTTACCTGCGATATAGCTGCCGGCAATATTACTCCTGAATGGGCTAAAAAACTGGGCCTGCCTGCCAATGTGAAGGTAGGGGTAGGGGCTTTCGATGCCCACCTCGGAGCTTTGGGCGCTGAAATTGAGCCGTATTATCTAAGTAAGGTGATGGGAACTTCGACTTGTGATATGCTGATTGCACCAATGGAAGAAGTTGGAGATAAACTTATCAGCGGAATTTGCGGACAGGTGGATGGCTCCATTGTTCCCGGAATGCTTGGAATGGAAGCAGGACAGTCGGCTTTTGGCGACATTTACGCATGGTTTAAAAATGTTCTGCTATGGCCTGCCGAAAAGATTATTTCGGATAGCACTCTGATTGACGAAGCGACCAAAGCAAAAATGATCGCTGAAATTTCTTCGCGCATTATTCCTGAACTGACCAAAGCCGCCGAGCTGATTCCGATGGAAGAAAGCAGCATTGTTGCCCTCGACTGGATGAATGGCCGCCGTACTCCGGATGCCAATCAAAATCTGAAAGGCGTAATTTCGGGCTTGAATTTAGGTTCGGATGCACCCCGTATTTTCCGCGCATTGGTTGAAGCCACCGCATTTGGTTCGAAAGCGATTGTCGATCGTTTTGTGAGCGAAGGCGTTCGCATCGACGGTGTAATTGCCTTGGGCGGAGTTGCCAAAAAATCGCCATTTGTGAT
The DNA here is from genome assembly GCA_023251435.1 of Bacteroidota bacterium. GTDB lineage: Bacteria > Bacteroidota > Bacteroidia > Bacteroidales > Prolixibacteraceae > Aquipluma. Next base: position 21,465 of record JAHEYU010000016.1, read on the forward strand.
GCAGATTGTTTGCGATGTGCTGAATATGCCGATTAAAGTTGCCCGTTCGGAACAGGCATGCGCGCTAGGTTCTGCCATGGCTGCGGCGGTAGTTGCCGGAGTCTATCAGAATACTGCCGAAGCACAGAAAAAAATGGGCGGTGGTTTCGAAACCACTTATTCCCCAATACCTGAAAACGTTGCCAGATACGCCAAACTGTACCAAAAATACGTGGCACTTGGTAAAGTTATCGAGTTTGGCCTGAAATAGGACTATCCCCCAAATTCTAATACCAAATGCAAGTCCGGGCTTCACTATGCCGTGAGGCCCGGACTTTTTTTGTGAACTAATGGTGTGAGAGGCGCACTCCGTCAGCTAATTACTGGCGGATCTGTCTACTCGATTAGCACCCAGATAGGGTTTGCTGTCGATTTACTAATGTTTTGAATTACACTTTCTTTCTTCGACATGTCGTAAAGCAAGTTTCTGATTTTCGTTCTGTCGAAAGTACGTTTGATAAATTTTCTAAAAGCAAATCGTCAATTCCGGCTCTGGTGGCTTGTTTGTATTTGGTTAGGAATTCAATAATTAGTTTTCGATAAGTGATCTAATAAATTCATCGGAATTCTACTTATTCCTCGTCATCAATCAAGTTTCTTGAAAATGCTTCAAGAAGTTTCAGTTTAAGTGTTTCGCTGTAGTCTTCTTCGTAAAGAATAGAAGTGATTACTTCGTGGAGCAATTCTTTTTCGATGTTTCCGGCTGCAACATGGTAGCTGATAGATTCCATTTTAAACATGAAATCTTTTACCACTCCCATAAAACCGTTTTTAAAAAGGAACATCCCGCCAATTGTGATTGCAATTCTTTTATTTCCATCCTGAAAGCCGTGACTTTTATTTGCGACCCAAAAAAGATGTGTCAATTTATCTTCAAATTCAGGATAATACATATCGTTTTGGATTTGTTCCAGAGCACAAACCAATGAGTTTAGATTGATTATTCCATCCGCACCGCCACCGCTTATCTCAATAGTCTTTTGGTGAATGGCAATGACTTCGTTGATATCCTTGAAATAAATACAATCCATTATTCGCTTTCTTTTAAACGTTTCATTACTTCGGCAACATCTTCAAGTTGTTTTTCAAAACTTACGCCTTGTTCTCCAAGAAAACGTTCAAAATCAGAAGGAGAAACGGATTGAATATACTCTTCAAGTTTTAAATGCAGAGCATCGCGAAAATGCAGGTCGCGTGATGCCATTTTAAACCGAGCATCTTCGATGTATGGGTGCTGTTGTGGGTGTTTCGCAAAATCAACAAATAATTGATCAACTTCTTCTTTTTCGAGTTTGCGACCCAATTCCTTGCTGTGCTTTTCGATCTCGTAAGCCAGACCGGTTTCGAATGAAGCGATACTGTTTAAAACTTCTGTATACATTGTGTCGCGGGCATTGTCGTCTTCGGCCAATTTTAAAATCTGCTTGTATTCCTTGGCATTCTCTTTAAAAATACTCTGATAAATACGATCAGTAAAAAGAGAATATTTGTAATTATCCATGTTCACATAACGGCTCAATGCAGAGGTAAAATCTTTTCGATATTTACTCTCTTTCATCGCAGCAGGCAGGTAGTTTGCATCCCGACGATTGATGAATTTTGTCCCTCCACCTGTTCTTTGGTTTATCGTATCAAGCACAATATCAAGCATCTTGCTGCGAAGCAGTTGTGCATTTTCACTTTCTTTGAGCAGCATGGCAAGATTAAGGAACGAACGAAAATTAAACAAACCCAATGAAGTTGTTTTGGTCGCCTTATCAATGAGGTGACCAAATTGTAACTTAAAATCTTTCAGTTGTTTACCCTTACTTAAAATATATCCGTTGTGTTTTATTTCAGATTCGTGGGAGCTTAAATATCTTTCGATAGTTGATGTGTCGATTTGAAAAAAATCGGCTATCATTTTTTTTGTAAAACGGTATTCGCCTTCAAATAGCATTCCTTCAAAGCCAATATATTCCTGAATGCGTTTAAGAGCGTATTTGTTATTTAAGATATTTTGCCGCTCAATTCCTGAATTTGTTAAATCTTTATCCATAGTTTCTTATTTTTCATCTTCAAAGCTTCCCTGAATATCCAGAGATACTTCCTAATCAATTTCCTACTTGCCTGTCAAAACCTTATTCAATTACTGACGGAGCCGTCTACTCGATTAGAAGTAGTTCTTCTTAGTCCATTCATAGTCCGTTTAAGTTTTTTACTAACGTCAAAATGCTGTCTTGTCTGTCAGGATTGTAAAACCAGTTGTTGTCAAAGTCCGCAATTACGTTTTGATTTTGGCTTGACCCGACTACTAAACTGTGAAACTTGGTCTTGCTCTCTTTCGCTGTCTTAATTTGTTCTTGTGACTGCTTATCAAACGAAGGCATTACAAAGTCAGAAATCATAAGTACATCGGCTTTCTTGTAGTCGTTTGATTGAAGTTGTCGCAACGCTTCTCTCATTGCAGGTGCAGCGTCTGTGCCACCATGAAAACTCATTAATAGAAACTCAATAATTCTTTCCAATGAATTTTTTAAATCTGTCAGATTTAGTGTTTCTATTCCTGTTGAAAATGAAATGAGATAGCATTTACGATTATCACGTATTGCCATTTTTAAAATAGCAAAGCATAGTGTCTTAGCAATTGATTCTGGTGCTCCATGCATTGAACCACTAGTATCAACGCAAATAATAAAAGGCCCTTTTTCTTCTGCTTTTTCTTTTTGTCGTTTATCCAGAAACTCTTCCTCTCTGCATGAAAGCATTTTTGCCTGATACTCGAAGGTTTGAAGTTTCTTTTCTGCAAACTTTTTAAAAAATACCGACTGCATCGTTTCGTCGGCCAACCAAGCAGTCTCTGATGGAAGCAGACTGCTTAAATCATCGCTTTCATGAACGCCAATCAGGTCTGCTTTGCTGGCGTGTTCAACTTTCCAATCTGATTTGATTTGAATATTTGTGAAAAGTTCATCTTCAAATTCTTTCTCAGCTTGACGCGTCCTCCCTAGCATTTCAGCAAGTTCTTTTAATGACCTATCTCTTTGTAATAGTTCAGCGTATCGTTTTAGAATGTCAAAATTTACTTTTTGCCAGTTTACATTACTCATATCCCAAAGCCGACCTAATTCATTTGTAAATGGCTCCAGTACTTCCTGAAGTTTTTTAAGTGCTACAATTCGTTTGTATAAATCTTTGCAGAATTTTTTTCTTTCTTGTTCTATATGATCAAGTTCCCATTTAATTCGCTTCTCTTTTTGTAGACGTTCCCATTTCTCCAGAAAATGTTCTTTGATTGCTAAATATTTCTCATTTTTAGTCTTCTCAATTCTGCTTTTTATTTCTATGTTTTTTTCAGAATTCAGTTTTTGTTTATTTTCCTCTTTAATAATTCTTTTTTTTCGTATTTGTTTCCAACTAGATATGAAAGATTCTTTTACGTTTGAAAAGGATTCGTTTTTTGAATCCTTATTTTGATTTAATGCTTCACGAAATATAGAAAAGTAATTGTTACAATCTATATCCCGTCTTTTGTATGTTTTAGTAAGAAAGTTTAAAGCTTCTTTCCATGCTGAAAAAAAATCTTTTTCCCTTGCGTTTATCTTCTGAAACTTGTTTATAAGATTTAATTCAATATCTATTACTCCTTCATGATTTTTCAACTGGTCATCCCATTCAGCTTCAAAGAAACAGGACTTAAATTGTTCTATGTAGAACGTAATGTCCAAGTCTTCCTTTTTGTAATTATCTTCTAAAAAGAGACTTGCTTTTTCAAAGTATTCAATGAATTCAGTTTTTTTTATTTCATTTCCTTCGTTGAATAATTGAATTTCATTTGCAAGTGGATTATCCATTTTTATAATCTGTTTCTTTGTATTATTTACAAAGTCAAGAATATCTTGTGTGATTTTTTGGGCTAGTTCAGGATCTCTGAAACAAAGTTCTTTCATTTCCGGATTCAAAAGAATTTCGTCAATAGAGGTTGTAAAATGCTCTGTATCAGAATTTGAAATGCCAATTCCCTCTCCTGATTTCTTTTGCAACTGCACATAAATAGCCTTTGCTAATTCTTTCCTTTTTGCATAGTCGGTAATAGAACCGAAGTTTTCAAACTTGCTGAACGGATTATTCATTACTGTTTGCCGTTTGTCAGTTGTTTCATTTCCTTTTGTTCTGACTGGTCTTTTACATTTTCATAGTAGTGTTGAATTCGTGTTACTTCAACTTCTAATTTTTCAATTTCTTTTTGTGTTTTATTCAAGTTGTTTTCCACAATTTCAGCTAAGGAAGGATTAACAAAAAGGTTAACAGCAAGATGTTTTAAGTCATTATTTCTGTAATGGTCAATTTGTGATTTAAGATTGCTAGTTGTTGTTAGAACAACTTTTACTCTTTTATCCCATTCCTTATAAACTGCTTTGTGTGGCTTTTTTGACAAGGTTTGTTTCCGTTCCTTTTCAACACTTTCAAGTTTGTATGCTCTGCCATCAAAAACAACGGAAATTCCGTTGCTGCCTTTTTTAAGCTGGTATTGATTAGTTTGGTTACGGTAGTATTCATCTTCTCTGTCCCTGTGAAGGTCAATACGCTGATATTCCGTTGTCAATTTATCAAAGTCGGCCTTTTGAATTAGGTTGTATTCGTGATTTGAGTAGCCGTTGTTGTTATTGAATGATGCTACTCTGTAAAATTTATTATGAACCGTAACAAGGTCGTAATAAGAAACAGGTTTTACAAAACTTGTTTCACTTTTTACTTCTTCGTTAAACTCTTCCAATTCCTCTTTTATGTCAGATAAATTTAGAGTTAGCGAATAGCCGTGTTTTTGAACTGCATCTTTTGTGAACTGTAAAACGGTTGCAAACTGTGTTGGCATATTCCAAATGCAATGAGCAATTAGAAAGCAATCCATAAGGTCTACCGCTTTGCGGTCATTGAGGAAAGAAGAAGTCCTAAGCAGTCGGACAATTTTTCTCCACCTGCGGTCTGAAATGTAAATCTGATTTTCTTGCTCCTCGAATTTCTTGTTGTGTTGGTTAATATAATTGCGGATGATGTGAATTACATTAAAAACATTTTCAGGAATTTCAACCTTTTCAATTTCCGCTGAAATTTTGTTGTATTGGTCGTCGGTTAATTTGAGAGCAGTTGATACATTGTCCTCATAAGAGTTTAAAGATTTTGAAATCATTTCATTGAAACTGTCCTTATCGGTAATGCTGTCAACAACATATCGAACCAAAAACCTGTCCCAAAGTGCTTCAAGCCCTTCGCCTTTCATTGGTAACTCATTGGATGCTGAAATGAGTGCCTTCATAGGTACTTTTATTTCTTGGTCACCGTTACGGTATACCTTTTCGTTTAACACTGTCAGTAAAGCGTTTTGAATTGAAGGTCCCGCTTTCCAAATTTCGTCAAGGAATACAATAGTCGCACTTGGCAAATAATTTTTGATTATACGTTCGTATTTATCATGGTCTTTGAGTTGTGAAATTGAAACGGGTCCGAAAATTTCGTCTGGCGTGCTAAAGCGGTTCATTAAATATTCAAAGGATGTCCCGTCTTTGAAGCCGAACTTTAGTCGTCTTGCGATTAAACTTTTCGCAACACCTGGTGCACCTAAAAGAAAGATGCTCTCACCTGCAACTGCTGTCAAAAGTGTCAGTGCGAGAGCCTCTTGCTTTTCATAAACGCCTTTATTCAGGTCGTCAAGTAGTTTTGTTATTTGTCCTTTTACTTCCATTGTCTAAATGTAAATTTTTTTTTGTTTGTTCGTTCGTTTGAGGTTGCACGGTCGCCATAGAATTACAGCTAACTTATGACGATACACTCGGTGGCGGATGGCGGGCGATTTAGCTTCGCCGATCTTTGATTTCTTTCAAATCGATAAACTTGCCCGAGCGGAAAGATACCCACCGAAAAATACTGCTGCCGCACTTGACGGGTAGCTGATATTAGGGGCTAGACTTCATTTATCAAAGTCATTAAAATCAACACTAGCCCTAATTTCTGGACAAATTTTTATGAAATTATCAACAAAGCATTTTTCAATAAAAAGCATTTTTTCTTTTATGTTTATTGATGGAACTTGAAATAATACAGCATCGTGCATTGGTATTAAAAACTCAATCTCTTTATCCTGCATTGTGTCAAGTATTGCATTTTTTAAGATATATGAAGCTGTTCCTTGAATTAATTGACTTAAAACAAATCTTTTCTCTGATTGCTTGCCTTTTCCTTTATTAGTTATTCTAACATATCTAATTAGAGTTGTTTCTGACTCGATAAAGCCAGATTCAATCATCTTTTCATTTTCTTTAGTTTTAAAAACTTCTAATTCCTTAAATTTTGAAAAGAATTCTTGTGCAGATATCTCATTATTTAGTCCTTTACTTTTTATGATATTTTCAATTGAAGCAACAAAGTTATTATCTGACATACCATATAAATACGACAAGAATATCGTCTTCGCTTCTTTTCTTAAAATCCTTGTGCCAAAAATGTAATTGCTAAAATTTTCGTAAATATCTTCTGAGTTATACAGTTCTATCATTTCCTTATCTTTAGAAAAGGATGCTAATATTCCTGGTTCAAATTGATTATAATCACAATACAAAAGAGTGTAATTCTCTTTGGGGATGAAAATTTTTCTGTTTTCTTTTTTCAGTTGTTGGATGTAAGGATTAACAATTAGTATTCTTGATGTTACTGTTCCAATACAGTCATAAATTGGATATATTAAGTTACCTTTTTCTGAAATATATTGACTTAAACTTTCAAAATCCGCTTTTGCTCTTAGCGCATTGTATAAATCATCACAAAGTTGAGAACTAATCCTCGCAGACTTTAGAAAGCTTATAAGATTGAAATAGCTGTAATCTTTACTTGAAATATGATAATCCCTTTCAATTAATTGAAGTCGAAGAGATTTATAATTCAAGTCAGTAATTTTATGTGTGTATCGAAGTTTATTGATTAGATGATCTTTGCTAGATTCTAGCTTTTTTATCAATTCATTTGATTTCTCCAAATCCAAGCAAATACCTTCAATCTGACGTTTATTTAATATTTGCTGAATTTTATTCTCTACTTCAAAAAAACGAGAAGATTGATTAGATTCCTTAAGAATCTTTGTTGAATTGTAATAAATAGTTTTTAATATTTCTCCAAGTACTTCAAGGGTGCTGTAAATTTCACTTTCATCATTAGAATATCTTATAATTTTGAAGATTGAACTCGCTTTTTCTTCTCCAATTTCACTTTTTAATCTAATCCAAAAGTTCCAAGGTAATTGGTTTTTAGGAAATGACTTTTTTGCTCTTCCCGTATTGATTTTAATTATTTGTGAAATGTCAGTTAGGTTAGGAAGTTCTCCTTTATAAAAAAGTCTCAACTGGTCTAAAACCGAAGAAAGTTCATATGTTATTATCTCTCCTTTATATGTTAGAATCTCGTTGACGGTAAGCAGGAGTTGTTCTCCTTCATCTCTTAATCCTAAAAATAATGGATCTTTAAATCCAAAATGGTCAATCCTATGAGTGATAAATAATAACATAATTAAGAAATAAAATCTGGTAACTCCTCGTAAAAGTCTCTGAAGTTTAATTTGCTTGGAACTTCACAAAACTGATTTTTAAAATTATCTCTTAATCTAGAATATGTTCCTTTTTGTGATGGATCAATATATGGTTCAACAGATGGCTTAATAATAGAGGAGTAATTCAAATTCTTAATGCCAATTAAAGCAGCTCTCTGCGAAAAGTAGCAATTAAGATTTTTAAAATTATCTGCAATGATTTTTCTGTCATTACCATCGCCAATAGCACATAAGTAAAGAACAGAGCCAGCAATAATAGCGGGTATTGTTGCTTTATGTGTTAAGTTCTCTCTTGCTTTTGCTAACAGTAATTCATTTTTATAGTTATGCGAAATCAATATTCTCCAGAGATTATATTCTTGCCATTCATAGATGTTTTTCTTATCATCTGTAATTATTGACATCATTTCTTCAAACTGTTCACCACTAAGTTCTGAACTTATGAAAAACCTTGCAAAAGAATCTGTAGACCAAGGTTGATTAAGAAGCTCTTTTATTATGGCGTTTATTATTTCTTCAAGATCAAGTTTATCTCGTAATTCTGGAATACGAATTAGTCTTTCGAGTCGATTAACACAAAATCTAAAGTGGCGATCAAGTGTGCCTCCTCCTTCAATTAGTGATATAGTTTTTTTTCTTAACATAGGAACAGCAATCTGTACACCACGTGCTGTCTTCGATTTTAGCAAACTCTCAATTTGATCAATCTGTTTATCACTTTTTTGTAATGCTTTATTTGCTTCAGATTTTTGGTCTGGATTATTTAAATCAAGTATTTGTGTTTTTTTTGAATTTAAGCTTAGTCCTTTTTTGCGGAGTTCATTTGCTAGCAATTTCAGTGCTTTTCTTGCCTCGAATTTGTCTTTACATACAATCCGAATATCATCCATATATCTAAAATACTTATATCCAGAATTAAGCATCGCAGCATCGACTGAGTTGAGAAAAAGATTAGATAAGAAGGATGAAGCATCTCTATTTTGTGGTATTCCTCTTCTTGTGTTTGGTTCGCACCAAGTGGACAATAATTCCTTAAGCTGAAGTGAAACTTTCTTAAATTCTCTTTCTTTTTCATCTGATAATCCAATATTCTCAATTAGGAAGTTCAATGTGTTTATTAAATCATTAATGCTTATTGATTCGTAATAGTTTGATAAGTCTGTAACTAGGAGTACTTCATTCTCTTCTTTATCAAGTTCAATTTGAGTGTCAGTTAAAAATTTGTTCCATTCATCAACTGCATATCTAAAAAAATATTTAGAACCCCACTCATTATTAACTCTATGGGAATAAACAGATTCACTATGAATTTTATCTAAATCTAAGGCAATAATATCTACGCATGCTTGGTAAATTAAACGATCAATGATATTTGTTTCACTTGAATAACGAATTGCATAACCAGGTTTTGGTATATCAAAGTGTAAAGCAGGACTTGCTTTATAGATTATGTCTTTACCAATGTAAGCATTCAATTGTTCAAGTATATATTCATTGTCTTGAAAAACATCATTGAAATTTAAGAAGTCTGGAAACCAATCATCTCTTAGATCCTTTTTTAATCTTTTAATGGCGGTTTCCAAGTTGAATTTTATTCCAAAAATTACAACTTCTGTAATATCTACGACATTATTAAATTTTGTCCTTTTCAATATATTTTATCTTTATGTAGTAAAGTTTTTAGCCTTGCCCCTAACATTTGTATCCTCCGCCAATGGCGGGTATTTCGTACTTACCTTTATTCATTGATTGCTTGATATCGCTGTTTTAGCTGTATACCCGCCAACGAAAAATGGTTAACACGTTCAAATATAATAAATGCAATAGTGCCAATGGCTTAATTTGACAAAATGTTTTCAACAGATTGTAAACAAAGTGCTCTGCCGAACCGGAAGTCATCGGAGCACATGGCAGGCGCTGGGCACAAAATGCCTGAAATTGGGCGAAATGATTGGATTGGAGATGAAAATAGCTAATCAATAGCCAGCGATTCCGCCTAAAAAAAAATATTTTATCATTCCAAAGAAAACATTCTGACACCAAGCCTGGCAGACTGATCACCGACACACACGGCGTGAGAACCGTTGCGGAAATAATCCATTCCCGAATCTGGATAAAATCTGGATAAAATCAAAGGAGGTATAATGTAAAAACGACATGGTAGGTTAAAATGGTGGGAAACATTTGTTGCTCATAGCTAATGCTTTGTCCATTTGTCAACCCAATTACAACTTAAACCTAATTTATTCTATTCCCTGAATCATTGTAATAATCCTATTTGCTTTGTCCTTTTCTTAATTTGTTCCTGCATAATCGTAAATATAAAGTCGTAAATCGTCAATCAACCTTCGTAAATTAGTGATTGAGGCAACATAAGCAAAAAGGGAATCGATTTTTCGTAGTCAAGTTCCTCATAAAACATTCCCAGTCGGGCTAAATTTCGATAATACTCGTTTACCTGATGGTAATAGTATTTCTCCGATTGAATATACCATGCACGTTCTCCCAGTTTTTCGGCCAGAAACCATTTTTCGAGCAAGCGCGAAATACGCCCGTTCCCATCGCCAAATGGGTGAATATTAACAAATGCCAGATGAATAAATGCAGCGTAGTAAAACACTTCATCAATCGCTAAATCCTTTTTTAGCAGCGATTCTATTTCTTTCCAAAGTTTTGTGTATCGATCTTTTAATATAGCAAGTTGCGCCGCTTCATATTGTATTTTGCCTGTCTTGTGTTCCATTACCAGCATTTCAGTATGCCTGATTGCACCTTGCTGGTTTTTAGGCAACAAATGAGCTGCAATCAATCCGTGTGCTTCCAGAAAATTCTTTTGGGTTAACTTGTTCTCGTTGGCAAACAAGTAGGCATTGTATAAATCATTCGGTTTCTCGGTAAGCTCGGGCAGGTATTCGATGTTGAGAATCTTGTGTTTCACGTAACTATCGAGTTCCATTTGTTCGCCCTCAATTTTCGACGACGACATAACCGAAACCGAGGTGTAGAATGTAAAACTATGCGGCTCCAGGGTACGATGCTGAATTTCTGAAAATGCTTCCGGAATATCAACATCCAGCATCGATTTCCAGATTTTAAAGTATTCCGGCTTAATTAAGTTCATAATTATAAGTTATGAGTTGTGATGATTAATAACCTTGTCTTTCCCTATCCAATGTAATGTTGGCATATCTTATTTCAAGTCTGTTTAATAAAAGTACCAAAGATAAAAATATCCATGGGTGCTAGGGCAAGAAAACAGCTCTTTTGCTCCCGATTTTTATCGGAATGGTCTTGTATCGGCTGGAGTGGTTTGCAAATCCCGAAAAAACTGGACAAGTTGTGCTGTTTTGTTGAAAATGCAATCGTGCTTACGACTTCATTTTACAAAATATTTTTCAACAGATTGCAAACAAAGTGATCCCATGACTCGAAGTCATGGGATCACTTTGGCAGGCTAACTGAAATTAGGCGAAATGATTGGGGGTGGTGGCGGGGTGAAAAACAGAACAAATAGTTGTGTTTTTTCAACGCATTAAGCCTGTATATTTTGCATGGATGAACGGTTAATCTTTCTTAAACATTCGGGTTGTAAAGAATATCAACGGAAATACAAGCAGCAAAAAAGTTAGCGGCAAAAACCAGTCTCCAAGACCTTCGGCCTTGCCAATAGCTGTTTTTACCGTTTTTATTTCAATGGAAAAGAAAAGGAGCAGCAATCCAAGTTTTACCACCCGAATCATTTGGGTGGCATTGGTGTATTGCCGAAAAGCATTTTCCGGAGTAATTTTGGTGGGGAAATTATAAATATGCGGGAAAAAATTCAGTACCGTCATCAAGGCATAAAGAATGCTTGCGATTATGGGAAGCATGAAAATTGAAGACTTTTTGCCAAAGCCATCGGCCTCACCTGCAGCATTGAAATGCGTTGGGATAGTTTCCGGTAAGCTGGGGTAGTGTATTACCAAATGAATCCAAAAGCTAAAAAGTACCAGCAACCCAGCTACTTCAAGCGTTTTGTCGAGATAAGTTAATTTGGGTTTTATTCTGGGGCGTTTTTCCATGAATAATTTTATTTTTCAACAAACATAGGGTATTCTAAGCTTTATCTAATAGCAACCAGAATTGTTGTAACCAATTGAATCGCAACCACAGGCGCCCAGATTCGTTCGATCTTGCTTGGTGTAATTGTGTTTAGTACGGTTCCAATGCCGTAAAAAGCAACAACAAACCAAATTGCAATTTCTGAAAACGACAAAAATTGTGGAAGTATCAAGCCAGCATTAACCAATACAATCATCATCAGGAAACATAGAATAATCATATTTACCAATGCTACTACACGCATTTTTGGGGGATAAACACCGGGATATTTACCACCCATGGAAGCTGCACCCCAGGGTAATCCTAATGCCAGACAGGCTTGAAAAAGTATTACAATTCCTGTAAAAACTGCGTTTATAATTGCAAAATGGATTTCAGTCATGATGTTTTTGATGTGTTAATTTGCGTTTTAACTCTCGTACATTTGAGAGACTCCAAATACCAATGGAGAGATGATTTGTGGGGCTCAAACTATCAAAATCTGATGGTTTCTTTGGTTATTGATTGAAAGCAGAGAATTTCGAGAACCCGAAACCCGCACCCCGAAACTCGCAACAATTTTATAAATACCACGGCTCCGGCAATTCCGGCAAGGTCATCCTGATTCTCCATTCTTTGGGAAAGTAATTGTTGGCGCGATTCCCAAGGTTTTTTCTTATTCTTTAAGCTTCTTTATTTCCAAATCAAAGTCAGATTCAATCTGCTTATCCTGAATTATCCTGAATTTTTCGAATTCGCCTTCAGCAAGTGCTAATGCCACTTCGTGCGTTACTTTACCCTGATGTTTCAAAACCGATTCCTCATTAAACTGCAAAAAAGCATCCAATTTCGACACCCAATCTTTCATAAACATTACCGCACCTTTTTTCGCCTGATTTTCGGCATAATCCAAATACATGGAAACAATGCGGTTTAGGCCATCCAACTCTTTTTCGTTCAAATAGTTTTTAGCTACGCCAACATCCGTTTTCCTGATGCTTCCTTTTGGTGCATTCTTCCAGGTCGTAAGACCCATATTTTCTTTCGAACTGTCGGCTCTCGAAGCAATCAGTTCGGCAGCAGTTTGTCCGGTAATTGCCCAATGCAATTTATTCTGTACTGTTGCAAAAAAATCTTTGGTCGTTTTTGTATTTACATCATAATCGGCGCTGCATTGCGAATAGATATCCGTTATTTTCTGATAGAAACGCCTCTCGCTCGAGCGGATATCCCGTATTCGGGCCAACTGCTCTTCAAAAAAATCTTTGCCAAAAATGTTGTTCGGATTTTTCAGGCGTTCATCATCCATCGTAAAACCCTTGATAATATATTCTTTAAGAATTGAAGTCGCCCAAATCCGAAAATGGGTTGCCTGAGTGGAGTTTACCCGGTATCCAACCGAGATAATGGCATCGAGATTGTAAAACTGGGTTAAGTAATTTTTCCCATCGGCGGCAGTATGTGCAAATTTTGCACATACTGAAGTCTCGGATAACTCTCCACTTTGAAAAATATTTTTCAAATGTTTGGTTACCACGCTTCTTTCAACGCCAAACAAATCGGCAATTTTCTGTTGAGTTAACCAGATAGTTTCATTTTGTATATAGATTTCCACTTTTACCCTGCCATTTGGCGTAGTGTAAAGCAATATCTCATTGAATCCTTCGGATGCTGGTGTTTGTTTGTTAGGCATATTTTTTCAGTATTTTGGCTAACTCATTGTGATTTTGTAGAACTGAAAGTAATGAATTTTATCCAATAATGAATATTCAATTTAACCAATTATACATATTCCAGCCTGACTTGGAACCTGAAATTTGGAACTCATTTATACCACGGCTCATGTAATTCCGGCAAATTCATTCTGATTCTCCATTCTTTCGGAAAGTAATTGTTGGCGCGATTCCCAAGGTTTTTCACAAAGCCAAGCGGTACATCCTGATATTGAACCAACAGCCATCCTTTCGTTGCTGATTCGATCCGGATTTCTTCCCTTTTCTGAAAAAGAAGCGCGTCGCGCAAATTCAGTTCAACGGTTTCGAAAATTGCAGGATTGCGATCAACCGAAAGTGCAAAAGTATGTTCCGGCAACAAATCATACTTCTTGAATTGCGCCACCGGCAAGCCAAAACTAATCACGCGCAGTTGTTCTGAAAGTGCATTCAATACCGGAATTTTATCTTCAGGAAAAGCAATTAGAAATTCGCTTTTGGCAAAAAAATCCGAATTTTCAGTCGTCAGCCAGTTCCTTATTTCGGCAAACTGTTTCGGCATTTTTTCAAGTCTCGATTTGGTCTTTTTAGGTATTGAATACGTGTCGTTTCCGTCTTTTTTACGGATCAAAGTCAGGAAAAAACCTTCGCCTTTTACTTTGTGCGGAAGAAAGCGGTAGCCAAACAATCCTTCAATTTCCATCTCCTGAACGCCCCAGTTTTCCTGAAGCGGAATGCGGATGCTTTCTATCTCATTGTTTTCGGCCAGCCATTTCAGGTTTTCCTCGTTTTCATCCGGATTGAACGTGCAAGTGCTGTAAATCAGGTAACCACCATTTTTCAGGGATGGCCAGATGTCGGCCAGAATGCGGCGCTGACGCGTTGCACAAAGGTTGGTATTATCGACCGACCATTGCTGAATGGCCGAAGCATCACGCCTGAAAAGTCCTTCTCCGGAGCAGGGCGCGTCAACCAGAATGATGTCAAACAATCCTTCCAGAGAACTGAAGTCTGCCGGATCGTTGCTGCAAACCACCACATTTTGATGTCCCCATTTGCGGATATTTTCGTTCAGAACCGAAACGCGCGACCGGATCACTTCATTGGCGACCAGTAAATCGCTACTATCCAGAAGGCTTAATAAATGAGTCGATTTTCCGCCGGGAGCAGCACTCATATCCAATGCAATTTTATTTCCGGAGTGATCGATTTGCTTAAAAGCTTGTTCCAAAAACATCGAACTGGCTTCCTGAACGTAATAGGCTCCCGAATGCAAAAGAGGATCGAGCGTATAGGAAGGGCGCTCATTCAGGAAAATTCCGCTGTCACACCAGGGAATTCGCTCAGCTGAAACCGGAAGTTTGAATTTTCGTGGATTTGTACGCAAACTAATTGCCGGAACCTGATCGATCGACTGTACAAAGCGATCAAAATCAGTCGGAAACTGAATTTTTATCCGGTCTAAAAATGCGGTAGGTAATATTTCGGATGTCTTTTCGATGGTATTTTGAGTTTTCTTTTGATATTTGCCGGCAAGATAGAGTGAATGCTATAAATAAACAAAACGAGTATCCGATAATTTACTTGATCAAGAATGGAATTTGTCATTAAATGGTCATTAAGTAGTCATTAAATGGTAATCAAGTAGTCATTTAGTGGTCATTTAGTGGTCATTTAGTGGTCATTAAGTAGTCTTAAATGGTCATTAAGTAGTGAAAAATAAAGAATGACAATCAAATGACTATTAATGACAATGTTTGGTGGATAAAAATCTCAATTAGAAAAGTAAAGGATATTCAATTAAACAAATCACAATGGTTGATCAAAATATAGTTTCAGAATTAAATAAACACGCCGACCCTGCCAGTTTAGTTGGAATGTTGGAAAACTTAGCCGCACAATTTCCGGGCAAAGCGGTTTTTACGACCAGCCTGGGAATTGAAGACCAGGTGATAACCGACATGATTTTCAGTAATAATCTGGATATTAAAGTGGTTACTTTGGATACCGGACGCCTGTTCGAAGAAACCTACAAAGTGTTTAACCGCACGCTGGATAAATACGGGAAACAGATTCATGTTTATTTTCCGAAGCACGAAGCGGTGGAGAAAATGGTAACTGAAAAAGGACCGCTGAGCTTCTATTTGTCGCTCGAAAACCGAAAGGAATGCTGCAATATTCGCAAAGTTGAGCCACTGAAACGGGTATTGGAGGGAATGGAATGCTGGATTACAGGTCTGCGTTCATCACAATCGGATAACCGGCACGATCTCGACTTTTTTGTTTGGGATGCCGGATTTCAGCTGATTAAATGCAATCCGCTTTTACATTGGTCGCTCGAAGACTGCCAAAAATATGTCAAAGAAAACAATGTGCCCTATAATGTTTTGCACGACCGTGGTTTTGTGAGCATCGGTTGCGCACCCTGCACACGCGCCATACAACCCGGAGAAGATTTCCGTGCCGGTCGCTGGTGGTGGGAAGACAACTCGAAGAAGGAGTGTGGGCTGCATACGCATCAGGAGTAATCTGTGTTCAGTCACAGTTTGCAGTCTCAAGCAATCATTTATAGTCATTCGTTTCACGTCATTGGCGGTCATTTATTGTTTTCAGCCCTGAAAGGGCGACACATAATAGCACAGGGCACCGGCCAGTGAATGAGAAAAGGGACAAACCCGTCCGCACAAAAATGTTTTACAGGTGAAAACCGGCCTATCGGACGAAATGGTATCGGTCTTCAAAAAAGAAGACAAATAAAAACTATTTGTATCAGATTGAATTTTCAAAAAAGTCATACATCAATGAAAGTTGAGATAAAAAGCATATATTCGAAAGTTCAGAATAAAATTATTTGCCGATGAAAGGCAAAGAAATTTAATATACAGACATCGCTAAAACATCCAACTAAATTTTGACCAACTAGATCGAATGAAGAAGTTTTCATCCTACCTCACCTTGATTGTAATCCTATTTGCCTCAATCGGCTATTCTCAGACACCCATCACCATTAAACCATCAACAACAAAGCATGGACCAGAAAGAGGCTCACTGATCATCATTGGAGGCGGTCAGGTCACTCCTGAAATCTGGAAGAAATTTACGGAACTGGCAGGTGGCGTGGATAATGCCAGAATTGTGGTGGTAACAGCTGCTTTGGGCGATTCTGCCGGATTCAAACCTGAATCGGTTGAAATGGTACAACGCGAAACCGGGATCAGTAATGTCACTTTGCTGCATACCAAGAATTTGTCCGAAGCCAACAGCGAAAAATTTGTTTCTGCACTGAAAAAGGCAACTGGGGTGTTTTTTGTTGGAGGCCGTCAGTGGAGAATTGCCGATTCGTATCTGAATACACTTACTCATCAGGCATTTCTTGAAGTTCTTGAACGTGGTGGCGTAATTGCCGGAACTTCGGCAGGAGCCAGCATTCAGGGCTCTTTCCTTTGGAGAGGTGATACCAAAGGACCACATATCCTGATAGGCGACCACACACAAGGTTTGGGTTTCCTGCGTAATTCAGTCATTGATCAGCATTTGCTACGCCGAAATCGCCAGTTCGATCTGGTTGACTTCGTTAAAACCAACCCACAGCTTATTGGCATTGGTTTAGATGAATCGACTGCCGTATTGGTGCAAAAAGATATGCTTGAAGTAATCGGAAAATCGTATGTTGCTATATACGATTACAACACTATAAATAGCTTAAATTCAAACCATACTGTTGCCGACAAGGAAGATTACACCGCTTCGAACGGTCCATTTTTCTTCCTAAGTGAAGGGCAAAAATATGATTTAGGCTCAAGAGTGGTGATCCGAGAAAAAACAAACCAACCAAATAACCGATGACAAAACAAATCGCACTGATCATTTTCGTGCTGACCGGTATTCTGGCGAACCTCAGTTCTGCACAAGACTTGTCGTATTACTTGCCAAAAAAAATTGTCTTCAATTCTGAAATTCCGAAGCCTGAAGATGTTTTGGGCTTTAGGGTTGGTGAATTTCATGCCAGTCACGATAACATTGTTTCTTATTTTCGCCAGTTGGCGCAAGTTTCGCCAAGGATGAATTATGAGGTTTACGGGAAAACGCACGAAAACAGGCCACTTACTGTTGCTGTAATTAGTTCTGAAGCCAATATAAAACGGATTGAAGAAATCAGGCAGCAGCATCTTCAATTGAATGATCCATCGGTTTCAGGGAAACTAAATATTGATGATTTGCCCGTGGTAGTCTGGTTGAGCCACAGTATCCACGGAAACGAGGCCAGTGCGGTTAACTGTGCGATGCTCACTGCTTATTATTTGGCAGCAGCTACCGGAAATGAAATAGATAAATTACTCGAAAAGACTATCATACTGATTGACCCGGCAACCAATCCTGATGGCGTTCAGCGTTTTTCGACCTGGGCAAACGGGAATAAAAGTTACATGACAAACCCCGATCCTGCCAGCAGGGAGCACAACGAATCGTGGCCGGGAGGAAGATATAATCATTACTGGTTCGACCTGAACCGGGATTGGCTGCCCCTTGAACAACCTGAATCTGAATCAAGAATCAGGAAATTTCAGGAATGGAAACCGAATGTTTTGATCGACTTGCATGAACAGGGAACCAACGCATCTTTCCATTTTTCTCCGGGAGAGCCAAGTCGTGTAAATCCTTTACTTTCGGCTGAAAATCAGGGATTGACACAAAGGCTGGCTGACAACTATGCCAAAGCGTTTGATGAAGCTGGTACTTATTATTTTTCAGGCGAACGTTACGATGATTATTACATTGGTCGCGGATCGACCTTTCCTGATATGAATGGCGGGGTTTCTCTGTTATTCGAGCAAGCCAGTGTACGGGGTTTTGTTCAGGAGTCGGAGAACGGTTTACTTACCTTCCCGATGGCTATCCGAAATCAGTTTATCGGTTCTTTTTCAACAATTAAAACCGCTTTCAACAGTAAAAATGAATTTCTCGGTTATCAGCGAAACTACTATCTGTCGGCGATGGAAGAGGCCAGAAAAGAACCACAAAAAGCATATATTTTTGGAGCTGGTAATGATTTGAATACCACTTTCAGATTTGCCAAATTTCTGAATACACATGGCATAAAATCATATCTCCTGAAAAATGATCTGAATACGGGAACACAAAATTTCAAGGCCTCTACAGCCTACATTGTACCACTTGATCAACCGCAGTACAGGTTAATTAAATCGATATTTGGACTTCACCTGAATCCAAAAGACAGCATTTTCTATGACATTTCGGCCTGGAATATTCCACACGCCTATAACCTTCCTTTTGAAACGATTAAATCTTATTCAGGAAATATTGGCGATGTTTATTCACCAACACAGGTACCAAAAGGGAAAATTATTGGAAGTGGTGCAGCTTATGCGTACCTGTTTAAATGGGATGATTCAAAAGCGCCCAGGGCTTTGTCTCGTTTATTGAATGCCAATATTGTAGTGAAAGTCGCGGGGAAATCCTTTGAAACATTGGATGGGCTGAAATTCAATCAGGGGACAATCTTAATTCCGCTTGGCTTTATCAATCCCGATAAGTCAAAAGTTGAGAAAATAATTTCTGAAATAAACGACCAGGAAGGAATGGATGTTTTCCAGTTGAATACTGGCGACAATAAGCAGATTGATTTGGGGAGTCCAAATTTTTCGGTAATTGTAAAGCCCCGGATTGCTGTGCTTACCGACGATGGGGTTAATGCAATTAGCGCAGGTCAGATATGGCATTTACTCGACACGAAATACAAAGTCCCTTTTACTTTGTTACCTCTGAAGTCCTTTAGACAAAACAGCCTGAACAGGTACAATATGATCGTAATGCCTGCCGGAAATTACCAGGATTTAGATGAAAAGGTAGTTGGAAAACTTCAGGATTGGCTGGCTGCAGGAAATACCCTGATTTCTTTTGAAAATGCGTTAACCTGGCTAAATAAAAACAAGCTGGTAACTGTTGAGCTTGAAAAAGATGAAACAAAAGCGATTGGATTCAATTATGAAAATTCACTGTTGTACAAAGCCTCCAGAGAATTGCCAGGGACTGTATTTGAAGCAAGCCTTGATCTGACACATCCGATCAATTATGGTTATCAGACGGATCGCCTTCCTGTTTTTAAAGACAATAAAATCATTCAGCTCAAGGCGGAAAATATTTTGGCAAACTATCCGGTTCGATACACTAATTCACCTTTGATGGATGGATATGTTCCCTCAGGAATGATGAAATTACTGATAGGAACCCCCGCTATGGGAATCTTCCCATCGAAGAAAGGGCGCATCATTGCTTTTTACAACAACGCCGTATTTCGTGGATATTGGTCGGGTACCAGCCGGCAGTTTGCAAACGCTCTGTTCTTTGGAGATAAAATCAATTTATCAACGGGTAATGATTCAGAAAAATCAGAAGAATAATTCCTGAAATTGTTAATTGTCAACGAATCTCCCGTCCAAAAGGAGTAAGCGCCAGCGATACCAGCTTGAAATGTTGCTTGGCCCATGGAATTCCGATGATGGTGATGCCGAGCAATAAACCAAAAATCAAATGCGTCAGGGCAATCCAGATTCCGCCAATAAGTAACCAGATTATATTCATGATGGTGGAAAGACATCCCGGCGAACCCGGACTTAAACCGATGGTTTTCCCGAATGGCCACAAAGCTAAAAATGCCAGTTTGAAGGATTGGAGTCCAAATGGAATCCCGATGATGGTGATGCACAGCAAAAAGCCCGCAACCATGTATTCCAGAAAAACCAGAAAACCTCCAAAAACGAACAGATTAAATTTCCAAGTGTGCCCATGTTGTGTTGGTTTAAATTTCGATTTAAAAGTACAACTTTTGAATCAATCAGTTTGCCTGTTTTTCCGAAGAATAGGGCATCGAAAGTATTTCACCGGTAAACGGAATATCTATCTTTGCCGCCGTCGAATAAACTTTCCGAAAAACTGACAATTTAGGTTTATTCAAAGCAGAAACGAATGACAAAATTATTTTCGAACGAGGCTTTCGCAGCGATTCGCATTCGCGATTTTCGCTTGTTTCTGGTGTATCGGTTTTTTATGACTGCAGCCGTTTTGATGCAGGCCGTAATCGTGGGCTGGCAATTGTACGATCTCACCAAAGACCCGCTTTCGCTTGGAATGATTGGTCTCACAGAAGTTATTCCTCAAGTTAGCATTGCGCTGTTTGCCGGTCATTTTGTGGATATATGGGACCGGAAACGGATCATTTTCCGCACCAGTTTTTTATTGCTGATTGGCTCTGCAATTTTGCTCGGTTCAAGCATTGATTCTGAACTCTCCAGCTTTTTAAAGGGAACTGCGCCGATCTTTATCACCATTTTTATTGTCGGATTGGTTCGCGGAATTCTGATGCCTGCACATACCGCTCTGCTGGGACAACTGGTGCCGCGTAAATTACTTTCGGGAGCAGCAACCTGGGGAAGTACTGTTTGGCAGGTGGCTGCGGTTACCGGGCCGGCTTTGGGTGGTTTGGTTTACGGCTTCTTCGGAATTGTTCCCGCCTATATTCTGGTATTCACCTCTTTCCTAACCTGCGTAATTACAATCTCTTTCATTAAAAGTCCGGGAAAAGTGGTACATGAACCGAACCGCGATGCCCGACTTTTTGCCAGTATTTCAGAAGGAATCCGATACGTATTTAAAAATCAGGTTTTACTGGGCGCATTTACGCTCGATATGTTCGCCGTGTTGTTTGGCGGGGCAGTGGCCATGCTGCCGGTTTTCGCTTCCGATATCCTGAAAGTCGGACCCGAAGGTCTGGGAGTGCTGCGTGCTTGTCCGGCAATTGGTGCCATACTGATGTCGGTGGTGCTGACCGCTTATCCGCCTGTCAGAAATTCTGGCCGGAAAATGCTGTTAAGCTTGGTCGGATTCGGGGTTTGCATGATTGTTTTTGCCTTGTCCAAAAATTTTTACCTGTCGGCAGCAGTCCTGCTATTGAGCGGTTCGTTCGACTTTGTGAGTGTTGTGGTCAGGAGCAATATTCTTCAGTTGTTTACTTCCAACGAAATGAAAGGCCGGGTTTCGTCGGTCAACAGTATTTTTGTCGGTTCGTCAAACGAATTGGGAGCTTTCGAATCGGGTGCTGCTGCCAGTCTGATGGGATTGGTTCCTTCAGTAGTTTTTGGTGGAGTGATGACATTGATTGTTGTTGGTGTGGCTACTTTCGCTGCACCAAAACTAAGGCGGCTGTCGTTGATAAACCATTAAAATGTCGAATAAGGAACTAGAAATAAGGAATGTCGAAGTATTATTTTCTCATTCCTTTTTGGTGTTCGGTATTTCTGGTTTAATTATTTTTCAATTTTTAAACCTTCGTCAGTTTCCATTTTCCTTTCCTGAAAAAATACCAGGCCGTCAGAGTTAATGCAGTTTCGGCAGCTACAATAGCGATGGAGATTCCATGAATTTTCATGTCCAAAACAATAGCCAGCAAATAGGCCAATGGTATTTCGAATAACCAAAAACAGAAAAAATTAATCCATGTTGGAGTAATTGTGTCGCCACTTCCGTTAAAGGCTTGAGTCATCACCATTCCCATTGCATACGAAACAAATCCGATACTTATTATTTGTAAACTAATGGCCCCATTGCGAATTACATTTGGATCGTCAATAAACAGACGAATAAAGGATTCAGGAAAAATAATCAAAACTATTCCGACTAGCCCGAGCAAAACCATATTGGCATAAGCAGTAATCCACACGGTTCGTTCTGCCCGTTCTGGTTGTTTGGCCCCAAGGTTCTGCCCAACCAAAGTCGATGCGGCATTGCTCAATCCCCACGAAGGCAGCAACACAAAAACGACAATGCGGATGGCAATGGTGTAACCCGCCATAACTTCCGACCCTAATTCAGCAATAATGCGGTAAAGTGCAATCCAGCTTGAAGTTGCGATGATGTTTTGCAAAATTCCGCCGGTTGAAAGACGAAGCAACTGAAACATTACTTTTAGTTTTATCCGGAGGTGATGCAGTTCAAGCCTGATGCGTTTATGTCCTTTAAATAAAAGATAAAACTGGTAACAAACGGCCAGTCCGCGGCCAATCGTCGTGGCAATGGCAGCCCCCATCAATCCAAGTTCAGGAAATGGGCCAATACCAAAAATCAGAAGGGGATCGAGAATAATGTTGATCAGGTTTCCAAGCACCAAAACGCGCATCGAAACGGCTGCATCTCCCGAACTTCGGAACACAGCATTAATGATGAACAACAGCATAATCACCGCGTTTCCGCCAAACATTACTGCCGGATATAAATAACCAGCTTCGGCCATTTCTTCGGAAGCGCCCATCAGCAAAAGGAATTCCTTGGCATAAATAACTCCGGGAATGGAAATCAGAACGGAAACGATTAACCCGGAAATGATCGCCTGAAAGGCTACTGTCCCGGCTTTTCCAGTCTTTTTTTCACCCACACGGCGGGCTACCAAAGCGGTAGTTGCTGTACTCAATCCCATTCCAATGGCATAAACAATCGTCATGCTCGATTCGGTGATTCCGACAGTTGCAACGGCATCTGCACCTAGTTTGGATACAAAAAATATATCGACCACCGCAAATATCGATTCCATGATCATCTCCAAAACCATTGGAATAGAGAGAATGAGCAGCGCTTTTCCAATGCTGTCGCTGGTGAAATCGCGATCGCTTCCGGCGATTGATTCTTTTATGTCGGACCAAAACGACTTAAGTCGAATGGATTTTATCTGTCCAAATAATGAGTTGGTTTTTTTACCAATCATGATAAAATGAATTAATTGAGAAATAAAAGATTGGGTAATTAAAATTGAATCCGCTTTCTTGTTCAAAGAAATTAGAATATTGCGGAATAACAGACCGCCGGAATTGAAGTGAGTTTCATAATTCGGTCTTTTTTGATTTGTTGCAAATGTAAGGAATTTTATATTTTATTTTTGAACCAGTTAATGATAAAAATGTTTCAGTTTAAAAAATTGTAATGAAGCTCACACGTCTATTCTTTGCCATCGCGATGGTTTTTGTTTTTTCTTCCTGCGGAAATGATCCAAACCAACTTTCAGTAATTAATTCGAAATCGTTTCATGAAACGCAAATTCAGCTTCAATTGCAGCCTGTGGAACCTTTGTTTGCCTTGGATTCATTAAGCGGAGATTCTATTCTGAAAACAGAACAGCACTTTGTGATCGATCAACTTGACGAAATGCTTTCGATGACTGAAAACATTCGCAAATCGGGTTCCGATAGTATTTGGATTTCTTTGCTGCAGAAGTGGAATGATTTTAATACAATTATCGTTAGCCAGACTAATTCGTCAACCTACAAAATGTTTCCTGAAGTAATTCAGAAATGGGTTGAACTGAATATCGCGTTGGTCAAACTTTCAGGAGAAGTGAGGTTTGGCGATGCAATCGGGAAGATAATCAGTGGGACTGAAAATATATTTATTCCGGAGAAACTGCTAAAATCGGTTTTTTACACGCATATTGACGATAAGATTTTTATCAACCTTATAGGCTCTTCGTCGATTGAATATCAGCATACAACCGGTGGGAATGTCAGATTTATTCAGGAAACAAAATATCCGGAAAGCGATGAAATGACCTTGAAAAGTGAATGCAGCGATAAACGCTTTGTTGAAATCTTTATTCGGATTCCTTCGTGGGCAGTAAATCCAACGGTTACTTATGGCAATGTGAAATATGTTGCCCGACCCGGTGAATACACTCAGATTTCGAGAAAATGGAAAACAGGTGATGAGATAAGGGTTGCGCTGAAAAATTAAAAAATAGAATTGCAATTTGCTGCTGGCTGAAATAATTTTTGCCAGCAGCCAGTAGCCAGAAGCCCTTCATTTATTCCATCGAATGCAGCGAAATATGGTTTCCTTCGGTATCTTCAAAAACTGCATAATATCCAAATTCGTCGTTGATTTGGGTTTTTGGGAGAATAATTTCTCCACCGGCAGCAATTACCCGTTTTAAAACAGTCATCAAATCTTTGCCGCCATTCAGGTAAACTTTTGTTCCTAGTGCAGTTGGCACAAATCCATCGCCTTGAACAATTGCTCCGCCGACACCCTGCGAGTCAGGATCCATTGGCAAAAAACCCATTCTCAACGGTCCCATCATCATTTCATGCATTTCATAGTCGTAA
Organism: Bacteroidota bacterium; assembly: GCA_023251435.1. GTDB lineage: Bacteria > Bacteroidota > Bacteroidia > Bacteroidales > Prolixibacteraceae > Aquipluma. Next base: position 46,037 of record JAHEYU010000016.1, read on the forward strand.
ATGCGGGAATAAAATTCCTTCGCACGATCGAAATTCAGCACCGGAATTTCAACCCAATTGATTGAATTTGTCATCTTTTCCATGGTCATTGATTTTAAAATGTAAGCTTGATAACAATTACGTGGTCGCCTTGGTTTTGTTCATCCTAAATTACTCAATGTCATAAAAGTTATTCAATTGTCATTTTGGTAGTCATTCTGTTGTCATTTTCTGACAACAGAATGACCACAACTGGCTGACGCAAAATGCCAAACAGGTATGCAAGCGGACAATCATATAAAATATTCATTGAGAAGTTTTTTTCAGGTACATTCATTTATCTTTGTGAGCAATCAAAAAAAAGCAAGCTATGAGCGAAAGGCCCCTAATTTTAATAACCAACGACGATGGCATTACGGCAAAAGGAATCACCGAACTGACAGAAGTGATGCGCCTTTTTGGCGATGTGGTAGTGGTTGCTCCCGATAGTCACAGGTCGGGAATGTCGAATGCCATCACGGTCGATCAACCCATTCGTGTGACCAAAACGGTTGACGAAGAAGGGTATCAGGTTTATAAATGTACCGGCACTCCGGTCGATTGTGTTAAGCTGGCATTCAATCAGTTGCTCGATCGGGATCCTGATTTTGTGGTTTCAGGAATCAATCATGGCTCAAATTCATCCATCAGTGTAGTTTATTCGGGTACAATGGGCGGCGCTTTGGAAGGTTGCATTCATGGCATTCCATCGATAGGTTTTTCACTGAACGACTATGATCACGAAGCAGATTTTTCGCGCGCGAAAATATATGTAGCCCGCGTATTTCAGCAGGTTGCCGAAAACGGACTTCCGCCATTTGTTTGCCTGAATGTGAACATTCCGAAAGGCGAAATCAAAGGAATTCAGGTCTGCCGCCAAACTTCAGGAAAATGGGTGGAAGAATTCGACAGACGCACAGACCCGCACAAACGTGAATATTTTTGGATGGCCGGATATTTCAAAAATTTTGAGGTTGATGTGGCCGAAACCGATATTACTGCGCTTGAAAACGGCTACGTTTCGATAGTGCCTGTAAATGCAGATATGACTTGTTATCAGACTTTTGAGAGCATGAAAAGCTGGAGATTTTAATATGACTATTCGCAAACGAAACCGCTTCGATCGTCTTCCAATAGGTTGGATAATCGGAACCTTCCTGCCTCTGATCATCTTTTTTATTACCTATCAGGTGAAATACAGCGAAATGGAATTTTCTGCTTTTCTGCGGAGTATGTGGGATTTGAAAGTTCTGCTAAAATTGCTAAGCATTTGTGTATTCCCTAATCTTGGCATTTTTATGCTGTTCTACAGGCTGAAATACGATATGGCTGCCCGGGGTGTTATACTGGCGACATTTATGTACGCGTTTCTGGTGCTGATTTCTAAATTAATTTGAAGAAAAAAATAATCAATAATCAATAATCAATAATCAATAATCAATATCCAATAACCAATATCCAATATATAAAACCTTCGCAACCCGAACAGACTTTGAACTTTGAACATGAAACTTGGAACTTATGAAGTATTACGTTTTAGCTGGTGAAGCTTCGGGCGATTTACATGCCTCCAACCTGATCAGAGAAATCAGTTTGATTGATCCTCAGGCTGAATTTCGCGGATTTGGCGGCGAACTGATGGAACAGGCCGGAATGACTGTACTGAAACATTACCGACAACTGGCATTCATGGGACTTGTGCCAGTGATTATGAATATCCGGACCATTCAAAAAAACTTCCGGTTTTGTGAGCAGGATATGCTGAAGTTTAAGCCTGATGTTCTGATTCTGGTTGATTACCCGGGCTTTAACCTCCGGATGGCCAGATTTGCAAAAGAACACGGAATACGCACCTTTTACTACATTTCGCCCAAAGTGTGGGCCTGGAAAGAAAAGCGGGTTCACCGGATTATTGCCAATGTCGATGAGATGTTTACCATTTTGCCTTTCGAAACCGAATTCTACAAAAAATACAATTATCCGGTTAATTACGTTGGAAACCCACTGCTGGATGCGATTCTGCAAAAGAAAACGGAACCTGATTTTCCCGGGTTTTGGACTGAAAATAACTTACCGGAGAAACAAATATTGGCTATTTTGCCTGGCAGCCGAAAAGGAGAAATCAGTGTTTTATTGCCAACAATGCTCGAAGCTGCTGCTCATTTTCCTGAATTTCAATGCATAATAGCCGGAGCGCCCAACATGGGAATTGAATTTTACCAGCCGTTTATGAAAGGCAGTAAAGTGCCTGTCCTCTGGGGGAAAACTTATGAAATACTCATTCACAGTCGTGTAGCCATTGTTTCATCGGGCACGGCCACGCTCGAAACTGCTATTTTAAATGTTCCGCAGGTGGTGGTTTATCAGCTCACGCCCAACTGGTTATTTACACTGCTGAAGAAATTTTTCCTGAAAACAAAGTGGGTTTCGCTGGTGAATATTATCATGAATAAGGAAGCCGTTTCTGAATTAATTCAGTCGGACTTTATCTTGAAAAATGTAATCAGCGAGTTGAATAAAATTGTACACGATCCTGAGAATGAAAAACGAATGTTGGACGATTACCGTGAAATGATGATTCTGCTTGGTGAATCAGGAGCGTCGAAGAGGGCGGCAGGGTTAATGGTGGGGAAGTTGAAGGCAATATAAAATGTAACAACCCACTTTTTAATGTAACTGAATTCAGTAGCATTAAAAATCAGGTGATAGTGAAGATTCGCAGTAAATTAAATAATCGTCCTGTAATAAGTGAAATTGTTAACTTGTGTTTTAACTGTGGCGAATTCGCCATAATTGAAATAGGTTTAATCAATAATTTTCTAATAAAAGTAAAACCTAAAAATGGGTAAGGCAAAAAAAATAATTGTTGAAAAACTTGAAATATCGGTTTTTTCAAAAGAAGAGGCGGAATATATCTCTTTAACTGACATGGCCAGATATCGGGATGCTGAGAGAACCAACTATATTATTCAAAACTGGATGAGAACACGCAATGCAATTGAATTTTGCGGATTGTGGGAACAAATGAACAATTCTGGTTTTAAAAGCATCGAATTCGATGCTTTTAAAAATGAAGCAGGTTTGAATAGCTTTGCACTGACACCCCAAAGATGGATAGAAGCAACCAATGCAATTGGTCTAATTTCCAAATCAGGTCGTTATGGCGGAACCTTTGCACACAAAGACATTGCTTTCGAGTTTGCAACCTGGTTAAGCACTCCCTTTAAGTTTTACCTAATCAAAGAATTTCAACGGTTAAAAGATGATGAAAACGACCGGTTAAAACTAGAATGGAATTTTCAACGAGCATTGGCCAAAGTCAACTATCACATTCATACCGATGCCATAAAGGAAAACCTGATACCTGCTGAAATTTCCAAAAAGCAAATCAGTTTTGTGTATGCCAACGAAGCAGATTTGCTTAACGTGGCTTTGTTTGGAACTACTGCATTGGAATGGAGAAATGCAAATCAGGACAAAGAAGGAAACATGCGCGATTACGCCAATATTGAACAATTGGTTGTTCTTTCAAATATGGAAAGCATTAATGCTGTTTTTATCCGACAGGGGTTATCGCAATCGGAACGTTTGGTTCAGTTAAATAAAATCGCAATCACTCAAATGACTTCATTGATGAATAGCTCACAAGTGAAAAAGCTCAAGTAAAATACTATGTTCAGTCTCTTAAAAAAAGAAATTACCAGTTTTTTCGGATCGCTCACAGGATATGTGGTGGTTTTCGTATTCTTGCTGGCTACCAGTTTGTTTCTGTGGGTTTTCCCCGGAAATTACAATATTTTGGAGGGCGGGTATGCTTCGCTCGATGGTTTGTTTTCGCTGGCACCGTGGGTTTACCTGTTTTTGGTTCCGGCAGTAACCATGCGGTTGTTTGCCGAAGAGAAACGACTGGGAACCATGGAAGTTTTGCTCACCCGGCCACTTTCTGTTTTCAGGATTGTACTTGCCAAATATCTGGCAGGCTTGCTGTTGGTAACGATTTCGTTGCTGCCTACTTTGGTTTATTTTTTCTCGGTGTACTCACTCGGAAATCCGGTTGGAAGCATTGATACCGGCGGAACCTGGGGCGCTTTTATCGGTTTGTTTTTTTTGGCTGCCATTTATGTCGCGATTGGCTTGTTCGCATCGGCACTCACCGATAACCAGATTTTTTCTTTTATCCTCGCCATAGGGCTTTCATTTCTGGCTTATCTTGGCTTCGATCTGGTTGGTTCCATGCAGCTTCCGTCAGCCATTCAGCAACTAATCATTGGTTTCGGGATCAACGAACATTACAATTCCATTAGTCGGGGAGTGGTCGATTCGCGCGATCTGGTTTATTTCCTGACGACCATTTTTCTTTTTCTTTTCCTGACAAGCCGGATTATTCATTTTCACAAAATGAATTTCAGTAGAGAATTGAAACTGGGAGCTTTGGCGGTTATAGCTGTTATTTTTGTCAGTATCGTGTCAGGACAACTATTTTTTCGCCTCGATCTGACCGCCGAAAAAAGATATTCAATCACCACTGTTTCGAAAAATCTGGTAAAGGAACTTGACAAACCGATCAATATCACTCTTTATCTTGAAGGTGAGTTGAATGCCAGTTTTCGCAAGTTTCAGAAATCTATTATCGAAAAAATTGCCGATTACAATGCATATTCCTCGCAACTGATTAATCTGACGATTTTTGACCCGTACGAAATAGCCGATGTAAGCAGACGCGATAAACTCTTTGCAGAGCTTGTTGCAAAAGGACTTCAGCCAACTAACATTCATCAGAATACCAAACAGGGAACGACTACCCGGCTAATTTTTCCGGGAGCGCTTGTCGAATATGGAGAACGGAAAATGAGCGTTAATTTGCTGAAAAACAACGCCGCCCTGCATTACGAAGTGAATCTGAACAATTCGATTGAAAGTCTTGAATACGAGTTTACTGCCGCCTTTTCGGAATTGCTGAACACTGAAAAACAAACGGTTGCTTTTCTGCAGGGGCAGGGTGAATTGAACGAATACGAAACCCATGATTTTGCAGAAGCATTGGCCGAAAAATATACCGTTTCGCAAGTTTCGGCTCAACAGCTAAATACAAAAGGTACACCGATAAAAACCCTGATTGTAGCCAATCCGACTCAGCCATTTACAGAAACTGACAAGTTTTATATCGATCAGTATTTGATGAACGGTGGCCGGATAATGTGGCTGATCGATCCGGTTTCGGTGAGTCTCGATAGTTTGAGTACCGGAACAACCACGCTGGCATTCCCACAAAATCTGAACCTCGATGATCAACTTTTCAGATATGGTATCCGCCTCAATTCCAATATGATTCAGGATGCTGAATGTTTGAGGATTTTGGTGAATACTGCTCCGGCAGGAACACCGGCAAAATTCACTCCGGCTCCCTGGTATTTTTCGCCGTTGCTAAGTCCTTCCGAAAATCATGTAATCAGCCGGAACATGAACCGCGTAAAGGCCGAATTTGTAAGTTCGATTGATACAGTAGGCAAACAGGAGCAAATGCGCAAAACAGTTATTCTGGCAACGTCGCCTTATTCGCTGGTAGCCAATACACCCATGGAAATAAGCCTTGCAAGCATCAACAATCCGCCCGACCGCAGGCTTTTTAACCAACCTTCGCAGCCGGTCGGCATTTTGCTCGAAGGAACTTTCACTTCAGTTTTTAAGAATCGCATGGTTGATTCGTTTGGAGCAAAATCTTCAGAAATAAAAACAGAGAGCGAACCCACGAAAATGATTGTTTTCTCAGACGGAAATATGATTGCCAATCAGTACCGATTTGTGGGAGGTGTGCCCGAATTTATGGAGTTGGGTTACGACCGTACTTCGAAACAAACTTTCGGGAACAAAGCTTTTTTGATGAATGCGGTAAATTATCTTTGCGACGATCGGGGATTAATGGAGTTGCGGTCGCGTAATTTCCAGATCCGACTGCTCGATAAAGTCAGGCTTCAGGAAGAAAAAACTTTCTGGCAAATGATTAATGTATTGGTTCCATTGGTCTTAATTGCCTTATTTGGCGCAGTATATATTTTTGTTCGTAACCGGAAATACAGGCATTAATTTTATCCATAAAGAACGCAAACGTATTGGTTGATTGGTATTTGCGTTTGTTATCAAACATGTTTGTTTCTTTTGTATAAAATGTTGAACGATCAATAGGTAAGAAAAATCAAAGTTTGTATATTCGTAAGCTTCACATTGAAAAGCTGTGAAGCTCATTTCAAGGCAAATAATTTAAATAGAATATAAAACTCTAAAAAAATAACTAATGAAATTTGTTGTTTCAAGTACCGAATTACTAAGTCATCTTTCTGCAATCAGTAAAGTGATCAATTCAAAGAATACACTTCCTATTCTGGATAATTATTTGTTTTTATTGGAAGATAACCTTCTGACAGTAACTGCATCCGATCTTGAATCAACGCTGATTACAAGTCTGGAACTCGACAACACCAATGGAACCGGTGCAATTGCTGTTCCGGCAAAACGCATGAACGAAATCCTGAAGGAATTTCCGGAGCAACCTTTAACTTTCCAGATTGATTCGGATACTTTTGCCATCGAAATTTTTTCGCAGAATGGTAAATTCAGTATTGTTGGACAGAATGGCGAAGATTTTCCACAACAACCAATGCTGAACGAAGATATTGCTTCGACCATCAGTTTGAATCACAGTGTGTTGTTGAACGGTATCAATAAAACATTGTTCGCTACTGCCGACGACGAACTTCGTCCGGTGATGAATGGTATTTTCGTTGAACTTTCAACCGAAGATATCAAGTTTGTGGCTTCAGATGCTCATAAACTGGTGAGATACAAACGTTTCGATGCAAAAGCCGAAAAAGATGCTTCATTCATTCTTCCAAAAAAACCGGCTGCTTTGCTAAAAAGCTTGCTTCCGAAAGAAGATTTTGATGTGAAACTGGAATTCGACGACAAAAATGCCTTCTTCACTTTAAGCAATTTCAAATTGATCTGTCGTTTGGTTGAAGGAAATTACCCAAGCTACAATTCAGTTATTCCAATGAATAATCCGAATCAATTGATTATTGACCGTGTTGAGTTTTACAATACAGTTCGTCGTGTATCTGTATTTTCAAATCAGGCCAGTAATTTAGTTCGCCTTAAATTAACTGAAAATCAGCTGGTAGTTTCGGCTCAGGATATTGATTTTGCTATTTCGGCTGTTGAGAGACTAAGTTGTCAGTACGAAGGGGAGGACATGGAAATCGGATTCAAATCAACATTCCTTCAGGAAATATTGTCGAACCTGTCGGCTACCGATGTGAAAATGGAATTGTCGGATCCAACCCGTGCTGGTTTGTTATTACCTGCTGAAAATGAGCATGAAGAAGAAAATATTTTAATGCTTCTGATGCCAATGATGATAAACGCCTGATGAATAACAGGCTCAATAAAAGAAAACCTAACAGTGTGATATTGTTAGGTTTTTTTAATTTTATAGCGGTAATGCTAACTTGTCTATTCTTCAGAAATTATTAATGAAACGAGGATTTGTATTTATTATACTTGTTTTAACCTTTGTCATTGGCATTCAGGTAAATAATGTGAACGGTCAGACTTACTGTAATCCGATAAACTTACCTATTCAATTTAATCCCGATTTACCATCCCAACCAGATATTACCGACCCGGCTATTGTTCTTTATAAGGACAACTATTTTTTATTCGCTTCAAATGCCGGAGGATATTGGTATTCAGACGATTTACTTTCATGGAAATTTGTAACTGCCATAAACCTGCCGTTTGAAAATCTGGCGCCATCAGTTTTTGTCATCGGTGACTGGATTTATTTTACCTCATCACTTAGCAAAACCATTTTTCGTTCTAAAGATCCGGTCAATGGAAAATGGGAAGTGTATAGCAATAATTCAGTTTTGCTCTCCCTCATTAGCGATTTTTCGATTTTTGTTGATACTGATGGCAGGGTTTTTTGCTACTACGGATGTACCAATCACAACGGAGTTATGGCGCGCGAATTAGATCCGAATAATTTGCTCGAGCCCATAGGCATTCCCGTTGTTTGCGATAAATTAAATCCACTATTGAAAAGTGTGAAAAAACTCAAGGAAACTCCGGGCAACCCAGTCACTTATAAAACCAAAGGCTCGTGGATGAATAAATACAATGGAAAATACTATTATCAATGTGCCGAACCAATTGGTGTACTGAATAGTTTTGCAGATTTTGTCTATGTTTCGGATAGTCCGATGGGGCCTTTTACTTTTGCATCCAATAATCCATTTTCATATAAACCCGATGGTTTTGTAAGCGGAGCTGGTAACGGGGCGACATTTGCCGATAAATTTGGCAACTGGTGGCACATTGCAACTATTACAGCACCAAAAAACCAGCAATCTCAAACCCGATTCGCGCTTTTTCCATCTGGTTTTGATAAAGACGGGAACTTGTTTACAAAAACTGATTTTGGTGATTACCCGATTATCATGCCCGGCAGTAAATATTCCAATGTAAGTAAGCTTGATCCGGAGTGGTCGCTGCTTTCGGGTAACATTGAGGCACAGGCATCTTCAAGTTCGTCTTCTGGCCCGGTCGCTTCGGCTTTCGATGAAAATATCGGAACTTTCTGGAGTGCACAAACCGGTAAAAAGGGCGAATGGCTGATGGTAGATTTAGGCTCGGTTTGTACAATTAATGCCTTTCAGCTAAATTTTGCAGAAAATAAAACACAAATCAAGGCTAATGACAGTTTGCTTGCCTACCAGTATCTTGTTGAATATTCAGTTGACAAAAAGAATTGGAAAAAATTGAGTGATAAAACTGCCAATACCGAATACATCACAAATCCTTACGAAACGATAAAAGTTCCTGTTGAGGCGCAGTATCTGAAAATTACCAACTATCATGTGCCTGTTGGTACCTTTGCTATTTCAGGGTTTCGGATTTTTGGTTCAGGAACAGACCGCAAGCCGAAAAGGGTTAGTACGTTTCGCGCAGTTAGAGATTACCGCAATCAGCAAATAATTAAAATGTCGTGGAAGAAGCAGGCAAATACTGCGGGTTACAATATTCGGTATGGAACCGATAAAGATAAATTATACCACAGTTATCAGGTATTTAAAACCACGCGGTTAACCATTCATTGCCCCGATAAAAATAAAGAGTATTGGTTTCAAATGGATGCATTTAATGAAAACGGGGTTACGCCCGGAAAACCACAACTTTCCAAGTAATTTGTTTGAAATAAATGTGTTAAATTGTCATTCAGTTCAAAGTTAAAGTGCCGTCATAATGCTATCCGATTCCATTCGATTAATTGTTTAGATTTGCATTCGAATTGATTACATTCTTTAAAACATGAAATGAGCATGATTCCAGAAAGCACCATTCGAAATGAATATTTTCTAATCATGCGAATTCCATCCGACAATTAAAAAACAAATTATATACGTATGAATCTTAATCTCAAAAATCCGTTGGTTTTTCTTGATCTGGAAACAACCGGAATGAATATCGTAACCGACAGGATCGTTGAAATCGCACTGATAAAAGTTCATCCCGACGGCAGGGAAGAGGAAAAACAGTATCGTATTAATCCTGAAATGCATATTCCGGAGCTTGTAAGTAAGATTCATGGAATTTATGACGACGACATAAAAGACAAACCTACCTTTAAGGAAGTTGCAAAGAATATTGCACAGTTTATTGAAGGTTGCGATTTTGCCGGTTTCAACTCCAACCGGTTTGATATACCGTTGCTCGCTGAGGAATTTTTACGTGCCGATGTTGATATTGACCTGAAAAAGAGGAAATTTATTGATGTTCAGGCCATTTTTCACAAAATGGAAAAACGAACCCTGGCAGCGGCATATAAGTTTTACTGCCAGAAACCTTTGGAAGATGCCCACAGTGCAATGGCCGATACAAAAGCAACTTACGAAGTACTGAAAGCGCAGCTCGACCAGTACAAGGATGAAGAATATGAAGATCATGCTGGGAAGGTTTCGAAGCCGATAGTAAACGATATTCAGGCGTTAAGCGAATTTTCGGCTTACGATACAAATGTTGATTTTGTTGGCCGGATAGTTTACGACGAAAATGGTGTCGAAATCATCAATTTCGGGAAAAACAAAGGAGTACCTGTTGAGAAAGTTTTACGCGAGCAGCCCGGCTATTACGGATGGATTTTGAACAATGAATTCCCGCTGTACACAAAGAAAGTGCTGACTGCGATAAAATTGAGAATGAAATAGCAGGATGTTGTAATTGATTGTAATTCATGGTCATTAAATTGTCATTGATTGTTGAAAAAACAATAAATGACTACCAATAACCTGCCAAACCAATTTAACCCAAAAATACAATTACCAATGAAAATCATCTGTGTTGGCCGAAATTATGTGGCGCATGCCAAAGAGTTAAACAATGAAATTCCAGACGAACCGGTTTTATTTATGAAACCCGATTCGGCTTTGCTTCGGAACAACGATCCTTTTTATATTCCCGACTGGACGCAAGACGTTCATCACGAAATAGAACTGATTGTCAGGATTAACCGACTGGGCAAAAACATAGAAAAGAAATTTGCGCATCGCTATTACGACGAAATTGGTATTGGCATCGATTTTACTGCACGCGATGTTCAGAATGTGCTAAAAGACAAAGGATTGCCGTGGGAAAAGTCGAAAGCATTCGATTATTCAGCTGTAATTTGTCCCGAATTTGTGACTGTCTCTTCATTGCCCGACCGCAATGCCATTCATTTCAGGCTCGATATCAACGGAAAAACTGTTCAGGATGGAAACTCTGCTTTGATGATTTTTTCGATAGATGATATTATTTCGCATGTTTCGAAGTATTTTACACTGAAAATTGGAGATCTTATTTATACAGGAACTCCCGCTGGAGTTGGCCCGGTAAAGATTGGAGACCATCTGAAAGGCTATCTGGAAGGCAATAAAAAGTTTGATTTTTTTGTGAAATAGCGTTTTGTATATCGCATGGTTTAGTTTTCTTTCCCTTTTTTTGGCGGTTATTTATGGATTTTACCGAAATAATCGTCTATTTTTACCGCCAGGTGGCTGAATTATACTTTAACCAATTTTTCAAATCGGTATATTTAGTCGGTGCTTAACCAACAAACTATTTGACTATGAGTAACAAGAAAGGACTCTTGATTGCAGTTCTCGTTTTGTCTGCAATCGTATTGCTTTTATTTATTTCCCGCATCACGGGTTTCCCGACGTTTCTCAATTCTCCTCCCAATGAATTTCAGACCTGCGTAGCCGAAAGGGGGCAAGTATATTTTTCAATCGAAGCTTCGGGTGTTGTTGAGCCTGAAAACGAAGTGATCATTCTTAGTCCGGCCAATAGCATCATCCGGAAAATAAATAAGGAACCCGGAAGTTTTGTAAAACAAGGTGAGGTGATCGTTGAGCTCGATGACAAACAAATTCGTGATGAGATCGAGCAAATTTCAGATCAGCTCGAAATGAGATCAAATTCGCTCGAACGTTCACGTCTGGAAGGACAAATGGCACGTATCGATCTGGATTATAATGTGGAAGTTAAAAAATTGCGTATTACTTCCATCAAAGCTCAATTAGCCGATGAGGAACAATTGCTTAGTGTTGGGGGTATTTCTTCGGCAAAACTCGACGAAACCAAGCAAAATCTGGTGTTGGCAGAAAAAGATCTGGATATGGTGTTGAAAAAGAATGCCATCAGGCTGAAACAAATGAAAACCGAAGAAATCGGGCTCAATCTTCAGATTGAAATTCAGAAAAAACAATTGGAAGATAAATTTGAACTGCTGGGAAAACTCAATGTTAAAGCGCCTTCCGATGGAATTATCTTGTCAGTTTCAGGAAAAGGTGGTGAACGTTTTGGTACCGATAAAACTTTGATTGTGCTTTCCGATCTTACCACATTTAAAATTAGAGGCATCATCGATGAAAAACAGTCGGATTTTGTAAAAACCGGAAATCAGGTGATTGTTTGGGTTGATAATGTAAAGCTAAATGGAACCATCGGAAATGTTACCCCAACGGTTGCCGACAATAAAATTCAGTTTAATGTACACCTGGAACACAACAATAATCCTAATTTAATACCGAATCAAACGGTCAGGCTGGAAGTTTTAAAAACCTTAAAGAATGAAGTGTTGCGAATAATGGCCAGCAACGATTTTAAACCCAATAACGAGCAAACCATTTTTGTTCACGATTCTGGGAAAGTGGTTCCGCGCATGGTTAAATTTGGATTAAAAGGTACCGATTTTATAGAGGTAATTTCAGGATTAGCTGAAGGTGAAAAAGTAATGGTGGAAAAATCGCAGCCGCATGTAAAATCTCCAAAAACAGATAATAAAAAGTAAATGATGAGCCGGATAGAAATTAGGAAATTGTCGGGCATTGTCGTTTTCGTTCTGATGATGCCACTTTTAGATTTACAGGCCCAGGATTCAATCAAATACAGTCTCAGACTGAGCGATGTGATTTCACTTGCAATTGAACAATCCCCGTCGGTAAAGTATGCCCAGAACCGAAACGAAAATTATTACTGGCGCTGGAAAAATTTTAAGACCCGCTATCGTCCACAACTGGTTCTTTCGGGCACTCTGCCCGATTATACCAAATCGACTGTTGGAGTGACGCAGCCTGATGGTAGCCTGGCATTTAAACAGGTAACCAACCTTTCAACATCGGCCAGGTTGGCGCTAAATCAATCAATTCCGCTGACAGGTACTTATATTTATGCATCAACTTCAGCATACCGTTTTCAGGATTATAACAAAGATGTAATTCAGTTTTCGGGGAGCCCATTCTCATTTGGATTTACTCAACCTATTTTTTCGATTAACTGGATGAAATGGCAGCAAAAAACAGAACCATTGATTTATGATGAAGCACAAAAAGATTTCATTGAATCGATAGAAGAAATCTCGCTAAATACAGTTTATCGTTTTTTTAGGTATCTGATGGTGCAAACCAACTACAAACTGGCTGAAAGTAATCTGAAAAACAGTTCAAATAACCTGAAAATTGCACAGACAAAAAAGGAGCTTGGAAAAATATCGGAGAATAACTTTGCAAGGAACGAACTTGCGGTACTTAATGCTCAAAAGGCATTAAACCAGGCAAGTATGGATTTGAAAAACGCTGATTTCGAATTAAAATCGTATGTTGGAATTCCACAGGACCAGATTATAGAATTAGAAGTTCCTTTGAATATTACCTTATTTGATATAGACATTGAAAAAGCCCTGGCTGAAGCCAAAATCAACCGCAAAGAAGGTTCGGAATATAAACGCAGACTAATTATTGCCGATCGCGATTTGCTGAATGCCAAGCGAAGTACAGGATTAAGCGCTTCACTTCAGGGAAGTTACGGATTGTCGAACAGCGCTGAAACAATGGCTGGTATTTATGATAAGCCTGAACGGCAACAAACGCTAAAACTTGCATTAAGTATTCCTATTTTGGATTGGGGCCAGTCGGCTTCAGCAGTTAAACTGGCTGAATCGGAACGCGACCTGGTTATTTATGATGTAGAGAAAGACCGCGAAGATTTTGAACGAAGCGTGGTGGTTCAGGTCGAACAGTTTAGTTTGATGAAAGATCAGCTGATGACAGCCAATGAAGCTGATAAGGTTTCGGAAAACGGTTACCAGATTGCATTAAAACAATTTCAGAACGGAGAAATCAGTATTACTGACCTGAACATTTCACTGTCGGAACGTGAAGATGCAAAACGCGATTACATTCGTTCGTTGCAAACTTATTGGGAAGCCTATTATAAACTTCGCATACTAACATTGTACGATTTTGATAATAATCAGAAGATTAAATACATAAATCCATTGAGCACGGATAATTAGGTTTTCACTTATACTGTATTGTGTTGGCAGGCCGGAATCAGAAATAAAATGATTCCGGCCTGCTATTTTTTTATTGCTTTCATTAAAATCAACGTTTCTCCAAGTCTAAGAATATCACCATCTCCTTAAATTATTGCCTGCATTGTTTCTATTTTAAATTTATATTCAGACAAAAAGGTATTCTATTCTGTCTGAAATTCAGCGATTTGTTAAAATGTGTTATAAAGTATGTCAATAATTTAATAAAAAATTAATACTTTATAAAATATTTAAGTATCTTTGCTTGTGTTGTTGATCTCATTTACTTTGTTTTTCCATAAAGAAAGAAAATATGGCACTTGTCAATGAACTCTATTCCGAAAATTTATCAGCTACCGATTTAAACAAGGTAAGGCAGAAAAAAAGAATTCTCAGTTTGCTGCATACGAATGGTAACTTATCTGCTCCCGACCTTAGTAAATGGCTAAAAATAAGTTTGCCAACCTGCATTGTATTATTGAATGATTTAATGTTGCAGGGATACGTAAAAAATATCGGAATTGGAGAATCGAGTGGGGGTCGGAAACCAAATTTATTTGGTTTGCCTGAAGATCGCTTCTATGTCATCTCGTGCGATTTTGCCCGTTTCAATGCTAGTATGGTGATTTGTGATTGTTACAATCAATTTGTTACTCCTGTATTATTAGTCGATACCCATATTGACGATCCGGATTTGGTAGATAAATTATTTCAGGCCGCTCAAAAATTAATGACTGAAAATCAAATCCCTAATCAAAAAGTTTTCGGGCTGGGTGTTGACATGCCGGGCTTGATTGATTCTAAAGCTGGTATCAACTATACAATTAAAGATAAAAAACGGCAGAACATTGGTCGCGACCTGAAACAGCGTTTCAATAAACTAATTTATATAGACAACGATGCCCGGATGCATGCCTACGGAGAGTTTAATTTTGGGGCAGGAAAAGGCTACAAAGATGCGATCTTCATTCACTGGAGCTGGGGACTTGGCCTTGGTATTATTGTAAATGGCCAGCTATACAGCGGAAACAAAGGCTTTGCCGGTGAATTGTCGCACATCCCGATGATTGAAAACGGCGATTTGTGTATTTGCGGAAAACGTGGCTGTCTCGAAACAATTGCATCTTCAAATACAATTATTAAAAGGGTTGCGCAAGGTTTTGCCGATAACGAAATTTCTTCTCTTATCAACCAGTTTAAAGATCATCCGGATCGCGTGACGCCTGAAGATGTTGTAAATATGGCAAGGCAGGGTGACGAGTTCTGCATCTCTATCCTGAACGAAATCGGGAAGGCCATGGGCAAAGGTCTTTCATACATTATTCAGTTGCTTAACCCTGAAGTCATTGTTTTAAGCGGTCCTTTGTCAAAAGCAAGGCAATATGTTCTGTCGCCTATTCAGCAATCCTTAAACCGTCTTTGTCTTGAAAAGATTTCTGGAAATACCACTGTTATTGTTTCTGATTTAGGTGATCAATCGGCCTTACTTGGAACCTCAGAAATGGTATATCAGAAAGTCTTTTCAGAAATAAATTTCACAGAATCAACTCAATCATAATTGAAGTGTAATTACTATTTATTCTTTTAACTAAATTAATTTTAAAACTTATGCGAAAGGTTTTTTTATTGACTGTAATGTGCATTGCGCTTTTAGGAAGTGCAATGGCGCAGCAATCGGTATCCGGGACCGTTGTGTCCGAATCTGACGGACTTGGGCTACCAGGTGTAACAATTTCAGAAAAAGGAACCGCCAATGGAGTTCTCTCCGATTCGAATGGTAAATTTTCCATAAAAGTGGCCTCCGGAAAATCAACCCTGGTTTTTTCATTTATTGGAATGCACACGGTTGAAGAAGCAGTAAACAATCGTCCTGTTATTGATGTAAAAATGAAATCTGAAGACATTGGTCTGGATGAAGTTGTGGTAACTGCCATGGGAATATCAAGGGAAAAGAAGGCGCTTGGCTATGCAATGACCGAAATCAAAGGATCTGATATTGCCAGAATCAACGTCGTTAACCCAATTAGTGGTATGCAGGGAAAAGTAGCCGGTGTTCAAATTAATACGGGAACGGGTGGTCCGCAATCTGCAAGCCGCATATTGATCAGGGGTAACACTTCGTTAGGCACAAATAACCAGCCAATTTTCGTAGTTGACGGTGTAATTATTGACAATACAACTACAAATAATGCGGAATGGGGCTCGGTGCTCGATTTTGGGAACGATATCAAGAATTTGAACTCTGATGATTTTGAGACTGTTTCGGTTTTGAAAGGCGCTGCCGCAACTGCCTTGTATGGCTCGCGTGCAGCCAACGGTGTTGTTCTCATCACCACAAAGAAAGGTCAGAAAAGCGATGGTCTGGGAATCAGCTTGTCTCGTTCGCAAACATGGGACGATGTATATCGTTTCCCTGATTTTCAGAATAAATACGGTACTGGTCTTTATCCTGCCTGGCCATTGGATGCAGCTGGTAAAGAAGTGCGCAGTACAACGGAGACTGCCAATTTTGGGCCGGTGTTTGATGGGAAACCATACATCAGGAATGGAAAGGAATATATACATTCTGCAAAAGAGGATAATGTGCAGCAGATGTATCAAACCGGGAAATATGAAAATACGAATCTTGCCTTGCAAGGAGGCGACGACAAAGGTACCTTCCGTTTCTCTTATTCGAATTTAAAATCCAATGGAACAACATTGAATAATGATTTTTCGAGAAACAGTTTTAGTTTGAACAGTACGAGAAAAATCAGCAACCGCGTTTCAGCAGAAGCCGGTTTTGCCTGGGTTATTTCAGAATCACAAAACCCAACTTTCCAGGGTGGGGGCAGATCGCCAATTTATGACTTTATGTATTCCGTTCCGCGTGATTACGATACCGGATTTTGGTTGCAAAACTATAAAAGCGCAAAAGGCGATGGATTCAACGGTGCTGATCCTTATGGATATTCTAGAAATATTTGGGAGTACCTTGAAAACAATTATGGACAAAGTGAAAATAATTTCAGGTCAAACCTGAATGTGGACATTAAACTTCAGGATTGGTTGGTACTAAAATTAAAGGGTGATATGAACAAGCTTTATACCACCTATGAACAGAAAATTTTGGCCAATGGAGAAAGTAATTATACTAACTCGAATTATACTGTAAATGAAAGCAAAAAGGATCAGTATAAAATTACGGCCATGTTAAATGCTTTCCGCCAAATTGGGGAATTCAATGTGAATGGTACTGTTGCCCTCGAACAATGGGATACTAGGTTCGCCTATCATAACACGAGCTCAAGAAATGGATTGAGGATTCCTGGTCAGTTCGACATGTCGAATTCGGTTGCAGATCCTACCACTTCAGTAAAGAAAAACACCGACAGAAAGCGTATTAATTCTGCCTACGCGTTTTTTAATATGGATTACAGAGGAGAGGTTTATCTTGATATTACCGGACGTAACGATTGGTCTTCTTCTTTAATTTATGCGAACGGCGATGGCAATGTTTCATACTTTTATCCATCAGTAAGTTCTTCGTGGATAATGACCGAAACATTCCGTGATGCCCTTCCCGATGCTATCTCTTTTGCAAAGTTAAGAGGTTCGTATGCTATTGTAGGTAACGATGCAAGCCCCTATTTAACAAGTATCGGTTATTATGCCTTGGGAGGCACTTTTGTTAACCCAACAAATGCATCGAGCTATCCATACTACAATTTTGATTCAAATGCACTTCGTAACCAGGATCTTAAGCCAGAAAAACAACATTCGATTGAATTTGGAGCTGAAATGAAATTTTTCAACAATCGTTTAGGTTTTGATTTGGCGTGGTACAAAACAAATACCAAGAACCAGATTCTTGCTTTGTCGCAGGCACCCGAAACTGGTGTGGGCAGCAGATGGATCAATGCCGGTGATATTCAGAACAAAGGTATTGAGCTTTCAATTAACGCAACTCCAGTAAAAACAAA
The DNA here is from genome assembly GCA_023251435.1 of Bacteroidota bacterium. GTDB lineage: Bacteria > Bacteroidota > Bacteroidia > Bacteroidales > Prolixibacteraceae > Aquipluma. The sequence goes on from JAHEYU010000016.1 coordinate 63,920, forward strand.
AGATTTTGCCTGGGATATAACCTGGAATGTAACACGTAATGAGAATGAAATCATAGCGTTGGCTCCCGGTGTTGATAAATACAGAATTGAAGGAGGCGGTATGGATCTGTTTGCCTACGCAACTGTTGGTGGCGCTTATGGCGATATTTATACACCTTATGCTTATACCCGCGATGATAAAGGAAACAAAGTGCTAAATGCCGATGGATCATGGAAACGTTCGGGTACAACTGAAAAAGTTGGTTCTCTTCAGCCCGATTTTTTGAGTGGAATGTTCTCAACTATTAAGTATAAAAACTTTTCGCTTAACGCAGTGCTCGATTCACGTTGGGGTGGCGATATTGCATCAGGAACTTATAATTATGGTTCAGGATCAGGAGCTTTGGCCCATACTTTATATGGCCGCGATGCCGAAAATGGTGGTTTGCCAAGAACACTTTCCGATGGTAGAACGCTTAATGATGGTATGATTCCTGAAGGAGTATTTGGTGCCGGAATAACAATCGGAGGACAAAATGTTGCGGGAATGACCTACCAGGAAGCCTATACGAAAGGTATCGTTAAACCTATTTCAGCTTACCAGTATTATACAAACTTACATAGCTGGGGTACAGGTATCAGGGAAGAAGCTGTGCTGGATTGTTCATGGGTTGCCTTAAGGGAAATTTCTTTCTATTGGGCTGTACCTAAAAACTGGGTAAATAAGGCATACGTTCAAGGCATAAACGTAGGTTTAGTTGCGCGCAACCTGGGATATCTATACAATAGCTTGCCAGACAATATTCATCCGGAAGGCTTGTCATCTAACAGAAGTTCAGCGTTTGTTGAAATTGGCGGATCGGCTTATACGAGAAGTTTTGGATTCAATATTAATGTTACATTCTAAGAATTTTACGATATGAAGACGATAAAAAACACATTATTTATACTCGTTGCTTTATCTTCCTTATTGCTGCAAACAAGTTGCAAAGATGAGTTTGTAGACATAAACAGCAACAGCAGTACAGTTTACGAGGTCGATCCGGTGAGCTTTCTTTATAAAGTTCAAACAAGTACAAGATCAAGTTCATGGGAATGGTACTATGATTACTATACCGCTCAAATGAGGTGGATGCAGTATGGTTGCCGTGTGATTGGCAATACTCCTACGGTTTATACAATATGGAATCCCAATATTGGCGAACAGCGTTACAGACTTTGCTGGCTCGATGCTGGTTCTTATATGCGCCATCTGGAGTATTATGTGAATACCAATATGCCTGAAGAAGCCGCTTCTTATTCTAATATTATTGAAGCAGCCCGGGTAAGCTTGATTTATCAAGGAATTATCACGTCAGACTTTCACGGGTCATTGGCCTATACCGAAGGCTGGAACTCACGTTCAGGAGGAACGATTACTGAACCTAAATTTGATACCCAGCAAGAATTATATACCATTTGGGATGCGGAGCTTAAAACTGCTGCAAACAAGTTTAAAACGAATACCAACCAAAAATCGATGGTTGGGTACGACATGGCCTACAATGGTGATGCACAGGGATGGGTAAAAGCAGCAAACGCTCTTCGGTTGCGCATTGCTTTGAGGTTGATGAAAAGAGATATGGCCAAAGCCAAGCAAATCGCCACTGAAGTATTAGCCGCAACTGCTGATATTCCTGCAAAAAATGACGATAGTTTTGTTTTTTGGCTGGAAGGTAAATACTCGGAAAACGGCGACTATTATTCTATCAATGATTTGATTAGAGCTTCTAAGGGGATGATGGATTATTTAAACAAATACAATGATCCACGCCGCAGAATGTTCTTCAGGATGAATAATTTAACTCCTGAAAATGTGGCTGAATACAATGTTGGAAAGGCTGCTGACAAGCAGATTCCATTAACATGGGGACGTTGGGAAGGTGGAACCGCGAATACTCAGGCAGGAGCCACTGACCGTAAATATGAAAGAAATGTTTTAGACCCAACTGGACGTGCGATAAGCATGCAAGCAGTAAATTTACCTCAAACCCGCGTTTTTGCAGGATCGTATGATGGCGGATCTGGTGGAACATGGTTCCCGAATGTTACTTATGCTGATTTCTGTTTTATGGCTGCCGAGTTTGTCTTAAATGGTGTTGCCAGCAATAAAACTGCAGAGCAATGGTACACCAATGGTGTTCGCGCATCTCTTGATATGTGGAATAAAGTGGGTGCTTTTTGTAAGATTCATAACTATGAAGCTATGACAGAAGCCGAAATAGCCGCTTTTATGAACCAGCCCGATATTAAATGGAATCCTGCAAAAGGGTTGGAGCAAATCTATTGCCAGACCTACATCGAACACTTCAAAAACTCGAACGAGGGTTGGGCTTTATGGAAACGTACCGGTTATCCAACTACTTCATCAATTGTTGCTTTAGAAGATGTTTTTGTTGGAGGTGTTAAGCAAAATATGCCACGCCGTTCAAGGTTTACGGTTCCATTGGTTGGGACTTCAAACTACGAAAACATGAAGAAACGCGTTGAAGTTATGGCGACTGATCCTGATTTTGGAGATATGTCGAGTGAGTATGGACGTATATGGTGGGACAAAAAATAGTTTTACCATTTCTAAATTGAAACCTATAAGAAAGAGACTGTCATTCCCGATGGTCTCTTTCTATAATACCCAAACCGTTGTGCGAATCTTTGGCATCTGGCAAAAATTATAAAAATGGATATCCGTAATAATACCCAATATCATAAAAGTTATTCAATTGTCATTTGGTAGTCATTGAGTTGCCTGGAAATGACAACAGAATGACCATAAATAACTACAACTGACTGAAGCAAAATGCCAAATAGGTATATAAATGGTTGATAATATTATTGAATTCATAATTCAAAAATCTAAATATCCGAATATGAAAAGTAAGTTCATACTTGTTGTTTTATCATTATGGTTTTTTACGGCTCAGGCCCAGCTCGAGCACGAAGTAACCGGTTATGTGTGGCCAACTGATCCTCAGGTTCTCGAAAAACTTAATCAATGGCAGGACCTGAAATTTGGATTGCTTATGCACTGGGGGGCCTACAGCCAGTGGGGGATCGTGGAATCATGGTCAATCTGTCCGGAGGATTATGGCTGGTGCGAACGTCGTAAAGGCAGCAATCCGAATGACTACAATACCTATCTGAAAGAATACAAAAACCTTAAACTTTCTTTTAATCCGGTGGGTTTTGAACCCGAACGCTGGGCAGATGCAGCAAGCCGTGCCGGAATGAAATACATGGTTTTTACTACCAAACACCACGATGGGTTCAGCATGTTCGATTCAAAATATACCGATTATAAGGTGACCGATGCTGCATGCCCTTTTCATGTGAATCCAAAAGCAAACATTACAAAAGAAATATTCGATGCTTTTCGCGATAAAGGCTTGTGGGCCGGAGCTTATTTCTCAAAGCCCGACTGGAATTCAGAGCATTACTGGGATCCTTATTTTCCACCACTCGACCGGAATGTAAATTACGACCCTGAACTTTATCCTGAAAAATGGGAAAAGTATGTAGATTTCACCCATAAGCAGATCATGGAATTGATGACCGACTATGGAAAAGTTGATATTCTATGGCTCGATGGCGGATGGGTAAGCAAAAAATCGCCGGAGCAGGTAAAAGCCAGCTATGAGCGGCGCACCGAAGGGGCAAACTCAGGGTTCCTGAAAAATCGTTCTGTCAACCAGGATATCAGGATGGATGAACTGGCTGCAAAAGCACGAGTGAAACAGCCAGGGTTGATTGTCGTTGACCGTGCTGTTGAAGGCCCCAACCAGAATTACCTGACTCCCGAGAATACAGTTCCCGGCAAGATGTTGCCCTATCCGTGGGAATCGTGCATTATTGCCGGTGGTGGCTGGTCGTGGGTACCCGATGCAACTTTTATGACTCCCCGAAAAGCGATTCACATGTTGGTTGACATTGTTGCCAAAGGTGGAAACCTTTTATATAATATTGCTCCGGGCCCCGATGGCAAATGGCCTGAAGGAGCCTACACACTGCTCGAAGCAATGGGCAAATGGATTGATGTAAATGGCGAAGCAATTTATAGTACAAGGGTTATTGCACCATATAAATCCGGAAATATTTGTTTTACTCAGAACAAAGCCACAAAATCGGTATATGCCATTTATTTACCTCAGGAGAATGAGAAGTTATTGCCTTCCGAAGTTATTGTCGAAGGTATCACGCCGGCCTCTGTTGCTAAAGTCGAATTACTTGGCGCTTCTGGTTCATTGAAATGGCAGAGAACTGCTACAGGCTTTAAAATTTTTGTACCGTCAAAACTTCAAAACAGTCCGCCTTGCGGTGAGGCATGGTCTTTTAAAATCCATACAATAAAATAGGGAAAAATGAGAAAACTATATCTGTTGGCCATTTTGATTGCCATTTCTGTTCTTGGTAACGCAATGCCCAAAAAATATCCTGAAGTTGTGAGTGTTAGCTATCAAACCGTTGTCAATGGAAAAGCACGCACTGGCGGACCTAAAACCATGTTGCTGTGTTCTCCGGTTGCTTCCAGGTCGTGGTCAGGCAACGATTCAAGGAAATTGCTGCCAACGGTGGCCAGTGAAACGAGTTACGTAGATTTTAACCTGAAAAAAACCTTCCAGGTAGCCCGGTTTTCTGATGGATCGGTAATTAATACTCCTCTGGCTTTTTCTGAATATCCGGTTTTGACTGAAACCAACGAAACAGCCGTCATTCTGGGTTATAACTGCAAACACCTCAAAACTTCGCTTCGGTCAAACGCCATCGATATTTGGTACACCACAGATTCCGGAGTAAAAGGAACGCCTGCAATGGCTTATGGAATTCCGGATGGGCTGGTGTTAAAAGTTGTCAGAAATGGGAACTTTGAAATTGTGGCTACCGAGGTGAAAACTTTGAAGCAAAAAGATACTGAACCTATTCTTCTTTCTGAAATGGGCGAAAGCCTTGAATTACCGCTATATAAACATCGGATCACCGAAAATCTGATTACCACTGTAAATATTTTTACCAGCGAACAAATCAGTTTCGGAAATGAAATTGTAAATCCGACAGACACTGAATCTGAAAAAACGTTCAAATATTCAGCAGGAACAGTTATCCTGAAGAAAGTAAAACTGCCTGTGGTTCCTGATGATACCCAGCTATTTATTGAATTGTACCAACATTCGAATGGCGATGCTTACGACCGCACCGGCTCCGTATTTGTAATTCCTGAAGACAAAGAACAGTCGTTTCTGGAAGGTTTGAGGACCGGAACAGCAAGTTTGCCAATATTTCAGGCAAAAAACGGGAAATCCTACCAGGGAGTGGTTGCAACCTACCGCTTTTCGCCACTGGTCGAAATCCTGCGCTTTTTTACCTCCTTCGGAATTGGCCAGTTCAATGATAAAGTGACTGTTTTTGGGCAGCAATGGGAAGATTCAACCTTGTTCAAACAGGACGTTTCCGAATTGCTGCCAGTGCTTCAGGGCGAACGCTGGATTGGTGTTTTTATCGGCAATTACGATAAAGGTGGCCACAAAGCCAGTTTGAAGTTGAAATATTACCCCGGAAGTATGGAAATATCAGACAAACCAAACAAGAAATATTGGATCATGCCGCTTTTCAATACCCTGAATGTAATGGAAATGTCGGGACAGGAATACGGAACCATGTTTGGCAACGATTCGCTGAAAGTTGATTTCGAAGTTCCGGCGGGAGTAAAAAATGTGCAGATGCGCTACATCACTACCGGCCACGGAGGTTGGGGTGGGGGCGACGAATTCAACCAGAAAATGAATACTGTTCTGCTCGATGGAAATGTTTTGTTTCAATTCACACCCTGGAGAAGCGATTGTGCGACTTTCAGGAAATACAATCCTGCCTCAGGAAATTTCTGGAATGGAGTAACTTCGAGCGATTACAGCCGCTCTGGTTGGTGCCCCGGCACTGCAACCAATCCTTATTACTATCCGATTTCGGAATTGAAGCCGGGGAAACACCAGGTAAAAGTGGCCATCCCGCTTGGAAAAAGTGAAGGTGGCAGTTTCAGTGCATGGAATGTTTCTGGAATGTTGATAGGAGAGTATGAATGACAAAGTATTCAGTGGTCAGTCTCAGTTGGCAGCTCCCTGCCCCATGCTCTCTGCTCTTTGCCCCATGCTCCCTGCTCCCTGCTCCCTGCCCTCTGCCGAAAATAAAATCAGCAGTTCGCATGAAATGGCCTAAAAAGTTGTATTTTTGCAGCCCTTAATACCCGGGGCTGACCGGTTTTGACAGCGGGTAGAAGAGGTATGTAAGCATGTCGGGCCTTGATCGCACAGCCCGTTAATCTTGGCGTTCACAATTCAATTGGCGAAAATAACTACGCTCTTGCTGCGTAACCGAACTAAGTAGGTTACACTTCATTCCGGTACTAGGTACTGGAACGGGACATCGCCCGGGTGCTACTTCCCTGAAGCGGCCCGATCAGGCGGTGCAAATAAATCGGGGATAGTGGAAGTGATGCTTCGGAACTTCTGCAAAATTAAGAAGCTAAGGTAAAAGTCGGTGGCCCTGATCCAGCTTTTATTCGAAAACCAAGTCTGGGGATAAACATGTAGAAAGCTTATTGCTTCCTCGTTTGGACGCGGGTTCGACTCCCGCCAGCTCCACTTTTTCAAAATGCACATCAAAGCAAACTCCTGTAAATACTACGTTTACAGGAGTTTTTTGCTTTTAGGAAATGCATGTAAATGCAAAAATGGTGAATCTACTCGGGTGTAATTCGGGAGTTCATCAGATTCTAAAAATCAACTCCTGAATTAGCGCCTAATGCATTGAATTGCATTGTTTTGCGTTTTAGGTTCTGTTACACTAGCAATATCTTAGTAGTAAATAAAGGGGATGCTGCAGCATTTAATGATTTATTCGGTCGATACGGGAAACGGTTATATTTTTTTGCTTACGGCTATTTAAAATAGCTACTTGTTTTTTCGACTAAAAAACTACTTTTACGGAGTTACATTAAACTGCCAGTACTAAAAACCTAACTTAGTCTCATTTTATGATAAAGTCAATTGTTTTATTGTTCGTCTTTCTCTTTTTATCTCACTATTTAAATCCTATTTTTGCATTAATACAGTTTTAGTTACGAGAACCTACCTGAAGTGATATGTGTAATAAAAACTTATTTATAGTATTATTCTTTTTTTGTGGTAATATTTTATTTGCAAATTCAGGATTAAAACTTTCAAATATTTCATTAATAGAGGGATTATCCAATTTGAATGTTTCATCTGTTGCTGAAGACAGATTGGGATATATATGGGTAGGTACCATGAGGGGACTGAACAGATACAATGGTGCTTATTTTACTCATTTCATTCATAACTCCAAAGATACGAATACGCTAAATTCAAATCATATTAATGCACTGCTGAGCGCTTCGGACGGGAATATTTACATTGGCACTGAAAATGGAATTAATATTTTCAATATAGTATCAGAAAAGATCACTAATCCATTCCCCGAACTTAATAATTCGGCGATAAAATCGCTGATCGAAAATGACGGTTATATTTACATCGGGTCAAATGGAGGAATAAAGCGATTTAGACCCGAAAATAAAGAGTTAGAAGACGTTGGTAAAGAATGGAAACAGGGTGTAATAGTAAATAAGCTTTTTTTTGATAGATCAGGCACGCTATGGGGGGGGTGTGACTATAATGCAGGCTTGGCCCGCTATGATAGTTTGAAGAACAGTTTTGATTATTTCCTGACAGATATCCGAATCAGCCAAAATCCGAAAAACTCAATCAATTCAATTTATCAGGGTGAAAATGACCTGATGATACTGTGTACAAAAAACGGAGTCAGTTTCTTTAATCCCTTGACCAATCAATTTGTTGATCCCAAGGACTATTCGATATTGGAAAGAGAGCTACAAAATGTTGATATTAAGTTTGTTTTTGAAAAACAACCTTCCGTTTTCTGGATTGGAACTTACAGCTCTGGCATCTATGTTTACGACAAATCAAAAGGAAGTATGACCAGGTATTTCAAAAACGATATTTATTCCGATGTGCATTCGAATACCTATTTGGACTATTTTGTTGATAAGGCAGGAAATGCCTGGTTGGCCTCATTTGACTCAGGATTGGACGTAAGTTTTAAACATGCCAGAGCATTCAACGTAGATCCTTATCTTAATGCGATAACACAAAATAAATTCATTACTGGAATCACAAAGGATAGAAAATCGAACCTTATTATCGCGACCACTGAAAATGGTTTTTTTGTGTATAATGCTAACAAAAAGACAAATAAAAATTACAACAAAACAAACAGCCAGTTGTCATATTCTTATATAAGAAGCATTTACGTCGATTCCAGGGATCATTATTGGATAGGACACCACTATGGACTTCAGCTTTTTTATCCGGAGAAAGAGTTATTCAAAAATCTTCAGGTTCCCGAACCAAACAATGGTGTCGTTTCTATACTGGAAATGAATGGAAAGATATATGCGGCAACTGATCGACACGGGGTATTGGTATTTGATACTGAAGGGAATTTACTGAACATTATTAAGGAAATGGGCTCGAATATTACTAAAATCATCCAATTGAATAACAGCGATTTGTTGGTTTCTAGTTTTGGAAATGGTTTGTTTAAATTGAATCCGAACACGTACGAAACAAATAAAATCATAATCGACACTGATTTTAAAGGAATTGACCATACTATATGTATTCTGAAAGCTTCTGACAATAAGATATGGCTTGGAACCTATAACTTTGGATTATTTTCGCTTGACCTTGAAAACAGTGCGGTTAGAAATATTACCATTAACGATGGACTTCCAAGCAACGATGTTGTCGGCATTGAGGAAGATGATGACAGGAATCTTTGGCTAAGCACTTCTTACGGATTAACCCGACTTAACACAAAAGATTTTAGCCTGCAGGCTTATTTCAGTAACGAGGGAGTAAACAACTACCAATTTCATCAAAAATCATCGTTTAGAGATAAGAATGGGGTAATCTATTTTGGCGGGAACTATGGAGTTACTTATTTCGATCCTAATGATTTTAATACAAAGGAAGTTGCTCCCCCAACTGTTATTTTAGAAAATCTTTACATTTTAAACAATAGGATAAACCCTTCTGAAGGCAACAAACTCTCACAGTCGTTGCCTTATACCAAAGAAATAACACTTACCCATAAAGACAAGATTTTTACCATCGATTACGTTGGTTTCGATTATGTATCTTCAGAGACAATGCAGTATTACTGCAAGTTGGAAGGGTTTGATCCAGACTGGTACAGTGTTGGCAATCAAAGAAAGGTTTCCTATTCCAATCTTTCAAGGGGAACTTTTGTTTTTAAGGTAAAAGCCAGAAATGGCGCTGGTATATGGTCTGAAAATGAAGCCGAATTAATTATCCACGTTAAACCGTCGCCATGGTTTTCATATTGGGCCTGGTTCATTTATATATTGACTTTGTCCGGGTTAGCTCGCTATTTCTTTCAAATCAGAATAAAGACCATTTTATATAAAAGGGAATTGGACATTGAACAATACGAACATCAGAGAGAGCGGGATATTAATACCATGAAACAACGGTTTTTCTCCAATATTTCTCACGAAATCAGGACGCCATTAACGATGATCTCCGGCATGGTTGGTCATCTTTCCAAACAAGACAGGCTAACTCCACCTATAAAAGAGATTGCTCAAAGTTTGGAAATGAGTGTCGATCGGTTATTGAAGCTGATCAACCAGTTGTTAGCCTTCAAACGGCTTGAAAGCGATACCCTGACGCTGTGGTTGGAAAATGAATGTGTAAATGTAGTTCTGCAAAAAATAATCAGGCCCTATGTTTTGTTTGCAAAAGAGAAAAACATCAAAATCGAATTTTTGGAAGGAAATGACTACATCCTTTACATTGACTTCGATAAGCTTGAAAAAATATTGGGAAATCTCCTTTCAAATGCGATTAAACATACCCCGGAAGGCGGGCTAATTCAAATAGCAGTTTCTAAAGTATCTGCAAGTTCTGTTAACGATCTTTATCCAAATTTAAAGGTAAAATCAATTCATGCAGTAGCGAATTTTGTTGAAGTAGAAGTTACTGATAATGGGTCTGGTATTGAGGAAATGTATTGGGATAGTATTTTTGATCGTTACCAAACCATTGACATAGGGGGTAAACAAAAACCTGATTATTCAAATTCCGGAATTGGGTTGAATTTCACCAAATCATTGGTTGAATTACATAAAGGATCGATTCGGGTTAAAAGTAAGATTGGAGAAGGGTCAACTTTTGCTTTTGTTTTGCCTTTTGAACCGGAAATATATGAAGAGAAAGATTTTGCTGTTGTAAAAGAGAATGTGCTGATTCAGGAATACGATGCACAAACGACGAAAAATAGCCCAAATGCCATTTCCCAGGATTTTGAAAAGAGTATTTTGGTTGCTGAAGATGATCCGGACTTGAACCATTTTTTAAGCAGCACTCTAAAAGAGTATTACAAAGTTTATTCGTGTTTTAATGGGAAAGATGCATTTGAGCGTATAAAAAATGAGATGCCCGATGTTATTCTTGCAGATGTAATGATGCCCGAAATGGATGGGCTTGAATTGACGCGTAAGATCAAAAACGATGCTGAATATTCTCATATCCCATTAATCCTGCTAACAGCAAAGAGCGAAATATCGAATCAAATAGAAGGATTACTAATCGGCGCCGATGTGTACCTGCCGAAACCATTTAATATGGATTATCTTCTCGTTGTAATCGAAAATCAACTAAAAAACCGAAAAAGGATTCAGGATCTGTTTCTAAATGGATTGATGCCTAATCTTAACCGCTCTGAAATCAATCAGTTGGATGTGAAATTCCTTGCCCGGTTTAATAGCATTCTCGAAAAAGAAATTACCAATACCGATCTGGATATTTCTTTTCTGGCTAAAAGTTTAGGCATGAGCCGATCGAGTTTTTACCGAAAGTTCATGAGCCTTACCAGTCTTTCCCCTATTTCGTATATCCGTAAATACCGTATAAATAAATCAATTGAATTAATGAATTCCGGAAATTATTCGCTTCGTGAAATTAGCGATTCAATAGGGTTTGGTTCTTATTCATATTTTTGCACAGCATTTAAACAAGAGCAAAATACAAGTCCGTCAGAGTTTATAAAACGCATTAAAGGATCGGGTGAGGAAAGTTGAGTACACTCCGAAAAGCTGATAAAAACCCCGAAGAGATTAAATTTGATTAACCACCCCGAGAATCGGGGTGGAAAGGAAATGAGATCAAAATCACAACCCTGAGGGTTGAACTATTAGTGATTATTATTCAACCCTTCAGGGTTGTGTGTTCAACTTTCATTCTGCCGTCCCGATAGTAAGTCAGGACTGTTATTCAAATTCAGTCCTGAAAGGACTGTTTTTTTTGACTTTATGACTTTTCGGAGTAGACTCATAGTTACAATCTTGGTTCTTCACAAAAATGCGTTCCTACTCTTCCATTAACCAAGCAAAATATCCAATCCACCGCATCAACACAATTGTAAGTGCTATCAAGAGAACGCCTCGCGAATCCCAATCTGTCGTTTTGGTACAAATTTTAAATAATTGACCAGTTATTTAAATATAACACAATGAAACAATTTTTAAAATGTTTGAATCAAACCAGCAACACTTTTCCCACCAGATAAGGGAATTTTAATACTCGTTATTAACCACTAAATAATTTCTTATGAAAAAACACTGTTCTACATTTAAAGGATGTTCGATTACAATTCGCGGATCCGGACTCGAAAATGGATGTTGTTACTCCCTGAATTCAAATACTATTGTGGCTGGGAGAAAAACCAATGAATTTTTAGTAACTGCACGAAGCAGAATATTTAACATGATTCTTTAAATCAAAAAACTTATGGATAAAATGAAAGTCAAATTTGTTTTTTCGACTTTTCTTTTATTACTGATGATTTCCTTAAATCAGGAATTGTACAGTCAGGTAAAAGGAAAGATTATTGACGACTCGGGCGCTCCCATACCTGGGGTAACTGTTATCGAAAAGGGAACTGCGAATGGAGTCGTTAGTGATTTTGAGGGTTTGTACCAATTAAAGTTACAAAACGCATCCAAAGCAATTTTGCTTTTTTCGTTTATAGGTCTCGAATCACAAGAGATCGCGGTAAACGGTCGAACCGAAATTAATGTCACCATGAAAGAGTCGACTAAATCACTTGATGAGGTAGTAGTAGTAGGTTATGGTGAGCAGAAGAAGATCACAATCACCGGAGCCATTTCTTCAGTTGATTCAAAAGAATTGCTAAAGTCGCCAACCAGTAACCTGGTAACAGCGCTATCCGGAAAACTTCCGGGCTTGTCGACTGTTCAGCGCGCAGGTGCTCCCGGAGGCGATACTCCCGAGATTTATATTCGAGGTATTGGCAGTCCAATTATTATTGTAGATGGAATCGAGCAAAACAGCGGAGGGTCACTCGGAGGATCGAATGGGGCAAAGAGTGGATTTGAGCAAATGGACCCAAATGATATCGAAACCATTTCGATTTTAAAAGATGCTTCTTCCACTGCTGTTTATGGAGTTCGTGGAGCTAATGGGGTCATCATTATTACAACGAAGCGCGGAAAGACAGGAGCACCGCAGATTTCTTATTCCGGGAATTATTCGGTGAACACTCCGTCTAAACTTCCTCGTTTGACTTCGTCCTACGAATGGTACAGTTATATGAATGAAGCCAATGCAAACGATGGTTTGCCACCCCTTATTTCACCGGCAGAACTCGAAAACTACCGTTCCAATGCCAATACAATTCTGTACCCTAATATGGATTACAACGAATATATCCTTAGGGATTATTCTCCTCGTCAGCAACACAATGTCAACATTCGTGGTGGGGGAGAAAAAGTAAAATATTTTGTTTCTACGGGATTTCTCGACGAAGAAGGGATGATCGAGCAGCATAAAGGATATGGATATAATCCCAACTGGGATTTTGGTCGATATAATCTACGTTCGAACATCGATTTCCAGTTTTCAAAACGTCTTACAGCAGGAATAAACCTCGAAGCTCGTTTTGAAGACCGACAAGGATTGAGTGTGGAGAATGAAGGTACTTTTTTCTGGCGAATGTATAACACCTTGCCGTTTGTTTCACCTGGTTTTGTCGACGACAAATATGTATTGAATCAGGCTTTTGGCGAGAAGCCTATTAATGAATGGATTATGAGCTTTGGTACCTATTTTACCAAACAAACAACGGTGAACTCGAACTATTACCTGAAATACGACCTTGGGTTCATTACCAAAGGATTGGATATTCAGGGAAAATTTTCTTACGACAGTTGGAACTATGATCGTTACAACCGCCGCCGTCCTTATGAAACCTGGCAGCCGATTAAAACAAATGAGACAGATACAAACGGGGATGGCATCAATGACACCTACGATGTGTTGTTGCGTAAAGCCAACGATGTAACCCCGGGGCCTTTGGCGTATTCCGATAACGTCACCAATAAATCACGTAACTTGTATTGGGAGGCTGCAATTAACTGGTCGCGTTCGTTCGATGGTCATAATTTGAGCGCGCTTGCGCTTTATAATCAATCGAAGCGATATTACACCGCAGGCGCTCCCTACGATATCCCCAATGCATACCTTGGCGTAGTTTCCCGCGTTACCTACAATTATAAAAATAAATATCTGGCCGAGTTTAATTTTGGGATGAATGGATCTGAAAACTTCCCAAAGGGCAAACGTTTCGGAAAATTCCCTGCCTATTCAGCCGGGTGGGTAGTTTCAGAAGAAAATTTTCTGAAGAACAATCCGCTAGTATCTTATTTAAAGCTAAGGGCATCTTTGGGCACCGTGGGGAATGACCGTATCGGGGGAAGCCGCTTCCTTTATGTAGGCGAATCTTTCAAAGATCTTCCATCAGGATTTAATCCCAGCCCTGGATTTGGTGACCAGGGAAGCTGGTGGTACGGCGATACGCCTATTATTGAAGGTCGTCCGGCGAATTTGGACATTACCTGGGAAAGAGCAAAAAAGATTGACATTGCGCTGGAAAGTAAATTTTTCGACAGCAAGCTAAGCTTCATTATCGACTTCTTCCGGGAAAACAGGAGCAATATATTGACTTATATGCAAAATATCCCGATATACATGATCCCGATTGAAAGTAACCTTGGACTTAATCTTACCTCTCCGGTCAACTATGCCAAACGTTCGAACGAAGGATTTGAGATTGAACTTGGATGGCGCGATAAAATTGGAAAGTTCTCCTATCAGTTCAATGGATCATTGGCTTACGCCCGAAATTATCAGGATCTGATTTCTGAGTCCTACCAGTTCTATCCCTGGAGATACAGTCAGGGCCAAAGTGTTGGACAGCCTTTTGGCTTAATCAGTGAAGGATTTTATCAATCGTACGAAGAGATCAATGATCCTTTGAATCCGGTATCGTCTTATTCACCTGTTTTGGTACCCGGCGATATAAAATACAAGGACATCAACAAGGATATGAAAATTGACCAAAACGATATGGTGCCCATTGGGTACAGCAACACTCCCCGTGTTACATATAGCATTTCAGCTGATTTCTCCTACCAAAACGTTGACCTGAGCCTATTATTTTCCGGAGCAGAGCAGGTTAGCTATGTGCCAGGGGGGCCGGCTCGGGTACAGATGCAGAATGGAAATGTCAACGCGTTTGCCGACATTATCAAAGGAAGGTGGACGCCTGAGAACCGGGAAACGGCCACCTATCCTATTTTGCATGGCAGTTCATTCTTAGATACTCATCATAACTATCAGAATTCAACATTCTGGTTGTGGGATGCAAGCTATATTCGGTTAAAAAACGTTCAGTTGGGCTACACTATTTCTGAAAAATTTACACAGAATACCTTAGGCATCAGTAGCGTTCGGCTTTTTGTCAGCGGACAAAACCTCCTGACGTTCTCCGATCTCTATCTCGACCCTGAAGCTGTAAACAACCAACTGATGCTTTATCCTGTGCAAAAGACGTATAACGCCGGAATAAACATCAACTTTTAAGCTGAATGGCGACGAACTTATTTTGAAGTAGTATATGTTATTAACAATTTTATTATAATACGCTATGAGATTTAATCAATATAAATTAATTCCAGTGGCATTTCTGTTTCTTATCTTCTTCTCTTGTGAAGATTATCTGGAGAAACCACCAAGTGCGGACAGAACACTTGATGTAGTTTTTTCAAATTTTCAGAATGCAGAACAGGTTTTGAACGAGGCTTATTTCCTTTTGCCCACTGGATTTACTTATCTGGATCAGGGAGCATGGAATCCGCACGCTGGCATCTATGGGGGCAATGTGGCTATGCTTTGTGACGAAGCCGAAGGACTTTCGACTCCCCGCCAGTTTGCAATGGGGTATAATGATGCCACCATCAATTCTTCAACGATATACCCTTTTCTGGAAGAAAAATGGCCATACCATTGGTCGGCCATTCGCTCCTGCTATCTTTACCTGGAGAATATCGAGAAAGTACCCGGAATGACCTCGGAATCGGACAAGCAGTTGATTCGTGCCCGCAAAGGTGAGGCTTTGGCGATGATTGGCCTTCAGTATTTTGAAATGTTCAAACGTTATGGGGGAATGCCCTGGATGAATAAAGTCTATTCGCCGGTAGATCAGGTTGACATGACTCGTTTGAGCGTTGAAGCAACCGTTGATTCAATTGTGGGTGTACTTGATCGCAGTATCGCCCTTCTTCCTTCCCGATTTGAAGCCAGAGACTTTGGCCGTCTTTCGAAAATTGGAGCTATGGCCGTTAAAGCCCGATTACTGGTCTTTGCTGCAAGTCCGCTGTTCAACAGCGACGAGACCTACATGGCATTTGGACTTAAACACCTGATTTGTGCCCCGTATAAAAAGGATCGCTGGAACAGAGCCGCTTCGGCCTGTAAGGATGTGATCACCTTTGCAGAACAGAATGGGTATAAATTGATCAACACAGGCAATCCTGGAGCAGATTACAAAACAGCCTGGCGTGAATTAGACGCTACCGTAAATACCGAAGTCTTATTGCCAAGTCGTTCCAGGCCACAGTTAAAGGCGCAAATGTATCAGAGAGCGAAGATTTATGCACGTACCGCTTATCCTGGCCAGTATCATTCGGGAATTCCTGCAACTCAACCAACGCAAAATCTGGTAGATCTTTACGAGATGAAAGACCCATCGGCCACCAAAGATCCAACCAAGCCTTATGTGGGACTGGATCCCCGGTTTTATGAAACAATTCTGACGCAAGGTGCTAGTTGGGCAGGAATCTTTAATATTGATTTCTCTGTAGATAAAGCCAACGTTAATCAAGTGCTCGGCAATAACAATTCGACAGGTCAGCAAGCTGGTTTTTGTTCAGGGTATGCTTTGGGAAAATTTGGCTTTCCTGAAGTGGATGTATTACGGCAGGAGATTCAAATTTTTTGGCCATATATCCGATTGTCGGATATCTATCTCATGTATGCTGAAGCACTCAATGAGGCCAATAGCGGTCCGTCAGCAGAAGCCTACAAGTATTTCAACGAGGTTCGCAGTCGTGCCGGAATGACCCCTGTTTCAGGACTTAATTATCAGCAGATGAAAGATAAAATAGTGAACGAAAGGGCCGTTGAGCTCGCTTTTGAACAAGTGCGCTACTGGGATTTAAAACGGTGGAAGCGATTGGATATTCTACGCGGGACCAATTATGGCATTCAGGTTCAGAAAAATAAAACAACGAATGAACTCACCTACGTTCGTTTTGAAGCAACCAAACGCAAATTTCCTGAAAATCAATATTTGTGGGCTTTCCCCCTGACTGATGTTCTGAAGGCTGCACCAAACCTGGTTCAAAACCCTGGCTGGTAAGCATATAAAGATGATCCAAAAAAATAATAAAAAATATTCGATTGATCACATGAAACGATCATGCCACTGGGTATTATTCTAAAGGTGGCGGCGTAAAAATAAATGAAAATAAAGTTCAAAGCGGAATCCTCCAGGCATGGAGTCCCATGAGAACGCACAGATATTCAATTTGTTAACACAATTATTTTCGAATGAAAAATATACAAACAAAAATCTTGCAACTGATTCTCCTGTTGGTCATTTTGATGCCCGGCATCGATGCTGTGGCCCAACAGTTGAAGGAAGTAACAGATTCGCTGACCACTTATGGCGGTCAAAAGATCAACATTGGCTATGGGCAACAGTCCAACGAAAAATTGATCGAATCGGTTAGTTCAATATCGTCTTCTGCGCTAACTAAATCAACGGTAAACGCCACTGGGAATGCCCTGTTTGGCCGACTTTCCGGATTAATTGTCCGACAGTCCAATTCAGAGCCAGGCAGCGATGTGCCATCACTAAGAGTTCGTGGCACGGGTACGTACACTAATTCAGAACCCGTAATTTTGATCGATGGGTATGAAGCCGATTTCAATAAAATATCACTCTCTGAAATTGAGAGTATATCAGTTCTGAAAGATGCAGCCGCCACCGCCATCTATGGGTTGAAGGGTGCAAATGGTGTGATTCTGGTGACTACCAAGAGAGGAAAAGAAGGGAAAACCCAATTTGAAGTGAACATCCAATCGGGGCTCTCCAACATTATGCAATCGCCTAAATTACTCGATGCCTACAACTATGCCAGCTTATACAACAAAGCATTGTCGATGGATGGACTTGCTCCACTTTACAATGCCGATTTGTATCCTGGAGGAGCCACACCTGGCGACCCGATCCTTTATCCTGACAACAACTGGCAAAATCAGTTGACCAGAAATTCTGCTCCACTGCATAACGCCTCGTTTCAAATAAGTGGAGGTACAAGTGGACTTAAATACTACGTGAATTTGAATTACCTGCGCAGCGAAGGTCATTACAAATATGCTGATATTAACGATGGTTATAAAACACAGTCGCAATTCGACCGTGTGAACATCCGCACCAATCTCGACATCGACCTTGTTAAAAACCTGGCCATTGATGTTGATTTAGGTATTCGTTTTGAAGATCGCAATAGTCCCGGAACTTCCTCTGATGGTATCTGGAATTCAATTTTTCAAACCCCGGGTTTGCTGTATAACATGATAAACCCGAACGGATCGATTGGAGGGACGACTGATTACCGGAACAATCCGTATGCATTGATTACAGCAACCGGTTATCAAGGCAACCATGCGCGCGATGTAAATGCTACAATTCGTGCCCGCTATGATTTTTCCTTTATCACAAAGGGGTTGTCGGTCGGTGCAGACTTCTCTGTCTTCGATCAGTCGTATACGATTGATAATAAAATTCGTCAATACGCCGTGTATAACATAGATGGTGAAAGAACCTATACTAAATTTGGCGACGACACGAATCTGGCCTGGCAGAGCGGTTCGACTTACTTTCGCAGAAATAATTACGCGGCTGATGTGACCTATCAGCGAACTTTGGGAGAACACTCGTTCGATGCGATAGCTCTTTTCAAAATGACCAGGATAATTCGTCAGTCAACTCACCACAAGCCTTCTAACATGGGGATTAGTGGTCGTGTGAACTATTCTTTTAGAGATCGTTATTTGGCTGAAGCCACCTGGTCGTATCAGGGCTCGGAAGTTTTCCATCCCGACCGGCAGTTTGGTTTTTTCCCTGCGGCAGCTCTGGGCTGGATTGTATCGAAGGAAAAATTCTTCATGGACAAAGTTCCGTTTATCAATCACCTCAAATTCAGAGGTTCCCATGGAGTTTCTGGCAGTGACATGTTTGTAACTGGCACCGATGTTGCTGGTCGTATTTTTTACAACCAGTACTATGGAGGATTGGGTGGATACAGTTTTGGAGTCGATGCTGCCAACTCAAAAGGGGGCTACGGAGAGTTGCGACTTGCCAATCCAATGCTTACCTGGGAAAAATCGTACAAAACCGATTTAAGTGCAGACCTCACATTATTTAACCGTTTCGATTTGGGATTTACCTGGTTCGTGGATAACCGCAAGGATATTTTTACGCTTGATGCCAATGCTCCTTCATTAATTGGAATTAGCAGCGCCAGATTACCTTACACCAATAATGGTGAAGTAACCAATCGTGGTTACGAAACATCATTCCGCTATTACGATGCAGTAGGAGATTGGAGCTGGTCGTTAGCTGTTATGCTCGATCACAACAGAAGCGAGGTTATTAGCAAGGGCGATGAGCCATTCTACCAGGAAGCAAACCGGCTAAGAACCGGAAAACCTGTCGGCCAGATCTTCGGAATGGTTTCAACTGGTTTATACGATGGGACTTCAGATTATACTCCGCATTTGTGGGGGCCGCTGGTCGCTGGCGATTTGATGTATGCCAACATGAATGGGGACGATGTAATTGATGATCGCGATGTGGCAGCCATCGGTTATACGGGGATCCCGGAATACAACTATTCCCTTGACTTGTCAGTGAGGTATAAAAATTTCGATTTTAGCGCCCTTATGCAAGGACAAGACAATGTTTCCTTGATGCTGGGTGGTCAATTCATCCCGTTTAGAGGTAAGATGAACGCGTTCCCCAATGTCTTTGATTCATGGACACCCGAGACCGCTTCCACTGCAACTTTGCCCCGTCTGACCACCTTGGACAGTCAGAACAACCATCGGTCAAGCACAAGCTGGCTGGTTTCCACGAACTTTATTAAGCTAAGAAATATTGAATTGGGTTATTCGTTCAGTGAGCAACTTCTTACAAAGATGCATCTTTCGAATACCCGGTTATATGTCAGAGGAATGAACCTGCTTACATGGAACAACTCCTTTGATATGCTTGATCCTGAACTCATGACAGGATATCCTGCCTTGCGTACTTTTATGGCAGGAATACAGGTCAATTTCTAAAAAGCCAGTGATATTTTTATCATTAAAAAACGAAAAGATGAGAAATAATTTTAGATATAGCCTGTTGGCAATAATTATTCTGGGTTTCAGCCTGAATTCGTGCAGTTTCCTGGAAATTGATGATGAGAACATGTCAACCAGAGATTTGGCATTTATTAATCCAGGGAATGTAGAAGCCATGTGCTTCAACGTTTATTCATACATTCCAGGTAGTTTTAGCGAGATTGGAGGCAACTCGACCCTTTCGAATGCGTGTGACGAAGCCGATTTAAATAACCGGTACTCGAGTGTTCAGGATTTTAACAATGGAACCTGGGGTATTTTCTCGAATCCTGACGATAAGTTTTCAACGCTGTATGCAGGGATCAGGGCAGCCAACCATTTTCTAGAAGGTTCACAAAATCTGGACTATGCCGAGTACAAGGATTCCGACCCGGTTCGCTATCAATTCTACACCACGCGACTAAAGGACTATAAAACCGAAGTACGTTTTTTGCGGGCCTTTTTCTATTTTGAATTGATTAAACGATATGGAGGTGTGCCCATCATCACCAAAGTAATTAACCTGGGTGACGAAGTTGATTTGACCCGGAATACTTACGGAGAGTGTTTCAAGTTTATTGCCTCCGAACTTAACGCAATTCTACCGAATTCAAGAACAATTGCCGAAACTGGATTTATGGGAAGGGTTACCAAAGGTACGATCTATGCCCTAAAGACCCGGCTGTATTTGTATGCAGCCAGTCCATTAAACAACAATGGAACCTACAATTTGGCTCTTTGCGATAGCAGTGCACGAGCCTTTGTCGCTCTTTCAAAACTGGGATTGTATGACCTGAATATTGATTATCGAGGCTTATTCCTGAACCAGACGGCAACCAACAAAGAGATCATTTTTGATCGCCGCTTACCCATGGATAATTTCATGGAAAGTAGCAATTACCCTTTGGGTGGCGCAGCACAATATGCCTACAATGTGGGTGCTAATGCCACCTGCCCATCGCAGAATCTGGTTGATGCTTATGAGATGGCCGATGGCAGTAAGTTTGATTGGAATAATCCGGTTCATGCAGCCACTCCATTCAAAAACCGCGACCCGCGTTTTGGGATGTCTATTCTTTCGAACGGTGACACCTGGAACGAAAAAACAGTGGAGTCGTTTGTTGATGGTATCGATGGTTTAGGTAAAAACAATGCCACTACCACCGGATACTATTTGAAAAAGTTTGTGAACGAAAAGCTGGTGCTACGCGATAATCGTACTGCTTCGCATGTGTTTCATATCTTTCGCTATGGGGAAATGATGTTGTGTTTTGCGGAGGCGATGAATGAAGTGTTGGGGCCTGATGGCAAATATGCTGACTTTACCCTTTCTGCACGTGATGCGTTGAATCAGATTCGCAACCGCACAGGCGTAAAAATGCCTGCGATAACCGGAAGCAATTCAAAAGAAGAATTTCGCGAAAAAGTCAGAAATGAGCGCCGTGTTGAACTGGCATTTGAGAACCATCGTTTTTGGGATGTCAGAAGATGGATGATCGCTGATGTAACAGAGAATGCGCCGCTTAGGGGGATGAAAATCACGAAAAATCAAGATAACTCATTTTCCTACGCCCCCAACTATTTGGTTGAAGAAAGGGTATTTAAAGCCCCGGCAATGTATCGTTATCCAATCTCTAACAATGAAATTGTGAAATACCAAAACCTTAAGCAGACCGAAAACTGGTAAGCTAGCGGTTCTGCTGGTCAAAATAATAAAAACAACTGATTCATTCAGACTAAATTGATTATTATGAAATTAATAAGTATTTATAAAACCATTCCGCCCAAGGGCATACAACTTGGCTATTTGATAGCCCGGATACCCCTGATCAATCGGATCAGACAATCGGGAGTTTCCTTGCTTCTACTATTATCACTTATTGTTCTTCTGGGTACCTCGTGTACTAAGGATGAAGATGTTCCTGTGGTAATATCAGCTACAGTTAATGGTCAGGAATCAAGTAAACTGACAACGACAAAAAACAGTACCGTAACGGTAAGTTTTAATGTTAACGCACCTGCGGCCATTGAAAAAATTGAGATTTATTCGCGCAATTTAAGGAGTGCTCCACTTAAAGTTGAATCGTTCGAAAAATACCTCAATCAAATTGAGGGGAACACTTTTACAAAAAGCTATGAAATTACAGCAGTCAACGATTTTTCGTACTCCATCTATGTGATCGATGTGAACGGAAACTATAGTGGCGCACAGGTGGATGTTGTTCTGGATATTAGTGAGTTTGACAATGTGACGCTTGGCGACGCCAAGCTAGATGGGGCATCAAAAACTTTTTTTGATACCCGGTTTGGTTTACCATTAAATGTATCTTATTCCGTTGCCGAACCAGCCGCTATTGATTTTGGGTTCATTTACATGGAAAACAATGCCAGTGTAAAAGCAAGTTTCGTATCGTTTAGCGATTTTGCTAAAACGGCTACTTATCCGGTTATTGGCGATCAGAACAACATCACCCAGTTTAAAAAACCTGCGGTAATGGTTTATACCGATGCGGCGAGTCTCAAACAGGCTTTTGACGGCGGAAGCGTCTACCCATCAATTTTGGGTATAGAAGCGGGGTGTGCTGTTCCCAATATAGCTGTTAATGATGTGATTGCATTTAAAACACAACGAGGAAAGTACGGATTGATCCAAATTAAAGCGATTGACCGAAAGGGAGAAGCCAATAAAAACGAGCAAACCATCGGGTTTAAATTGGCAGTGCAAAAATAATTAAACATTAATAACTTGATTATGAGTAAATTTATTTCATTGTTTTGCTCTGTTGTCGCCCTATGCAGCCTTTTGTTAATAGGGTGTAAAGACGAAATTGAATC
The DNA here is from genome assembly GCA_023251435.1 of Bacteroidota bacterium. Classification (GTDB taxonomy): domain Bacteria; phylum Bacteroidota; class Bacteroidia; order Bacteroidales; family Prolixibacteraceae; genus Aquipluma. The sequence goes on from JAHEYU010000016.1 coordinate 86,695, forward strand.
GGAAACCACGATTATAGCAAAAATCAACGGAGAAGTGATTGATCGGGTAGCACTGTCTATCAATTCGATCATGTACTACGAATTTGAAGTTAATTCAACCAATAAATTGAGCAAGATTGAGCTCTACAAAAAGGTTGCAGGGGTAGAAAGCAAAATTTATGTTGCTGGTTCCATTATAGACCAAAACCCCAAAATAACTGGTTCGATTGATATTACCAGCGACATGCAGCTCACATTGGTTGCCATCGATAAGGATGGAAATTCCTCCTCGAAGGCGATAACGGCCAATATCTTTGTAACCACCACTGCAGTCACTGATATCACCTATACTTCAGCCAAAGCAGGGGGTAAAGTGGCCGAGGGTGTTATTGGGATAACTGCCAGGGGCATTTGTTGGGACACGAAGACTACTCCGTCTATCGACAGTTCTCCGAAAACAACAGATGGAAACGGGAATGGTGTATTCTCAAGTACAGTGACCAATTTGATGCCTGGAACCACCTATTTTATACGTGCTTATGTTATCGGTAAAGAGGGAACAGTCTATGGTAATGAAGTTACATTTAAAACGCTCACTCCACCCGTTCCTGCCATTCCGGAAGGAGGTTTTGAAACGCCAGCGTTGGCTTCTGGCTTTCAAATTTGGCCGACTGGCAGTGCATGGACTTTTGGTGGCGGAGCTGGTATTCAGAAGAATGGAAGCGCTTATGGCGCTAAACCAGCTCCGGAAGGTGTTCAAACTGGTCTTTTCCACGGAGTCAGTGACGTAAGTCAGATGATTACATTTACAGAGGGATATTTTGCCGTTAGCCTTAAAGCAGCCCTGCGAGGGACTCAAAAACAAGCGTTCGAAGTCTTAATCGATGATGTATTGGTTGGAACATTTGCCCCAGCTTCTTCAGATTGGGAGGCTTTTGTTTCCAAGACGTTTAGCGCTTCAGCAGGACCACATAAATTAGCCATTAAAGGAACCGATCCTCTTGGCGGCGGTAACGGTGGTTTTGTGGATGATGTCAAACTCGAATATCGGAACAAGCCTTAGAAATTTTTTATTAAATAAGCTCCGGCTGAATATGCCGGAGTTTATTTAATAAGAATTATACCTACTCCAATTCTAACAAAAAATAGAGCTGATTGGCCTTGATTCAGGCGATCAGTAAAATTCACGAAAAGCATTCGAAGGCAGGTTACTGCTTACCATTCGGCCCAAAGGGTCAGGGAGTATTGGTGTAGTTTGTACTTCAGAAGGGATAAAGTCAGCAGTTGAACAAATAGTGGTTAAATAGCAAATTTTATATAAAAATGAAAAAAATACATTTTATACTGATATTATTAATGATTGTTACAACAGTTTCAGCACAAATCCAACAGCCCAACCTTAAGTAAGAGTCCCCAAATTTGATAGTTGGGTGTAATGTTCAGAAGGATAATAGTACCTCTTCTAACATGGCAACTTGAAGTATTAGGTCTGATATTAAACACCAAAAGGAATAAAAATTGTTCGATGAATATGAATACAAAACTATTAATTCTATTGGGCATTGTGCTCATTATTAACTCCTGTAGCAGCAACAAAAGAAATCCGCTCTCTGCGTATAATTTTATGATGACAGAGTATACGCCGGCAGAACAACAGGACATCCTTAAAAGGAGCGGTTATTCAGGGATTGCACTGGTAGTAAATAACGATGGCGATCTTTTTGCTCTTGATGATCATATCAATACTCTCGGCATGAAGCAAGGGGACTTTCACTTAACAGCAGTGCTGACTGGTCTGGAGATAACTGCTGACTCAATTAAACCAAGTACTTTCTTTCTCGAAAAGTTATTTAGACGGCTCGAAAAAACCAAGGCTATTTTCTGGCCAATAGTCGAAAAGGGGACAACAGATATACGCGTTTCAGAAGCTTTTACGCAATTAGCCGAACTGGCATCCAAATACAGTGTGCCGATTGTGCTTTATCCACACGATAAAACGTATATGGAAACTGCAAGCCATGCTTTAAAAGTGATAAAGATGACCGGAAGAAAAGACTTAATGCTTTCTTTTCACCTATGTCATGAGCTTAGGGCAGGCAATGGGTCAACTATGAGCAAAACTATTCAGGAAGTGTCACCTTACATTGCATTGGCATCAATTAACGGAGCCGATATCAAAATGCAGGCAGACTCTATAGCGGGCTGGGATGATGCTATTAAACCTCTTTATTCAGGGACTTACAATACGCAAAACTACCTCGATGAATTGGTGAAATCAGGATATAGAGGCCCGATAGTTCTTCATACATGGGGTATAAAGGAAAAGCCCTTCGAAACATACCTTTTCAGGAGTAGCCAGATATACTCACAAATGCTGAAAAAAAGTTTGAAATAAGTGAGAAAATCAAATAAATAGAAGCGAAAATCAAATAAATAGTCAGTTCATATGAAAAAAATAAAGTCTATATTGATATTATTAGTGATTGTTACAACAGTTTCAGCACAAATCCAACAGCCCAACATTAAGCAAGAGTCCACAAATCTGATAGATCTGACTCATCTACGCGTGCCTGACCTTTTGCCGAAACCCGGATGGAGTGGCACAAGTCCATCTGGTGACCGCATTATGGTCAATGCTCAACACGTCACCTTAAACGGAAAACCATGGATTATGGTTGCCGGCGAAATGCATCCGGTGCGCTATCCCGCCGAGCAATGGGAAGATCAGATTCTAAAAATGAAAGCGGGCGGACTAAATACGGTTTCGGCCTACATTTTTTGGAGCAGCCATGAGGAAGAAGAAGGTTCATTTGTGTGGAGTGGGAACCGAAATATACGCCGTTTTGTTCAGCTCTGTTCTAAGCACGACATGTTTGTTTTTCTGCGGATTGGGCCTTATTGCAATGGAGAATTCATCTATGGTGGTCTTCCTCCGTTTCTAAAAGAGAAAGGAGTTAAGTTCCGCACCAATGACCCTGTGTACCTTGATTATGTGCGCAGACTCTATAACCAGATCGGA
>JAHEYU010000077.1 GCA_023251435.1 Bacteroidota bacterium
TTTGCGGTAATCGCTGTATAATTTGGGTTTAAAGCCTTGAGCTTTTTCGGTTTCGGCAGCACGTTTATTCATCACATTGCTGTCCACATCGCAAATAGCAACGCATTCGGTATTTTTTTGTCGAAGGAAAGCTGCCAGATCGGCAAATCCCATTCCGTTGATTCCAATTACACCGCAACGAAGTTTATCGTTGGCGCCAACACACGAACTCATTGGAATTGGCATGGTAGCAGCCAAACTTAAACCCACGGCTGCAGTGGTTGTACTTTTAAGAAAATTTCGTCGGTTGGTCATTATTTGATTTTTAGATTTTTGATGATAGAACCAGACCCAAGTTAAATGTCTAACTTGAAACATGGAACCTGAAACTTGAAACTACTTTTGCATTGCATCGTCAAAAGCCACATCCGACGGGTCAAAATCGCTGTAACGAACAAAGTCGCAGGCTTCTACAGCTCCGGCCTCCCGGTTCATGCCGCTGTCTTCCCATTCTACGGAAAGTGGTCCGGTGTATTTGATGTCGTTCAAAGCACGAATAATATTTTCGAAATCAACTTTTCCACGGCCCAAGCTGCGGAAATTCCAGTAGCGGCGGTTATCGCCGAAATCGGTGTGTCCGCCGAAAACGCCAATATCCATTGGGTGTTCGCTCCAATAGGCATCTTTCATATGCACATGGAAAATACGGTCAGAGAATTCGTAGATGAATTTCACATAGTCAACACCCTGATAGCCGAGGTGACTTGGATCGAAATTGAATCCGAATGCAGGATGACTATTTACTGCCTTCAGTGCGCGACGTGCGGTTGCAATATCGAAAGCTATTTCAGAAGGATGTACTTCGAGAGCGAATTTGATACCCATTTTCTGGTACTCATCCAGAATCGGAATCCAGCGTTTGGCAAAATCTTCGTAGCCTTTGTTCAGCATATCCTGATTGACCGGTGGAAACGCGTACAGCATGTGCCATATTGAGCTTCCTGTAAAACCGATGACCGTATCGAGTCCCAGCATTTTGGCAACTTTTCCGGTTTTAATTACTTCGGCAGCGGCACGTTGGCGCACACCTTCCGGATCGCCATCGCCCCAAATGTAATCGGGTAAAATACTTTTGTGGCGCTCGTCAATTAAATCGCACACGCACTGTCCAACCAAATGAGTTGAAATAGCAAATAACTGAAGATCATATTTGGCAAGCGTTTCTTTGCGTGCATCGCAGTACGCCTGATCGGCTTTGTCAATTTCCATGTGATCGCCCCAGGTGCATAGTTCAAGGCCATCGTAGCCAAACTCAAGCGCTTTCTCACATATTGTTTCAAAGGGAAGGTCGGCCCATTGTCCGGTAAATAAAGTTACTGGTCTGCCCATATTTTTAGTTTTTAGAAGCCTCTCCCCCACCCCCTCTCCAAAGGAGAGGGGAGTTTGAAAAGGCAGAAGTTATACAATTTTGTTGGTCGTTTTTATTGAACAGATAAACTAAAGTATCACCCTTTTATTCTCCCCCTTCGGGGGAGTCAGAGGGGGCTTCTATTTAAAAGGTACCCATTTTACATCGTCATTATATCCGGCTTCAACAACTGCATCAATGAACTGCATTCCGCGAATACCATCTTCAACGCCCGGATAATCGAGCCATTCAGGTTTTGGTTCTTCGCCGTTCATTTTAGCCCGAAGCGTAAACGAGAAATTGCGGTAAATATTGGCAAAAGCTTCCAGATAGCCTTCCGGATGACCTCCCGGAGTACGGGTATTTGCTGCTGCAGCAGCTGATTCCATTGATGTACCAACGCGTAATATTTCAGTTGGTTTGCTGGTCCATTTGGCAATAAGCGTATTTGGTTCGTGCTGTGCCCATTCCAGACCGCCTTTGTCGCCGTAAACACGTATTTTAATCGCATTTTCTTCGCCGGCAGCAATCTGTGTAGCCACCAAAACACCTTTTGCCCCATTATCAAAACGAAGCAAAACAGCGCCATCGTCATCAAGCAAACGACCAGGAACAAAAATATTCAGTTCGGCGCAAAGCGAAGTTGTTTTTAAGCCTGAAATGTATTCAGCTAAATGATGGGCGTGTGTACCAATGTCGCCCATAGCACCGGCTTTTCCTGAACGTTTTGGGTCGGTCCGCCACGAGGCTTGCGCATTTCCGGAGTCTTCGAGTTTGGATGACAACCATCCCTGTGGATATTCAACAAATATTTTGCGGATTTTTCCAAGCTGACCTTCAGCAACCATTTGTTTGGCATGTTTTACTGCCGGATAGCCAGAATAGGTATGCGTTAGCGCAAGTAATAAACCGGTTTCCTGCAATTTGGCCTGAAGTTGCAAAGCTTCGTTGAGTGTGAAAGTGATCGGCTTGTCGATTACCACGTTAAACCCATTTTCAAGCGCCATCATGGCCGGGCCAAAATGCGCGAAGTTGGGAGTTACGATGGTAACAAAGTCCATCCGGTCGCCTTCGGGCAATTTTACCTCGTTTTCAAACATTTCCTGATAGGTTTTGTAAACCCGGTTTTCAGGAAGGTAATACGATTTCCCGGAGGAAAGTGAAATTTCAGGATTGATACTGAAGCAGCCACAAACGAGTTCAATTTGTCCGTCCATAAAAGCTGCCAGGCGATGAATGGCTCCAATGAAAGCATCACTGCCTCCACCAACCATTCCCATGCGTAATTTACGATTCATCATATCGGTATAATTTAATTGGTTTATGAATTATGTATTCGGTTTTTGGACGGATAAAATTAGAAAACTTTTTCGGATGGAGTTCCGAAATTTCTGAAAAACCGACCAGGCCAGAATGGGTAAAATTGAATTCGGATTTGTGTACAGTGAAACAGATTCTTATCTTCGGGTCGAAAAGAGGAAGAAAGCACAGGTAAAGGCACAGGCACAGGTAAAAAACAGAAACCGATTATTTCAGCAAATTCATAAACTAAAACTATACTACTATGGAAAGAAGATCATTTTTACGCAATGCTGCCGGAACAATGGCTGCAATTGGCCTGGCAGGTTCGACCAAAGCTTTTGCAGCTGAAGGGAAAACATCCAACGAAGCTCAGTTTAAACTAAAATATGCCCCAAGCTTTGGCACTTTCAAGGAACATGCCGGCGAAGATTTGTTTGACCAGATCAAGTTTATGAGCGATCAGGGTTTTCGCGCTATTTTCGACAATGGACTGATGAAAAAAGAGCCTGCCGTTCAGGAAAAAATTGCGGCTGAACTGGCCCGCCGAAACATGGATTTGGGACCGTTTGTGTTGTATGCCGACTTCGCTGTAAAATCGATGGTGACTCAGGACCCGGCGATAAAAGAAATGCTGAAAAAGAAGATGGAAGAGGGTGTTGAATGTGCCAAACGCACCGGAGCCAAATGGGCATTGGTTGTTCCCGGCCGTTTCGACGAGAGTTTGGAGTGGGAATATCAAACTGTCAATGTAATCGACAACATGAAAATGTGCTGCGAAGTGGTTGAGAAAAGTGGTTTGATATTGGTTATGGAACCTCTCAACGCATGGACGAACCACCCGGGTTTGTTTCTGACCAAGATTCCGCAAACGCACATGATTTGCGAGGCAGTTGACCATCCGTCGTGCAAACTGGTTGACGATCTTTACCATCAGCAAATTACAGAAGGAAACCTGATTCCAAACATTAACAAAGCCTGGAACAGCATTGCAGCTTTCCATATTGGCGATAATCCGGGACGCAACGAACCAACAACCGGTGAAATCAATTATAAGAATGTGTTCAAGCACATACACAGCAAAGGCTACGATGGAACTTTGTGCTGTGAACATGGCCGAAGTATCAAAGGGAAAGAAGGCGAAGTTGCTTTTATAAAGGCTTACAGGGAAGTTGATTCGTTTTAAAGAAACTTAGATGCAATTAGCTGATATTTATTTAATTATCATTATTTTTGTGCAAAATAGAATATTATGAATCAATTAAATAGAATAACCATCAACAAGGATATTTGCCATGGAAAACCCTGCGTTAGAGGAATGAGATGGCCAGTTGAGGTAATAATAGATATGCTCGGTTCAGGCATGACCATTGACGAAATTATTGAAGATCATCCTGAATTGGAAAAGGAGGATATTTTGGCTTGTCTGAATTTTGCAAAATTATACCTTGCAGGTAGATCAATTAACGAAGTTGCCTGATGAAATTTCTTTGCGATGTTCACATCTCCTATAAAGTAGTTAACTATCTTACTGAAGCTGGCTATGAAACTGCACATGTAAACCAGATTCTTGATCGTTGGAACACTAAAGACAAGGATATTTGTAAGTATGCTGATAAAAATGATTTTATCGTAATCACAAAAGATTATGATTTTCGCGATAGCTACTTTATTAGTGGTAGTCCGAAAAAATTGATAAAGATTAACCTCGGAAATATCTCCACCATTGAACTTATAAAATCACTTTCTCAAGTAATGGTTGCAGCGGAAAGATTGAATAGTAAGCATTCCTTTATGATCGAGATCGATAAAGAACGTGTAACTTATATAGATGAGTAGAAATTAATTTCCGAACATCGAAAAGTCAATATATCTTCTTACAGTAAAATATAAAAGCAAAGGCTGGTCGATAAAACCAGCCTTTGCTTTTATATTCCCAATTCCTTCAATGCCGCATAAATCTTGCCCGATTCAAAACCTCTACCCATCGCGAATCGCATTAGTTTATTGCGCTTGTCAAACTTATCTTTTGATTTAATAGTGTTCGCTTTGTATTCCAATAATTTCAGAAGTTCATCAGCATACCCCTCATCTTCAATCTCATCAAAAGCAAGCGCCAGAATTTCCTGATCGATTTTTTTTGCCCGAAGCATGTATTCTATTTTCTGCTTCCCCCAATGATTGAACCGGAATTTGTCTTTCACGAATGCACGGGCAAAACGTTCATCGTCTATGTATTTCTCTTCCTTCAAAAGTCCAATAACCAAAAGAGAGTCAGCTTCATTCAATCCCCAAAGTTTCAGTTTCTCCTGAACATTATACGTGCATGTTTCTGATCTGCTGCAAATTGCTGTAGCTTTGAGGTAAGCCGATTGTTGTTCCGGTGTAAATTCCATTGCATTCGTTTAATAATTTAAAGATACTACATCTTTTAAACGCATCGGCAAACCCACACGACCAAAATTCCACTGATTGTTTTATGCCTTGGAAGTAATTTACAGCTTCTTTTCTGATGATTTTTCCACCTAATGTTAATTTATTTGAACTATTTCGTCTTTTAGTCTATTTTTACTGATCAACTCTACTGCTATCATTTTTTTATCTCTAAAATTGCAGCCTCAATTAATAATTACAATTCTTAATAGAAAAATTTAAATGATCATGAAAACAATTAAGCAATTTTCAGTTTTGTTTCTGGCACTTATTGTAACCAGTTATGGATGGGCACAAACACCTCAAACAACCACCCGTGCCTACAAAGCATTCGAAATGTCGGTTAGCGAAGGATTAAATCTTCAGGCGGCGGCAAAAATCGGTATCAAACCAATTTATGGTATTTTTGGAATTGGGAACCAGTTTCTTTCCGAAAATTATAAATGGGCCTTTGGGATAGGAGTCGGAACTCACCTTTTGAAACAGGAAAATCAGTCGGTTAACCTCGAATACATGATTTATCATGTAAACGAAAACGAAATATGGACTGATAATTTCAACAATCTACAGCAAATAAAGCTACTGTACAGCAAGCGATTAGGTGATATAATAAGTATTTTCGGCGGGCCTATGCTCAACCTAAACATTGCTGAAAATAAGCAGGTTATTGCACATACTTTCGAAAGTACTTTTGCTCCTTATGATATTTATTCCAATGTAGGAAACAACCACACCGCCAAAGGATGGATCGGATTCACTTTAGGTATCCGCTTTGACAAATAATTGAATTCTGGTAATGAAACGAATTCAACTAATTCTGCTTTTACTCTCAATTTTCCTGAACCTAAATTGGGCGTACAGTCAGAATGAACAAACAGCCTTGCCCTTATCTTTTACCGAAGCCTATGCGCAAATGCTGCAGAATAGTCATGTGCTAAAACAGGCCAATTTCGGGATAAACGAAAAGGAGGCCGAACGAAAAGCCGCATTTGGATTGCATTCTCCTCGTGTTTTTGTGACAGCCAATGCCATTCAAATGGCCAACCCGCTCACGCTCGATTTGACTCCAGTTCGTGATGCTATCAATCCGCTTTACGAAGTGTTGGGCAAATACGGTAATTTCTCCGGAGTTCCGAACCCTGATTCAAAAACTTCAGGCGCATTGCCCATTTTGCCTGATAACATTAGTACTCAGGTTTTGCGAACAAAAATTCAGGAAGCACAAACTAAAATGAACGCCGGAGAATGGGATAAAATGATTCAGGAAAAACAATTTGCAACGGTAAATGCTAATTTTATCTGGCCACTTTATACCGGTGGAAAAATAAATGCGGCCAACAAAGCTTCGCAGATTTACGAAGAGGAAGCAGGACTTCAGAAAGATCAAAAACAAGGCGAACTATTGAGCGAATTGGTTTCACGTTATTACGGATTGGTATTGGCAGAACAGGCTTGCCGGGTTCGTGAACAGGTTTCGGAAGCCATGAAAAAGCATCTTTTCGATTCGGAAAAACTAAGCGAACAGGGACAAATTGCAAAAGTTGAACATCTGCACGCACAGGTGGCACATTCGGATGCCGAACGAGAACTGAAAAAGGCAAACCGCGAGGCAACCATTGTAAAACGGGCTCTTCAAAATACAATGGCAGTGAGCGACAGCAGCGACTTCATCCCTGCAAGTCGGCTATTTATACTGAAAAGCATTGAAGACGAAGATTTTTTCATCAGCATGGCAATGGAAAATAATCCACAGTTAAAGCAGGTTGATTCGAAACGAGAACTGGCAGCTACCGGTGTAAAATTCGAAAAAAGTAATTATTTACCAGCGGTCGCCCTTACCGGAACTTATGATCTGGCTAACAAAGATTTATCTCCTTATGTTCCCGATTGGCTGGTGGGAGTTGGCCTGAAATGGTCTCTTTTCGAAGGAACTTCGCGTTACCGTAACCTTCAGGCAGCCAAATTCAAGGAAGATCAGGTGGAACAGGCTGGATTGAAAGTCGAGGAAGACATTAAAACAGTGATCAGAAAGCTACACCAGCAACTAGGAATGCAAGTGGAACAACTGGAAGAGCTCGACAAAACCCTCGAATTTGCAAAAACTTACGTTGAAAGTCGCGACAAAGCTTTTCACGAAGGGTTATCCACATCAACAGAATTGGTGGATGCGAACCTGCTGCTGGCCAAAGTAAAAATTGAGCGGTTGCAAGCCATGTATAATTACGATGTGACTCTGGCAACTTTGGTACAGGTTTGCGGAAATCCAGATATGTTTCTGGAATACCAAACAAGTAACCAGGTAATTACCGAATCATTTTAAAATACTCAATACCATGAACAAAACCAGAAATTTTATTATCGGGCTGTTTTTCACTGCCTTGCTGATATTCCTGCTTTATACGACCTGGCTGGTTACCCGTCCGCTGCCACTCGAAATTCAGGGCGAAATTGAAGCAACACAGTTTCGGGTAGCTTCTAAAATTCCGGGAAGGATCGACAGCATTGCCGTGAAAAGAGGCCAGCAGGTTGCCAAAGGCGATTTCCTGTTTTCGATAAGCAGCCCGGAAATTGATGCCAAACTGTTGCAAGTCACCGCGCTTCGGAATGCAGCACAGGCACAAAGCCTGAAAGCACAAAACGGTGCTCAGGCTGAAGATATTTCTGCTGCATACAACTTGTATGTGAAAGCTGAAGCAGCAGCCCGGCTGTATGAAAAGACGTTTACCCGCGTTGAAAACCTGTATAAAGACGGGGTGGTTTCGGAGCAGAAAAAGGACGAGACCGAAACTCAGGCAAAAGCTGGCCGTGAGACGGCACAGGCTGCAAAAGCGCAATGGGAAAAAGCAGTGAAAGGCGCCAGGTTTGAGGATAAACGTTCAGCCAAAGAACTGGTTAATCAGGCGGAAGGCGGAATTGCAGAGGTTGAAGCTTATTTGGCAGAAACTCAGGCAAAGGCTCCGGCTACGGGCGAGGTAGCCAATATTGTTTCAGAACGCGGAGAGCTGGTGCCAATGGGTTACCCGGTAATTACTTTGGTCGATTTAGCCGACAGCTGGGCAACGCTATACATTCGCGAAGACCTGATGGCCGATGTGCGCATGGGCAGCGAAATAAAAGCTACCATTCCGGCTTTGGGTAATAAAGAAGTAATCCTGAAAGTGAATTACATCAGTCCGTTGGCTGATTTTGCGACATGGACCGCTACCAAAACTTCCGGAGGTTTCGATATGAAATCGTTCGAAATCCATGCTGTACCCGCATCTCCAATAGAAGGACTTCGCCCCGGAATGAGTGTATTGGTCAACTGGAAACAGTTTCAAGAGTAATCAGTGTTCAGTGAGCCTTGACTTTGGGTATTGGTTATTGAATATTCATAATTGGATATTCTTCTGATTGATAATTTTTTTAATGAATAAAAAACAAAACATAGCATCAAATACAGCGGGAAAGAGTGAATCGTTCTTTCGGACAAATCCCTTTTTCAGGGTTTTTGTTCGGGAAATCGACCTGATGTCGGGTTCAACGATTTACCTGTTCACCACCCTGATTGGCCCGCTGATCTCGTTTGTGATCCTGCTATCGATCTTTTCTGACGGGGTTCCGCGAAACCTTCCGGTAGGCATAGTCGATCTGGATCACTCTACCCTGTCGCGGAAAATTACGATGTGGATCGGCGCTTCCCCTGAAACTGAAATTACGATGCACTTTCCAAATCAGAAAGAGGCCTATCGGCAAATGGAACAGGGAAAATTGGATGCCATTGTGATCATTCCTGAAGGCACTGAAAAGTGTATTTTAAAAGGGAACAGTCAAAGTATCCCTGTTTTTATCAACAACGCCAATATGCTGAAAGGCGGTTTCCTGCAAAAGGGAATTTACAAATCGCTGGCAACGCTTTCAGGAGGGATAAAACTGCAAATGGCAATTAAAAGTGGGTTGCCCGAACGACAGGCAAAAGCTAACATTCAGCCGGTTAAGCTGCAGCAGCATGTTCTTTTTAATCCCTTCGGAAATTATTCCTACTTTCTGCTTTCAGCGCTGTTGCCCCTGATGATCGTGCTGTTTACGCTGCTTTCAGGAGTTTATGCTATTGGATTGGAAGTGAAAGAAGGAACCGGTCCCGAATGGCTCGAACATTCGGGTGGAAGCCTGATTGTGGCACTTACCGGGAAGTTGCTTCCATATAACATCCTGATGTTCATAAACGCAATGGTGATGAATGTGATTTTATTCGTACAAATGGGAACGCCGCTTCAGGGCAGTTTTGCATTTCTGATGATTTCGGAGCTATACCTGATTATGACTTATCAAATGGTAGCCGTGTTGCTGGTTGCAACAACGGCCAATCTGCGGCTGGGACTTTCGTTGGCCAGCGCCTACTCTATGATGGCGCTCACTTTTTCAGGATTGACGTTTCCCCAGTTTTCGATGCCGCTGGCTGCACAAATTTTCTCGTATATTTTCCCGTTTACCTACTGGATACAAATTTTCATTTCACAGGCCATGAGGGGAGAATCGATCGTTCCTGCACTGATTCCGTTGGCTTCTTTTCTACCCTTTATTTTATTGGCGGTGATGTTTTTACCCCGGATGAAACGTTTACTGAAAGAGGAAAAATATTGGGGGAAAATTTAGTTCAAAGTTCCAGGTTCAAAGTTCCAGGTTTTAATCGCTGAAAGAACCTCATAGTTTAATAAACCCAATTTCAAAAATACATGTTCGGAAAAATACACAAAGGCATTGAAATGACGGGTCGGTTTTACCGCGAAGAATTCAGAGACATCCGCCGTGACAGCGGGGCTATCCTGATTCTGGTCGGTGCCCTGATGATTTACCCGATTATTTATTCCATTGCCTATAAAAACGAAGTCGTCCGCGAATTAAAAACCACCATTGTCGATCTGGACCGAACCACGACAAGCCATCAGTTGATTAAAATGCTTGAAGTAGCTGAACAGATTGAAATTGATAGAGTGGCAAACAGCCTTGATGAGGCAAAGAATAACTTTTTCGAAGGAAATTCAGGTGGGATTGTGGTGATTCCGCAACAATTTGAAAAGGATATCCTGAACGGAAAACAATCGAATGTTTCTGTTTTTGCTGATGGGAGTTATTTCCTTATCTACCGCCAATTGATTGCCGGATCAGTGAAAGCAGTTGGCACATTTTCGGCTGGTGTCGAAATCAAAAAGTTGATGATGGAAGGAAAAACTTACGATCAGGCTTTGGAAATGCGCGATCCACTGGAAACAGATATGCATTTTTGGTTCAATCCGTCCTCCGGATATGGCTCGTTTGTGATGCCCGGAATTATCATTATCATTCTTCAACAAACTTTACTGATCGGTATCGGAATGTTGGGGGGCACAGCAAGCGAGAAAAACCGGGATAGTTTTATGGTTCCAGTTGCATTGAAAAAAGGCGGAGTTTTACCGATTTTATTTGGGAAAACCTTGTCGTACCTTACGGTTTACGCTGTTAATTGTGTGATTACAATGATTTGGCTCCATTCCTGGTTTAACTATCCGAACCTGGGCAGTTACCTTTCGGTTCTGATGCTTACCATACCTTTTCTTTTATCAGTTATTTTTATGGGAATTACATTATCGGTTTTGTTCAAACGCCGCGAATCGTCGATTATGTTTATGGTATTTCTTTCGCCCATCGTGGTTTTCCTGAGCGGAATCTCATGGCCGGCATCATCAATTCCAACGGTGGTATATAAACTGGCCCATTTGTTTCCGTCAACCATCATGATTCCGGCTTACCAACGTGTTCGAGCTATGGGTGTTGGTATGCACGAAATCAGGCACGAATATTTCCTGCTACTTCTGCAGATGGGATTTTATTTCTGTACGGCAGTCGTTGCCTTGTATTTTTCGGCGAAGCACAATACTAATTTTTCAGAACAGGCAAGTGAAAAAGCGCAACATTCAGCCAGCTCCAATCAATCGAAAAGGATACCAACTGACCTTTATTAACGATGAAAATCCAGGATAATATCCGCGATCTGACGGGTAAAATTCACATTCAGTATTTTACCTGTCAGACAGAAACCAGAGAAGTTGGTAAATATTGCGGAAGTCATCGTTTTGCTGCTGAAGACATTGATGAGAACGGCCCTGTAGAATATCTTTTTGTTGAATTCAAACGGATCAGTCACCAGTGGATTCCCACAATCCGGAAAAACCGCGTTTGTAGTCGGAAAATTCAACGATTCAAGTTCGTATTTTAATTTGCTGGTCGGAAGCGAAGATGGCAGCGTGGTGAATTATAAAATTGATTAGATAGCGACGTACTTCAAACGCAGCATTCTGGAATCAGGTTTAAAATTGAAATCTGGCATTTGGGAAAATATGAAGCTGCTTTTGTAAGTGATCACATCTATGCAAATCAAAAAATCAGGAATACAACCGTTTGCTATTCAGGAGAAATCGAGCAAACAGTTGGAGACAGTAAACTGGTAAATTATACCGATTGCACATTCATAATAGTCCAATTGCGACTTCGTCTTATTGTACTATATTCATGTAGCATCGGCATTAATCCCGATTAATCGGGATAATTTATATTTTGTCTTTGGACTAAAATGTAAATACAATTGGTATTATAAGAATATGGCAAGAGGTTTAAGCTAAAATTACACTTTCAATATCAATAAAAATCCCGGATTCAATCGAACCCGGGATTTTTATTCTTTCTGAAAACTGAGATATAAAACTGATCACTTTTTCACGCTTTCTTCCATTGTTCACGCATCAGTTTTACAGCGGCTGGCAAGGTAATTTTAGAATCGCCAACCGAACCACATTAAAAGCTCACATAATCCTTATAATTGATTTCTTTCAATCCCCTGAAACCGTTGATGTAATTATCAGCTTCGCCATCTTCTCCCGGCATTTTGCGTCTTTTGCGGCTGGCGATGTGTACATGCCGCAAATAATCACCAGCAGCCAGAAATGCGGCACGATCGTTGGTTTCTTCCCATGTCATGTGCCAGAAGTCGCCCATCACGGCAGCGCCGGCGCTGTTTACATCGCGCACAATGGCGGCGCCATCGGCCACCTGACGGCAGAAATAGCATTCTTCGCGGTTCAAAGGCTCGAGTAATATTCTGGTATTGCGCTGAAGCGCATAATCGCCCAGTTCTTTCATCTGGCCAATTAAAAGTTCACGTGCTTCTTTGTCGGGCAGCGATTTCTGGTGGTTGAATGCCGGAACAAAAATTACTCCTGTAGAACCAAGTTCGCCAGCTGCCCCAATGATCACCTTCAACGAATCCATGCATTTTTTCTGAATGACAGGATCATCGGCGATCAGCCAGCCATCGAAACCCGCACAAATAGCACTCACTTTCATTTTGCGGTTCTGCAAAGCCTGTTGAATTTCACTTACTCTTTTTTCAAGGCCTCCACCCCAAATTTCAAGACCGACAATGTCGAGAGATTCCATAAAATCGAGTTTTTCGGTCAGCGACTTGCCTGGGGCAACGCCCTCCTGGCACGAAATTTTCAATTTTGTGGAATTCTTTTTACCTCCCTGAGATTCAGATTCGCCCATGAAAGAAGAGAAAAGGCCGCCCGATGCCGCTAATGCAGCACCGGAAACGGCCGTTCCCAAAAAATTTCTTCTGTTGATAGTCATTTTATCCTTTATTCTCTGTGCCGGGGATTGCAACTTTTGCAGTATCAACAATTCCGACTGGCCCCATAATGTATGTTGTTGGTCCAAGTTTCATGTCCGAGTTCATCATTTCATCCCAAGTCACTTCTTTTCCGGTGTAAGCCGAAACGCGACCCATAATAGCTACCATGTTCGAGATGGCGGTCTGTTCGGCTTCGTTAACAGCAATGTTCTGGCGGATACAGGTTACCAAATCAATGTGTTCCTTAACGTAAGGACTGATTTTTACGCTCTTCATAGCTTCTCCCTTTTCGTCGAGCGGATAGGCATAAGCGAATTTTTCCGTGCCCTTCAAGTCCCAGATTTTATCTTTACAGTTGGTTTTACCTTCTGTTCCCATTATAAATTCCGATACATTGTTGGAAGTACCGTTTATTTGGCGACACATACTGTGCATGTGCATTCCGTTTTCGTAAACAAAATCAACACTGAAATTATCGTACTGGTCGCCGGTAACACGACGCTGGCGTGAACCGAATCCAACCGCTTTTGTTGGGTGCATTCCGGTAAACCAGCCAATTACGTCGATATTGTGAACGTGTTGCTCAACAATATGGTCGCCCGACAGCCACAACCAGTTCACCCAGTCGCGGATCATGTATTCCATTTCAGACCATTCGGCTTTTGGGTTACGGTACCACAACTGATTTTGGTTCCAGTAGCAATTGGCCGATGTAATTTCGCCAATAGCACCGTTCATAATTTGGGTATAAACATCAATATAATCACGTTGGTGGCGGCGTTGGGTGCCGGTAATGATTTTCAGGCCAAGCGATTCTGCTTTTTTTGCAGAAGCCATTACCGAACGGATTCCGACCGGATCAACAGCAATCGGTTTTTCCATGAATATATGTTTGCGTGCCTGAACAGCAGCTTCAAAATGCATTGGGCGAAAATGTGGAGGTGTAGCCAGAATTACTACGTCAACTCCTGATGCAAGTACTTTTTCGTAGGAGTCGAAACCAACAAATACATTTTCATCGGCCACTTCCAGATTTTTTTCTTTTTTCAGTTTTGCACGGCAAGAGTCAATATTATCCTGAAAAGTATCGCCAAGAGCATGAACCGATAGGTTTGGACCTGCATTCAGGAAGTCGATCATGGCGCCCGACCCGCGTCCGCCACAACCAATAACACCTACTTTAAGAGGAGCTCCATCGGGGGCAACATCTAAAAGCGGAGGAAGATTTAAAGCAACTGCAGGTTTTTTTGGACCTGAACATGAACTCAATACGTTTGCACCAATAGCTCCAACAGCTCCGATTGCAGCTGCGCTGGCCAGGAATTTCCTTCTTGAAAAATTTGATTCACTCATGGTTTGTTTAGTTTTATTGTTTTGTATTTAATTTAGTTACTTCACTTAATCCTGGAATTTATTTCCCTGTAGTTTCATCGAGTTCGCATACAACACGGAATCCCACCATGTTACAATCCGAATACCACCAGATACTTTTTGGTATTTGCGGATCGGTTCTCATCCACGCTTCGTCGCGCGTAAAGTCGCGGGCAGCGCTTCTCACATCGGTGGGTTCGCTTTTAAAAGACCCCCCACGAATAACCCTCTCCGTTCCTGAAGCCGGACCTTTCGGATCTTTCGTGCCGTCAGTCAACAATGAATAAGCATCAGGAGCATACCAATCGGAACAGAATTCGGAAACATTTCCGAGCATGTTTTTCAGGCCAAACGGATTTGGTTTCACTGCGTCGGGGTTCTGCGTTTTTGCCATGCTATTTTCAGAGTAAATAACGTAACGGTCAATGTTAGTGGTATCTGCACCAAATATTTTATTCAGCAAACGGTCTTTCGAATATTTTTTAGGGTCACCCTCGAAGAAATAAGGTGTTTGCGAACCAGCACGACAGGCATATTCCCATTCGGCTTCGGTTGGCAGACGGTATTTTTTACCTGTTTTCTGAGACAGCCATTTGCAGTATGTTTCGGCAGTTTCGTATCGCATTGTAATAGCAGGCCGGTTTCCAAAACCCCAGTTCTGGTCGGGTTGTCCATAAGGAGGCGTTGGCCCGCTGATAGCATCAACCTCGCCGGTTGCTACGGCTGATTTTATATCCGTAGTGCGGCCTTCTCTTCCGGTCTGACCGTAAAATACCAGAAATTCGTCCCATGTAACTTCCACTTCGGCCATGTAGAACGGACTGAGCTCAACCTCTTTTACCGGACCTTCATCCGTTTTGCGGTAGGGTTCATTTTCTGGGCTGCCCAATTTAAACTTCCCGCCTGGAATTGCGATCATACTGAATGAAATGGTTGAGCCGGGAATCATTTCAGTAAAATTCGCGAATTTCTCTACTTTGGTGGCTTCGGTATAAACAGTCTGGTTAATTCCTGAACCTTTACCAAAATCGGAGTTACTGGCGTGTACTGCTTTAGGATCGTAATGCCCCACATGTAAGTGACAATTGATGCATTCCAGTTTTTCTTCGTTTTGGGTATAATAAAGGTGAGCGTCTTGTCCTTCCTTGTTAAGTTTAAGCGGAAACAGATTGGCATGGCATTTCACGCACGAAGCCTTGTAGGTAAAATGCTGCGCTTTTTCAACAGTACGTTTGGCTTCCCAGTTAAATTCGGCCGAATCTTTGGTAAGCATTCCATAAATATCTTTGATGCCAAGCCTGGCTTTTTCTAAAAGATAACCATCGCCCTTTGGCGGAAGGTGGCAATCAACACAATGAACCTGAATACCACCTTTATTGTCGTAATGCGAAGAAAGTTTCCATGATGGGAAAACGTGCGGGTGAACGTGGCACGAGGCACAGAATTCGTCGGTTGAAGTATATTCAATCGCTTTATCGCTCAGAACAGCAACTGATATCCCAATTACAAACGAGAAAAATAAGATGAGTAAAAGTCGTTTACGAAGAAATTCGCTTATCTTTTTCAGCATAGAAGGTTTAGTTAATAGTATTCAAATTTTTTTTGGTCGCTCAAAAATAATAAAAATGAAACATACCTTTGTAACTTTCTTAACTAAAATAGCCATGTATGAAACTTGATAGAATAGCAGCCAGTTTTCGACTGGAGGAAAAAGTTGAAAAGGTTGAACCGATGGGCGAAGGTTTTATTAATGACACTTTCATTATCAGGACCATTGGGAGCGATACTCCCGACTATTTATTGCAACGGAAGAACAAGCGTATTTTCACCAATGTTCCGGCAATGATGGAAAACATTCAAAAGGTTTGTACTCACATCAAGCAAAAAGTGGTTGAAAAAAATGGCGATCCGATGCGTGAGGCAATGACTGTTATTCCGGCTAACGACGGGAAGCTGTATTTTCAGGATGAAGAGGGTGAATTTTGGGCAGTTTGCATTTTTATTGCCGACACCATAAGCTATCAGGCGGCCACAACTCCCGAACTGGCTTTTCAGGGCGGAAAAGGAATCGGGAAATTCCAGTCAATGGTATCCGATCTGGACGAACCTCTGACCGATATTTTACCTGGATTTCACAACATCCGGTACCGTTTTGGCCAGTGGGATAAAGTTTTGGCCAACGATTCGGCTGGAAGAAAAACTAAACTGGCGAAGGAAATCAGCTGGATAGAAAGCCGTCGAGAAGAAATGCTCAACTTTTGGAAGTTGGTCGAATCGGGCGAAATTCCTACCCGGGTTACCCACAACGACACCAAAATTAACAACATACTTTTCGACCGCAATGGAGAAGTGCTTTGTGTGATCGACCTCGACACAGTTCTGAACAGCACCTGCCTTAACGACTTTGGCGATGCCATGCGTTCGTACACCAATACCGGGCTGGAAGACGATACCGATTTGACCAAAGTTAGCTGCGACATCCGCATTTTCGAAGGTTTTACACGTGGTTATCTTTCAGAAACTATTGGTTTTCTGAATAAAAAAGAACTTGAATACCTCGCATTTTCGGCTAAATATATTACTTACGAACAGGTGCTGCGTTTCCTGATGGATTACATCGACGGAGATAATTATTACAAAATAAAACATCCGGAGCACAACTATCAGCGAACATTGGCGCAGTATAAATTATTGACAAGCATGGAGGAACAATATGGCGAAATGTGTAGTATTGTGCGCACTATTGCTGACGGGCTGGCTTAATCAGGCTCATGAAAAGTCAAACAAAAATAATTCTCCTGAAAATTCTCATTCTAAAAACAAGACTATGAAACGAGCCATCCCGATTAATCGGAACACAGACAAATAATTATAGATGGCGTGTTCCATGTGACAATTAAAAAACAAATTATAAACACATGAAAGTTCAGCAAATACTCGAAGGTTTCTCGAATCCGCCTATAGAACTTGTTACCGAAACACTCGACCTGGAAGTTGAACCGCTCAGATTAGATATCGCAAACTGGGTTGAATTTCCATACAAACCATACGTTTCGGTACAAATAGCCTTTAACGAAAACGAGCTTTTTCTTCAGTATAAGGTGACCGAACAGTCGGTAAAAGCTGAAGTCACAGAAAACAACGGTCGGGTATGGACAGATAGCTGTGTCGAGTTTTTCATTTCGCCTGAAGGTAACGACGAATACTACAACCTGGAAATGAACTGTATCGGAACCATTTTGCTTGGTTTTCGCAAAAAGGGAGAACCTTCGGTTCATGCATCCAATGAAATAATAAATTCTATCCGTCGGATTTCTTCGCTGGGAAATAAGCCATTTCAGGAGAAAAAAGAAACTACCAAATGGCAGATAACTGTAGCAATTCCCTGGGAAGTATTTTTTAAGCACGATCTTAAACCGGTTTTAGGCAAAAAAATGCGCGGAAACTTTTACAAGTGCGGCGACGAACTAAACGTTCCGCATTTTGTTTCGTGGACAAAAATCAAAACCGAAAAACCGAGCTTCCATAATCCGGAGTTTTTTGGCGGACTGGAGTTTGAATAGCATGGGGCAGAGAGCAAGGGGCAAGGGGTAGAGAGCAGAGAGCATTGGGCACGGGGCGGATGAGATTAGCGGAATAATTTTCCTAATATTGCATGACTGAACCGAAGCTGAAAGATGGAACTTGCCGACGAAATATTAATTGCAGGAATCAAAAGAGATGATTATACCAGTTATAATCAACTTTTTGTGCGCTATTATCCCCGGCTCTGTGCTTTTGTTTTTCAGATCGTAAAAAATGAAAGTGCTTCGGAAGATGTGGTGCAGGAGTTTTTCATTCGCCTTTGGATCAACCGGCAAAAACTGGAGGTTCGCGAGAGTATTTCAGGGTATTTGTACCGGTCGTCAAAAAATGCAGCGCTTAATTATCTCCGTGCTGAAACTGCCCGAAAAAAATCTATCCAAAACATTCCGTTTCAGGAATGGCAATCGAATGAAAACGCGATTGAACAAATCGAATTTAGCGCCGCGCTTTACGAATGTATCGGGCAATTGCCCGAGCGGAGCCGCGAAGTGTTTAAAATGAGCCGCTTCGATGGACTCAGGCAGCAGGAAATTGCCGATGCGATGGGAACTTCGGTAAAAACCATCAAAAACCAGATCTGGAAATCGTTGCAATACCTGAAAGCCTGCCTGGAAGTTAAGGAGGCGTTTTAAATAGTTGGGCCAAGGTTGTGGTTTCCTTCAATCTTTGGAGACTGAATCGGTTTTGAATTGTTACGGGTTACGGGTTGCGAGTTTCGGAACCCGCATCTTGCAACTCGCAACCTGTTTGCTTTCCTTTGGTCAGAAAAATTCTGTGAAAAAATTGTATGGCTGAATAGGACCTTTTCCATTTTGATGTGTCAGGAGTGTAAATAAGCTCAATAATGGAATCGAAATCACTTAAAAACGATCAGGAAAAATACCGGATGATTTGGACAAGGGCCGAATCGGCCAGGCTCTTTGGAAAGTTCGACACCAAAAAAGCATGGGAAAAGGTTGATTCAAAACTCGAAAGCCAACATATTCGCGTTCGCCGTTTGTGGAACCTGGGTTATGCCGCTTCGGGCGTTGCCGCAACTTTGCTGATTTTCCTCAGCCTTACCTTTTACACCAACCTGTTTTCAACA
This sequence comes from Bacteroidota bacterium, assembly GCA_023251435.1. Lineage (GTDB taxonomy): Bacteria > Bacteroidota > Bacteroidia > Bacteroidales > Prolixibacteraceae > Aquipluma. Next base: position 18,808 of record JAHEYU010000077.1, read on the forward strand.
TCCGCATCGACGATCTCTATGTCAACCGCCTATGGAAGCCGGTCTGAGGTGGTTTTGCCCGATGGTTCGGTGGTAAAGCTCAACGCGGGTTCGAGCCTCGATTATCATTTCGACAAACTTACCAATACCAGAAAGGTCGATTTTAAAGGGGAAGGCTTTTTCGAAGTAGCCAAAAGCAAACAAGCTTTCATTATTCACACGTCAGAGGGTTTAAACGTAAAGGTACTTGGCACAACATTTAATTTAAGTGCTTATCCTGATGACGGTTCAGTAAGCACTTCGCTGGTCGAAGGCAAAGTAGAGCTGAGCATTGATGGATCCGAAGGGCTGTTTCTCAACCCCGGGCAGATGGCTTCGTACGATAAACAATCGAAGAAACTGGAATATGCTTCAGGAGAAGTGTCACACCAATTGGGCTGGACTCAGGATAAATTGTACATGGACAACATGCCGCTTAGCGAAGTATGTACCCGGCTTGAACGCTGGTACGATGTGGACATCACCCTCGGCGATCAAATCCTGGGCAGAAAAATTCACTATACCGGTGTTTTGCAGGAACAATCAGTGGTCGATGTGCTCGATGCATTGTGCCAGTTGAGCTCAGTTAAATACGAATTAAAGGGAAGATATATAACGATTTACGGAGAATAATATTCGTACATCGTTAAACAAAAAAACGGAAGATGTTAGAGCATCTCCCGTCTGTTTTTTTAGATAATAAAATTGAATGCTACGAACATTCAATTAAGTAATTAACTAATTGCATCACAAATTTATGAAAAAAATTTATGAATCAGGGAAAGGCGTATGCCAGATTCCCAAAAAGCTCTTGTTGGTTATGAAACTAACTGCTATTCTACTAGTCGTATTTACGATGCACGTAACGGCAACCGTGTATTCGCAGAGTACAAAACTGTCGCTAAACATGCAGGGAAGCACCATTAAGGAAGTGCTCCAGCAAATCGAAGCCCAGTCGGCCTACCGGTTTATTTACGAAAATGAGAAAGTGAATCTCGATGCCAAAGTAAGCATCAGGGTAAAAGATGAGCTGGTTGAAACCATCCTGAAAAAATTGTTCGAACAGGAAGGGGTCAGCTATTCCATCACCGAAAGCAACCTTATACTGATCAACCCATCGGAAAAGCAATTGAAAAGTATCGGGAAAGAACCCACCAACGTGCAGCAGCAAAAATCTGTTCCCGGAAAAGTCACCGACTTAACAGGCTCGCCACTTCCCGGTGTTTCGGTTGTGGTTAAAGGCACAACCAACGGAACTATAACCGATGCCAACGGAAATTATTCTCTGCCGAATGTTTCTGAAAATGCCACTTTGCAGTTTTCGTTTGTAGGGATGAAAGGACAGGAAATTACGGTGGGCAACAAATCTTCAATAAATGTGGTTCTGGAAGAAGATGCCATTGGTATTGAAGAGGTGGTTGCTGTTGGGTATGGAACGATGAGAAAAAAGGATGTAACAGGTGCAATGGCTTCTATTGAGGTTGACAAAATAGATAAAGGAACCATCAAATCGGTTGACCAGATGCTTCAGGGTAGATCTTCCGGAGTATATATGGTGCAAAGTTCTGGTATGCCCGGAGCAGCTTCTTCCGTCAGAATTCGCGGTGGAAATTCTATTTCAGGAGGAAATGAGCCTTTATATGTAATTGATGGTATTCCGATTTATCCGGGGGCAACAAATTCTCATACCAGTCTAAGTCCTTTAAATACAATTGCTACGTCCGATATTGAATCCATTGAAATATTAAAGGATGCTTCGTCAACTGCAATTTATGGAGCCAGAGGTTCAAATGGAGTTATACTTGTTACTACCAAACATGGTAAATCAGGCCGTACAAATGTTTCATTCGATACTTATTTGGGAATTCAAAACCCACGTAAAAAGTATGATCTTCTGAATGCATCAGAATATGAGAAATTCGCGAATGAAGCGGATGTTAATGGTGGCGGCAAACCTGCATATAATGAAGCAGTAACTCCGGTGAATACCAATTGGCAAGATTTAAGCCTGGAGACAAATGCGCCCTGGCAGAATTATGCATTAACAATATCGGGAGGAGATGCAAAAACCCGCTTTCTGACAACAGCCAATTACATAGACCAGACAGGTATTATAAAAGCTACCGATCTGAAAAAATTTACAATAAGGATAAACGTTGAAAAGGAAATTTCGAAAAACCTGAAGATGGCGATGAACCTTTCTCTCGCACAGGTGAATTCAAACAGGGCAGGAACCAGTGTATTGACAAGCATGGTTACTGCACCGCCAAATATTCCAATTTATAATAAGGAAGGAAGTTACAGCAACAAAAATATGATCGGTGAACCATTTGATAACCCGATGCCTGTAATCAACGATTACATCAACTGGAACAAAACGTTTCGTACCTTAGGCAATGTTGCTGCCGACTGGCGAATAATTGAAGGATTGACACTAAGATCAACATTGGGCGTTGATCTTAATTTTGGCGACTCACAATCGTACAGCCCGATGACTACTTTGAGTGGACAAACGACCAATGGAGATGCTAATGTCTCTTCAAATAAAACCTACATGTGGGTAAATGAAAATACATTTACCTATGAAAAGGTGATGGGAAAACACCGGATTAACGCATTGGCCGGACTAATGCAACAAACTTCCAAATACCAATCGTTAGAGGCCGGATCTCAGCAGTTTCTGAACGACAACCTGGCCATGTACGACCTTGCTTCCGGAACGATTAATCTTCCTTCAAACACAAGTACAAACGAATGGAGTTTACTTTCCTATCTAGGAAGGATCAATTACAACTACAACGAAAAGTATTTAACCACCATTTCATTACGTGCTGATGGTTCTTCCCGTTTTGGAAAGAACAACCGCTGGGGATATTTCCCATCAGCCGCATTTGCCTGGAGGGCATCGGAAGAGGAATTCATTAAATCATTGGGTGTTTTTAGTAATTTGAAAGCGAGATTGAGTTATGGATGGACAGGGAACCAAGATGGAATTGGGATTTACCCGTCGATGGCATTGTTAGGCAAACGGGCCTATGCCTTGGGCGAGACCAAATACATGGGATATGGGCCAAATCAGGTTGCCAATTACGACCTGAAATGGGAAACTACTGCCCAATCAGATTTGGGAATTGAAATGGGATTTTTTGACAATCGCCTTAACCTGACTGCTGATGTTTATTACAAAAAAACGCATGACCTATTGTTGCTAACACAAATTCCATCGAGTTCGGGATATAGCTCTGGTCTGAAGAATATTGGAGAGGTAGAAAACAAGGGATTGGAATTAGGGTTGAATGTAAATCCGATAAACAGGAAAGTGAAATGGGATATCGATTTCAATATAACATTCAATAAAAATAAGGTGTTGAGCCTTGGCGAAGTGAGTTATATTGTTCCAGCTCAGGAAGGAGCCAGTCTCTCAAGATTACTCCGGGTGGGCGAACCTCTCGGTATCTTTTATGGTTATTTGGGCGACGGTGTTTTTAGCACAACCGATGATATTGCTGCTTCGGCTCAGCCAAAAGCAAAACCAGGCGACGTAAGGTTTAAAGATATCAGCGGCCCAAACGGAGCTCCAGATAATGCCATCAGTGATTACGACCGACAGATAATTGGCTCTGCACAGCCTAAATTCTTCGGTGGATTGACGAATACCTTTACCTATAAGAATTTTGATTTGAGTATATTTATGACTGGATCATACGGAAACAATATTTATAATGGAACAAAGGCTAGCATGGAAGGTCTTCAAGGTTCGACAAACCAATTTCGCTCCATATTGAATCGTTGGACTCCGGATAATCAAAACACCAATATCCCGCGTGCCGTCAATGTAAAACTGACAATAAGGGCTTGGGACTATCTGGTGGAAGATGGTTCTTTCCTTAGGATACAGAACATCAATCTGGGTTATAAGTTACCTGAAAACCTCGCTTCTAAATCGAAAATGATACAGTCTGCCCGACTGTATGCATCACTGCAAAACTTCTTCACCTTTACCAACTACTCTGGTTTAGATCCAGAAGTGAGTAGATATGGACAGGATAATCTGGCAATGGGATATGATAATTATGCTTATCCGATGAGTAAAACAATCCTTCTGGGATTAACTGTTAATTTTTAGATCATAAAAAAAAGATAGATATGAAAAAAATAGTATTATTCCTGACAATATTGCTTTCACTTAGTCTAAATTCCTGCGTGGAGCTTGATCTTGTGCCATATAGTGCTTTAACTCCGGAAACCTTTTTCAAGAACGAAGCCGATGCCAAATCTGCCGTGTTGGCAGCTTATTCAAGTCTTTCGAATACCACTGTGTTCAACCAATTTGCAGAAACGGTACAATCTCAGGGAACCGATGATGCCGAGTGGGGCTTTGGTCGAAATACCAATAATACCAATAAAAATGATTTCGATAGAAGTAGATATACCCCTGAATCGAATTTGATTTATACTGTTTGGGTTGGTCATTACGCATCTATCAATATTTGCAATTATGCAATTGACAACATAACTGCAATGTCATCCGATAAAATTTCGGAAAAAAAGCGGGCTCAGCTAATTGGCGAAGCTAAGTTCTTGAGGGCATATTTTTATTTTATTATGGTACGGTATTTTGGAGGCGTACCATTAGTTATCCAACAAACAATCAGTTTGGAAAATCTGAAGGTTCCCCGTAACTCGGAAGAAGAAGTATATGCGCAAATCGTTTCAGATTTAGTAGATGCCTCTGCAAATCTTCCAACAAAATCTGAATATGCCGCTGCAGATGCGGGGCGTGCAACTAAAGGTGCAGCATTGTCTTTGCTGGCTAAAGTTTACTTAACCAAAGAGGAATGGCAGAAAGTAGTTGATGTAACCAGCCAGGTGATGACTTTGGGGTATTCACTTAGCGACAAATATGCCGATAACTTTGATTTAACCAAGGAAAACGGAAAAGAATCTGTTTTTGAAATTCAATATTTGGCCGGAAGTGCCAATCCGGGAAGTATTTATAACGGTTATTTTAGGCCGCCTTTTGTAAGAATAAATGGATGGGTTGGTTATGGAGACAACCCTGTGACAAAAAACCTGTGGGATGCATACAAAGAAGGAGACCTCCGTCGGAATGTTAATATCCGTTTATATACCAAGGCGGAATTTCCGAGCATGTCTGCTACCATTATTTATCCGTATTACTGCAATAAATATTTGGACTTCAGTGCTATTGCAACTATAAATAGTAGTGGAAACAATCAGCCTGTTATCAGGTATTCAGATGTTTTACTGATGCGGGCGGAAGCATTGGGTCGCTTAAACCCTTCCAATCCGGAAGCCTATGAATTTCTGAACAAAGTTCGCAGACGTGCTTATGGCTTCCCGATAGACAATCCTGCTTCAAGCGATATCCAGACCGGTTTGAGTGCGAAAGATTTTCTTGACACCATCATCAAAGAGCGAAGGCTGGAATTTGCGTTTGAAGGGCATCGTTGGTTTGATTTGGTTCGGACAAAAAAGCTGAAAGAAGCGTTAACGGCTCAAAATCCTGAAATTGGCGCTAATGTTGAAGAAAAACATTTGAGACTTCCAATTCCTCAATTGGAGATGGATGCCAATGAAATG
>JAHEYU010000078.1 GCA_023251435.1 Bacteroidota bacterium
TGGCTTTCAATGCCGTACGATACACTAAGAATAAATCCGAATATTAAACCTGATACGATAATTGATTTTGACAATGCACTCGCATCACTTGGTACCTTCGAAAAACAGGAATTGTATCGGCGAGCCATTGAAAATGTCCGCAGTAACTCGCAGATAATGTCGCAGAATATGGATGAAATGTATCTCCGAAAGAGGATGGTGAACAGTTATGCCATGGAATTTCACCGGAAATTTACACTTTCGATAGCTTGCATAATTTTCTTTTTCATCGGGGCTCCATTGGGTGCAATTATAAGGAAGGGCGGTCTGGGAATGCCGGTTGTTGTCTCAATTCTGATGTTTATTGCGTATTATATATTAATGATTACGGGAGAGAAATTTGCACGGGAAGATGCGTGGTCGATGCAAAGTGGAATGTGGTTCTCGTCATTGGTTTTTCTGCCACTTGGTATCTGGCTGACCTATAAGGCAGCAACCGATTCCGGAGTTATGAGCATTGAGAGTTATCAAATATTCTTTAAGAGGGTGATGAATTTGAAAATCATGAAGCGTCAAAAACCTGAAATTTAGTCTGATGAGAATACTTCAGTTGATGAATAAAGTGCCCTGGCCACCGAAGGATGGCGGTGCCATTGCTTGCATGAATATGACAAAAGGATTTTCAATGCTGGGTCATGAAGTGACGGTACTGAGCATGAATACTTCCAAACACCATGTTCGTATCAAAGATATGCCAGCCAATATCCGCAATCAGGCTGACTATCATCTGGTTGAAGTTCCCGCCTCTATTAACTGGCTCGAAGCTAGCCTTAATTTGCTGTTTTCTGATTTGCCGTACAACGCGCAACGATTCATTTCCGACGAATTCAGCCATCAGCTGGCTCAACTGCTAAGCGTGAAAACTTTCGACGTGGTTCAGCTCGAAGGATTGTACCTTTGTCCGTACATTCCCGTCATCCGAAAATATTCTGAAGCATTGATTGCCTACCGGGCACATAATATCGAATACGAGATTTGGGATCGCACCGCAAGATTATCCGACGGATGGCGCTCCAAATACCTGCATAACCTCTCGCGTCGGATTAAACGTTTCGAAATCAGTTACCTGAATGCATACGATTTGCTCGTACCAATTACCGATCGCGACGGCATTATCCTCGATTCGCTGGGGAATAATAAACCGCGCCACACTTCTCAGACCGGAATTGACTTTGCATCGTTGGTGCCAACAGCTAAAAAACTTGAATTCCCTTCGCTGTTTCACATAGGGGCGTTGGATTGGGCTCCCAATCAGGAAGGACTGATCTGGTTCTTTGACAACTGCTGGACCCGAATTCACAGCCAAAATCCGGATTTGAAATTTTACCTTGCCGGACGAAATGCCCCCGAATGGCTCGAACGACGCTTAAACCTCGATGGAGTAGTTTACCTTGGCGAGATCAACGATGCGTACGATTTTATCAATTCGAAAGCAATAATGGTGGTTCCGCTTTTCTCCGGAAGTGGAATGCGAATCAAGATAATTGAAGGAATGGCGCTGGGAAAACCAATTGTGACTACCGATATCGGAACTGAAGGAATCCCAACCATCGATGGCAACAATATCATGATAGCCAACGATGCCGACAAGTTTGTTGAATCAATCAACCGCTTGATTAATAACCGTGAATTGTTCAATCAGATTGGGAAAAATGCCATTGGCTTTATTCAGGAAAAATTCGATAACCTGTCGCAAGCCGGTGCTCTAATCGAGTTTTACAAAAACCAAATCAAATAAATAGTACCTAACCGTGGTTCACACTTTAGAAATAATCTTTTGGGTATCAGGTTTTATAATCTTTTATGCCTTTGGTGGTTATGGAATATTTCTGCTGTTTTTCCTGAAAATCAGACAGGTTTTTGGGGGTAAAAACCTTACTTTTACTGAAACTCCAGACGATCAGCTTCCTGAAGTTAACCTTATAATCGCAGCTTACAACGAGAGCAAATATGTTGATCTGAAAATCAGAAATTCGCTTTCGTTGGATTACCCTCAAGGAAAACTTAAAATTATTTGGGTAAACGACGGATCAGATGACGGAACTCCGGAGCTGGTAGCCAATTATCCGGAAGTAATATTACTGCACAATCCAAAACGAAGCGGAAAAATTGAAGCAATGAACCGGGGTGTTGAGTTCTCGACAGCTCCGGTATTGATGTTCAGCGATGCGAATACGCTGTTATCAGCAAACTCATTACGGGCAGTTGTTGCCCACTTTCAGGATAAAACAGTGGGATGTGTTGCCGGAGAAAAACAATTTTTCAAAGAAGTAAACCAACCGGTTGCATCTGTTGGTGAAGGTTTTTACTGGAAAATTGAATCCTGGCTCAAAAGGCTCGATTATAAGTTTTACAGCACCATTGGCGCTACCGGCGAATTGTTTGCTGTAAGGCGCGAATTATACAGCAGGGTTGAACCGGATACTTTGCTCGACGATTTTATGATTTCGATGCGAATCGCGCTACAGGGTTTGCGTGTGGCTTACGAACCGGCTGCTGTTGCTTCGGAGCATGGTTCGTCGAATGTAAAGGAAGAGATGAAGCGTAAAGTGCGGATTGCCGCCGGATGTTACCAATCTTTTTTTCGCCTGAAAAAACTGCTCAATCCGTTTTCAAACCCGAAATTGTTTTTTCAATATGTGTCGCATAAAGTATTAAGATGGACACTTGCTCCGCTGGCATTGATCAGCATATTGCTTTCCAACACTTTTATTGTGATGGGGCAGGAGCAGTTCCAGCTTTCTTCAATCTATTCGATTGCATTAATAATGCAGGTTTTATTCTACCTGATTGCTTTTGCGGGCTATTTATCACAAAACCATCCGATACGCATAAAATACATTTATGCTCCGTTTTATTTTACTGCTATGAACTATGCCATGTTCAAAGGATTTTTCCGATTTCTGAAGGGTAAACAAAATGTGCTTTGGGAAAAGGCTGCACGTTCAGGAGAAAACAAAAATTAATTTAGTAATTTTGCCCCCCGATAATGGTTAAGCCATTATGTAATTTTATGACAATGACAGAATTTGAGTTGAATTCAATTCCTGAAGCTGTTGAGGCTGTTAAACGGGGAGAATTGATCATCGTTGTTGACGACGAAGATCGCGAGAATGAAGGTGATTTTATTGCTGCTGCAGAGTTGATTACCCCCGAAATGGTCAACTTCATTACCAAACACGGACGCGGACTTGTTTGCGCTCCGATTACCGAAGAACGTTGCGAAGAGCTGGAGCTCGAAATGATGGTTGGGAATAATACCTCGTCGCACGAAACCCCTTTTACCGTTTCTGTTGATTTGTTGGGCTATGGCTGTACCACAGGTATTTCGGCTACCGATCGTGCAAAAACGCTGAACGCACTTGCCAATCCCGACCTGAAACCCGAAGAATTGGGCCGTCCCGGACATATTTTCCCGCTGAAGGCAAGGAGCAGGGGAGTTCTTCGTCGTGCCGGACATACCGAAGCAGCAGTTGATCTGGTTAGAATGGCAGGGTTAAATCCTGCAGGAATGCTGATTGAAATTATGAACGATGATGGTTCGATGGCCCGTTTGCCCGAACTGATGGAAATTGCAAAACGTTTCAACCTTAAAATAGTATCGATCAAAGATTTGATCAATTACCGTTTGCAAAGCGAAAGCCTTATAGAGCGCGGTTCTGAAGTGTTCCTGCCAACCCGGCATGGTAAATTCAGGATTATTCCTTTTAAGCAACTGTCGAACGGAGTGGAGCATATTGCTTTAATAAAAGGCGAATGGACTGCTGATGAGCCAATTTTGGTCAGGGTACATTCTTCGTGCATGACCGGTGATATTTTTGGTTCGATGCGCTGCGAATGCGGCGAACAGCTTGATAAAGCTATGGAACTGATTGAAAAGGAAGGCAAGGGCGTGTTGGTTTACATGCAGCAGGAAGGACGCGGAATAGGTTTGATGAATAAAATTGCCGCGTACAAACTTCAGGATCAGGGATTGGATACTGTGGAAGCAAACATACATCTTGGATTTGATGCCGATGAGCGTGATTACGGCGTTGGAGCCCAGATTTTACGCAGCCTGGGAATCACCAAAATGCGTTTGATTACCAACAATCCGATTAAACGTGTCGGACTAGAAGCATATAATCTTGAAGTTGTTTCGACTGAATCAATTGAAATTGAACCCAATGAGTTCAATCAGTTTTACCTGAAAACCAAACGCGACCGGATGGGGCATTTTCTTCAGAATTTTAAATACTAATCCAGATGGGAATGTTCGACGATCTGTTTGAGTCGGGATACGGCGAAAAGCAGGTAGAAGGAATTGATTTCGTTATGAATCAGGACGGTTACAGGGTGATGACCGAATTCTATCTGGTCAAACGGGGCTATTGCTGCTCAAACGGATGCAGAAATTGTCCGTATTCGCCCAAAGCCATAAAAGGGAACCGGAAACTCAGGCCGGATGTCGAAAATAAATACAAACTTCAATAAAAATATTTCAGGAAATTGGAGTACTAAATGTACTGTTTATTCCTGAAATATTTTCTGAATGATAATCTTTTGTCTAATTCAGCGTTGAAATCACACCATTCTGGGTGCCAAATTGATTGGCCACAAAATTGTCCGATGCGGAATCGGTTTTCCAATTGTACCCATCAATAAGATAGCGGAACTGGTATTCTTTGCCTGATTCCAATTCCAAAGAGGCAGTGAAATCATTCGATTTCAGCATTGTCATTGGTTCTGCATTTTGATCCCAGTTATTGAAATCACCCAGAACCTGTACTTTTTGTGCACCATTAACTTCAGCGGCATCCAACCTGAAAGCCACTTTACAAACCGGTTTCGATTTCAGAAATTGTTTTTTTATGCTCATCACTTAAATTTTTAGATTCAACTTATACCAAATGCAATTATAAATTAGTCCAAAGCTATTCTAGTATAATGCCGATGAATAGAAATGTAAAGGCCAATCGAGTGAGCGAAGATTGGACTAATACATTTCTTCAATCGGTATTAATATTTTGATTCAGCAAAAATATCTGAAAGTATTCATCTGGTGGTGCCTAAGTTGTTGAATTCAAATAAATTAGCAATATGTTGACGGTAAATTAATATTGCGAATGCGTATTTCGCTGATAATCAGTGCATGGTAATTTCACTGCTTTTGTTAATTCAAAATTAAGAATTTCATTTTCAGTAAGGTATTTCTCGAGATTAAACATGCGATTACATTTCTAATCTACGGTTTCGTGTTTCGCCAACAAGGATTATCTTTGATAAAAAAAACAATGCATCCGAAAGAAATTCGCATCATATTTATGGGAACTCCCGACTTTGCTGTTGAGAGTTTAAAGGCTTTGGTCGAAAATGGCTACCAGGTGGTGGGTGTTATTACTGCTCCCGATAAACCGGCCGGGCGCGGACGTCAGTTAACCGAATCAGCGGTAAAACAATATGCAGCTAAAAACGGGTTGCACGTGCTTCAGCCCGAGAAGCTTAAAAATCCTGAATTTATATCCGAACTGCAAAGTCTGAAGGCTGATCTTCAGATTGTGGTTGCTTTTCGCATGTTGCCCGAAATGGTTTGGAATATGCCTCCAATGGGTACCTTTAATCTCCATGCATCGTTGCTACCGCAATACCGGGGTGCTGCGCCGCTAAACTGGGCAATAATAAATGGCGAAACCGAAACGGGTGTCACAACATTTTTGCTCTCGCACGAAATTGATACCGGGCAGATTATTTTTCAGGATAAAGTTTCGATTGCTGAAACCGATACTGTTGGAGATTTGCACGACCAAATGATGGGAATTGGATCTAAACTGGTTTTGAAAACCGTGGATGCCTTGGCAGAAGGGAATATTCAGCCCATTGATCAGGAAAAATTGATTGACCAACCAGACAGAATAAAGCAAGCTCCTAAAATATTTAAAGACGATTGCCGTATCGACTGGACCAGAGATACAGAGTCGGTTCGGAACATGATCCGGGGATTGGCGCCCTATCCTGCAGCCTGGACAGAGCTTATCCATTCGGGGAAAGAGGAGACATTGACAGCAAAAATTTATTCAGCCATTCGAGATAACGGCAGTATGACTGCTGCACCGGGAACGCTGGTCACAGATGGCAAAAAGTTCCTGAAAATAGCGTGTACTGATGGTTGGTTGTCGATCGGTGAAATACAGCTTTCAGGTAAAAAACGAATGAAAACCGACGAATTGCTTCGCGGATTCCACGATTTGGGAGATTGGCGGGTGAAAGTTTAAGAAAGGCAGTAGCAAAAAGGCAGAAGGCAGAAGAAAAATACTTCTGCCTTCTGCCTGAAAAAACTTCTGATTATTTCTTCTTAGAAAAATTCACAATCAGGAAATAGGTAATAAAACCCAGCGAAATAGATACCAGCTCGATTCCAAAAGGCAACATGCTGTTCATGAAGTCGTTGTTGCTTTCCCAATTGTTATATCCCGGGCTTAACTGATGGATAACAATAAACCCAACTCCTGCAAAGAAAGCCACCAGACCCCATTTCAGTGAAGGATATTTGTTCGCTTCCTGATTTTCAGAAATAGAAGAAGCAACTTTTTGTTCCAATATTCCGGCATTTTCGTAATGCCCTGCTTTTATGATTTTCCGTTTCAGTAAAAAATCAGTAAAACTTTTCAGGATTTGGAAAATGGCAAAAAATACCACTGCAGCCATTAATACATCGTTCATAATTTTCAGTTTTAAGTGTTTGTAAGATGTGACAGCAAGGTTTTATAAAATGTTGCAGATAATGGTATTTTTCTTTCGGGAAGCAATTTTTTAATCGGAAGATGAATTGTCCTTGTCATCCAGAAATTTTAGGAAATCTTTGAAACGATCTTTCGAAGCATACTGTTTCTCAAATGGTTCAGGTAATATAAACGAGCGGTCTTTTTTTGAGAAACGCAAAATGTAGTTGGTGTTAACAATCAGGTTGCGGTGAACCCGAAAAAAATCGACATTATTGGATAGTTTTTTTTCGTATTCGCCAATGTTTGTTGAGGAGCAAATTGGTTTTAATTGGCTGTTTATTAGGTATATGTATGTGTATCTGCCCGATGCCTCAAAATAAACGATGTTGTCGAGTAAAACAACTTCTGTAAAATTCAGAGCCTCAATTACAATTTTGTTTATTGGTTTTGATAAATGAAATTGTTCATGAATTTGAAGGAATTGCGAGAAAACCTGGTTGTCAGATAAGGGTTGAATGGTATTGGAAACCCGGTCGATAGCTTGTTTGAGCTTGGCTTTATCGATAGGTTTTGTTAGAAAATGCAGCGCACCATAATTAAAAGCCTCATTATAATATTCGGTTTGGTCGAAGGCAGTGATAATTATGATTTGAAAATCAAGTTTCTTTTGTTCTGACAATTCTTTTAAAAGGTCGAATGCTGTTTTTCCTTCTTCGTCAAATTGTATATCAAGAAAAACAAGATGTGGGGCTAAGCTAGTGATATATTCTTTGGCTTTAACCAGTGATGTGGCTTTAGCTATTACCTTTACATGCGGTGCAAGTTCCTCCAGAAAAGTTTCGATTACCGTATGATATTTTTTAACATCTTCTACTATTATGGCTTTGATATTATTCTGCATTACGGTTGATTTTTAATGTAACTTTTGTACCTGAATCGGAGCTGTCTATTCTGAACTGAATAAAATATCCCATGTCGTTAAGCAATTTTATTCGTTTAATTGTGAGTTCTTTCCCTCTTGAAGTGTAGAGTAAATGCGATTTTCTCATTATTGCGTCGGCTTTCTCTATTCCAATGCCGTCGTCTTCAATTTCAATGACCAACGTATGTTTTCCGGCAAAAAATATGCTGATTTTTAGTTTCCCTTTACCACTTTTTTGAAGGAGACCATGTTTAATTGAATTTTCAACAAATGGTTGGATAAGCATTGGCGGAAGGGTTAATTCTTCAGGTATAATATTGGGTCCCAGGACCAATTCATAGTCAAACTGGTCGGGGTAGATAAATTGCTGAAACTGAATAAAATGATCTAGTATTTCGATTTCTTTCACCAAAAGTAGTTCCGATTCTTTAATGTTTTTTGATTTGGAAAATCCTGCTGCTACTGAAGCTTCCAGAAATCCGCGGATCAGCACCGACATTTTGACCAAATACTCATTTGCTTTTTGAATATTTGCCGACAGTATCTCTGATTGTATCGAAGCCATTACGTTGAAGATGAAATGTGGGTTCAATTGTGACAGTATGGCCTGAAGCTGGAACATTTTTGCCTGCTTGTTGGTTTGAATCAGCCTCGTTCGTGTTTCAAGAAATAATATTAACGAAAGTAATACCAGGACAGACACCAGTCCGAGCATCGTCGGAAAAAACCATTCCTGTTTCCAAAGGGCAATACTAACTAAAATGGGAATGGAGAAAATTGTTTCGGAACCAGGAAGGCCGGGAATCATTGTTCGTACCTGCACTTCTGATTTTCCATCATTAAGGTTCGTCAACACAGCATAGTTTTCATTTTGCCATTCAGACCAATCCTTGCCACTATCATTAATTCTGTAGGAGTATCTGGCAGCTTTTGGTCGGTTGAAACAGATAGTTTCAAACTGAATGACAGCTGTCCGATCGTTTTTGGGCAGCACAATTTCCTTTTGGGCATAAAGAAGTGGCTTACTATTAAAACCCGAAATTCTCACATTGATTTTGTTTTTCGCAAAATCGAGTTCTTTAGGGTACAATTTAACCACTTCGGTTCCGGTTGTCAGCCAAATGTTTCCTTTTGAATCTTTTACAGCTCCGTTTTGCCCTGGCTCAAGACCAATAAACCCGTTTTGCTCGTTAAACAGATGTAATTCTATGGTATTGTCCTTTCTCCATTTGTATAAATCGAGCAGGTAAATGCCATTGGGCTGACTAAACAACAACCAGGTTGAATCGATCGAGCTGACCATGTTAACAGCGTCCTGAACTTCAGGACTTTTAAAAAGGCAAACAGAATCCGTTTTTTCGTTGTACCACAACAATCCCTGTGTTCCGCCAAACCAAATATGGCCAACCGGAGGCTGGTGAATACACGAAACTCCATCGCACGAAAGTTTACCATTTTCGCGGGTAAAATTGTTTACTGTGCCTGTATCCCAGTTGTAACTAACCAGACCGGTTCCTCCACCCATCCAGGTATTTCCTTTACTGTCTTTGTCGAATGCAGCGAACCAACCTCGTATTTGTACACCCTCGGCAGTGCCAACTTCGCGCACTTTCCGGTGATTAAGGTCATAAGCTTCCATGTTTTGCTTTGAACCCACCAACAGCAGCTTTCGCTCCTTATCGTAGTAAGATGCAGGACAATACCCATCACTTATTTTCCCAAACTTTTTTCCATCATAATATAATACGCCTTTATAATTTGGGAAATAGAGTGTGCCCCGTTCGTCAATCTGGGCCTGATAATAAAACAAACTGCCATGTTTTGCAAAGCTTTCGACGGGGAAATGAATAATGGAGTCACCTGCAAGTTTCCTGATTCCCAAATTGTGCGAGGCAAACCACATATTTTGATTCTTATCCTCAACAAGCGACCATACCATTGGCAACGCATCTCTAGGATAGGTTTCGAAACCACGCGGGTAAAGCTTGTACAATCCTTCCTCGGAGCCAATCCACAAGCGGTTTTCACGATCAATAAACGAAAGGTTAATCCATTTATCCGGAAAATTGATTCTCTCTATCGTATCATTTTTTAACCATAGAACCTGATTGTTGCCTGTGGTTGATTTTATAGTATGCATCTCTTTGGGGCGTTTATCGCCCACATAACTACCATCAATAATTTCGGACTCCAAATCGATGCCATTTTTGCCAAAGCGATAAATTTTCAGATACTTTGGATTTGCCCAAATATAGATTGACAGAATTGAATCACGTTTTATGATTTGTGGATGGACGAAATCGTTTATCAAAGGCTTTAATACCTGCCCTTCCAGTTCGTACAAAATTTTGCCTGTACTTAATAAAAATGACTTTGCATGTTCCGACCATGCAATTTGTACCGAAGTAACATCAGCAAGCAATGGAAATTTCTCAATCTGACTGATAAATTTGCCGTTTTCGTAATATCCAAAGATAGTTGTCGAACTTGTTGTATCAAGGGTTCCATAGTACCAAACTTTCCCATCGGGTGTAGGTGCAAGGTACAGTTGTAGGTGTTTTGATGGGTAAGTGGTGATCTTTTGACCATCAAAAAATGATATTCCAAAACGGGTTACGATCCAGATATTTCCGGAGTAGTCTTCATAAATCTGGTCAACCCTGTTGTCAGCCAGTCCATCGACCTGGCTGTAGTTCGTGAATTTTTCTCCATCGTACCTGCTGATACCGCCTTTGGTCCCAATCCACAGGTATCCTCGACTATCCTGAAACATGCTCCAGATTTGCATTTGGGGCAAACCATCGCGAAGGGTATAAAGTCGATAAGGGGGAAGGGTGATTTTTGCATGCGTATAAATACATGCAAACATGAAAACAAGTATGAAAATAATCCGTCTGGCCATCAAGTTATAATCACAGACAGTAAAAATAGTTTATTATTCATTATATCAAATAGCAGGAGAAAGAAAAATGCAAATTTGGTTTATTCACAAAATCGGGGTGTTTGTTTAACCAAATGTATGGTTCATGACTCAAGTCTTGGCTTTTCTAGAATTAGGTCCTTTCTTTATGGAAAATGAAACAAGTCCTGTCTACCAGAATCAATATGGAGGGCGTAACCGAAAAGCCAAATGAGTAGGGAAATTATTAATAAAACAAAATATCTATGAGTCATATTCGTATTGCATTTTTTGTTCTTTTAAGTGCTGTATTAATGTTACAGATAAGTTGCACATCATCAGGTTTAGAAAAGGAAATTATTGGAAAATGGGTTGAAATTGATGGCAGCGAAAAGATGGAATTTTTTAAGGATGGCACTATCATGGTAACAGAATCATCATTAAATATGAGTGGCAAATATTCTTTCCTGGAGAAGAATAGGATAAAAGTTGAACTTGGTGGATTGGGAATGCTTGCAGGGCCGCAAATTGCAGCCATCGAAATTTCCAATGAACAGCTTACCATAACTGAACCCAATGGTAAAAAATCAGTTTACAGGCGTGAATAGTAAAATATTTATTTCCGTTGAGGTTAAAATTAGATCAAGAAAAAATTTCACCAAAAGAATAAAATCTAACGTTTAAACCTTACTGGTACGGATTTGTAATCCGCACCCATCTTAGTCCGAAATTTCTAATAGAATAATACTACAATAAATAATAAAACAACCCACCCACCGGGAATTTGCGGTGGAGGCGTAACCGAAAAGCCAGAAAGAGTAGGGAAAGTGATAAATCAAAACTATGAAAAAAACTTGGATCTATTTGATAATCTTATTCTTTATAATCTTTTCATGTGAAAAAGAAGATTCTATTGTTGGCTGGGAAAAGCAAACTAATAATTCAATAAACAACACAACGCTCAATTACTTAGCAATTTCAGGCTCAAACATTTATGCTGTTACCGATAATATAAAGAATACCCTTTATAAATCAGTTGATAGTGGAGTGAATTGGATTGAAGTCAGCAGTATTCCCAAAAAGGCAAATTCAATAACGCTGTGGAATCAGTATGCTTTTGCGGGTACCAGTGATGGTATCTATCGTTCTTCAGACAATGGAGTTACGTGGATCGCCATAAATAATGGACTTCCATTACTCTTTGGATCAATAGAGACTGGTGTTCCGTTCGAATGCAACAATAATATTTATGCTTATTACAGTTACAGCGGCGATGTTTATAAAGCGGAAAACAATGGAGAAAGTTGGACGTGTGTAACAGGGGGATTAAATATCGCAACTGGTGCTTTTGTAATTATCGGCACAACCTTTATTTCAGGCACTTATAAGGGAGTTTATCATTCTGATGATGATGGTGCAACCTGGACTGCTGCCATAAAAAATAAAGCTGATATTGAAACCTTTTCAATATCGGGTACAAACGTAGTTGGCGGTGCTTCCAATGGCTTATACTATTCAACTGACAATGGCGCAAATTGGGTTCAATCAAAAATTATTGATGAAGATTATCAATCTCTTTCAATCCGTTGTTTTGCTGTTTCGGGTAAAAACATCTATGCTGGCACTGAAACTCATGGTATTTATTTTTCAACAGACAACGGAGTAAACTGGTCTAATTTCAATACTGGTTTTACCGATGTGCCATCTTGTTATTCATTATTTGTTTCTGGGGGAAATTTGTTCGCACGAACAAGCAGAGGTCTATGGAAACACAGTCTATAAAGCGAAAAAAATTTGGCATATGTCTGGGCTAAGTTAATCAATAGAAAGGCCTTGGAATAATTATACCATCCAGTTTATGGAGCCAGAAACTATTTAAAACGGGGCGGAAACCGAAAAGCCTAATGAGTAGGGAAAAATAAAACAATTCAACATGAAAAGGTCAACATCAATTCTATTATTTTTTATCATTTTACAAGCAATTTTTACCGGGTGCAGCTCATTACCAAGTGAGCCTGATGCCAGAAAAGCCTTGGAAGAAAAAATCATTAAGGAATCAGAGGGTAATATTGTATTGCTGGAATTTAATAAAACCAATGGGATTAAAGATGGAGAAGAAGGTTATACATTAGAATTTAATGCTTTAATTGAGTTTAAAGAAAGAGGTTCCAAAAGCGAGCTTTTTGGTAGTAGTGGTTATAACTTTAGTAATTTCAAACTAGTTGATTTCTTAGGCATGAAATCTTTTGAAAAAGGAAGCCAGGTTAAACTGGAAGGAAAAATATACTTTGAAAAAACCGAAAATGGTTGGCGTCCACATGAAGAAATGCAAATAAAATCGATAGAAGAATAAACCAAAAAAATGCGATTGTGATGAAATATTTTTATATCATTCTTCATTTAGTAGTATTTATCTTTCTACTTTCATCTATCTCCTCCAACGCGCAATGGGTCCAATCCAATGGGCTGTATGGGGGTGATATAAATGCCATTACCGTTTCTGGTTCTACTATTTTTGCCGGAACCGACTCTTATTTTACTAGGTCTAAAATATATTACTCTTCCAATAACGGTGAGACATGGACTGAATCAAGTTCAGGTATTCCAGATGGCTTCAATATTACAGCGCTTGAGGGCACCGGTTCAATAATTTATGCAGGATTAGGAAGTTATGACTCGGGTGGTAGTGTATATTACTCTACAAATAAAGGTTTTAGTTGGCAAAGGTTAAGTCAATTTTCTGGAAAAGGTGATATTATTTCAATTAAAGTTATTGGAACAAAAATTACGATTAGCTCTTTTGATGGTGTTTTTTCATCGATTGATAATGGTTCGAAGTGGCAAAAATTGGATTTAGTCCATGATGAGATTTACGGAAGCAGTTATCATCTTGGAGTTGCAGGAAATATACTATATGCATTTAACAGTAAAAATGCATATGACTTATCAGGTATTCGCCCAGTTAGGATAACGCTGAACCTGCCTGAAAACTGTTATCGTCATTCGTTTGTCCCCACGGAACTTGGTTTATTGGATGGTACAGATATGGGGATATTTCGATATTCAAAATTAGCAAAGAAATGGTTTAAGGTTGATAAGAACCTAACAAATACTGACGTTAGAACGCTTGTAATTAAAGATTCATACGTGTATGCCGGAACCAGTACTGGTATTTTTTATTCAAGCCTTGATTGCGAAAATTGGAAAAAAGTGGGTATATCAAATCCTGTAATCTCTACACTTGCCATTTCTGGAACTTCTGTTTTCGCGGGATCCGGTGATTTTGGAATATGTCGCTCAACCGACAACGGAGCAAGCTGGTCAGAGGTCAATTCTGGCATAAGTGCCGAGGTTATTCAAAACATTGCTGATCTAACTGTTTCGAATTCTAAACTTTATGCCATTTCAGGAGGGCTTGAAGGTGGTGAGCAAAGTTCGTATTTTTCGATTAACAATGGTGCGACCTGGACAGAAGTACCCGAAGCAAATAAAATTATCAAGGCTGATACCCTCGTAAGATTAGGTAAGAATCTCTTCACATTGGAAAATGGCAAAGTCGTACTTTCGATCAACAACGGACAGAGTTGGAAAGAAGTAGGTATTGGATTGCTAAAAGATTATGAAATTCACTCACTTGCCGTATCAGGAAATAATTTGATCGCAGGCACCGAAGTAGGCGTATTTATATCTAAAAATAATGGCACTAGTTGGACTGAGTTCTGTAGCGGGCTGCCAAAATCTCCATGGGTTGTTACATCATTGGCTGTTTCTGGCAATAATTTGTATGCTGCAACTTCCGGTGGCCTCTTTATGTCTAAAAACTTTGGGGACGAGTGGGTGAAAATCAGAGTTTCCGCTCAAGTATCTCAAAATATAATCCCTATAAGTATTACAGTTTATGGAACTAATTTATTTGTTTGGGATTGGTATAATATATTGTGTAGCAAGGATGAGGGGGTTACATGGAGTGATGTTTCAGGTGGTTCAAGTAAAGATCTTAGAATTGAATCATCTGGCTCTAATTTATTTAGAGTTGGCGAATATTGTCATCTTTCCCAATTATCAGAAAACAAACAGGATTGGTTAGAAATCGAAAATGATCTACCAGATGAGGCTAAGTTTTCTTCATTTTCTGTCTGGGAGAATAATATTTTTGCTTTTATCAAAGATGGTGTGGCTGCAATCTCAACCAACAAAGGAAAAAATTGGATGGAAGTAATTAATGATCTCCCGAAAGGAGTTGAAGTCTCACATTTAACCAATTTGAATGCAAATCTCTATGCCGTCACTACCAATGGATTATTTCGTTCCTCTAACAAAGGAAAAAATTGGCTATTTGTAGGTAATGGTTTACCCAAAGACATAAATATCATTACTGTGGCAGTTTCTGGTTCAAAACTCTTTGTAGGAACAGATGTTGGTCTTTATTCCTCTGTAGACGATGGCGCAAACTGGAAAATGTATAGAAATGGAATTCCAAGTTTAACAAGTATTTTTAGCATTGCTTCAGCAGGTTCAAATCTTTGTGTTGGTACAAATAAGGGGATTTTTCGTTCAATTAACAATGGAGAGAGTTGGACTGAAGTCAATCAGGGGCTATCTAATTGTGTTGGTGTTAATGCAATTTCCGTCACTGATGCAGATATTATTTTAGGAACGAAACAAGGTGTATGGAAACGACCTTTGGAAGAATTGAAAACTACTGAAAACTAAAATATATATTTAACCTATTCTATCAAAAGGACCCAACCTAACCAATATAGTTAAAAAGCTTTAAGCTATATCTAAAACTAAAACATCGATCTTATGAAATGGTACATTCAAGTTTTTTCGAAGTATGCCGTATTTAGTGGCCGCGCAAGGCGCAGCGAATATTGGTATTTTGTCCTTTTTAATGCTTTTATAACACCACTAATTTATTTAATAATCATGAAAAAAGCTTTTAATTTCTGTTTTCACAATTTTCGTTATTCCTTGTTACTGTTTCTTAGTTCGGTTTTATTATCATCATGTGGCCTTGAGCCCAAAACTCAGAAGATTGGTGTATTTGTCCAAACAAACAAAGGATTGCTTGAGCTTACAAGTTACGGTGAGCAAACAGGTATGAATTCTTATGACTTGGCAGAATCATCCAATCCACCAAAAGTAACTAAAGTCAATTCATTCTATGTTAACATGCCCGATATCGAGATTGCTAATTCCAAAATCTTTTGGGTGTCATCTCTCGAAAGGCAATTTCATGAGAACAAATCGATTCCTCTTACTATTGATTTGGAAATAACAAAAAATAACATTTACAAAATTAACTGTTCTGATCTTGTGAGCAAGAAGGGAGGTTATGCTGTTCTTAAGATAGGAATGCCAATGGGAACTGCTGATAGAATATATCCAGTGCAGATTGCAGAATAAAAACTATTGGATTTAGCGCATAATACACCCAAGTTAATTAACCTGCTCTTCGGGATATGTTAAGATGATCACGAACGCTAGTGCTGATTTGTAATCATATATGATTTTTATAATAAAGTTACGGTTTTAAGCAAGGTTTTACTATTTGAATTGGATAACCTTAATTTAGGTGAAATGCCAAAAAAGAAATTTTGTATAAACCTCGCTCTTCCGATACGCAAAAAAGCTGATAACCACTTGTGATGGTTTGCCAACCTTTAGCCGATATATCAGGACTCTTAGGTATTATCTTGAGGGCTATAGATTAGTGGTTATGAAGGAGGACTTTAATTCAAGCAATTAACTGCATCAAAAATCCCGGTTGCTCCAAAACGTCCGGGATTTTTTATTCATTTGAAAAAATCCGAACTTGCTGCAACATTTCCATTCAATTCGTGTCAAATCTCCTGTATGAACGATGCTGAACTTATCAACCAGATTTTAAATGGGAATATGAATGCATTTACGTTTTTGGTAACTCGTTACCAGAAACTGGTGGTTCATATTACCGGTCGGTTAATTGAGCGGCACGACGAGCTGGAGGATGTTTGCCAGGAGGTATTTCTGAAAGTGTATCAGAATCTGGGAAAGTACCGGTATGAATGCAAACTTTCGACATGGATTGCAACAATTGCTTACAATACGAGCATCAATTATCTGCGGAAATTTAAAAAGGGCGATGATGTTGTTCCTGAAGATTCGGCAACATTGAGAAACCTTTCAGAGTTTAATACGGTTGATTTCGAGAAAGCTGATTTGCACCGTTACATTCGCAAACAAATTGATTTATTGCCTGTTCAATACCGAACTGTATTGACTTTGTTTCATCTGGAAGAGTTTTCGTACCAGGAAATTGAACAGATTACCGGAATGCCCGAAGGAACAATAAAAAGTTATCTGTTCAGGGCAAAAGCGCTTTTGAAAGAAAAGCTTAAATTTGTGGTTGATGAAAACAGTCTAAATTTTGTGAAGGAGATAACACATGAATAACGAAGAACTGGATAAAATCATTGAGAAATCGTTCAAGACAGAACCCGGGTTTAAGCTGCCGGACGATTTTGCCCGGAAAGTCACCTTTTCGATGGTGCGTCGCGAGCAATGGAAAAGCGATTTGAATGAATACTTTTTTCTGACGGCAGTTATTTTGTCACTTGTTTCAGTCGCTGTCGGATTGTACTACTATATCGACAAAGAATTTGTAATGCGTGCTTTGGCATTCGCTTCAGGAAATATAATTCAGGTAATTTTTGCCTTGTTTTTGCTGAATTTTATTTTTTTTGCCGACCGCGTTCTTTTACGGTTGCTTTTCAGCAGGTGGAGAATATATAATTGAGCGACCTCGGTCTTCGGTCTTACGACTCTTCTGACCACTTTTTATTTTCTCGGCTTTTTATTGCGAAGATAAATAATCTGGCCTTCAACCGGTTCTGTACCTGATTTCATTCGGTTTCTTTTAAGTAAAGGTTTCATCCTCAAAGCATATCTTTGCGCAATGTAGTGCATGGTGTCGTCCTTTTCTGCAACATGTTGTTTGTGAGTTTTATTGCCTTTTTTATGTTTTGCCTCAATATAAAGAATTTCATTTGCCCGTGGCTGAGTGCCTTTGTCCAAATCGTTGTAAGTAAATAATTCCCAGTCTTTCAGGTTTAAATCTTTCGAGATGCTTTGGTAGGTATCGCCTGTTTCGACTACGATGGTGCGCAATCCGTTCCGCAATTCAATTTTGTGTTTTGCATTAGTTTTGGCCAGATCCGAATTATGCAATTTAACCGCTGCTTTTTCATTTTTCAGCGAAGCAATTTGTCGGTTGTCATATTCGTCGTATATATGAAGCTTAAAATCTTCAATAATTTTAATCAATCGTTCGGCATACATCGGGTCGGTGGCATAACCCGCCTTTTTAAGTCCGTGTGCCCAGGCCACATAATCTTTCGGATCGAGCTGAAACAAAGAGCTGTAACGGCTTCCGCTCATCAGGAAATTTGAATGGTCGATGTACGAAGCTTCTGCATGGTCATATTTTCTGAAGCATTCCTGTCGGGCATCGTCGTCGTGGTAAATCTTTTTGCCTCTCCATTCTGATTTACACTTGATACCAAAATGATTATTGCCCACTGTAGCCAGGCGGCTATTCCCATTACCTGATTCCCAGCAACCCTGTGCCAATGTTATGCTGGCAGGTATTCCGCTGCGTTCCATTTCCGAAATAGCCAGTTTATAGTATTTCTGAATGTACTCTTCGCGGGTATATTGCTTTGGTAGTGCAATTGACTGAATAACCGAAAACAGAAAAATGAATAGTATCGTTTGTTTTATCATGGCAATTTTTTCGAGTATTCCACAAAAATAAGAAAATGTTGTTAGCTAAGGCAATTGGCAAATAAGAACTATTAACGTACTTTTGGGAAAAACTGTTCATAGATGAAAACGACAGAAATCAAAATTGTAGTGCGCGAATTCGAAAATATTGGCGAATTACCTGAGAATGATCAATATTTGGTTGAAGAGGCCCGAAGAATTACTGCCATGGCTTATGCTCCATATTCAGGGTTTCATGTTGGTGCCGCAATTCTGCTCGATAACGGACAAATTATTACAGGCAATAATCAGGAAAACTCCGCCTATCCTTCGGGTTTGTGTGCCGAGCGGGTTGCTTTATTTTATGCCAATGCCAATTATCCCGATTCAAAAGTGAAAACGCTTGCTGTTTCAGCAGCTAAAAATGGTATTTTGGTTAACGAATCTGTAAAGCCGTGCGGTGCTTGCAGGCAGGCTTTGGCCGAAGCCGAAGTGAGATTCGATTGTCCGATACGGATTATTCTCGATGGGCAGGATTCTATTATGGTTTTGCAGGGAGTTGAAAGTTTGTTGCCACTGAGCTTTTCGAAAAAATCGCTATAAAAAAGGATTGCACCTTGCGGAACAATCCCTTTCCAAAGCACAATAAGCGAAGTGTTTACTGAATTTCAATCTGACGAGACAAATTGTTTTTGTATTCCACTTTCTTTGGAAGCGAAATAGTCAGAATTCCATTTTTGTGTGTTGCGTTAATTGCGGTAACATCAATTTCGTGTGGCAACGAGAACGACCGCTGGAACGATGAATACCTGAATTCGGAACGAACCAATTTTCCTTTTTCTTTTTCTTCTTTTTTGTCTTTCTTTTCTGACCAGACAGTCAGGTATTCGTCTTTCAGGTTAATTTTGAAATCTTCTTTTTCTAGACCGGGAGCTGCAATTTCAATTTCGAACTGTTCGTTAGTCTCATAAATATTAACAGCCGGAGTCGATTTCCAGGCTCCTTCTTCAATAAAATTCGGAAGTAAATTTCCGCTAAAGAATTCATCAAATAAACCCGGTAAGTTTTTGCTTTTAAATACTGGTAACATAGTTAAATCCTCCATTTTTAAGTTATACTTTATTGTTGTTTATTGTTTTCGTAGAGGTTTATTTCAAACAAAATACCAAGTGCTATAATGTTGATATTGAATGTCATAAAGTCATTTTTGGTGTCAATATTTCAGCAGCAGAAGAATTTAGAATGACAATTTTTCAGAAATTCAAATAAAAGACTTCGGACACTTTTTTCTGAAAAAGATTTGTTTCATATACTTAAAAACCTATTTTTGCACCCATCAATTTACGCAATGGGGTGCCTGCCCGATTTAATTCGGGGTAATTAAAGGCTGAGATCACACCCACCGAACCTGATACGGGTAATGCCGGCGAAGGGATGGCGAAAGGGAATTACTTGCCTCATTGGTTATTTATTAACCATTTAAAAAACAAGAATGAAACGGATTTATTTGACATTGCTTTTGCAATGTGCAGTATTTGTGGCAATCGCCCAATTTACACTGAAAGGAACTGTGAAAAATGAAACAGGTGAGCGGCTTATTGGAGCCAATCTGGCTATTTTAAACAGTTTTAGTGGAACAACTACTGATGTGAACGGCAATTTCCAGTTTAAAAACCTGAAGGCGGGCAATTACCAGATGACGATTTCGTACATCGGGCATGAAAAGCTTACCAGAGAAGTGAAACTGGCAGGTGACCAGGTTCTTGTTGTGGTTTTAAAGCAGGAGAATATTATGGCCGAAGAGGTGCTTGTTTCGGGCACACGTGCCGGAGAAAAGTCGCCGGTAGCTTTTGTTACAGTCGATAAATCGGAAATTCAGAACAAGAATATGGGCCAGGATATTCCGTATTTGCTTGGGTTAACTCCATCATTTGTTGCTACATCTGATGCCGGAACCGGAATCGGTTATACCAATTTCAGGATTCGCGGAACCGATATGAACCGCATCAACGTAACTGTGAATGGCATACCGATGAACGATGCCGAATCGCATGGAACGTGGTGGGTCGATATTCCCGATCTGGCCTCATCGACCGACAATATTCAGGTACAGCGCGGTGTGGGAACATCTACCAATGGCGCTGCGGCATTTGGCGGAACCATCAATCTTCAGACAACAACCATCAACAAAGATGCTTTTGCAGAATACAGCACTTCTGTCGGTTCGTTCGGAACCATGAAACATTCGGTTGGCGTGGGTTCCGGCATCATTAAAGAGAAATTCACTTTCGATGCCCGTTTGTCGAAAGTAAGTTCCGATGGTTTTATCGACCGCGCTTCGGCTGACCTGAAGTCATTTTTTGTTTCAGGAGGATATTTTACCGACAATACAATTCTGAAAGTCAATATCTTTTCAGGATTGGAAGACACGTATCAGGCATGGAATGGCGTGCCTTCAGTGCGCCTTAATAATGATGCAGAGGGGATGAAACGATATGCCGACCACTGGCTTTATACCCCAAAACAGGTGGACGAAATGGTGAATTCAGCCAGTCGCACTTACAACTTATATACGTACGAAAATGAGATTGACCATTATCAGCAAGATCATTACCAGTTGTTGTTTTCGCACAAGTTAAATGAGGCTTTGCACGTAAATGCCAGTCTTTTTTATACCGCCGGAAATGGTTATTACGAACAATACAAAGAAAAACAGAAATTGGCTGATTACCTGATTGCGCCACCTGTTTATGGTAGCGAAACGATCAAAAAATCTGATTTGATTCGCCGGAAATGGCTTGGAAACGATTTCTACGGAACAACCTTTTCGGTCAATCAGAAAAAGGGAACCAGTGAATTTAATTTTGGGGGAGGCTACAATGTTTATGACGGCGATCATTTTGGTAAGGTTATTTGGGCACAGAATGCCGGAAATTCGCAGATAAACCACGAATGGTACCGCGGAACCGGGCTGAAGAAAGATTTTAATCTCTATGCAAAATACAATTACGAATTAGTTGAAAACCTTAAGCTGTTTGCAGACTTTCAGTTCAGGAAAATTAATTATGAGATTGACGGCACGGACGATGATTTACGCAATTTGAAACAATCGCACAAGTTCGAATTCTTTAATCCGAAAGTGGGTATTTTCTACCAGTTGGATGACCGGCAAAACATGTATGCCAATTTTGCCCGTGCCAATCGTGAGCCCAATCGCGATAATTATGTGGATGCCGATCCGGAAGGGAAACAGCCAACTTTTGAAACCCTGAACGACTTTGAACTGGGCTACAAACTAAACACTTCGCGTTTTGCTTTGGGTGTAAATGCTTATTACATGTTGTATCAGAATCAGTTAATACTGACGGGCGAGATCAACGATGTGGGTGCGCCAATTATGACCAACGTGGACGACAGTTACCGCTCCGGCGTGGAATTGATGGCCGGGATAAAGCTGACTGAAAAGTTAAAGTGGGATGTTAATGTTACGTTGAGCAAAAACAAAATTAAAGATTTTACCGATTATGTAGATGACTGGGACAATGGCGGACAAATTGCAACCAGTCTGGGAACTACCGATCTGGCTTTTTCTCCTGAAATGATTGCCAACAGTCAGATTAGCTGGATGGCTGCCAAAGGATTAAATGTTAGTGTGCAAACATATTCTGTTAGCAAACAATACATTGACAACAGTTCGAGCGAGGAACGGAAACTGGATGGCTATTTGTTGAATAACCTGAAATTCACCTACCGTATTCCGCAAAAAATTACCAAAGAACTGAATTTACACCTGATGGTAAATAACCTTTTCGATGTTGAATATGAGAATAATGCGTGGGTTTATTCGTATGTGCTGGGTGGTCAGCGATACGCTATGGATGGTTATTTCCCGCAAGCCGGGATTCATTTTATGGCTGGGATTGATATAAAGTTCTAAGAAAGAATGTTGGTTGCGAGATACGGGTTGCGAGTTGCGGGAAATGTAACTCGCAACTCGTAACCCGTAACACTTTTTGCCAACTGTTTTACTGGTTCATATCGTTCAGAATCTTCTCAACCTCTGCTTCAGTTTTATGTAATTTGTCTTTGCAGATGGTTATTAGCGCCGAAACACGGGTTACCTGTTCCGAGAGTTCATCCACGTCGAGTTCTTCGTTTTCAATCTTTTCCAGGATTTCTTCGATCTCGGTGATTGCATCTTTGTAAGTTATTTTTTTCGTTGCCATAATAGTAATTTCAGGTATTTGGAGTTACAGTACATTTAAAACCTGCTCTTTTATTTTTTCCAGATTGTCTTTCATCTGAACAACAATGCGTTGAAGATTACTTTCGTTGGCCTTAGATCCGAGGGTATTAATTTCACGGCCAATTTCCTGGGCAATAAAACCAAGTTTTCTTCCTGAAGGTTCGTCTTCGTTCATTGTTTCGGTAAAGTAGCTGCAATGATTGGTCAGGCGAACTTTTTCCTCGTTAATATCGAGTTTCTCCATGTAGTAAATCAGCTCCTGTTCGAAGCGGTTTTTATCCAGATTGCCATTTAGCTGAAGCGCTTCCAGGCTGTCCATAATTTTAGTCTTCACATTTTCCATTCGCTGGTTTTCGAATGGTTCCACTTGCTTCAGCAAATCCAGAATGTTGGCAATGTTGGCTACAATATCCGTTTTCAGGGCTTGTCCTTCCTGATCGCGGAAACGATTGAGTTCGTCCAATGTTTTGATGAGGTTTTCGCGAACCACCAGCCATTCAGTTTCATCCAATTCGTCGTACACCATTTTAACGGTTTCGGGCAATCGCATGATGCTCTGCATAATGGATTCGTTTATTTCGAGTCCCAATTCCTGATGAACTGATTTTAACTGGCTGTAATAGTCTTTAATGATCGCTGAATTGATGCGTGAAGTACTTTCAGTTCCCAGATTGTCGAGATAAATAGCGAAATCCACTTTTCCGCGGGTGAGCATTTCAGAAATTAATCTGCGGATTTCGAGGTCTTTCTCGCGATACATCGACGGTACGCGTGTATTGATATCGAGTTGTTTACTATTAAGTGACTTTATTTCTAAGGTGATTTTTTTTGTTCCCACTTCGAATTCAGTTTTCCCGAATCCTGTCATCGATCTGATCATATTTTATTTGATTTTAGCTTCTAAAGATAAGGTAAAAAAGTGAAGTCCAAAGTCCGAAGTCGAAAGTTAAAGTGCCCGGCTTTTCAGTCTTCGCTCAGGCAATTACGCCTGATCCAATCAACTCGTCACCCTCGTACCAGGCTGCAAACTGGCCTGAGGTAATGCCGCGCTGTTCGTCGTCGAAGATAATGTACATGCCATCTTCGCGCTGGTAAATCGTAGCTTTTTCGAGCGGCTGGCGGTATCTGATTCGCAAATCGTAACAGCGGCTTTCTCCCGGATTCATGGCTAAATCGGTCCGAATCCAGTGAATTTCATCTTTCGGGATAAAAAGCCCCGGACGATACAAGCCCGGATGTTCGGTTCCTTCGCCAACGTATAAAATATTCCGGCTTACGTCGGTTCCAATTACAAACAATGGGTCCTGATGTCCGCCAATATTTAGTCCTTTACGCTGACCAACTGTGTAATAATGTGCGCCGCGGTGTTCTCCAATTACTTCGCCATTCCAGGGTTTGTAAGGAAATGCCGAACAAAGTTTCCTGAAATTATCTTCAGTTTTTTCGATGTTCTTTTTCTTCGCGATAAATTCAGCCGGAACTTCAATCACATTGCCGGTTTTGGGTTCGAGTTGTTGCTGAAGGAAAGTGGGCAAATCAACTTTCCCGACAAAGCAAATACCCTGCGAATCTTTGCGTTCTGCGGTTGGAAGATTCTGCTGACGGGCG